>NZ_JAANTF010000008.1:0-443119 GCF_011290655.1 Rhodococcus sp. D-46 | reverse complement strand
GTGGTCGCCGGCAATTTCGATTGCCTCGGCCAACATCATGACGGCGTCGTACGCCTGTGCGTCGTAGGCGGTCAGTTGATAATCAGGCCCCTTCACCGCCTGCACCTTGCGACGCAGTTCGGCGGTTCTCGGGTTGTTCTCACTGAGCGAGCCCATGTACACCATGCCGCTCAACGCCTTCGGGTCCGCCAAAGCCCAAGATGCGGGCTGGTTTCCGATGGAAGCGAGTGAGAAGCGTTGCGTCTGCGGGGTGACCTTCGACAAGGTGTTGTGCGCGAGGATTTCGAAGTGCCCGCCGATACTGGCGACCAGAATCGCGTCCGGTTCGGTTTCCGCGAGACGTGAGACCTGTGCGGTGATGTCCGCGGCATCGACCGGCGCCTTTTCGACGCCCGTCACTCTCGCGCACTTCTCGAGCGCCGGCCGCAGGGTCTTGATGATTCCGTCGATGGACGCACTCGCGTCACCGAGAATTCCCAGGGACTTGTACCCCATCTTCTCGAAAGCCCCGCAGTACACCTGGGCGTACTGCTTCAACGAGTTCGGAATCATGAACGAGAAGTCGTTGTCGGGCGCCGAGGCAAAGGCGTCGCTGAGAACGACCGGAGCTATCGCAGGAATCTTCGACTGCTGGAGAATCGACTTGGCCTGCAGCACCGACCCGCTGCCCGTGGCGAGGATGACCGCACTGGACCCGTGATCGACCAACTTCCGAATGATCGACGGGGTTTTGGTGGGACTGCTCTCGTCGTTCTCGACAACCAATTCGACTTGCTTACCGTTGATTCCGCCCGCCTGGTTGATCAGGTCGACGGTCATCCGCACCGTCTTGCCGGCGATCGTGCTGTACGACGCACCGGGCCCGGTGGAGTCCTCGTCCAAACCGATGACGATGGTGTCTTCGGGAATGACACCGGCAGATGCGCACGCGCTCGCCCCGAGGACCACTGCCGCGCAGACGGCGATCGCCTTTCCGAGTCTCACATCGAACTCCCGTCCAAACTGTGCTTGGTAAATCAAACAAGCGCTTGATTTACGAGTGTGGACAGAAGTATGCACTGGGTCACACTGATAGTCAAAATCCGAACTACACGCGCAGGAACTGCGGTGTTACGGCTTCTGCAGCTGCCGGATCGACGAGCTGAGTTCGCGAATGACGGACTTCAATTCGTCGACATCAGAGCGGAGTTCGGCAAGGTCCGAGTCGGGAGATTCGGTCTGCGCTTCCTTCTTCGCCGTGCGCCGCGCAATGCGTGCCACCGGCTCACCGTCGACGGAACGTGCGGCAAAGCCGTCCAGGAAAACCGAAATCAGATTGCGCTGCAGATCTTCGGCCAATTCGGAAAGCTGTGGGCGATACTGCGCGACGGTGGACCAGACGGATTCACGCAGGAGACGGTGAAACTGTTCGGGATCGATGTCTTCCCGAAACTCCGCGTCGGCAATTCCGCGAGCGATAGCCGATCGCCAGTAGCTGTGTGCCTTCTGAACCAGGATGGTGATGGGCGCGTCCGCCGGTTGCGACGAAAGTATGGCTTCTCCCTGATAGACCTCCGTGGCATACGGGTGATCCACCGCCGAGGCAAAGGAGACCGACACCATCGTGGCCAGGCGATTTCGAGCCGAACCTTCCGGTTCGATCGAGTCCTCGTACCGGACGTTGAGATCTTCGAGGAACCGGACGACGATCTCGTTGGCTATCGCATCCTTGGAGTCGAAGTAGTGATAGAGGCTGCCGGAGAGGATCCCGACTTCGTCGGCGATGTCGCGCACCGTCGTCGCGGCGATTCCCCGCTCACTGAACAGCTTGGCCGCATGAGCGAGTATTTCGTCCCGTCGGGTCGAGCGCACGAGAAGATCCTTCCGACGTTCCGATCGTCAAGCGAGTGCTTGATCAATTTCTCGTCGATGCTAACACCGCACCCTCGCTGACCTGCGGTGTGAGGTCCTGGATACCCAATCGAAACACCGGACACACACTTGTCACCGACAGTCATTCCACCGCAACAACTTCCACCTACTCTGTGCACTCGACGAATACAGCGTTGTATACGCACTCCGGATACAGATCTGTCAGAGCCATTGTCTGCCAGAGCCATCGACACGAAAGGCCCGTACATGCGAACCTTCTCGAAGCGCACCCTTGCCGCGCCGGCCGCTCTCGCCGCGCTGGGCTTGGTTCTCACCGGCTGCGGAAGCAAGGCAACAGACACCGCATCGGGAGATTCGACGGCTACGTCGTGCGTCGACACCTCGGGGGACACGATCAAGGTCGGTTCCCTGAATTCACTCTCGGGCACCATGGCCATCAGTGAAGTGACGGTCCGCGACTCCATCTCGTTGGCGGTGCAGGAGATCAACGATTCCGGCGGTGTACTGGGTAAGAAGATCCAGATCGTGGCAGAGGACGGTGCGTCGGAGCCGACAGTGTTCGCCGAGAAGGCCGAGAAACTGATCAGCAGCGATTGCGTCGCAGCAGTTTTCGGTGGCTGGACCTCCTCGAGCCGCAAGGCCATGCTGCCCGTGTTCGAGGACAACAACTCTTTGCTCTACTACCCGGTCCAGTACGAGGGACTGGAAGATTCGAAGAACATCTTCTACACGGGCGCAACGACCAACCAGCAGATCATCCCGGCGCTGGATTACCTGAAGGAGAAGGGCGTCAAGTCGCTGTATCTGGTCGGCAGCGACTACGTGTTCCCGCAGACCGCCAACCGCATCATCAAGGCGTACGCGGCAGCGAACGGCATCGAGATCAAGGGCGAGGATTACACGCCTCTGGGTTCGACCGACTTCTCCACCATCGTGAACAAGGTCCGCACAGCCGACGCCGATGCCGTGTTCAACACACTCAACGGCGATTCCAACGTTGCGTTCTTCCGTGAATACTCGAATGTCGGCCTGAAACCCGCCGACATGCCCGTCGTCTCCGTCTCCATTGCGGAGGAAGAGGTCGGTGGTATCGGAGTCCAGAACGTCGAAGGCCAGCTGACGGCGTGGAACTACTACCAGACCATCGACTCCCCCGAGAACAAGAAGTTCGTCGCGGCGTACAAGGCGAAGTTCGGGCAGGACAAGCCCACGTCCGATCCGATGGAAGCGGCATATACCTCCGTCTACCTCTGGAAGAACACCGTCGAGAAGGCCAACTCGTTTGCGGTCAAGGATATTCAGGACAACGCCGACGGTGTGACCTTCCAGGCGCCCGAAGGACTCGTCACCATCGACGGCGACAACCACCACATCACCAAGACTGCCCGGATCGGCGAAATCCGTTCCGACGGACTGATCTACACGGTCTGGGATTCGGGACAGCCGATCGAGCCGGATCCGTACCTGAAGAACTACCCCTGGGCTGAGGGCCTCGGTAGCTGATCGACAAAAGGCGGAATTGACGGAATCGACGAGTAGAGAGGTGGAGCGTCTGTCATGGATGTTGTGATCGGGCAGTTGTTCACGGGTTTGAGTATCGGATCGATTCTCCTGTTGGCAGCGTTGGGGTTGTCTCTCACGTTCGGGCAGATGGGTGTCATCAACATGGCACACGGCGAGTTCATCATGGCCGGCTCGTACACCGCATACGTAGTGCAGCAGGTGATCTCGAATGCAACGGGATCGTTGATCATTTCTCTGCTCGTCGGTTTCGTCGTCGGCGGACTGATGGGTGTTGTGCTCGAAGTGGTCCTGGTATCGCGGATGTACCACCGACCCCTCGACACCCTGTTGGTGACATTCGGCGTCGGATTGATCCTTCAGCAGTTGGCGCGCGACATCTTCGGCGCGCCGGCAGTCAATGTTTCGGCGCCGAGCTGGCTTTCGGGCGGGGTCGATATTTTCGGCGCCGTGGTGCCGAAAACCCGCATCTTCATTCTGGTGTTGGCGATCGCAGCGGTGATCGCACTTTCGGTCGCACTGAAGCAGTCGTCGATGGGTAGACGCATCCGGGCCGTCGTCCAAAATCGCGATCTGGCCGAGACGAGCGGAATCTCCTCTCGTCGTACGGACATCACGACCTTCTTCCTCGGTTCCGGGCTCGCCGGCGTCGCGGGTGTCGCGTTGACGCTCATCGGTTCCACCAGCCCGACCATCGGCCAGTCCTATCTGATCGACGCCTTCCTGGTTGTTGTCGTCGGCGGTCTCGGTCAGATGAAGGGAGCCGTGATCGCAGCCTTCGCCCTCGGCATCTTGAACTCGTTCATCGAGTACTCGACGACAGCGTCGATCGCGAAGGTGATCGTGTTCGTCATCATCGTCGTCTTCCTTCAAGTTCGGCCGCAGGGCCTGTTCGCAGTCAAGACGAGGAGCCTCGTATGAGCATCCTGAACAATTCCCGAATTCGGGTGTGGGGCGGTTTTGCACTTGCCGCGATCGTGCTGTTCGCCGTCGCTCCGGCTGTGCTCTCGGACTTCAGGCTGTCACTGTTGGCAAAATTCCTGTGCTTCGCCATAGTCGCTGTCGGTATCGGTTTGGCTTGGGGCAGAGGCGGAATGCTCACGCTCGGCCAGGGCGTCTTCTTCGGAATCGGCGCATACGTGATGGCGATGCACCTCAAGATCGCCGATGCCGAACTCAAGGGCGACGCGGTCCCGGACTTCATGTCCATCGCCGGCAAGACCGAACTGCCGGGATACTGGCAACCGTTCGCCTCGCCATTCGTGGCGATCTTCGCCATCCTTTTCCTGCCGGCCGCTGTTGCCTTTCTCCTCGGACTCGGTGTGTTCAAGCGGAGAGTCAAGGGCGCGTACTTCGCGATCCTCTCGCAGGCACTCGCCGCGGCTTTCGCGATCCTCTTGATCGGCCAGCAGTCGATCGGTGGCAGCAACGGCCTCAACCGCTTTCGCACGTTCTTCGGTTTCAATCTCAACGATCCGGCGAACAAGCAGATGTTGTTCTTCATCGCCGCCGGAGTTCTTCTCGCATCGGTCGCTCTGATTCGCCAGCTGATGAACTCCCGATACGGCGAACTCCTCGTCGCCGTCCGTGATCAAGAGGAGCGAGTACGTTTCCTCGGATACGATCCGGCGAACATCAAACTGGTCGCCTACGTGACCGCGGCGTTCCTCGCCGGTATCGCCGGCGCGCTGTTCGTTCCGATCGTGGGCATCATCTCCCCCGCCGACGTCGGGATCGTCCCGTCCATCGCTTTCCTCATCGGGGTCGCGATCGGCGGCCGCGCAACGCTTCTCGGTCCGGTACTCGGTGCGATCGGCGTCGCGTGGGCGCAGTCGACATTCTCGGAGAAACTCCCTTCGGGATGGATCTACGCACAAGGGTTGATGTTCATCGTCGTGGTCGGGTTCTTCCCGGCAGGTGTGGCCGGATTGTTCGCCCTGATGCGCCACCGCAAGAAGCGTGAGACCCCGGCCGACCCGCCGGTCAAGGTCTCCCAACCCGAACCAGTGGAGGTGTCGTCATGACCAACACAACCGCCACCAGCGAACCCACACCGGCACTGGGTGGCAACGCCGGAATGTCGTCCGAGTACCTCGAAGTACGAAATCTTTCGGTCAGCTTCGACGGTTTCAAGGCCGTCGACGGCGTCGACTTGACCCTCATGCAGGGCGACCTGAGGTTTCTCATCGGCCCGAACGGGGCTGGAAAGACAACGTTGGTCGACGCCATCACCGGACTCGTTCCCGCGACGGGTTCCATCACGAAGTCCGGCGAGCAACTGCTCGGCAAGAAGGTTCACAAGATCGCCCGCCTCGGCGTCGGGCGAACCTTCCAGACGGCAAGCGTCTTCGAAGAGCTCTCGGTGCTGCAGAATCTCGACATCGCGGCCGGAGCCGGCCGATCACCGTGGAACCTGCTCAGAAAACGCAAAGGTGTGCTTCCCGAGATCGAAGAGGCGCTGGAGACAACCGGGTTGGAGCACCTCAGGGACACCGCCGCAGGCATTCTGGCGCACGGACAGAAGCAGTGGCTCGAAATCGGAATGTTGTTGGTACAGAACTGTTCCGTGCTCCTGCTCGACGAGCCCGTCGCAGGCATGAGCCTCGAGGAGCGCGAGGAGACCGGGAACCTTCTGCGGCGCATCGGCGGTGCGCGAACCGTCGTCGTAGTCGAGCACGACATGGACTTCATGCGATCCTTCGCCACGTCCGTCACAGTGCTCGCCGCTGGGAAAGTGCTTGCCGAAGGAACTGTGGCGGAGGTCCAAGCCGACCCCAAGGTGCAAGAGGTCTACCTCGGCACAGCCGCTGCCGGAACCGATCTCGGCGCCGACACCGAACCGACCCCGGAGGACTGAATCATGCTCGAGCTCGTCGACATCCGCGCCGGCTACGGACGCACCGAAGTGATCCACGGCGTATCCCTGCTGGTTCCCAGCGACGGAGTTGCGGCAGTCATGGGTCACAACGGTGCGGGTAAAACCACCTTGCTGCGCGCCGCCGTCGGTCTGATCAAACCTACACGGGGAAAGGTACTTCTGAACGGTGAGGACATCACCGGTCTACGGCCGAGCGCCCGCGTCGCTCGCGGACTTGCCTACGTACCCCAGGGTCAGCAGTCGTTCGGACAACTGACAACTGCCGAGAATCTTCGGGTGGTCGCCGACGGGCGCAAACGCGGAAAGGCACTCATCGCAGAGGCATTGGATCTGTTTCCCGCACTCACCACGCTCCTCGACCGTCGCGCGGGACTTCTCTCCGGTGGGCAGCGACAACAGCTTGCCATCGCTCGCGCCCTGATCACCGAGCCCAAGATCCTCATTCTGGACGAACCAACCGAGGGCATTCAGCCCAACGTGGTCGCCGAAATCGAAAGAACCGTCATGGAACTCACCGAGCGCGGCGATCTCGGTGTCCTCCTCGTAGAGCAGCACATCGGTTTCGCGCTCCAATCTGCGCAGCATTACAGCATTCTCGCGGCGGGACACGTGACCTCGACCGGTGAGGGCGGCACCACGTCCACCGAGGCGGTTCGTCGAGCGATGGCAATCTGACATGAGTGTGCGCCCGCCGCTGCGCGAGCAGGTCTATCGGTCGATCCGGAACGATCTGATGTCGGGTCAGATCGCGCCATCCGAACGACTCGGCGAAGAACGGTTGGCTCATCTCTACGGTGTCTCGCGAACACCGGTGCGCGAAGCGCTCGCGAAGTTGGAATCCGACGGGCTGGTCGAGCGCGACGAACATGGACTCTTTCCGTACCGACCGCACCTCG
Organism: Rhodococcus sp. D-46; assembly: GCF_011290655.1. NCBI lineage: Bacteria > Bacillati > Actinomycetota > Actinomycetes > Mycobacteriales > Nocardiaceae > Rhodococcus > Rhodococcus sp. D-46. Next base: position 435,952 of record NZ_JAANTF010000008.1, on the reverse strand, counting down.
ACGAGTTGGGTGGCCTCTACGAGCTGCGCATACTCCTCGAAGTGCACGGGCTTCGGCGGGTACTAGACGGTGAGGCCCCCGCTCATGATCGAGACGCGCTCGGTTCCGAACTCGACAAGTGGTACACATTTCTCAAACAGATGCCGGTACCGGACGCCGGCTTCGTGACGCTCGACGAGGAGTTCCACATCGCGCTCCTCGCCTCATCCGGAAACCACGCGTTGGTCGACGCCTTGCAGGCCGTCAACTCGAAGCTGCGCCCCGTGCGGATGTTCGACTACCTGACTCCCGACCGTATGAAGGCCACCGTGGAGGAACATATCTCCGTCGTCGAACTGGTGCTGGACGGCAAGATTCCGCAAGCACACGAGGCACTGGTGTCGCACATCGACATCTCTCGTGCGGTTGTCCTCGACCGCGCTCGGCAGGCCCTCTCGTTGGCCGCCATGGCCAACGCTGTGCGGAACTGATCGAGCGGGAGTCACCGCCCCTCCGAAAATCGCACTTGCTCAGCGTGGGAAGGCTCTCGGAAATAGGAATGGACTCACAGCGGTTGCACCTCACAACGACGCTTGCGTTCTATTCGCTGAGAAAGGCACCACATTCATGGCCGTCCCACTTTCCATCCTCGATCTCGCCCACATCGGCGACAACGAAACCGCCAAAGACAGCTTCGACGCCAGCGTGACCTTGGCGCAGCGCGCCGAGGAGTGGGGTTACAAGCGAATCTGGTATGCCGAGCACCACAACATGGGTTCCATCGCGTCTTCGGCCACCAGCGTTCTGATCAGCCACGTCGCCGCGCACACCAGCAAAATCCGCCTCGGCGCCGGTGGAATCATGCTGCCCAACCACGCGCCGCTGACGATCGCCGAGCAGTTCGGCACCCTCGAGACTCTGCACCCGGGTCGCATCGATCTCGGTCTCGGTCGCGCGCCCGGTAGTGATCAGAAGACCATGCAGGCTTTGCGACGCGACCCGAGTTCTTCGGACAGCTTCCCGCAGGACGTACTCGAGCTTCAGGGCTACCTCGGCGACACTTCGCGCGTCCCCGGAATCAATGCCGTTCCCGGTAAGGGCACTCACGTTCCGCTCTACATTCTCGGATCGTCACTGTTCGGAGCCAAGCTCGCCGCGATGCTCGGCCTGCCGTATGCATTTGCCTCGCACTTCGCCCCCAACGCCCTGCGCGACGCCGTCGCGATCTATCGACGCGAGTTCAAGCCGTCGGAGCAGTTGGCGGAGCCGTACGTCATCGCGGGCGTCAACGTCATCGCCGCCGACACCCATGAGCAGGCTCAGCAGGACTTCCTCGCGGCCAAGCGTTCGCGCGTCAGCCTTCTTCTCGGACGCGGACGCAAGTTCACGGACGACGAAGCGGACATGCTGCTCGACTCCCCCGCGGGTCAGCAGGTTCTGCAGATGACCAAGTACAGCGCCATCGGCACGCCCACGGAGGTCCGCGCCTACCTCGACGAGTTCACCGAGCATGCACAGGCCGACGAGCTGATCACGGTGTCGACCGGCACCAACCGCGAGGCTTGGTTGCGCACGTTCGAACTCCTCGCCGACGTGAGCGATCTGGTACCCGCCTAAGCTGCCGGTATGGGCGATCCATCCCGTCGCGGGTTCATCTCGGTACTGGCAGTTCTACTTTCGACGGGTTGGGCCGCCAACCACTTTGCTTCGCTCATCCCGGTTCTCCGGGTGGACGAGGGCCTTTCGCATACCGTGCTCGACGGTGTTTTCGGTATCTACGCGCTCGGACTCCTACCCGGCCTGTTGACCGGTGGAGCACTGTCGGATCGCGTCGGCCGAGCTGTAGTCGTCCTGCCCGGAGCGCTCATAGCCTCGCTCGGAACCTTGATTCTTCTTCTCTGGCACGACGCGCCCGGGCTCATGGTCGGGCGCCTCGTTGTCGGTATCGGTGCCGGTCTGGCAATCGGCGCCGGCACCGCGTGGGCGGCTGACCTTCGCGGCAAGTCCGGAACCGTGATGGCGGGCGTAGTACTCACCTCGGGTTTTGCACTGGGACCACTGTTTTCGGGTCTGTTGGCACAATTTGCCGCCTTCCCACTCGCTACGCCCTTTGTCGTCTCGGCCTTCTTGTCGGTGGGTTCGGTTACCGCGGCAGCTGTGTGGAGTCGTACACCTGTTTCCGTAGAAGCCGCGACCATCACACCCGTCCCAGACGGCGCGGAGCGCTCCGTCGCAAATGCGCCAGACGGCGCGGAGCGCTCCGTCGCAAATGCGCTGCTCTGGGCACTTCCGTTGGCGCCGTGGGTGTTCGCCAGCGCAACAGTCTCTTTCGTGACCATGACGGCCAGGCTCGGGGACCGCTACTCAGGTCCTCTCCTTCCGGGTTTCGCGGCGGCGCTGACTCTGGGTGCTGGAATCCTGGTTCAAACCGCTGCGCGCCATCGCAATTGGGGTCCTCAGGCCGGCACGACAGGCGCCGCACTGGCGGCACTCGGATACTGCCTGGTCGCAGTCGGCGGCGCGCACCCCGCGCTCGGGTTGTTCATCGTCTGCGCGCTCGTCCTCGGTACGGCCTACGGACTGTGTCTGCGTGAGGGACTGCTCGACCTCGAGTCGCTGGCTCCCCCGGCCTCGCGGGGCGCCCTGACCGGGATCTTCTACGTCGGCACCTATCTCGGATTCGGACTGCCGGTGCTACTGGTTGTCATCGAACCCACGATGGGTCCGTCGCTGCCGTTGGTGATCCTCGCCGCTGTTGCCGCCGTCGTTGCCGTGGTCCGATTCCGTCGATTGCGGTCGACCCAGGCTTCCGCGTCACATCCGCGTCTCGAGGTCGCATCGGTCTGAGCGTCCATTCGGACGGAGTTGGCGGTACTTGCAGTCGCAGCTACCCGGCGGTGTTAGCGTCGGAGGACCAGAAGGTCACTGCGTAGGGACACAGCAATGGGCAAGAGCGAGGCGGGCAAGGCCGAATCGGCCAAGAGTAGTGCGGACGACCTGACGGGTCGGCGCATCCTGATCACCGGCGCTGCCCGCAATATCGGTTCTTCGCTGGCCAGACGCCTGTACGACCGTGGTGCGTCCGTGGGACTGCTCGGCCTCGAGCCTGAACTTCTCGAACAAGTCGCCACTTCCTGCGGCCGCGCGCCGTGGCAGTTGTGCGACGTCGCCGACCTCGAGCAGGTATCTCGCGGCGTCGACTACATCGCTGAGAAGCTGGGAGGCATCGACGTCGTCGTCGCCAATGCCGGGGTCGAGGCGAACTCGTCGATCCTCGGCGGCGACCCTGCGGACATGCGCCGCGCCGTCGAAGTCAACCTCATGGGCACGTACTACACCCTGCGCGCAGCAGGTCCGCACATCAGTCACGAAAACGGTTACGCCCTGGTGGTCGCCTCGGCCCACGGCGCCGCCAAGCATCCGTTTCGCGGACCGTTCGGTGCTTCGCGCGCCGGCGTCGAAGCGTTGGGTGACGCGTTGCGCTTGGAAATGAAACACCTCGGCACCAAGGTGGGCGTCGCGTACATCGGCGACATCGACACCGATACCACCGCACTCTCTTTCGACGGCGCTCGCGGAACCCTCGCCAGCGCCGGCACCACGACCGTCGCTGACGCCGTCGACGCGTTCGAGCGCGGTATCGTCGGCCGGAAGTCACGCGTACACGCGCCCCGCCGCAGCGCCGCGGTTCGCCACATCGCGCAACGAGCTATCGACCTCCGTCCCTCTCACATCCGTGGAGTCGCATGAACCCCCGCATCCCGCCCGGCCGATTCAAGGACCTCGGTCCGATCAACTGGGGAATCTGGCGTGTCCTGTCGAAGGCTGCCGGAGCACCCGATGCGCATCTGTTCAGCACCTTGGGGCGCACGGGCGGACTCTTCCGCGGTTGGCTGCACTACTCCGGCTCACTCATGCCCGGCGGCAAGATCTCTCGCCACGACACCGAACTGATCATCCTGCGGGTCGCGCACCTGCGGGACTGCGGTTACGAGATGGATCACCACATCAGGCTCGGCCGCAAAGCCGGAATCGACGCAGAAGAACTGGCCCGAATCATCGAGGGCCCTGGCGCTTCCGAGTTGAGTCCGCGTCACCGTGCGATCTTGACTGCGGTCGACGAGTTGGTCACCACCAAGGACGTCACCGACGACACGTGGGGAACGCTCTCGCAGCATCTCGACGATCGTCGGTTGATCGAATTCACCTTGTTGGTCACTCAGTACGACGGCCTGGCCACCACGATCGGAACCTTGCGGGTTCAGCGCGACTTCTCCTGAAGTTCCGCGGCGGCCGTAACTCAGCTCTAACCCGAAGACATCTGGACGAAACACCTGATCAATAGCGTATACAGGTATGTCGACAGGGATGAATACGGCGCCGGAGCCACTGCGTGAGGTGGTCTACCGGGAACTACGCACCGAACTGGTCAACGGGACTATCGGGTTCGATCAGCGCCTGACGGAACCGAAACTCTCCACGCGTTTCGGCATTTCTCGCACACCAGTACGGGAAGCGTTGACGATGCTGTGCGCCGATGGACTCCTGCGCCGGGAAGAGTACGGGTTCTCCGCCGTGCGCCCGAGTATCCCGCGGATCCGAGATCTGTATGAACTCCGAATCACGCTGGAACTACAAGGAATTACCCGGGCGATCGCAGATCCGACGATCCGGCACGACCGAACAATCCTCGACGACGAATTGGTGCGGTGGCGTGCCCTGGCTCTCGATCCGCCCGCTCAGGAACCGGGGTTCGTCGAACTGGACGAGGAATTCCACGTCGCCGTACTGAGGGCGTCGGGAAACAATGAACTGGTCGCGTCGCTGCTGTCGGTGAATTCCCGTATCCGGCACGTTCGGATGTACGACTTCATGGTCAACGGCCGCATCGACACCTCGATCGCGGAGCACATTCGAATCCTCGAAGAACTACGTGCCGGCAATCTGCCCGAGGCCCGCACGCTTTTGCACCAGCACATCGGCGAGTCTCTCGACGTCGTCCTCGACCGGGTGACCCGCGCGATCACCGCGCTCTCACTCGCCAACATCACGGACTGATCGGAGCAGTACACACCATGACCATCGCAGCAGAAGTTTTCACCCCGACAGCCCGGGTCGAGCAGGCATTCCAGCGGATCGAGGAAGTAGATCGCCCCGAAGTCTGGATCACGTTGCGCCGCAAGGAAGATGTGCTTGCCGATGCCGCTTCGGTCGAAGCCAGAATCGCCGCGGGCGAGCATCTTCCTCTGGCTGGGCGTCTGGTCGCCGTCAAGGACAACGTCGACGTCGCCGGTCTGCCGACCACAGCGGCGTGCCCCGAATTCGCGTATTCGCCGGACGAAACCGCCAGTGCCGTTGCGCGGTTGATCGAGCACGGGGCTGTTGTTCTGGGGAAGACCAATCTGGACCAGTTCGCCACCGGACTGGTCGGAACGCGCAGTCCGTACGGAGCCGTTCGCTGCGCCTGGGACGAAGAGTTGATCTCGGGCGGTAGTAGCTCCGGATCCGCCGTCGCTGTCGCGCTGGGAATTGCAGACATCGGAATCGGCACCGACACTGCCGGTTCGGGCCGGGTGCCGGCAGCGTTCCACGGGATCTACGGACTCAAGCTCTCGCTCGGCGTCATCCCCGCCCACGGAGTAGTGCCCGCCTGCGTCGACTACGACGCTCTGACGGTATTTGCCGACGACCTCGAATCGGCAACCGCGGCAGCGGCAATCATGATCGGCCACGAACCTCGGGATCCCCGCAGCCGCGTCTGGCCTTCCGACGTTCGTCTCGCGGCGGCGCCGAATCCCCGCGTCGGCGTCCCCCGAATCGAGGATCTCGCTCAACTGAGCCCGTCGTATACAGCAGCATTTCAGGACACTGTGACAGCTCTGGTAGCCGGCGGCGCCGAGACCGAGACCGTCGACATATCCGGACTGCTCGGCGCGGCCCGATTGCTCTACGACGGCGCCGTGGTGGCGCAGCGGTACGCCGCTGCCGGCGAGTTCCTCGAAACTCGTCCTGCCGGAGCAGATCCCGCGGTGTCCGACATCGTGCTCGGTGCGAAGCACCCCACCGGATACCAGCTAGTCGACGATCTCGATGCTCTCACCCGCGCCAAGGCTGCCGCCCGGGAACTCCTCGCCGGGTTCGACGCCCTACTGCTTCCCACCACCACCGAACACCCGACGATTGCCGCCGTGACCGAGGATCCGTTCGGAATCAACCGCCGGATGGGAACTTTCACCAACTTCTGCAACCTGCTCGACATGGCGGCCGTCGCGGCGCCCGGACACCGCACTGCCGAAGATCACCCGTTCGGCGTCATGTTCGTCGTACCCGCTTTCGACGACCAGATCGCCATCGACCTCGCTGCGCGACTCGGCGGTGCGCCTTCACCCACCCTCGTCGATACCGGAATCGACCTCGCAGTATTCGGCGCTCACCTGCGCGGGCAACCCCTCAACACACAGTTGGTCGACCTCGGCGCGCGGTACGTCGAAACCGTCACGACCTCGGATGCCTACCGGCTCTTCGCTCTCGACACGACGCCACCGAAGCCCGGCCTGGTACGCCGTGGCCCTGGACTCGGCGCACCGGTCGTCGGCGAGATCTTCCGAATCTCACCGGCCGGGCTGGGAACGTTCCTCGCCGCCTTGCCTGCACCGATGGCGCTCACGAGCGTCGAGTTATCCGACGGCAGAACGACAGTCGGTTTCAGCTGCACTCATGACGCCGTAAACGGCGCAGCTGACATCACCGACTACGGCGGTTGGGCCGCGTACCTCTCTCGCTGACAGTCACGGCTTGCAGATTCGAGTGACGGCCTCGCGCACCACTTCACGGCGGCGCGCGATCTCGTCGGCGTCGACGTTCTGGTTGTCGGCCACACCGGGGGCCACCACCCAGCCGAACACGAGGCCGAACAGCATCGTGATCAGGTCCTGGGGGTCCCAGTGCTTCGAGATGAGGCCGTCTTCTTGAGCCTTGCGGATCGTGGCCATTCGCGGAACCCAGCTGGAATGTTCCTCGGCCAGCTTCTTCATCCGTGGTGCCTCACCCTGCAATTGACCCCAGATCATCATCCGTTGAATCTGTGGTTTGCCGAGCATTGCGTCGAACAGTTCGACGGCATGCGCGGGCATGTCTTCACCGGTGAACTCGACGGATTCCATCGCCTGCTCGAAGTCGACGTCGAGCACCGCGTGGAACAACGCGACCTTGTCACCGAAATAGGCGTAGAGGCGCTCCTTACTGGCGTTTCCGTTCTTCGCAATCCGATCGATGCGCGCACCGGCAAGCCCGTAGGTGCCGAATTCTTCTTGCGCAGCGTCGAGGATTCGCTGTTTCGTCGCGGTCACGTCAGTGGGAGCCATAGTGATGATGGTAACCGAACGAACTATTTCGTTTGACTCACCCGAGAAGGCTGGAATACCTTTTTCCAATGACCACCACGTCCCACGTCGACGGCGGCACTCTGCCACCGATCCCGGCTGTCTCCGAGAATCCGAATCATCAACGTCGCTGGCTGGTGCTCTGCATCGTCGCGTTCGCTCAACTCATGGTGGTGCTCGACGGCACCATCGTCTCCATCGCCCTACCGGCAGCCCAGGAGGAACTGGGCATAAGCGACCTTGACCGCGCGTGGGTGGTCACGTCGTACGCCTTGGCGTTCGGTGCGCTGCTGCTCCTCGGCGGACGTATCGCGGACTACTGGGGCCGAAAGCGATCCTTCATCGTCGGCATGGCGGGCTTCGCGGTTGCCTCCGGCATCGGCGGCATCGCGCAGAGCGGTATCGAACTGTTCATCGCTCGCGCCGGCCAGGGCGTCTTCGCAGCACTGCTCGCGCCCGCTGCGCTGTCGATGCTCACCACCACCTTCATCGGAGAGAAGGAGCGCGCCAAGGCTTTTGCCGTCTACGGCGCGATCTCCGGCGGTGGCGCTGCCATCGGCCTGCTCCTCGGTGGAGTGCTGACGCAGTACGTCGACTGGCGTTGGTGCCTGCTCGTCAACATCCCGATCGCGCTGATAGCCATCGCTGCAGCCGTCCCGATCGTCAAGGAAACCAAAGCGCACGGCGACACGAGCTACGACCTTCCCGGCGCTGTCCTCATCGCCCTGGGGCTCGGCTCACTGGTCTACGGATTCACACGCGCCGAGCACGGCTGGGGTCAGGCGGACACTTTGCTGTTCATCGCACTGGGCCTGGTCTTCCTCGCCATCTTCGTGGTCGTCGAGAGCCGCAGCAAGAATCCGCTTCTACCGCTGAGCGTTCCGTGGCATCGTGATCGCGGCGCTGCTCTGATCGGCTCCATGCTGGTGGGCGCCGCCCTGCTCGGCGGCACGTTGTACCTGACGTTCTACCTGCAGATCGTGCTCGGATTCAGCCCGGTCATGGCCGGCGTCGGATCGCTGCCGATGGCGTTCTTCATCGTCTTGGCGTCGACCATCGCAGCGCAGTTGTCCACCAAGATCGGCCCCAAGCCGCTCATGGTCGCCGGCCCGCTGGTGGCAGCAGTAGGACTGCTCATGCTGACCCAGATCGAGGTACACAGCTCCTACTGGACGCACGTGTTCCCCGGCCTCGCGATCTTCGGCTTCGGACTGGGTCTGCTGATGGTGCCGATGCAGAACCTCGCACTGATCGGTGTCCCCGACCACGACGCCGGCGCTGCCAGTGCCCTGGTCAACGCCACCCTGCAGATCGGCGGCGCACTCGGAACCGCACTGTTCACCACGATCTACGCTTCGGCCAAGTCGGCCTTCACCGCCGACAACGCGGCGCCGATCCCGCCGGAAGGCATTCCTGTCGACATGTCGAACGCGACCATCCCGACTGGTGACCAATTGGCGCTACTCCCCCAGCCGGTGCAGGACTTCGTCGCCTCGATGACGGACTACTTCTTCGGCGCCGAGGTATCCGGATACTCGGCCGCATTCGGTTGGGCGGCAGTCCTGTTGGCGATCATCGCACCGGTAGTGCTGGTTCTGGTCCGCGCCAAGAAGGGTGATCTGCCCGCCGAGGGTGCAGTCCACATGGGGTAACCCCTGTGCGCCTTTATTAACCGCCCGCGGTTAATAAAGGCGCACAGCAGGTCAGGCCTTCCTCAACACCTCAGCCACCGGAGTGCTGCTGCGGCCGATCAACTTCTGCAGGTCACCCGACTCGGTGTCCAACGCCCCCTTGGCAATTGCAGCATCGGAATCGGCGAGGATCTGCGCAACCGGTGCAGGCAGTCCGACGCTCTCGAGAATGCCTTCGTATGCCTGCTCGTCCACGAACTGGTACGCGACGGGCTTGCCCGCGAATTCGCTGATCTTTGCGGCCAATTCGGCGTAGGTGAGCCTCTCGTCACCGCCCAACTCGTACACTGCGCCTTCGTGGCCATCGGTGGTCGCGACTACTGCTGCGGCGTCGGCGTAATCCGCACGCGCCGCAGCCGCGATCTTGCCTTCCGCTCCCGCACCGACCAGTGCGCCGCGTTCGATCACACCGGCCAGGTCGTTGGTGAAGTTCTCCCAGTACCAACCGTTGCGCAACAGCGCGAACGGAATACCGCTCCGAGTGAGCACGTCCTCGGTCGCCTTGTGCTCGGCAGCAAGCTTCATCGGCGTGTCCTGAGCATTCAAGATGCTCGTGTAGGCGATGAATCCGACGCCGGCAGCCTTCGCCGCGTCGATGATGTTGGTGTGTTGCGCGAGCCGTGACCCCACTTCACTTCCCGAGATCAGAACCAGCTTGTCGACGCCCGCCAGTGCGGTTTCCAACGCCGAGGCATCGGCGTAGTCCGCTTGGCGTACAACTACTCCGCGGGCGGCGAGGCTTTCCGCCTTCTGTGGATTGCGGACCACTGCGACGATGTCGGACGCGGCGGTTCCCCGCTCGATCAACGACTCGACTACCAGTTGTCCGAGGTTTCCGGTTGCGCCGGTGACTGCAATGCTCATGCGAACTCCCGATCCAGGTTGAAGCGTAAATGCGTTCTGCAACCATCATGCACTTATTTTTCGTAAGTGCAACACGTCGAGTTAGCGCTATGGGATCGTGCAGTAGTAGCCTGGGTTCATGACCAGCACCGACTCACCTTCACGTGCTGCCCAGACCCCTGATCCGAATGCCGACGTCGTGGACCCAACGCTCGAGGCTGACGTCTTCGCTCGCGGGTGCAACTCTCGGGCGGCATTGCAGAATGCAACCGGACGCTGGGGAGCACTCGCGCTGGCGGCATTGAACGAGGGCCCGTACCGGTTCAGTGCCCTTCGCCGACGCGTCGACGGAGTCAGCGAGCGCATGCTCTCGCAGACCCTGCAAACACTCGAGCGGGATGGCCTCGTGCACCGTGAGGTACTCGAAACCATCCCGCCCAAAGTGGAATACAGCCTGACCGAACTCGGCGCCGACGTCGCCGCAAAGATCACGGCCCTGATCGAACTACTCGAATCGCAGGTGCCGAAAATCGTTGCGTCACAAGCGTCGTACGACGCCCGGAATCAGCTCAACTTGTCCGAGAGCTGAGCGATGAACTCGTCGAATGCGTAGGGAACGCTCAGCACCGTCGGAGCGGACGTAGCCATCGCGTAGTCCATTCCGACCAGACGAACCAGACGGCCGTTCGACACCGAGGTCATGTTCGCGAACGGACCGAAGGACATCAGCTTGTCCAGGTTGGTGCCGTCGGCGTCGACGAGAATGAAGACGTCGGCGTCGAGTGTGTCGATGGATTCCATGCCCACGGACACCGAACTGTCGCCGGAAGTGCACACTGCGTCGACACCGGGCGAGGTCTTCACCCCGAGCTGGCCGAGAAGACGGATCCGCGGGTCGGTGCCGCAGAAGACGATCAGGCCCTCGTCGGTGCGCATTGCATACGTTGCGGTTTTGCCCTGGAACTGTGGGTGATCAGCGGCCTGCTTCTCGAAGTACGCCCCGGTCTCGTCGATCAGCGTCTGAGCCTGCTCCGGCTGTCCGAGCGCTGCACCGATCATGCTCATCTGCTTGTCCCACGCCGTATCCCACGGCTGGTCGGGGAACGCGACGGTCGGCGCGATGTCACTGAGACGCTTGTACTCGCCCTCGTCGATGCCGGAGTACACGGCGAGGATCACGTCGGGATCGAGCCCGAGGATCTGCTCGAACGGGATATCGGGATTGGTCGTCATGAGAACAGGCTTGGCACCGTTCAGACGCGAAGCGTCCCAGGGCAGGATGTTGTTCTCGATGCCGGCGCCGGAGAAGCTCTCCATGGCGACCGGAACCTTGTTCAGTGCGATCACCGCATCCTGGCCACTCCATCCGATGGTCACGATGCGCATAGGCTCCGCGTCGATCGTCGTCGAACCGTAGGCGTGGTCGACGGTCACGGGGAACGCCCCCACCTCGGCGGCACCCGAAGCTTCGGCGTCCGATCCGGAGTCACCTGAGGTTCCACAGGCGGAGAGCGTCAGCGCGACGCAAGCCGCGAGCAGTACGGAACGAGTTTTCATGAGTGGTCCTTCGAAAGCCGAATGGTCGACTCGGGACGCTAATGCGTTGCGCGCCTACACCCCGACTCGAAGGCCTCAGATGGCGGTTTCGCAACACAACGCGACACAAAAGACGAAAAACCCCGTGAGCCTTTCCGGTAGTGCGAACTACCGAAAAGGCGCACGGGGCCGAAGGCCCTGCCGTCAGAAGTTGATCATGTGGCCTGCGAGGCCGTGGATCGCTTCCTGCAGTGCCTCACTGAGTGTGGGGTGGGTGTGGACGTTGCGTGCCAACTCGTTGACCGTGAGGTCCCACTTCTGGGCCAAGGTCAGCTCGGGCAGCAGTTCCGAAACGTCCGGTCCGATGAGGTGCCCGCCGAGCAGTTCGCCGTACTTCTTGTCGGCGATCAGCTTGACGAAACCGGTCGGGTCACCGAGACCGTGTGCCTTGCCGTTGGCGGCGAACGGGAAGTTCGCGACCTTGACGTCGTAGCCCTCGGCCTTGGCCTGCTCCTCGGTCAAACCGAACGAGGCGACCTGCGGCTGGCAGAACGTCGCACGCGGCATCATCCGGTAGTCACCGAGTGTCTGCGTCTCCGCGCCGCCGATGGTCTCGGCAGCAACGACAGCCTGAGCTTCTGCGACGTGCGCGAGCTGCAGCTTGGCGGTGACGTCACCGATGGCGAAGATGTGCGGGACGTTGGTGCGCATGTAGTCGTCGATCGCGATGGCGCCGCGATCGGTCAACGCGACACCGGTGTTCTCGAGACCGAAGCCCTCCACGCGCGGTGCGAAGCCGACGGACTGCAGAACCTTGTCGACGACCACGGTCTCGATCTCGCCGGACTTGTTGTCCTTGATCGAGACGGTGACCTTGCTGCCGTCGTCGCTGATGGACTGCACAGCGGCACCGGTCTTGATGGTGACGCCGAGCTTCTTGTACTGCTTGGCGATTTCCTTCGAGACGTCGGCGTCCTCGTTGGGCAATGCCCGATCGAGGAACTCGACGATCGTGACGTCGACGCCGTAGTTCTTGAGGACGTAACCGAACTCCATGCCGATCGCGCCGGCACCGACGATCAGGATCGAACCCGGAAGGTCACGGGTGAGGATCTGCTCTTCGTAGGTCACGACGTTCTCGCTCAGCGAGGTGCCGGGCAGCAGCTTGGTGTACGAACCCGTCGCGATGATCGCGTTGTCGAACGTGATCGTCTCGGTGCCACCCTTGCTCAGCTCCACGCTGATGGTGTTGGCGTCGACGAACGTGCCCTTGCCGTCGTACTCCGGGATCTTGTTCTTCTTCATCAAGAAGTGAATGCCCTTGACTCGCCCGTCCGCGACCTTGCGGCTGCGATCGAAAGCGGAGCCGAAATCGAAGGACACGTCTCCGGACATGCCGAACGTCTTCGCTTCTTTCGTGAAGATGTGCGCGAGTTCGGCGTTACGGAGAAGCGCCTTGGACGGAATGCAGCCGACATTCAGGCATACACCGCCCCAGTACTTCTGCTCGATGATGGCGGTGCTCAGGCCCAGTTGTGCCGCGCGGATAGCAGCGACGTACCCACCGGGGCCGGCTCCGAGGACAACGACGTCATAGTGTGAGGTCACGATTCACCAGGGTAGTCCTGCATCGTTTCGCTGTCCCCAGATGGTCGTATTACCCGTCGGTAGCCCACACTTCTCGGGCAACTCGGGCGAAATTTCCGCCGTACACGGCCTCGATCGACGGCTCGTCGAAGCCCCGCTCACGCAATACCTGATCAAGTGTCAGCACCTCCTCCGGAGGAGTCCACTGCAGTGGCCCCCACGCGGTGTACGCCTCGGAGAACGACGACGGGTTCTGCTCGATCTCTTCGCGGAAGTCGTCGGCGTCGAATGAGAAGTCGGAGCCGATCCCGACATGATCGATGCCGACGAGTCCCACAGCCTCTTCGATGTGGTCGGCCATCGCGGACAGCCGAGCCTGGTCGTCATCCGGTCCGTTGACGCCGAGGAATATGCCCACGCCGTTGATCCCGACGACGCCGCCGGTCTCCGCACACGCTCTGGCCTGATCGTCGGTGATGTTGCGCGGATGCTCCCACAACCTTCGGAGGTTCGAGTGGCTGTAGATCATTGCTCGCTGGGTGATAGCTGAGATGTCCAACCCCGTCTGTACAGAACAATGTGAGCCGTCGACCGTCATTCCGACGCGATTCATCTCGGCAACCAGGTCACGGCCGTATCCACTCAACCCCGTGTCCGCCAGGTCCAAGCAGCCGCAGCCGGCAGCGTTCATGTAGTTATACGTCGGCAACATCGAGCGGACTCCGAGGTCGTAGAAGTACGAGACGTTGGCCAGGTCTCCCTCCAGCGGATTCGAGTCCTCCAGGTCGAAGGCCAGGGCGATTCCGCCGGACTCCTGAATCTCGACGACGCCGTCGACGGTGAAGACAGGGGTGATCTCCGGGAACTCGACCCGCGCCTGCCACGCGAAACTCTTGGCGATTGCCGTCGAGTCCGCGCGAGTCTGCGGCGAGTAACCGACGTTCACCGAAACGTAACTCCCCGCTGGGCGCTGATATCGGAGAAGATCTTCGACAGACGCGTTCGACTGCAGAGGTAGGCAACAATGTTGTTCCCATAGTGGATATGTCCGGTTCACTCACTAATCCCGTCGATGATCAGGGAAATTCACCTGAAACTGGTCGTACGTTCAGCAAATCTCTGGTTCACTGGCGGATAACGCACCGATGCGGTAGAACTTACAAGACTCACACGCCCTGTACCTATCGACAGAGCATGTACCCAGCATGAATTCCCGTACGGGAACAGCAACAAAGGACCGTTCACTCCTGGGCGGATTCGAAGGAATTTTAGGTGGAGGTTTCTGAACGTATGCGTGCTCGCACTTTCAAGCGTGGCCGTCTGGTCGCCGCTGTAGCCGCAGTATCCGTGCTGCCGATGCTGATCAGCCCTGCAGTGTCGTCCGCAGGCGGAGATCCGTCGACCACCACGGCAACTGTTGCCAAGGCAAACACAACGGGTTCCAAGCTCTCGAGCCGCACGGACAACGGGCGCATCGCCACCATCAAGGTGTACTCCCCTTCCATGGGACGCGACATTCCGCTCGAGGTCATCCTCCCGGCAGACGGCAGCGAACCCCGCCCGACCCTCTACCTGCTCAACGGTGCAGGCGGCGGCGAAGACCGGGCGACGTGGCAGCGTCAGACCGACGTCAACGAGTTCTTCGCTGACAAGAACGTCAACGTCGTCACCCCGCTCGAAGGTGCATTCAGCTACTACACCGACTGGGTGAACGACGACCCGTCCCTCGGCCGTCAGAAGTGGCAGACGTTCCTGACCCAGGAACTCCCGCCCGTCATCGACGCCGAGTTCAACACCAACGGCGTCCAGTCGATCTCCGCGATCTCGATGACCGCGACCTCGGTCCTCAACCTCGCCATCGCAGCTCCGGGCCTCTACAAGGGCGTCGGTGCATACAGCGGATGCGCCGAGACCAGCACACCGGTCGGCCAGTCCTCCATCGAACTGGTTGTGGGCATGCGCGGCGACGCTGACGTGACCAACATGTGGGGCCCCCTCGACGGCCAGGGCTGGATCGACAACGACCCCGTCGTCAACGCCGAGAAGCTCCGCGGCACCGAGCTCTTCATCTCCACCGGCTCCGGACTCCCCGGCCCGCACGACACCCTGAACAACGAGGCGATCAACGGACAGGTCGGCACACTCGCCAACCAGGTGATCGTCGGCGGCGTCATCGAGGCAGCAGTCAACTACTGCACCCACAACCTCGCCTACCGCCTCAACGATCTCAAGATCCCGGCCACCTTCGACTTCAAGCCGACCGGCACCCACTCGTGGGGCTACTGGGAAGACGATCTCCACAACTCCTGGCCGATGCTCGCTCGTTCGATGGGCATCTGACCGAAATCGTTCCGACTCGACCCCGCTCCCTGCACTTCCGGGAGCGGGGTCGAGTGCTTGTCTGGGCCGATTCGGGGGTTGATTCGGGGGTTAATTCCGGGGCCAATTCAATTGTCAGGCAATCGAATCGCGTCACTTTCTGCGCCCGCTCTGCTTTACTGACACATAACAAAAAGTGAACCTGTTCCAGTAAGGGCTCACAGGCACTTCGATCCGTTCCGGATCCGAAGACATTCAGGTGGAGGATCCGAACGTATGCGTGCTCGAATTTTCAAGCGTGGCAGTGTGATCGCAGCTCTCGCAGTGGCCACGGTGCTGCCGATGCTGATCAGTCCGGCGACAGCTTCTGCGGGCGGTGACACGTCCGGATCGCACGTCGTGAGCAACACCAAGACCGGCGACCGCAAGGTCACCATCTCGGTCTTCTCCCCGGCGATGGATCGCAACATCCCGCTCGAGGTCATCCTCCCCGCAGATGGCAGCGAACCCCGCCCGACGCTCTACCTGCTCAACGGTGCAGGCGGCGGCGAAGACTCGGCGACCTGGCAACGCAAGACCGACGTCATGAACTTCTTCCAGGACAAGAACGTCAACGTCGTCACTCCACTCGAAGGCGCGTTCAGCTATTACACCGACTGGGTGAACGACGATCCGGTTCTCGGTCGCCAGAAGTGGCAGACGTTCCTCACCAAGGAACTCCCGCCCGTCATCGACGCCGAGTTCAACACCAACAAGGTCCAGTCGATCTCCGCGATCTCCATGACCGCGACCTCGGTCCTCAACCTCGCCATCGCGGCTCCCGGCCTCTACAAGGGCGTCGGGGCGTACAGCGGATGCGCTGAGACCAGCACCCCCGTCGGTCAGAGTGCGATCGAACTTGTCACAGGTACCCGCGGCGGAGCTGACATCACCAACATGTGGGGCCCGCTCGACGGTCAGGGCTGGAAGGACAACGATCCGGTCCTCAACGCCGAGAAGCTCCGCGGCACCGAACTCTACGTCTCCACCGGCTCCGGACTCCCCGGCCCACACGACACTCTCGCCAATCCCGCGATCAACGGTCAGGTCGGTGCGCTCGCCAACCAGGCGATCGTCGGCGGCGTCATCGAGGCAGCGGTCAACTACTGCACCCACAACCTCGCCTACCGCCTGAGCGATCTGAAGATCCCGGCCACCTTCGACTTCAAGCCGACCGGCACCCACTCGTGGGGCTACTGGCAGGACGATCTCCACAACTCCTGGCCGATGCTCGCTCACTCCCTGGGCGTCTGACCCGATTCGTTCTCACTCGACCCCGCTCCAGTGTTTCGGGAGCGGGGTCGAGTGCTGTCGGGAGCGAGCAGTAAGAATGGACGTATGACTTCCGATCAGCAGCCCACCACCGGCGACGACCCCTACCTCTGGCTCGAAGACGTGACCGGTGAGTCTGCACTCGATTGGGTCCGTCAGCACAATGCCGTGACCGAGGAGCAGCTCACCGACAACGAGCGCTTCGATCGACTACAGAGCGACGTGCGCGAGATCCTCGATACCGACGCGCGAATCCCCTACGTCCGCCGTCGAGGTGAGTTCCTCTACAACTTCTGGCGCGACAGCACCCACGTTCGCGGATTGTGGCGACGCACGACGTTCGATCAGTACGTCACCGACGACCCGGAATGGGACGTCCTCGTCGACCTCGACGCCCTGGCCGAGGCCGAGGGCGAGAACTGGGTCTGGAAGGGCACGCAACTTCTACGGCCACACCGCAACCGTGCATTGATCAGCCTCTCCCGCGGCGGGGCAGACGCGGCGGTCGTTCGCGAGTTCGACATCGACAAGCGCGAGTTCCTCGCTCCCGAGGGCGAGAATCCCGGCTTCTACCTTCCCGAGGCCAAGACCGACATCGACTGGATCGACATCGATACCGTCTACGTCGGAACGGATATCGGACCGGGGTCGCTCACCGATTCCGGATATCCCCGTCTGGCCCAGCGGTGGAAGCGCGGCACTCCCCTCTCCAGCGCCGAGACCGTCTACGAGGGCCAGGCCACGGACGTGGCCATCTCGGCTTCGCACGATCCGACGCCCGGGTTCGAACGGGACTTCGTCACTCGCTCGGTCGATTTCTACAACTCTCAGCATTTCGAAGTTCGCCCCGACGGTGAACTGGTGCTCGTGGACGTCCCCGAGGACGCCGGGATCTCGATTCACCACGAGTGGTTGTTGATCCGCACCAAGTCCGTGTGGGCCGTCGAGGACACCGAATATCCGACCGGCGCACTGCTTGCCATCCGTTACGACGATTTCCTTGCCGGCTCACGAGCATTGACATCGATCTTCGAACCCGACGCACATTCCTCGCTCGAGCACTACACCTGGACACGCGATCATCTGATTCTGGTGGTCCTGACCGACGTGCGCACGACGCTGCGAATCCTGACGCCGGGCGAAAACGGCTGGGAGGATCGACCTTTCGAAGGGCTTCCAGAACTGACCAGTATCGAAATTCTCGACACCGACCCTGATGTCAGCAACGAGTACTTCGTCAATTCGAGTGGATACACCTCCCCTGCAACTCTTTTGCACGGCGTGATCGGCGAAACCGAACCCACTGCCCTCAAGCAGGCTCCCGCGTTCTTCGACGCCGAGGGCATCACCACGGAGCAGTTCTTCGCCACCTCTGCCGACGGCACCCAAGTTCCGTACTTCGTGGTGCGCAGTCCGCGTAGCGAGCCCGGCCCTACCCTGCTCTACGGGTACGGCGGATTCGAGATCTCGCTGACACCGTCGTACAGCGGTTCTCTGGGCCGTGCCTGGCTGACGCAGGGCGGAACCTATGTGGTTGCGAACATTCGTGGTGGCGGCGAGTACGGACCCGGTTGGCACACACAGGTTCTCAAGGCCGGGCGCCACAAGGTGCACGAAGACTTCGCTGCCGTCGCGAGAGACCTCGTCGATCGCGGAATCACGACCCCGGATCTTCTGGCAGCTCAGGGCGGTAGCAACGGCGGCCTGCTGATGGGCATCATGCTGACCAAGTACCCCGAGCTCTTCGGCGCCATCGTCTGTCAGGTCCCGCTGCTGGACATGCGCCGATTCCATCTCCTGCTGGCCGGCGCTTCGTGGATGGCCGAATACGGTGACCCCGATGTCCCGGAGGAGTGGGCATTCATCTCGGAGTACTCGCCGTATCAGAACATCGACGCCGCCGCGTCGTACCCACCGATCCTGATCGCGACGTCCACCCGCGACGACCGCGTCCACCCCGCGCATGCCCGCAAGATGGCCGCACGGCTGGAAGAGCTGGGCAAGCCGGTGCTGTATTTCGAGAACATCGAGGGTGGCCACGGCGGCGCCGCGGACAATGCTCAGCTGGCCTTCAAGACTGCGCTGACCTACGAGTTCCTCTGGCAGAAACTCGCCTGATCTTTCAGCGGTCGCGCAACCACGCGACGACGCGCTCGCTCACAGCGGTGGGATTGCGTATCCAACCGTTGTGACCGAGTGGTTCGTCGATGTGCGTCATCGTCACTTGGGCCCCGGAGAGCTTGTCCACCAGGTTCTTTGCCGACCGGCGTGGAGCGAGATCGTCCCCTTCGATCGTGATCGACAGAACCGGCAAGGTCAGGCGAGCGATCCGCTCCTCGTAGTCGATATCCGCACCGACGGGTTCCATGCGACCGGTCCTGGCGAACCGGGCCCAATCGGTGATCAGTACTTTCGACTGTCGACCGAAGCCGCCGACGTTGACCCGGTCTCCAGGCCAGAAGCCGGCGATGTTGGCTGTCACCGACATCGCGGACGAACCCAGATAGAGTCCGGGCGCACGGATTCCGGGGAATCCGCGGTGATACGGCGATCCGGAGGCAACCAGGATCAGTCCGCCGAGCCGGCCCCGAATCCTCGACGCGTACATGACCCCGATCTGGCCGCCCATGCTGTGCCCCATCAGAAATGGTGTGCTGGCCGGAAACCGCTCACGCACCACCTCGAACGTCGCCGGACAATCGATCGAGACCAGTTCCTGATATCCGAAAACACTCGACGCGCTCGGGCGCGGTTTGCTGTCACCTTGGCCACGCAGTTCACCGATGGCCGCATTGAAGCCGGCTTCGACCAGGGCCTGCGCCACCGGATCGTAGAACCCGGCGGGAACTCCGAGCCCGGGCAACATCACCACCACGGGTGCGTCGTCGTTCGGTCCGGGAAACAGACGGATCGGGGTCACGGTGCCGTCGGGGAGTTGGATCGGTACGGTCTCCATTCAACTCACACTAACCACCCACGCCGCGGATGGGCAGAGCCCACGCGCCGACTATTCGAGGCTTCCCACGATCAGCGGATCCGGAGTACCCACGATCTCGTAATCCTTGTTGTCGTAATCGAACTGACTGAGCACGTGACGCATCGCGTTTATCCGTGCGCGTTTCTTGTCATTGCTCTTGATGACGGTCCACGGAGCGGTGTCGGTATCGGTGAACCGGATCATCTCTTCCTTCGCCGCCGTGTACGCATCCCACTTGTCCAGAGAAGCGATGTCCATCGGCGAAAGCTTCCACTGCCGCACGGGATCGACCTGTCTGATCGCGAACCGCGTGCGCTGCTCCAGCGGGGAAACCGAGAACCAGAACTTGATCAAGCTGATGCCGTCGTCGACGAGCATCTGCTCGAACAACGGCACCTGGCGCAGAAATCGCTCATGCTCCTCGTCGGTGCAGAAACCCATGACCCGCTCGACCCCGGCCCGGTTGTACCAAGACCGATCGAACATCACCAGTTCCCCGGCAGCCGGAAGGTGCTGCACGTAGCGCTGGAAGTACCACTGCGTCGACTCGCGGGCCGACGGCTTCTCCAATGCGACGACCCGTGCGCCGCGAGGATTGAGGTGCTCCATGAATCGTTTGATCGTTCCGCCCTTGCCGGCAGCGTCGCGTCCTTCGAACACGATGGCGTGCCGTGCGCCGGTTTCCTTCGACCAGTTCTGCAGCTTGAGGAGTTCGATCTGCAGCAGACGCTTGGACATTTCGTACTCGTCCCGAGGCATCCGTGCGTCGTACGGGTAGCCCTCCCGCCAGGTGTCGACCTCGAAACCGTCCGGCGACGTCAGCAGCACCGGATCGTCGTCGTCATTGTCGTCGACGGTGAAGGCGGCGGTGTCGGCCAGATCGACGGCGGTCGAGAGATCCGCGAAGGCGCTGAGGAACGGTCGGCGTTCTGCTAAATCGGTCACCGCCGACAAGGTAGTCTCCCGCAGCAACCGTTCGGTGAAGCTGGGATGAACTACCGGGGTATGACACGACGGGCTCAAAAGATCAGGGTGCAGATGGGGGTCGTCCCCGATGGTGCCTGATGCGATCTCGCTTCAGAATTGAAGCATGACATTCGAAAGCAACACACCTCGCCCCTTCACCCGTTCCAACGACAAGAAAATGTTCGCCGGAGTGTGCGGCGGAATTGCAGATTACTTCGGCGCCGACGTCAATCTTGTCCGTCTACTCGCCGTTATCGCCGCTATTTGCACGGGCGGAACCGCGGCTTTGGTATATCTCGCCGCCTGGATGCTCATGCCGTTAGGTTGAGGATTCCGGCACCTGACATGGCGAGAATTACGCGCCGACAAAAGGTATTTCGGGGCCTACGCGCCAACACGAGCAGGCCCCGAAATCAACAATCTACTTGGCGGCCTTCAACTCTCCACCGCTGAGCGCAGCGAGGGCCTCGAGACCCTTGACGGCCAGGCCACTGACGCTGCCCAACCCCTGACCGATGATCGCACCGACTGAGCCGGCAGCGTCCATGACAGATCCTTCAAGCATGACGTTCTCCTTTAGATGTTCAGTGGTTCACTTGGGACGAGCAAATGACGCCGATCAGAAAACTCAGGGAACGACAGGCGGCGTAAAGCTGAGGGTGTCGAGAGATCCGAAGATTCCACCGGCGGTGTCAGCCAGTGAACCGAAGAGGTTTGCACCGACATTGTCCAATCCCAGCAGCATTGTCAGCAAAGCCTGCATCGGTGCACCGTCCCCATTCGGACCACCGAGAATATCCATCAACGAACCCATGTTCAGCTCCTCGCGTAGGTGATTCTTTTTACCGTCGGTGACGATTATCGAACCAGTCCGGCGGTAGACACTCGACGTGTCGACAGTCACATTAATCCGCGAGATAACGACTCGACACCACTACGGACAATTACCTTAATTAGGATGAATTCGACAGAAATTTCCCGAACACAAATCGTCGATTCACCACAAGTTCCGACGCAAGTTGCACTTTATCGTTCGACTACCTCACGATTTTGGTCAGAAACTGCCTGCAAAAGCGTCGTGAACCCCACCCGCAACAATTCGACGTAGTGCTCGATATCCGGCATCGTCTCTTGCGAGACGATGACATTGAGCGTCAGAGAACCTCCACGCGCGGCAATGAGGAAGTGGCGCAGAATATCTCCGTCGACCGGCGCCTGCCCGCCGAGAACTGCCACCGCCGGCGCACCTTCGAAAACATTGCCGTCGACCGATACCGGGACATTGCTGATCGTCGTGTTCTGAATGACCTTGTGCGAAGGGTCCAGCTTGTTGAGCCGACGCGAGAGACCGGTGAGTCTGAGCAGAGCCGCAGGCGAGGTTTCGATGCGTGTGCCGTAACGACGGACGGCTGGGTGCGAACTCCGCCCCTTTGCCATCAGCGCCGAATCCCTGATCAGTGTCAGCCGCTCGACCGGATCTTCGACGTCCGTGTGCAGATCGACCGTCAACAGCGCCAGTTGGTTGGCCGATTCCCATTCGGCTATCTGCCGCATCGATCGGGGAACCATCGCCGCCAACCCACTGGCCGACTTCTCGCCCTTTTCCGACAGGTATGCGTCGAGAGCACCGGCGACCACGGTCAGGAAGATGTCGTTGACCGTCACGTCCGGAACGGCCGCTCGGATCGCTTTGATGTCTGCGCCGTCCAGCGTCAGGAAATCGATCGTGATGTCTCCGCCCAGCACGCCGTTGAATCGGGTCGGTAGGCGGTCGGCCGAGTACGTAGGCAGCTCTCCGGCCTCTTCCGCCTCCCGAACCGTCTCGGCCGCAACCTTTGTCACGGACAGACCCCGGCCGAAACGGATCGCCTGGCCGGGCAAACCGACGACCGTGCGCCCGATCAAATCCAGCGACGAAAGCCCCGAACCGGCACGCTTCGTCTCCGGCTTCGGCGGACCGGAGAACAGAAGGTTGGTCAGATCGCGGATCGCCAGACCGTCACCAGCCCCGTGGTGGGTCTTGAGCATGATCAGCGTCAGATTGCCCGGCAGCTCGTCGATCCCGTGCACGCCGGTCATGACGTGCAACTCCCAGGGCGGCCGGGACAGGTCCATCGGCTCCCCGAGCGAGCGCCCGAGCAATTCACGAACCGGGGCCCACCCGGCAACAGGGGCACGATGGACGTGCACGTGATCATCGACGTCGAAATCGGCCGGGACCCAATAGGGATAGTCCAGATCCAGCGGAACTCGCTGGAGTCGACTCGTGAACAGTGGCCAGTACCCGAATCTTTCGGTGATCCACCGAACCGCGTCGTCGTGCGTCATCTCTGCGAGCGGATGGCCCGTCGTGTCGAAGAAGTAGGCGCAGACCATGTGGCTCAGATGTCCGCCGGACTCGTTGTAGACGAACTCCGCGTCTCGCGGTCCCATCTGAGATACCGCGGCTGGCAACGAGTTCCGAAAGATCATGCATTCCCCTCAATTCCGACGCTGAACGAATGTCCGAATTGTAGCGAGCTGACATGCAGATCCTCTGGGTTCTGCTCGGAATCGTTGGGTGTCACCAAATCCAGCAATCGGAGAAGGTGCCTGCGATTCCGATCGATCAGGAGGCAACCTCTTGGTTAGGTGAATCCGCAGTCTGCATCGCGGCTGCCGCTGCCAAGTCATCGAAACTTGCTCGCAGTAGTTCGATGTAATGGTGGAGATCGGGCATGGTCGCGGTATCCGCGATGACGTTGAGGGTCAGTCCCCCACCTGCTGCGGCGACCATGAAATGCCGTAGCCCATCCCCGTCGATGGGCGCTTGCACTGCAAGCACAGCCGCGCCCGGGGCGCCGGCAAGCGTCAACCCTTCGACCGAGAGTGGAATGTTACTCACCATCGTGTGCTGGTAACGCGGTCGATCGAGGCTGTGATCGTTCTGCTTGCGCGCATACGCCATCAATCTCATCAAAGGCGCGGGCGTGGTCTCGACTGCGGCCCCGGCACGCCTGACCGCGGGATGGGACGTGCGCGCCTTCTCCGACCGTGCCGAACTCGAAATGAGCGCCAACCTCTCCAATGGGGACTCGACCTGGGTGTGCATATCCACCAGCAGAGCCACCAACTGATTCGCCGACTCCCACGCTTCGACCTTACGCACCGAGCGAGGAACCATCGCGATCAAGGAATCGCTTGGCCTTTCATCCTTTTCCGTGAGGTAGCGCGTCAGAGCGCCTCCGACAACGGCGAGTAGAACGTCGTTGACAGTGGCACCGGGCACCGAATCCTTGATCTCACGGACCTGCTCCCCGGACATTGTCATCGGTTCGAGTGAGGCAGCTCCACTCACCTTGCCGTTGAATCGAATTGCAGGCCTCTCGTTGAGGCTCTCCACCCATTCTCCTGCCTTCTTCGCAGCGTCAGCATCTCTCTGAGCGCGTCGGTTGCCTGGTACCTGCCTTGCGAAGCGATATATTCGGCCGGGAAACCCCAGTAGCGACTTGGTGAATATCCTCGCTCGCACAAACGGCACAGACGGTTCGGACCCAGCCTGCTGCACCTTGCCCGAAAAGATAGCCTCGCCCAACGTCCTGATGGCGATACCGTCAGCTGCACTGTGGTGAGACTTGAGCACCACCGCCGTCAGTCGGCCCGGCAATTCTTCAAGTCCCTCCAAACCTACGAAGAAGTGCAGTTCCCACGGCGGACGGCGCAGGTCCATCTTCGTGGTCAACAACGCGCTCAACGGCTTTTGCAGCGCTGCCCATCCTGTGTCGTTGATCTTGTTGACGTACACGTGCTTTCGGACGTCGAAGTCAGGGTCTGTCACCCAGTAGGGATGGTCCAGTCCCAACGGAGTCCGTTGGACTCGTTGAGTGAACATGCGATCACATCCGAGGCGTGCGGTAACCCAGTCCACTGCCTGTTCTGCCGTGAATTCCGCGCTTGGGTGCAACGATGTCTCGAAGAAGTACACAGCGATCAGATGGTTCAGGTGACCAGCGCCCTCGTGATAGATGAATTCGGCATCGCGTGGGTTCAGCTGCGCCATCCTTGCGCCTGACGTGTTGGACGCGCCCATTGAACTCCTTGTATCGCGGCTGGTTGCCCGCACATTCGCCTGAGTGCAAAGCTTGTGACTATGAGGCCAGTGATTGCAAAACCGATGGTCCCCGAAGCCAGAGGGCTACGGGGACCAAAGTTTCAAGCAAGTGCAGGTTGTGCAGGTTCGCCTGACTGCTCCGCTACGATGCTGTCCTCGACAACCGAACAATATGATGCAGTCGCTGGAGTGATCACGGCTTTTGTGGAGGATCCTTGATGATCTTGCTTCCAGTGGAAGTGAGACCAAGCATGTTCGATACCCACGTGATCATTCCGGTTAAATAAGTTTGCAGCATGACCGATTCCGTTCTTTCTATGGCGTGGGGGAAGACGACAGCGCGTTCAAATACTTCACAAACGTGCCCACGAGATCGACCGATCCGAAATCGACGATCTTGGACAGGTAGTCCAGGAAGAGATCGAACATCTTTTCTCCTTCTCCTTTTACAGGCCGGCTACGGAGCCGAGGACCGATTGGACGCTGCCCGCCGCAGCCTCACCGAGCGCACCGCCCATGTTGAGGCTTCCGGTGATCGACACGAAGATTCCGTCAACGACCTTGACCAAGTAGAACAGTGGATCCACGAGGGATCCGACGTCAACGCTTGCGAGCGCACCTATCAAACTAGCTGTGTCCACCGTATTTCACACTCCTTGAGATTGATTTCGTTCACTGGCTAAAGCAATTCACTTCTCAGTCGACGTTCGGGAACCAGCCGAAGTCAACCGAGGCGATAAACGGGGTAAACAAAGCCATCCCGAGAATGTTTTTGATCAACCCCCCGGCCTCGCCCTCGAGAACGTCCGCAATCGATCCCAGATCCATCATTCGCTCCTGTCATCAAAAACATTGGAAGAAGAACTTGCAGGTGCCGTCAACTGAGGTCGATTGCCGAAACCAACGATCCGGTGACCCCGTCGATTCCCGGCATGAGCGAACCGGACCAGACGTTACCCAGCAGGTCGGTGAACAATGCCGCCGTTGTCTGCAGGAACATGACGATCATATTGAATCCCACGCTTTCGATTGGCCGCGAATACTCACGGAACATTTACATTGGAATGCTTGATGCAGCCCACAAAGAACCGGTCCGAGCAGCAATTAAAGAATCCCAGTCGAACGATGAAGCCGAGATCCTCCGGGGCTGGTGCCCACTTTCCGCGGCTGTGACTGACATCAAGGTAGTGCAATAGGATCCGGTTTGGGTGCTTTTTGCCCAAGAATTTCAGATGGATCTGAAACCTGTTCCATATTCGCAGGTCTAGCGTCCAAGACGCCTGAAAATCGAGCAAAATGGAATAGCAACCGGAATTTACGTCGTCCGAAAGGCTTAGTACTTGAGGGTATTCAGGACAGAATTATCCACCAAAAGAACTAGACGTATCCGCACTTCACAGGTTAGCGGAGGCGAACAATCGGGACGGAAAATATCAAACATCCTTCAACATTCGGATAGATGAAGCTTCTCGTTCCCCACCTTCTCGATACACCTGTTACGCCATGAGGTTGTCCACACACACGCGGCCATCCACAAAGTGGCTTCTGAATCCGCGTCGTCAGGCTCTTGCCGCCACAGTGCATACGTGGAAGTTGTCACAAGAAACCAGTTGCTCGAGCAGGGCACTTCGCGCAGTTCGATCTCCCGATCCACGCGGTCAGGGCGACTCCATCGAATCCTGCCGTCGGTGTACTCCACCGAAGAACCTGGATACTTCGAGCGTTGCGTCGCGGTCACACTGTGGAAGCCTGAGGCCGTCCTCAGCCATACCAGCGCAGCCTGGCTGTGGGATCTCCTGCCGGAGGAACCACTCTTCGTCGAGGCCACCGTGGCTCCCAGCGTCCGAGCAGCCAGTCCGCAGTGGGTACGGCTTCACCGACGAACAGGAGTCTCGTCGGATGAGTGGATGGGTTTACCGATCGTGCCGATCGAGCAGTGCTTCATCGACGTCGCGACCACGTTGCCACGGCCCGCACTCGAGGCCTTCTTCGACGCGGCGGTATCGACCCGAGTGCCGTGGAAGTCGATAGCCCAACTGTGTGATGCGAGCCGCGGCAGGCACGGGATCCCCGCCGTACGCGAACAACTCCGCACCTGTTGCCCGCTCACTCGTTCGGAACCGGAGCGAGCAGTCGCCCGTGCACTGACTGCGCGCAACGTTCACCTGGAGATCAACGCTCGGGTCGGACCCTACTTCGGCGATCTGGTCGACACGCGAGCCCGGGTGATCGTGGAGATCGACGGGCGCGAATTCCATACCGACCCCGCAACTTTCAACAACGATCGACGGCGTCAGAACGCACTCGTTCTCGACGGATGGATGGTGTTGCGTTACTCCGCCGCCACCGCGATGGCCCATCTCGACGCTGTGGCGGACGAAATCATCACAGTGGTCCGAAGACGCCGACACAACCGGGCGTAAGCGCGGGCGTAAACGCACACAGCATCGAGCGCGCAACGGGAAACCGCGATCGCGTCGCAGTAGTGGACAAAAATGCCCGCAAATACCTCCGCACAAGCAAAAGCCCGGCCCACCAAACGGTGGGCCGGGCTCTAGGAGCTAGGTGGAGATGGACTCAGAAGTCCATGCCGCCCATGCCGCCGGTCGGATCGCCTGCAGGCGCTCCGGCCTTCTCGGGCTTGTCAGCGACAACGGCTTCGGTCGTCAGGAACAGAGCCGCGATGGACGCTGCGTTCTGCAGTGCCGAGCGGGTGACCTTGACCGGGTCGTTGATGCCTGCAGCGAGCAGGTCGCCGTACTCGTTGGTCGCAGCGTTGAGGCCGTGACCTGCGGGCAGGTTGGAGACCTTGTCCGCAACAACGCCGGGCTCGAGGCCTGCGTTGAATGCGATCTGCTTGAGCGGAGCGGACAGTGCAACGCGAACGATGTTCGCGCCGGTTGCCTCGTCACCTTCGAGCTTGAGGTCGTCCAGTGCGGGAGCTGCCTGGAGAAGTGCAACGCCACCACCGGCGACGATGCCCTCTTCGACGGCTGCCTTTGCGTTACGCACTGCATCTTCGATGCGGTGCTTGCGCTCCTTGAGCTCGACCTCGGTAGCAGCGCCGGCCTTGATGACTGCAACGCCGCCGGCCAGCTTGGCCAGACGTTCCTGCAGCTTCTCACGGTCGTAATCCGAGTCGCTGTTCTCGATCTCGGCGCGGATCTGGCTGACACGACCGGCGATTGCGTCGGCGTCGCCGGCACCCTCGACGATGGTGGTCTCGTCCTTGGTGATGACGACCTTGCGTGCCTGGCCGAGGAGCTCGAGGCCTGCGGTCTCCAAGGAGAGTCCGACCTCTTCGCTGATGACCTCGCCACCGGTGAGGATGGCGATGTCGGCGAGCTGAGCCTTACGACGGTCACCGAAGCCGGGAGCCTTGACGGCAACAGACTTGAAGGTGCCACGGATCTTGTTGACCACGAGGGTGGAGAGAGCTTCGCCCTCGACGTCCTCGGCGATGATCAGGAGCGGCTTGCCGGACTGGATGACCTTCTCCAGCAGGGGCAGCAGGTCCTTGACCGTGGAGATCTTGGAGCTGACGAGCAGGATGTACGCGTCTTCGAGGACGGCTTCCTGACGCTCTGCATCGGTGGCGAAGTACGCCGAGATGTAGCCCTTGTCGAAGCGCATGCCCTCGGTGAGCTCGAGCTGCAGGCCGAAGGTGTTGGACTCCTCGACCGTGATGACGCCTTCCTTGCCGACCTTGTCCATAGCCTCGGCGATGAGCTCACCGATGGACGGGTCGCCGGCGGAAATACCGGCGGTAGCAGCGATCTGCTCCTTGGTGTCGATCTCCTTGGCGGTCTCGAGCAGGCGAGCTGTGACAGCCTCGACAGCCTTCTCGATGCCGCGCTTGAGGCCGAGCGGGTTCGCGCCGGCTGCGACGTTGCGCAGGCCTTCACGGACCAGAGCCTGTGCGAGAACGGTAGCGGTGGTGGTGCCGTCGCCAGCGACGTCGTCAGTCTTCTTGGCGACCTCCTTGACGAGCTCGGCGCCGATCTTCTCGTACGGGTCGTCGAGTTCGATCTCCTTGGCGATGGAAACACCATCGTTGGTGATCGTGGGGGCGCCCCACTTCTTTTCGAGAACGACGTTGCGACCCTTGGGGCCCAACGTCACCTTGACAGCGTCGGCGAGGGCGTTGAGGCCTCGCTCGAGGCCACGACGTGCCTCTTCGTCGAACGCGATGATCTTTGCCATTGCGAAGTGATCCTCCGGATAGGGGGTGACACACAAGGTGACCGCTCGTCGGGTCACCTCATCGGCACAAGGCGACCGTTTGACCAGTCACCTCATTACACGGGCGACCGATTTGCCTGGTCACCCATCTACGCCTGTGGTCTAGTCAGTGCCCGCGACGGACGACCGGGGGTGTCTATGGTTCCCGGTCTCACTGCCTCGACCTGGCACTCACGGTTCGCGAGTGCCAACTGCATTTTTAGCACTCGAGCGTGCCGAGTGCAAGGTTGAGCCTCAGCCCGCGATGCAGAACTGTCCGTTACTCAAATTGACCGCAAACGAGAGCACTCCGACGCAGTCGACGCCGTTGGCATCGGCCGTAGCGCCCGCTCCGTAACCAGCGATGGCGAAGGTGACGTTGCCGTCAGCCGCCCCGGCCCGCGCGATACCGCCGCCGAGCGCAAATGCCTGCGCCTGACCGTTACCGCGAGAAGCCCCCAGCGCGGTTCCGAAGCCGTTTGCATATGAATTGGAGTAGCCGTTGTCGGCGGCGACGCTCACAGCGGTACCGCTCTCGGCAGCACCGGCCTGCGAACGGCCGGCTCCGACGGACTGCGCGCCGCAGCTCGCGGTCTCGGAGACCTGGATGTCATTGGCCGACGGCGGCGAGACACACGTGACGGGGGCTGCCGAAGCAGCTCCCGCACCGGTCAGCGCCAGCCCGGCGGCGAGCCCCATACCTACAGTCATCACAGCCCCTGTTCTCGCCAGGCGGCCCCCCAACCGACTACTGGAAATTCCGCTGACTCGAGAGGATGAGCGACGGAACCAGACTGACGAGATCAAGGGCATAGAAAACTCCTTCGTGGAACAAGTTCATTGGATTCGGGCGCGAGAGTACCCGCTCGAGTGAAGTCCGTCACCCCCGCCTGGTCAAGCCTCGAGGACGACCCCGAGAAGGGCCGGAAGATCCGCGACCGAATCGATGACATGATCAGGCTTCTGAACCGACAGATCGAGCACTGTTTGCCGAAACTTGCCTGTGCGCACCAGAACTCCGGTCAAGCCGACTCGTTGTGAGGAGAGGACGTCCCCGATCAGGTCGTCGCCGACCATCACCGTCGCCTCAGGTTCGACATGCATCAGCTCCGTGGCTGTCAGGAACCCCGTGAGAGACGGTTTACCCACTGCGGCGATATTTACACCTGCCACTTCCTCGAAGCCCGG
This sequence comes from Rhodococcus sp. D-46, assembly GCF_011290655.1. Lineage (NCBI taxonomy): Bacteria > Bacillati > Actinomycetota > Actinomycetes > Mycobacteriales > Nocardiaceae > Rhodococcus > Rhodococcus sp. D-46. The sequence goes on along the minus strand of NZ_JAANTF010000008.1, from coordinate 405,862 downwards.
CAAGTACGTTCCGGTGTCGATCCGAAGGCCGTCTACGGTCTCCCACATCATCCCGCGGTGCATCGCGACGACGGGCACACCGGCGAGCAGAAGTTCGAGCACTCGGCTCAGCGCCTCGTGAGTGAACTCCGGGCCGGCACCGCCGAGAATCACGACCTCAGGATCGGCGTCGTCGAATTCGATTCCCTCGAGATCGGCAGACACGTCACCGTGATTGAGGACCCACGCCCGCGCGTCCGGATACGTCGCCCGCACGTACTCCCCTGTGAGCCTGGCGGCAGTAACTATCTGGCTCGCCTCGACCTCGATACCGGCGTCGCACAACCCCTGCGCGATGAGCGACGAACTGCGCGAAGTGGTGTTGGTCAGAAACCCACAGGCCAATCCCCGCCGCCGAACTTCGCGTACGGCTTCCCCTGCTCCCTCGATCGGCTGCCAGGACGTGAGCAGGACTCCGTCGATATCGAACAGAACACCTTCGATGTCGGCCATTGCACCAGCCTATATTCGCCATCGAGGTCCTGCCGAGGCGTCGGAACCCGAAATCCGTCGATCGCTCAGTAGGCTCCCACCCATGGACCTGCGCGACGACGACCTATTCTCCGTTGCCGGTTCTCTGGCCGAATTGCTCGGCGCTCCCGTCACGATCGAGGACGAGAACTCGACTGTCCTCGCGTACTCCGGCGGCGAGCAGGCCGTGGACGAAGCCCGCATCGGCACGATCCTCGGCCGGCAGGTACCCAGCCGATTCCGCCAATTACTCTCCGATGCAGGAGTATTCGATCGTCTCCACCGAGAGAGCGACCCAATCTACGTTGATCTCGAAGACCCTGCGATCACGCCGCGCCTGGTCATCGCAGTTCGCGAGAACGATCACCCCGTCGGCTCGATCTGGGTCGCACTCGCCGGAACACCGACGCCCACACAGGAATCGATACTTCGATCCGCGGTATCTGTCGTGGCCGAGAGAATCGCCTCGGAGCGTGACCGGGTCGACAGCACACGCCGTCGCCAATCCCAGCGCGTCCAAGCTCTGATCGGCGGTGGCGAACCCGCATTCCGCGCCGCAGACGACTTGCGGTTGGCAGGCCCGCTCACCGTCGTCGCCGTCGGAACCGTTGCGGGACCACTGCCGGCGGGGTTGGTCGCGTCCTTGAGCTTGTACCTCGACACTCTGGCCGTCGACGCCGTTGCCGCTCAACTGTCCGAGACCATCTACCTTGTCATCGCGACCGACGAGACCAACGCTCGCCGATTGTCCGCCGACTTCCTCACCCGCGCCCGTGGCCGCGAATTCCTGGCAGTGGCCGTCGGTCGGACAGTGAAGTCTACAAGCGAATCACATCTTTCGCGCTCGGACACCGACCATGTTCTCGGAGCGCTTCGTCATGGCCGGTCCGGCGGAACCGTCGCGGGAATGAGGGACACGTTGGCCTCCGTTCTCGCCCTGCACGTCGCCGACATCATCGACGGACTCGGCGACTCCACACCACTCGGAAGCCTCGAACGTCACGACTCTCAGCACGGCAGCGATCTGGTCGCGACGGCAAAGGCCTTTCTCGAGCACGGCGGTGACGTGGCGAATTCTTCTGCCGCACTGCATGTTCACCCCAACACGCTCCGCAACCGCCTGCGTCGAGGCAAGGAGATGTGCGGCGTCGACCTGACCGACGCCGACACCCGCTTGATTCTGATGCTGCAGTTCAAACTCGCTCGCTGAGCAGGCGCGGCGGTGCGTTGTGCGAATCCACAACGAGGTAGCTCCGACGATGGCCGAACGGCCAGTCCTTTTGCCGCCCCCGCGATTCATGCTTGAGAGAAGAGCCGGATGTGACCGGCGTCTCGGTTCGAGCAGAGTCTGTAGAAGGAGTGCGTCATGGGAACTCGTCAGAGCCCCGATCGTGTGGTCGTGGTCGGTGCGGGCGTTGTCGGATTGTCGACGGCCTGGTTCTTGCAGGAACGTGGAGTCGAGGTCACCGTCGTCGATCGCGACGGGGTCGCAGCCGACGCGAGCTGGGGCAACGCCGGTTGGCTTGCCCCCGCATTGACGCTTCCGCTGCCCGAACCCGCAGTGCTCCAATACGGCTTGCGCGCGATGCTCAGCCCGTCGTCCCCGGTGTACGTGCCACTGACCACCGATCTGAAGCTGATTCGGTTCCTGGTCGGGTTCGCGCGCCACTGCACGCAGTCGAAGTGGCAGGAAGCGATGTCGGTCTACACCGAGGTCAACCGAACAGCCTTGGGCGCGTACGACGAACTCGCCGACGGTGGCGTCAAAGAGCTGACGCGCCTTGCCGATCCTTTCCTCGCCGCGTTTGCGTCCGAGAAGGACCGACAGACCTTGGTGGACGAGTTCCATCACGTCGAAGCTGCCGGCGGCGAGGTCGACTTCGACCTCCTCGACTACGACGCGATTCATTCGCTCGAGCCTTCACTCGGCCAGGGTGTGAAAGCCGGTTTGCGTCTGCGTAATCAGCGTTTCATCGATCCCCCGTTGTTCGTGAACTCGTTGGCGGACGCGGTTCGTGAACGCGGTGGAGAAATCGTCAGCGGTTTCGAGGTCACGCAGATCGACGATCGGGTCGGCGGAGTCAGTGTTCGCAGTGCACAGGGTGATTCACGCGACGGTGACTCCGTAGTCATCTCGAGTGGTGCCCGCTTGAACAAGCTCGCCGCACCGTTCGGTGTGCGCAAACTGGTGCAGGCCGGACGCGGATACAGCTTCAGTGTCAAGCCTGAGCACCTCCCCAAGAACCCTGTGTATTTCCCCACCCAGCGCGTTGCGTGCACGCCGTTGCACGATCGCTTCCGCGTGGCCGGAATGATGGAATTCCGCAGCCCCGACGCGCCGCTGGATCCGCGCCGGGTGCAGGCGATCATCGATGCAGCCAAGCCGATGCTCAGCGGCATCGACTGGACTGCACGGGAAGAGGAGTGGGTGGGCTCACGGCCGTGCACTACCGACGGTTTGCCGTTGATCGGCGCCACGCGCTCGCCGCGCGTGCACGTCGCCGGTGGTCACGGAATGTGGGGAATCGCCCTGGGTCCGTTGACCGGAAAGATGGTGGCCGACTCGATGACCGGCGCTCAGACGCCGACCGTCATGCGCCGCTTCGATCCGCTGCGCTGACAGCCGGTTTCACCCACTTGTAGTACGCGCCCGTCAGCAGAACCAGCCATCCGGCACCGACGAGCAAGGCAACTCGGGTATCGACGATGACGCCGAGCAACACGATGACAAAAGCCAGGAACACGATCGCGAAGATCTGACCGTACGGCCACAGCGGCACTGGAAACTTCAGTGCCGCTGTTTCGTCTGCACTCATCTGAGCGCGGGAACGGAACTGCGAGAGCAGGATCATGATCCAGACGAAAATGGTGGCGAAGGTCGCCAGCGAGGCGATGACGAGGAACACCTGGTCCGGGATCAGGTAGTTGAGCAGTACTCCCACCAACAGGGCAACGGTCATGATGACAACGGTCATCCACGGAACACCGTTGGCGGAGACTCTCTTCATCACCTGCGGGGCCTGGCCGGCATGCGACATTCCGAACATCATGCGACCCGCACCGAAAACGTCGCTGTTGATGGCCGACAGGGCTGCGGTGATGACGACGATGTTGAGGATCGAAGCGGCCGTTCCCAATCCGAGATTCTCGAAGATCTGGACGAACGGGCTGTTGTCGGAGTTGATGGTCTGCCACGGAATGATCGCCATGATGACAGCCAGGGTGCAGATGTAGAAGAGAATGATGCGCACCGGGACCGTGTTGACGGCTTTCCTGATGGTCTGCGCCGGATCCTCGGCTTCGCCCGCGGTGATACCGATGATCTCGGTGCCGCCGAACGCGAACATCACGATCGCAAAGCACGCGACGAATCCGCCGAAGCCCGTCGCGAAGAACCCGCCGTCCGACCAGAGGTGGCTGATTCCGGCATCGGTGTCGTGAACGCCGAATCCGAACACGATGATCGCGATGCCCCCGGCGATCATCGCGATGATGGCGGTGATCTTCACGAGCGTGAACCAGAATTCCAGTTCGCCGAAGACCTTGACGCTCAACAGGTTTATCGCGCCGATGAAGAAGACGACAGCCAGAACCCAGATCCATCTCGGTACGTCCGGGAACCAGAACTGCATGTAAAGGCCGAAGGCGGTGACGTCGGCGAGGCACACGATCACCATCTCGAACGTGTACGTCCACCCGGTCATGAAACCGGCGAGTGGTCCGAGGTGCTTGTTCGCGTACTCGCTGAACGAACCGGAAACCGGGTTACGGACCGCCATCTCGCCGAGCGCTCGCAACACCAGGTAGACCGCGATACCGCCGATCAGGTAGGCCAGGAGCACCGACGGGCCGGCTCGTTTGATGGCCTCGGCGCTGCCGTAGAACAGTCCGGTTCCGATGGCTGATCCGAGGGCGATGAAGCGGATATGGCGCGCTGTCAGCCCTCGCTTGAGGCCATCCTGCGTCGCTGCGTCGCTGTTCACTTCTCGGTACTCCAGTCGGATGGATCGTCATACGTGCGCGAACCATTGTCCGCTACCACCGCGCGTGTTCCCGCACGACCCTGTTGGACGGCCGTACAGTGACCTGACACACATGGTCCATTGACGGATCGCTTACGATCGACAAAAGTGTTTGTAACTTTACGTAGCATCAACTCGACTGGAGAGACTGTGTCCAACACCCTCGAAGCAAGCATCGACATCGACGCATCACCGCAGGACGTGTGGGCAATCGTCGCCGACCTGCAGCGCATGGGCGAATGGAGCCCCCAGTGCAAGGTGATGAAGGTAATCGGCGGGACCGTCCGTGAGGGTGCCAAGACGATCAACGTCAACCGCAAGGGCCTGCTGGTCTGGCCGACGTCGTCGAAGGTCGTTCGCTTCGAGCCCAACAAGTCGGTGGCGTTCCGCATCGCGGAGAACCGCACGATCTGGTCCTACGAACTCGAGCCGACCGCTACCGGCACCAAAGTGACCGAGCGTCGCGAGGCTCCCACCGGAACGTCGAAGGTCTCGCAGTTCCTCGTCAAGACCGTCCTGGGCGGAAACGCCGACTTCGAGGTCGAGCTCGTTGAAGGCATGAATGCCACCTTGAAGCGTGTGAAGAGCGAGGCCGAGGCGGCTGCACGCACCTCTGCTTGACCCTCGACCTGGTCGAGGCATCAGGATCCGTTCCATGGATCCCGTGATGACACAGATAGCGCAGGCACAAGAATTGGCGAGCTCCGGCGATCGAGCCGGGGCTCGCTCTGCGTTCGAGAAGGTGTGGGAAGAGATCAGCGCCGCCCCCGATGCGCTCCACATCGTCTCCCTCGCGCACTACATGGCCGACGTTCAAGACGATCCGGCTCAAGAGCTCTGCTGGGACCTGCGCGCCCTCGACGCTGCAGATTCGTTGACCGACGCGCGAGCCCAGGAACACCACGCATCGCTGCAGGTCGCCGGTTTCTATCCATCGCTGCACCTCAACCTGGCTGCCGACTACCGCAAACTCGGACGCGACGGCGAGGCCGTCGAGCATCTGACGAAGGCCGAGGCGTCGGTCGGCACACTCGCCGACGACGGTTACGGCCGGATGATCAGGGGCGCTATCGAGCGACTGCGGGCAGAATTGATCCGTGACCACTAGTTCCGCCCTCTTGACGATCGGCGAGATGTCCAGGGCGTCGGCGCTCCCGATCAGCGCGCTGCGGTTCTACGACAAGGAAGGCGTGCTCGTCCCGCATTCCGTCGATCCGCACACCGGTTACCGCTGGTACACCGACGACCAACTCCGCGACGCACGCGTGATCGCCGGTATGCGGCGCGTCGGTGTTCCGATCCGCGACATGATGGCCGTCCTGACCGGACCGGAACCCCATTCGTGCCTCGACGCCCATCTGCGCAACCTCGAGGACGGTCTCGCCGACGCCCGGGCCGAACTGGGACGAATCCACCGCCTGATCGACGCGCTACCTATCTCCGGCGGCGTGGACATCGACTCGTGGGATCTACGACGCGCACTCGACGCCGTGCTGTTCGCCGTGAACGAGGAATCGGAGTTCCCGATACTTCGCGGCGTCCACCTCGACATTCACGACGGCGTCGCTGCGTTTGTCACCACTGATCAGTTCCGGCTCGCGGTCGCCGAGGTGACAGTTCACTCCGCTCTGACGGTGTCCGCTGTCGTTCCCGTCACCTTCGCGCGATTGTTGCGCGACGTCGCCGGCGTCGTGACGCTGACTTTCTCCGCGCGCACGGTGACTGCGTCGTATCCGGGAGGTGAGGTGTCCAGCCCCCTGATCGAGGACGGAGAGTTCCCCGATCACCGAATCCTGCGCGAGCACCACAACGCCGTCGAACTGAGCGGCGACCACCTTGCCGCCCTGCTCAACGGCACCGAGGACAGTGCCGTCGTCAGCGTCGGCGAAGACGGTGGTGCCCGGGTGGATCCGGGCGGAACGGATCCCCGTGAGAAGTTCCGAGTACTGGTCGACCGGCAGCGACTGCGCGACGCCGCCGCAGCCCAACCGGGGCGGCAACTGGTGATCCGAGTAAGCGGTGCGACGCTCCCGCTGGCGATACGCACCGGCGACTGTGTCGGGTACTACTCGTACTTGATGCCACTACAGCCTGTAGGAGAGAAGGCGTTCACGTAATCTATGGATGCTCTACCACCCCGTACTGTCAGTGCGACCAGCAGAAGACCTACCGAGTAGTTAGAGGAGCCTGTGGCACGCCGACCCACACCCCCCGGAACCCCGCAACCCACCGGGATCGGACATATCGTCGATCTGGTTCGCCATGCGATTCCGCCACTTCATCCCGCCGGCCTGCCGTTCGTGCTGGCCCCGCTGGGAGTTGCAGCTCTGGGCCGCAACCGTAAGTGGGTGCGCCGAGCCGGTCTGACCACCGCCGCCGCATGCGCCACGTTCTTCCGTCACCCGCACCGGGTGCCGCCCAACCGCATCGGCGTCGTCGTCGCACCCGCCGACGGCGAGGTGGCGTTGGTCGACAACGCCGTTCCGCCCGCCGAGCTCAATCTCGGAAGCGAGCCGCGCCCGCGCGTCAGCATCTTCCTGTCGGTTCTCGACGTGCATGTCCAGCGCAGCCCTGTCGGTGGAACGGTCAAAGAGGTCGTTCACCAGGCAGGCAAGTTCCTCTCCGCAGATCTCGCCGACGCCAGCGAGGTCAACGAGCGCAACAGCATGCTGATCGAAACCGCCGATGGTCACGACGTTGCGGTTGTCCAGATCGCGGGACTGCTTGCACGCCGCATCGTCTGCTACGCCGGTGTCGGTGACGTCCTGCCGATCGGCGACACGTACGGACTGATCCGTTTCGGCTCACGCGTCGACACCTATTTCCCCGCCGGAACCACACTCCTGGTCGAGCCGGGACAACGCACGATCGGTGCTGAAACAGTTATCGCGCAACTGCCGTGAAGACGCCGAAGATGAAGTCAGCCGTGAAGAAGCCGGGAGCAGCCCAACCCGGCGCGAAGATGCCCAAACGCACCCAGGCGGTGCGGTTGCTGCCGTCCGTCATCACCATCCTGGCGCTGTGCGCCGGGCTGTCCGCCGTCAAATTCGCTCTCGACGGACAACCCGGTACCTCGCTCGCGATGATCGGCGCAGCTGCCGTCCTCGATTCACTCGACGGCCGCATCGCGCGACTGCTCGACGCCACCAGCAAGATCGGCGCCGAACTCGACTCACTGGCCGACTCCATCTCCTTCGGCGTCGCCCCGGCCCTGGTCCTGTACGTGACCTTGCTGGACGGCACCAGCATCGGCTGGATCATCGCGTTGATCTACGCGGTCAGCATCGTGTTGCGACTCGCACGTTTCAACACCCTGCTCGACGACGACGACGTCCCCGCGTATGCACGTGAGTACTTCGTCGGCGTTCCGGCTCCGGCCGGCGCACTCATCGCCCTCACTCCCCTGGCCGCGACGGCTCAGTGGGGTGACGGCTGGTGGTCTTCGCACTTCGTCGTCATCGTGTGGACGCTCTTCTCGGCTGCACTGATCGTCAGCCGCATCCCGACGCTGGCGATGAAGTCGGTATCCGTGCCGCCGCACATGGCGGCCGGCCTGCTCGTCCTGGTGACGTTGGCTGCAGCCGCACTCATCACCTACCCGTACATCCTGCTGATCGTTCTCATCGCGATCTACCTGGTGCACATCCCGTTTGCCGTGCACTCGAAGCGGTGGGTGGCAGCACGTCCCGAAACCTGGGACATCAAGCCTTCCGAACGCCGCGCGATCCGACGCCAACCCAACGTCGGTGGCCGCCGCTCGGCCGCTCGTCTCGGATTGCGGCGACCCCGCTAGTCCACGACGTACTCTCGAGAGGTGACTTCGCCGGAACTCGCCCTCACCGTTCGACTCAACACCTCTGCCGCCGACCTACGCCGCGGGGTAGTGCGCTTGCACCCCGAAGCGTTGGCGGCGTTGGGCATCCGCGAATGGGATGCCATCGCACTCATGGGAGCCCGCGGCACCGCGACCGTCGCGGGCCGTGCGCCCACCGGAACCCCGGCAGGCACGATCCTTCTCGACGACGTCACCATGTCGAACGTCGGCCTGACCGAGAACTCATCCGTCGTGGTCGGTCCGGTGACGGTGTACGGAGCGCGATCCGTCTCCGTCACCGGCTCGTCCATGGCGACAAATTCGATCAGCTCGACGGTTCTGCGACAAGCCCTTCTGGGCAAGGTCGTCAGCGTCGGCGACACGGTCTCGCTCCTCCCCCGCGATCTTGGTCCGGGTACGAGCACTTCCGAAGCCACCCAAGCGCTTTCCCGTACCTTCGGCGTCGCGTGGACATCCGAACTGCTCACCGTCACGGCCGTCGAACCTGCCGGTGGTCCGGTCAGCGTCCAGCCGAATTCGGCGGTCAACTGGAGTTCCGGCTCGGCGGGCACACTGACACCGAGTGCGCTTGTTTCCAGTCCGGCCGCCGTCGCGATCGAGCCTGCACCGTCGGTTCCGCTGGATCACCTCGTCGGCGCGCAAGCGCAGGCAGCCAAGCTGACCGAGTGGCTCGGCCTGGCACTCGACGAACCAGAACTGCTCCGTACGCTCGGCGCCTCCCCGCACCTCGGCGTCCTCATCACGGGCCCCGCCGGCGTGGGCAAAGCCACGTTGGCCCGCTCGGTCCTGTCCTCGCGCAAACTGGTCGAACTCGACGGCCCGGGAGTCGGTGCCACCGAGGCGAATACCCGCCTGCAGCGAATCGTCGACGCCGTTGCTGCCGTGCGCGGCGGTGGTGTACTGCTGATCAGTGACATCGACGCTCTGCTTCCGGCCACCGCGGAACCGGTGTCCGCACTGATCCTCGAACAACTGCGCAGCGCCGTCGCAACCCCGGGCGTGGCATTCGTCGCGACCTCCGCCCATCCGGAGACCGTCGACGCGCGCCTTCGCGGCCAGGATCTCTGCGATCGAGAACTCGCACTTACCCTGCCGGACGGCGCAACTCGAAAGGCATTGCTCGAACTCCTGCTCCACCGAGTGCCCACCGGAACCCTCGAACTCGACGCCATCGCCTCGCGCGCACCCGGATTCGTGGTCGCCGACCTCGCGGCGCTCTGCCGTGAAGCTGCTTTGCGAGCGGCGACGCGGGCCTCCAAATCCGGTGATTCTCCGGAGATCACGCAGGAAGATCTTGTCGGGGCCCTCGAAGTGATTCGGCCACTGTCCCGTTCGAGTACCGAAGAACTGTCGATCGGCAGCGTCACCCTCGACGACGTCGGCGACATGGTCGAAACCAAACAGGCGCTCACCGAAGCGGTGCTGTGGCCGCTACAGCACCCCGACTCCTTCGCACGCCTCGGTGTCGACCCACCTCGCGGCGTGCTCCTCTACGGCCCTCCCGGCTGCGGTAAGACGTATCTCGTTCGTGCCCTTGCCAGCTCAGGTCACCTCAGCGTCCACGCCGTCAAAGGCGCGGAGCTGATGGACAAGTGGGTCGGCGCCTCCGAAAAGGCCGTAAGAGAGTTGTTCCAGCGCGCACGCGATTCGGCGCCCTCGTTGATCTTCCTCGACGAAATCGACGCCCTTGCCCCGCGTCGTGGTCAAAGTTCCGACTCCGGGGTGTCGGATCGCGTCGTAGCCGCGTTGCTGACCGAACTCGACGGCGTCGAACCGCTACGCGACGTCGTGGTGTTGGGCGCCACCAATCGACCGGATCTGATCGACCCGGCTCTCCTGCGCCCCGGCAGACTCGAACGTCTCGTATTCGTACCGCCGCCGGATGCGGAGGCTCGCAAAGCAATTCTGCGCGCTTCCGGAAAATCGGTACCGCTCGCCGAAGATGTCGATTTGGACATTCTGGCCGTCGATCTCGAGGGATACTCGGCAGCAGACTGCTCGGCTCTCCTGCGTGAGGCTGCACTCGCCGCCATGCGTCGGAGCATGGACGCGGCCGACGTGACGGCCGCGGACGTGGCAACCGCCCGTGAGAAGGTACGTCCCTCACTCGATCCCGAGCAGGTGGCACACCTACAGGCGTACGCGGACAACCGATAAGGACTGACCATGGCTGCTGATCTGGTTCTGTACGGCGACATCGTGACCATGCACGAGGAAGCACCACGCGCCCAGGCGCTCGCCGTGACGGGCGGCCGGATCACAGCCGTCGGCGCGCGCACGGACGTCGAGGAACTGGTGGGGCCGGATACCCGCGTCGTCGACGTCGGAGGTGCCACTGTTCTGCCGGGGTTCATCGAGCCACACGGTCACCCTTTGGAAGAAGCCATCGTGCTCGGGCCTGACGTCGTCGACATTCGGCCTGTCACGATCGCCGAGGCGGACGCCGTAGTTGCTGCCGTCGTCGACACTGTTCGTTCGCGAGGTGCTGCCGGCGCTTCTTTGAACGGTTGGGACCCGTTGCTGCAGAAGGGCCTACCCGACCCGACCATCGACTGGCTGGACTCCGTAGCGCCGGAGTACCCCCTCGTGATCATGCACAACTCGGGACACGTCGCGTATTTCAACACGGCGGCAGCAGTGCAGGCCGGCATCACCCGCGATACCCCCGATCCGATCGGCGGATCGTACGGCCACGACGCGACGGGCGCACTCGACGGATCCGCGTACGAAATGCCCGCGGTGTTCGCAGTCGCGGGCCACGCAGTCACCATCGGTGACGACTTCCCCGCACTGGTGGCGGCCGAATGCGCCCGGCTGAACGCCGCGGGAATCACCACCATCGCCGAATTGTCGTTCGACCCCAAGATGCGGCCCGCCCTGGCAGCGATAGCCGACGCCGGACTCCTCACCACCCGCCTGCGGCTCTACGAGATGTCCAACGACGCGCGCACTACCGAGGCGTCACCGGGCGACGGAAACGACCTGGTGCGCCAGATCGGCATCAAGGTCTGGTCCGACGGTTCACCGTGGGTCGGTAACATCGCCACCAGCTTCCCGTATCTCGATACCGAAGCCACCCGCGCGCTCGGGATCGCCTGCACGCACGGGCACGCCAACTACACCGGCGAACAGATCCACGACATCAGTTCCGCCTACTTCGCCAAAGGGTGGCAGATGGCGTGCCACGCCCATGGTGACGACGCGATCACCATGGTTCTCGATGCGTGGGAGCAACTTCTGAAGGAGCACCCCCGGCCCGATCACCGGTTGCGTCTCGAACACGTCGGCGCGATGCGTCCGGATCAGTTCGTCCGCGCGGCGGAACTGGGCGTCACGGTCAGCATCTTCATCGACCACCTGCACTACTGGGGTGACGTTCTGGTGGATGACCTGTTCGGCCCCGAATACGGATCCGTCTGGGCCGCAGCAGGATCTGCACTCGCGGCCGGGCAACGGTTCACCTTCCACAACGACGGTCCCGTCACCCCCGCCAATCCGCTACGGAATATGCAGGACGCCGTCACCAGACTTTCGCCCAGCGGCCGCGTCGTGGCACCCCAGGAACGGATCCCCGTGGATGCCGCAGTGCGCGCCCACACGGTCAACGCCGCGTGGCAGCTGTTCAGCGAAGATCACATCGGGTCCATCTTTCCCGGTGCCTACGCGGATTTGGTTGTGCTGTCGGCAAATCCCCTCGACGTCGAGCCGGCCGAGCTGGCCGACATCACGGTGCTCGCCACCGTCCTGGAGGGCCGGACGGTGTACGGGGACCTGAGCGCGATCGGCTGATCGGTCGCCGAACGCCGTGGACAAAGGCCGATAACCTTCTCTGCTCGAGTTCCAAGGATTGTTGCGAAACCGGAGACGGCGCAGGTGGTCTCAGGGTTCAGTGCGGATGTCGTCAACGACCTGAGCGATCGCATGTTTCGCCCAGGCCGTGATCTGCTCGTTCGTGTCGCGGTAGTACGGCAAGGCAACCAATGCAATCGACAGAGCCCATGCGCGGCCACGCGTCCAAGTGCCCTCGTCCACGTCAACATGAAGCCGGAATGTATGCCGAGTGCTCGGCGTCAGCAGAGTCCATGCAATGAGGCAGTCGATTGCCGGGTCTCCGAGAGCGAGTCCACCCCAATCGATCACGGCCGAAAGGCTGCGGTCGCTCACCAGGATGTTTCCCGGGTGCAGATCCGAGTGCATCCACACCGCTGGGCCTGCGTAGTCGATGACGTGGCGCGCCTTTTCCCACGCCGCCTCCGTCAGCGCTCCGTTCAGCAGGTCGCCACACGCTGCAATACTCGCTCGAGTCGCTGAATCTCGTCGCTCAATCGGATCGGCCCGGTAGGAATGCAGCGATCCCTGTGGGCGCAATCCGAGTGTGTCGATCCGACGTAGACTGTTCACGAAGTCTGCGAGTTGGATGGCCAGGTGGTCATCGACCATGCCGGGCACAGGGTTTCGCCCTGGCACCCACGGGTGCACCGACCATTGCCACGGGTATCCGAAGGCCGCCTCACCCACACCTACCGGAACGGGCACGGGGACCGGCAGGTGTGGAGCCAGATGCGGCACCAACTGTTGCTCCTTTGTGATTCCCTCTGCCGCACCTGGGGTGCGGGGCATACGGATTACGAGTGAATCGCCTACTCGGATCATGACGTTGTCGGTGCCGATCGACTCGACCAAGCGCAACGGCAGATTGGCCCACTGTGGCATCTGACTCGAGAGCAATCGCCGCACCAACGCAACATCGATGTCTGGTTCCTCCATGTGCAACTTCCGAATCTGCATGACATGAGCAGCATCACCGACCGCGACACATCCAGACCTCCTTCGCCGTGACTGCCGCAGATCGAATGAACATCCGAAAAGTCCCAAAAATCGGAATTGTCGAAAATTATTGCATAGGAACAATTTTCGAGATACAAGTCTTATGTTCGAAACTTTGTTCGATTAGACTTTTAGCATGGACAGTCGGGAAGCATGGCAACTGGATAGCGAGGACCTCAAGGGTGAGGTTCTGGATCTGGTGCGCGCCCGACACGAGTTGCAGTCGCGGATGGTGTTGCTGATCGTGGAGATGTTTTCCCGGGAGGTTCTCGGCGGGAAGGGTTTTCGGGCGATCGCTCAGTGGTTGCATGGTTCGACGAATCTGGAGATCGGTGAGTGCAGTCTGCTGGTCGGGTTGGCGCGGTTGCTGATGCTCGAACCCGTGGTGGGCGATGCGTTTCACCGCGGTGACGTGGATGCGTTGAAAGCCCGTCAGGTGGCATCGTTTTGTCAGCATCCGCCGAAGAACATGACGCCGGCGGATGTGGACAAGGCTCGCGGGATTCTGTTGGGTTTGGCGTCGAAGAACATTGCGGATTGTGATGCGGTGCGGGCGGCGATTCGGCGGATCGAGAAGCAGTACGGCAAACGCGAGGACGGCGTCCCGGTCGGCGAGGATTCCGAACGTAACGAGTTCTACGCCTCGAAAGGCTTGTACGGGCGGGTCACTGTGAAGGGTGATCTGGATGCGATCAACGGGGCCCGGTTGATCACGTTGCTGTCGAGTTTGTCGGCGCCGACGCCGGAGAAAGACGGCGTCAAGGACACCCGCACGCCGGCGCTGCGGCGGGCGGACGGGTTCTGCGAACTACTGCGGCGGTACGAGCGGGCGGGGTTGGGTCCGATCGAGGGCGGGGTGAAACCGCACATCACGGTGACTGCGTCGGCGAAAGACATGACCGACCTCAAGGCGTTGAAAGACCTCCTGCCGTCCACGGAGGAACTCGGGTTTGCGTGGGCGGATTGGGTGGGCCCGATCAGTATCGATACCGCGCGGATGTTGGCGTGCGACTGCACCGTGACGCGGATCTTGTTGGATGCGAATGGTGTTCCGCTCGACTGCGGTAAGGAAGCGAGAACGGCGACGGTTCCGCAGCGCCGGGCTCTTGCGGTTCGGGATGGTGGGTGTGCGTTTCCGGGGTGCGGGACACCGTCGGGGTGGTGCGATGCCCATCATATTGTTCACTGGAACGATGGTGGCCCAACGGATCTCGACAACCTGATCTTGTTGTGCGGTCATCACCACCGGACGATGCACCACACCGAATGGCGGGTGGAGATCGGGCCGGATCGGAAAACAGTGTTCTATCCACCGATGTCGATCGATCCGTATCAGCAGCCGATCGGCGGGAACAGCCCACCGACAGCAGCCTGAAGTGAAACAACTCGAGACGCGAGCACCGGGGCACGATCATGCCCCGGTGCTCATGCTGCGTTCCGCCATCTTCGCGGAGACGTACGGCCTACCAGCGGTTCCGAACCTCCTCGGCAAATCCGAGGAGATCTCGAACCACCACGGAGGTACCGTCGTCGAGGATCACTGTGCCGGAGAACTTTCCGAACACCTGATGCTGAATCGAACGCAGCACCCCGACGTCGAAAGTCGCGGCACGGTCGATGATCGGCTCGAAAGTCATCTCGAAGCGACCATCGTTGCTCGAGAAGTTCCACGGAGCGCCGTCGTACGTTCCCTGCGGGATGCCGAAGTCGATCCTGTCCAGTTTGTGGGCCCGCCCTCCGACAAACACGATGTTCTCGCTGGCCGCCGTAGTGTCACCGAAGCCGTAACCGATGTTGAATCCGAACCGCTCGCCGTTCACCAGTCCGGATGCAGAACCCCAGTACCAGGTGTTGTCGTAAGTCCAGACTCCCCTGCCCCAATCGAGAACGCCGAACGAGTCCTCCGAGCGAAATGTGAAGTCGTCGCTCCCGATTCGCACGGTCCCGGCAGCGGGCAGGCAGTTGATCTTCTGGTTGTAGTAAAACGAACGGGACGCCTTCGGAAACGGTGTGGCGATCACCATCCGGTCATCGGCAGGACTCGCCAGGAACAAATCGGCATGAAGACCTCGTCCACCGTCGAAAGCCGGGTAGTCGACAATCAGGTGGCGCCCACCGTCCACATGGCGAAACTCGAAGCGAGCTTTACCTTTCGACACCACCACATCACCGTCGTCCGCGCTTTCGGGCAGACCGAGCCTTCCCATCGGGAACGGCAGCATCACGTTTTCGGTGATCTCGTGTGGTGTTCGGAAATCGAGCCAGGAGACTCCGAGCAAGCCCATGTACCCGTTGTCGGCGACGGTCAACGCGATGCCGTAATCCGCAGTGAGAACGCAGTAGTAGTCCCACTCCTTGATCCGGAACTTGGGAGCGGTGATCGCAGAGCGTCGATACTTGCGAATCTCCGATGGGGCCCAACCCGTCTCGACCAAATGTCCGCGATCGTCGAGAAGCGGGCCGGGCGACATCAGTGTCTGCATTCTTACTTCCAGCGTCCCAAGATCTCGTTCGCACGGTTGGCCAATGCCATCTGGAAGAACGGACCGAAGCTCACACGTGCCACTCCGAGCGGACCGAAACTTGCCGGGTCGTCCTGGTCCGGGATTCCGATCGCATTGATCGGAAGTGGGAGCTCGGACGTCAGGCGGCGCTGGGTCGCGCCGTCATGCCGCCCGACGGGGTAAAGAACGTCGGCGCCGGCGTCGGCCGCCAGCTTGAGGCGTGCGATGGCGCGATCGACGCGATCGGACTCGTCACCGACCTGCTTCACGAACAGGTCGGTGCGCGCGTTGACGACAACGTGAACTCCGGCTGCGTCGGCGGCCTGACGAAGCCCACCCACGAAGTCGGCGTGCTCCTGCGCCTCGCGCAAGCGTCCGCCTTCACTGTGAACGGTGTCCTCGATGTTGAGTCCGACAGCGCCGGCATCGATCAACCCGTCGATGAGAACTGCCGGCTCGAGCCCGTAACCACCCTCGATGTCCACCGAGATCGGGGCGTCGACCGCACCGGTGATCTGCTTGATCCGGTGCAGAAGTTCGTCGAAGGTGATGCCCTCGTTGTCCGGCTTGCCGATGGAATCGGAAACCGGGTGGCTGCCTACCGTCAGGGCTGCAAAACCTGCAGCCACCGCAAGATTCGCCGACCACGCGTCCCATACCGTCGGGAGAATGACCGGGTTGCCTGGCTGGTGCAACGCCAGTAGAGCTGTTGCCTTGTCGTTGATCGAAGTCATGCGGTGGCTCCTCGAGATCGTGGGGTGTACCTCTCACCTACCGACTCTAGTGAGCGACCGGGCAGCCTGTGCTCTTGTAATCGACCTGGAACTCCTTGATGCCGTTGATCCAACCCGAGCGCAGACGGCGCGGATCACCGATCTTGGTGATGTCCGGGACGTTGTCGGCGATCGCGTTGAACATCAAGTCGATCTCCATACGAGCGAGGTTGGCACCGATGCAGAAGTGCGCGCCCGTTCCGCCGAAGCCCAAGTGCGGATTGGGGTTACGAGTGATGTCGAACGTCATCGGGTTCTCGAAGACGTCCTCGTCGAAGTTCGCGGAGCTGTACAGCATCACCACGCGCTGCCCCTTCTTGATCGACACTCCTGCCAATTCCGTGTCCTCGAGCGCGGTGCGCTGGAAGGCGGTGACGGGTGTCGCCCAACGGACGATCTCGTCGGCCGTCGTCTTGGGACGTTCCTTCTTGTACAGCTCCCACTGCTCGGGGTTGTCCAGGAACGCGATCATTCCGTGCGTGATGGCGTTGCGAGTGGTCTCGTTCCCTGCGACCGCCAGGATGAGCACGAAGAACCCGAACTCCTCCGGGCTCAAGGAGTCGCCGTCGATGTCGGCCTGGACCAGAGTGGTGACGATGTCGTCTGCCGGGCAGGTACGACGTGCGTCTGCCATTTGGTACGCGTATCCGAGGACCTCGGTGGACGCGACTGCCGGATCACCCTGGTATTCCGGGTCGTCGTAGCCCATCATCTCGTTGGACCACTTGAACAGCTTGTCCCGATCGTCCTGCGGTACACCGATCAGATCCGCGATCGCTTGGAGCGGCAGCTCGCTGGCAACCTGCTTCACGAAGTCGCCCGGGCCTTCGCTCACAGCGGTGTCGACGATGCTCCGTGCACGACGGTCCAATTCGTCGCGCATGCCGTTGATCGCGCGAGGCGTGAACAGCTTCGAAATCAGCTTGCGGAGCTTGGTGTGCTCCGGTGCATCCTTGTTGAGCAGAAGATGCCGGAGCATCTCGACGGCCTCACGTGGCATGTCGTCGGCGAAACGCGCGATCGCGGTGTTCTCCCAGCTCGAGAACACATCGCTGCGCTGGCTGACCTCTTTGACGTCAGCGTGACGCGAGACCACCCAGTAGCCCTCGTCCTGGAATCCACCGACCGTCGGCGGCTGCTCACACCA
Organism: Rhodococcus sp. D-46; assembly: GCF_011290655.1. Taxonomy (NCBI): domain Bacteria; kingdom Bacillati; phylum Actinomycetota; class Actinomycetes; order Mycobacteriales; family Nocardiaceae; genus Rhodococcus; species Rhodococcus sp. D-46. Next base: position 388,244 of record NZ_JAANTF010000008.1, on the reverse strand, counting down.
CCACACGGGTGCGTTGCGACGCAGTTCGGCGAATTCCTCGAAAGGGATCCGCTCCCCGAGGACAGCAGGATCGGTGACGTCGAATCCGGCCGGCAGGTCAGGCGTGCGTGTTGTGTCCGAGATGGTCATGGCGTCCTCTGATCGGTCGAATGTGCGCTACACCACAGAGTAGCTTTCACTAACGGACTGTCAAGTGAAAGACGGAGAGTCTCGTGCAACTGACCCGTGAGAGCCCCCGCGGCATTAGGATCCTGCTAATGACAGATACCTCCGGCAGACTGACGCTGCGAGAGAAGCAGAAGCAGCGAACCCGCGCAGACCTCGTGGATGCCGCCGGCGCGCTCTTCACCGAACGCGGATACGCGGCTGTCACCGTCGAGGACATCGCCGGCCGGGTCGGTTGCAGCCGAGCCACCTTCTACCTGCACTTTCCCGGAAAGATCGACATCCTCAAGGCGCTCGGCTCGAACACCGTCGTATCCAGCACCCTCGCCATATTCCAGGATCTCGACCACGTACTCGATTCCGGTTCGCGCGAAGAATTCGCCGGCTGGATCAACCGCGCTCTCGACTGGTGCCGCGATCACCACCACATGATGCGGGCGTGGGACGAGGCCATGGTCCTCGAACCCGAGTTCCGCACACTGGCCCGCGAAGGCATCTCTGCACTGCCCAACGCGATGCCGTCGTACCTCGCCCGTTGGCCGCAGAGCCGACACGACGAGGCGAAACTCCGGGTCGAACTCCTGCTGACACAGGTCGAGCGCTTCTTCATTCGCTGGGCGGAACAGGGCGCGATCACCGCGGGTGCGGACGTCGCAGCAGACGTTCTCACCGACATCTGGTTTCCGGCACTCACGCCGCTCACGACCGATGTCGCGGCGCCGCGATAGGTTGGCCCGATGCCACTCGATCTTCGAGCGATCCTCACCACCGTCGCTGCGCTCCTGTCCGGGATACTCGCTGCGCTGGCCCTGACCAATCCGGTTCTCCGTGACTGGGCCATCGTGGCCTCCCCGTCGGAAGTAGATCGCTGGATCAGCAGTGGACCCACCGCTGTCGGGCTCGGCGCCGTGGTTGCCGTGCTTGCCTGCGCACTCTCACAGCGTCGCGGCTCCCGTCGGGCAGCCTGGATCGCGATCACCGTCGGGGTCGCCGTCATCGCGATCATTCGGGCAGTCGTGCCCGAGGTTGCGTCACTGGACCTGCTGATCGCCGTGATCATCGTCAAAAGTGTTGCAGCCGGTGCGATTCTGGGTTGTGTGGTTGCCGTCAGTTGGGATCGCACCGCCACGAAGAACGCCACCCTCCTCGGCGTGCTTGCCGCCTTCCTCGCGGTTCGCACGTTCGCCGGCGGGACGGGCCGAATGAGTACGTCTTCGGTAGGTGAGCCGTCGTGGTGGCTGATCGGCGCCACGGCCGCAGCAGCAATCGCCTGTGCAGTGACCGCGCAATCCGGCTTCCGGATCCGCAAGCCCGACGCGGGCGAAATCCGCATCGCGCTCGTGGTGATCGCCGCGCTGGCGATCGGGCATCGAGTGCTCGGCGCCGTGATCGATCGCCAGCAGTACGCGTCCGAGGCAACTGCCTGGATCGTCATGGTCTTGGCAGCGGGCGCTGCGCTCGCGTTGACATGGATCGCCGCCTACCGTCTCGGCGACACCTCCGGTGCTGGTGGCAAGTTCCTCTGGGCCGCAACCGCTCTGGCCGCTGCGTCGGCTCCGCTGTTCGTCGACATCGCGAAGGGTTCCGGCCACTGGGGAGACCTGAAGTCCCCCTGGGTACTGGTGCTTTTCGCAGCCCTGCCGGTCGCCGTCGGATTGCGACTGCACAAGCAGGTGCCAAACCTCGTTCCCATCGCCGTTCTCGTTGCGGTACCGCTGTCAGAACTACTGCCCTTCGACTCCGCGCACGGTGTCTGGTCAATCGCACTGAAGATCGCCTCGCTGGGTCTCGCCGCCGGATTGCTGTTCGGTGCCCTGGCTCCCGGCAGCCTGGTCGACGCCACACTCGGACTCGCCATTCCCTTTGCCGCAATGACCTTCTCGTCGATCGCCATTCTCACCGATCAGCTCACCGCGCCGCCAGAGTTGACAGCGGCAGACATTCAGCGATTGATGGAACTTCCCATCCCGGCGCACGTCAGCGCCAACGGAGGACTATTCGGACGCGGAATAGGCATCACCATCGACTACGTCACCCCTCAGACCGTCGGCGCTGCAATCCTCTTCGCCTTGATCATCGGCTTCTGCGGTGCAGCGATCCTCCGACGGTCCCATCCACCCGTCGACACCACGGAATCTCGGATCGAACCGGAGCCAGTCGACTGACACACCGTCACCGGACTGAGACCTGCTATTGCGGTGCAACTGGTACCGGATTGACTATTTTGGAGCAGTGCCCATCGCCCGCAGGACGCTGCTCGTCGCGCTGAGTGGTGTGACGGCATTCGTCGTCACCGTCGTCGCCTTGGCACCGTTCGTGAACAGCCAGTCGACGTCGATTTCGACGGGCGACCGATTCTGGTCCATCTCGACCATAGGCGCCGGCGTCTTGGCTGTCGTCGCGGTCGGGACAGCCGCGATGATGGCCCGCTGCCGGTTGCGGACCGCGGCCATGACGGTCTTCGGTGGACTCCTACTCGAACTGCCCGGGCTCTACGATCACAACTTCGAGGCACTCTCACCCGTCGGTGCGGGAGTCGCTGTCGGCGCGGTCACGGTTGCTGCCGCTCCCCGGGTCCGAGCCGCTTCCGTCGCGGGAACGATTGTTGCCGTGCATGTCTCGGATTCACTCCTCGACGAAGACGCTATTCCTCGGCGGTACGCGGACTACATCGCCGACAACACCAACCAGTTTCAACCACCAGTGTTGGGGGCAACACTGCTCGCGCTCGCTTTGGCCGCCGCCTGCGTCGCCGCGTTCTGGTTCCACGACTTCGACAAGGACCACCCCAAGGAACGGATGGCCGTTCGACCGGTGACTATCGCGGCGGTGCTCACTCTCTTCGGGGTCGCTGCGAATTGGTGGTTCGAGATCACCACCGTCACGGCGGCGGTGCCTCTACTACTCGTCGCGCTGGTGATCACGGTGATCTGCGCGCGGGTGCTGGGCGACGGCAGTCGAATCCTGCTGATGTGTACCGCTGCCGTCGCAACTCTGGCGGCGGTCTCGGCGAACCGTCCCGCAACCGAAGCCATGGAATGGTCGAAAACCCCCGCCTCCACCGCCGTCGTGATCGGACTCGTCATCGTCGCCGCGGCAGCGATCGGCGCGATCGCTCCCTCGCGGGTCGTCGGCTACGGATTGCTCCTGACGGTCACGGTCGCCGGGATCGTCAGCTACGCCACGTCGCCGTCGCCGAAGATCGGTGACGTTCTCACGATCAGCGATCTTCTTGTCGCCTTCACCGCTGCGGTCGTCACATACGCGATCGCCAGCGCGATGTACCGAGAGCCACCGCGGACCGGAGCGTCGCGAGCACTCGTCGGACTCGGTGTCATCTTCGGCCCGACGGCGCTGGCCCTGCTCGTCTATCCGCAGTTCGACTACGGATGGACGGCGTACACGCCGCTCGACGAGAACAAGCCCTTCAACGGCATCACGACGGTCGGCCCGTTCGAAATCTCGACCGACATTCTGATACTCGACGCCGTGGCGCTGATCATCGTGGCCGTCTGCGCCTACGTGAGTCTCCGATTGGGGCGGATCAATCGATCCGTTCCTCCGCCGATCAGTCGATCAGATCCATCGACGCCAGGCGATGGAACACTTTGAGCGATCCGGGCGCCACCTCGTCCATCGCTGCGTACTCGGCGAGCGTGAAGTAGCGGAACTCGGCGATCTCGCTGGTCGGGTGCGGGTCTCCGGCCATCTCCGCCAGATAACAACTCATGTGCAGGCCCGTGTCCGCGGAATGTCCGAAAGCGTGAGCCTCGAAGACGTCGAGGAACGTGACCGTCCCGTCGACCAGATCGACGTCGAGTTCCTCCCGAATTTCGCGGTGCAGTGCCTGCTCGGGCGTCTCCCCCGGGTCGATCTTTCCGCCGGCCATGTAGAACGCCGTCTTGCCCACGGAGCGGGTCTGGATCAGCTTGCGGTCACGAATGTGTGCAAGGGCAGCGGTACGGATGATCGTGGTGGGTGTCGACGGATTCACGTCGTCCAACCTACGTGTATCAGCGAGTGCCGATGATGTCCGAATCGACTCGCTGCACATCGAAACTGCCACGCCCGGTAATATGTACGCAAAGACAACCTCTCCGACAAGGTGAATTGTCTCGTTAATCCGATAGGTTCGATTTTGTTCGGACACCCCGCCGCCCGCTGACAACACGACGGAGTGCCTTTTGCTCGCTATCTTGCTTGCCCATGCCGTTGCCGCCCTCTTGGCTCCGCTTGTGGTGCGCAGGTTAGGGCGAAACGGCTTCTTCCCCCTCGCGATAGTCCCCCTCGCCGGCCTCGGCTGGGTCATCGACAAATGGGGCACCGTCGAGACGCTGCACATCACCTGGGTTCCAGGGCTGTCGATGGACATCGACTTCAGGTTCGACGCGCTCTCGGCCATCATGGCCGTGCTCGTCCTGGGTGTCGGCACGCTCATCCTGGTCTACTGCGCCCGCTACTTCACCGACGACGAACCTCGACTCGGTATCTTCGCCGCCGAGATGGTCGCCTTCGCGGGTGCCATGTTCGGGCTAGTGACCAGCGACAACATGCTGCTTCTCTACGTGTTCTGGGAACTGACGACGGTCCTGTCGTTCCTGCTCGTGGGTCACTACGCCGAACGCGCCACCAGCCGCCGCGCCGCGACCCAGGCACTGCTGGTCACCACCGCGGGTGGTCTGGCGATGTTGGTCGGCATGATCATCCTCGGCCAGGTCGGCGGCAGCTACAACCTGTCCGAACTGGTCGCGAACCCGCCGACGGGGTGGCTCCCGTCCGTCGCGATCGTCCTGATCCTGATCGGTGCGCTCTCCAAATCGGCAATCGTGCCCCTGCACTTCTGGCTTCCCGGTGCAATGGCCGCGCCAACCCCTGTCAGCGGTTATCTTCACGCTGCTGCAATGGTCAAGGCCGGTATCTACCTCGTCGCGCGCCTGGCTCCCGGGTACGCCGATTCGCCGCCGTGGCGCATCACCATCATCAGTTTGGGTCTGCTGTCGATGATCCTCGCCGGTTGGCGAGCCATGCGCGCGTACGACCTCAAACTCGTCCTCGCCTTCGGAACGGTCAGCCAACTCGGCTTCATGATGGTCCTGGTCGGCATCGGCACGCGTGACGCCGCCCTGGCCGGCATGACGATGGTCGTGGCGCACGCGATGTTCAAGGCCGCACTCTTCATGGTCGTTGGCATCATCGATCACACGACCGGCACCCGTGACCTGCGCAAACTTGCTCACCTGGGTAAAGCGGCACCCGCTCTCGCGATCATCGCGAGCCTCGCTGCCGCCAGCATGGCCGGTCTGCCACCGCTACTCGGATTCGTCGGCAAGGAAGCCGCACTCGAATCGGTGCTCGAAACGAACGCGCTCGGCCACTGGTCGTCCATCGCCGTCGTCACGGTGATCGTGTTGGGCTCGATCCTCACCGTCGGCTACAGCGTCCGCTTCATCTGGGGCGCCTTCGGACGTAAGACCCTGAGCAAGCCGAGCCCAGCCGTGAGCAAGATGCACAAGCCGGGTTGGCTGTTCCTGTTCGCGCCAGGCCTGCTCGCTGTTCTCGGTCTGGCCGCCGGCATTCTCTCGCCCCAGCTCGAGAAGCTGCTGACGCCGTACTCCACCACGCTGGCCCCCGGACCGCACGCCGACTACCACCTCGCGCTGTGGCACGGATTCAACACTCCGCTGCTGCTCACCTGCATCGTCATCGCCGGCGGCATCGCGCTCTACATCGCGCAGCGTCAGATCAGCCGACTGCACTTCGAGCACCCGCCGCTCGGCAACGCCGACCGTATCTACGACGCGACCCTGCGCGGCATGGACACCATCTCGATGCGCCTGACCGGTGCCACTCAGCGTGGTTCGCTCCCCCGCACACAGTCGACGATTCTCGCGACGCTGGTCGTTGTGCCGCTGTTCCTGCTGATCATCGACACCGATGGCGGCGGAGTCGACCTTCGGATGTGGGATTCACCCATCCAGTTCACGATCGCGCTGATGATGATCTCGGCCGCCATCGCCGCGACGCTGATGCGCAACCGACTCGCCAGCGTCATCCTCGTCGGACTGACCGGCTACGGCTGCGGCGTGTTGTTCGCGCTGCACGGCGCACCCGACCTCGCGCTGACCCAGTTCCTCGTCGAGACACTGACACTGGTGATCTTCGTGCTCGTGCTCCGGAAGTTCCCCGCCGAAGTCGACGAGAGCAAGGCGATCGGCTTCAAGTGGCCGCGTGCCGCACTCGCCGTCGCCGTCGGTATCACCGTCACCACCATCGCGGCCTTCGCGACCAATGCCCGAAACACTCGTCCGATCTACGAACTGCTTCCCGACGCGGCCTACGACCTGGGCAACGGCAAGAACGTCGTCAATGTCCTACTCGTCGACATCCGCGCATGGGACACCCTCGGTGAGATCTCGGTGCTGCTGGTCGCGGCAACTGGCGTCGCCAGCCTCGTCTTCCGCAACCGCCGGTTCGGTATCGCGCCGCGCGTCGCGGACGCCCCCTCCGTCATCGTCGACAAGGCAGCTGCCAACTCGGACACGACGTGGTTGCGCGGCGGAGACCTCATCGATCCTCGACACCGTTCGCTGGTTCTCGAGGTCACCACGAGGTTGATCTTCCCGACCATCATGGTGTTGTCGATCTACTTCTTCTTCTCCGGTCACAATGCCCCCGGTGGCGGTTTCGCCGGAGGCCTGACGGCGGGCCTGGCGCTGGTACTTCGGTACCTCGCCGGCGGACGCTACGAACTCGGTGAAGCCGTACCCATCGACGCGGGCAAGATTCTCGGCCTCGGTTTGGCGCTGGCCGCGGGCACCGCCCTGGTGTCGCTGTTCCTCGGCGCCCCGGCGCTCTCGTCCGCCGTCTTCGAGTTCACACTCCCGCTCATCGGTCACGTCAAACTGGTCACCGCACTGTTCTTCGACCTGGGCGTCTACCTCATCGTGGTCGGCCTGGTCCTGGACGTACTCCGAAGTCTCGGCGCCCGCCTCGACGCAGAAATCGAGGTGAAAGCACCATGAGCGCAAACATCGGAATGCTGATCCTGATCGGCGTCCTCACGTCGGCCGGTGTCTACCTGCTGATCGAACGAAGCATCACTCGGATGCTGCTCGGTCTACTTCTATTCGGCAACGCCATCAACCTCTTGATCCTCACTGTTGGTGGATCGGACGGGAATCCGCCCATCGTCGGCCGAGATTCGGTCCACGAGGAGATAGCGGATCCGCTCGCCCAGGGCATGATCCTGACGGCGATCGTGATCACGATGGGTATCGCCGGCTTCGTTCTGGCACTGGCGTACCGGTCTTACAAGATCAACACCGCCGACGCCGTCGAGGACGATCCCGAGGACACCAAGGTTCTCAAGCGTCGCCTGCCTGCCGACGCTCCCGACCACGACCGCTCCGACGACCCGGTCACCGGTGCCCCGAGCATCGGCGGCGACGCATTCGACAAGGACGGCAACCCTATTCCCCTCGAACAACTGGTCAACCTCGAGGACATCGAATGCTACGACGACCTCCACGACGGCGACTTCGAGGACGAACCGGTACCCGACTGGGCCACCGACCTTGCTCGTAAGAAGGAATCCGAGAAGCGGCGCAAAGACGCTCGCCAGACCAAGATCGAGGGAGGTGGAGGCGCATGACCATCTCGGACAACCTGATGGGAGCCCTTGCGCCCCTGCCCGTCTTGATCCCGATGCTGGCCGCAGCTGCGACGCTGGTCGTCGGCCGACGTCCTCGTTTCCAGCGCGTGATCACACTGATCGCGCTCGTCGGCGTCGTCGCGGTGTCGGGCTTGCTGCTCTACCTCGCCGACCGCGACGGTACGACGGCCGTTCAGGTCGGCGGCTGGGACTCCCCCATCGGCATCACACTCGTGGTCGACCGTCTCTCGGCGATGATGCTCGTGGTCTCGTCGGTGGTGTTGCTCGCCGTCATGATCTACGCGATCGGTCAGGGTATTCGCGACGGCAGCGAGGCCCAGCCGGTCTCGATCTTCCTGCCGACCTATCTCGCATTGACTGCCGGAATCTCCAACGCGTTCCTCGCCGGTGACCTCTTCAACCTCTACGTCGGGTTCGAGGTTCTGCTCGCCGCGAGTTTCGTGCTCCTGACGCTCGGTGCCAGCGCCGACCGCGTCCGGGCCGGCGTCTCGTACGTGATGGTCTCGATGGTGTCCTCGCTGATCTTCCTGGCGGGCATCGCCTTCGCCTACGCGGCGACCGGCACCCTCAACATGGCCGACATGGCCCTGCGCTTCGACAACATTCCGCCGGGCACACGAACCGCCATCTTCGCTGTCCTGCTCGTGGCGTTCGGCATCAAGGCCGCGGTTTTCCCGCTGTCCGCGTGGCTACCGGACTCGTATCCGACCGCGCCCGCACCGATCACCGCCGTCTTCGCCGGGTTGCTCACCAAGGTCGGTGTGTACGCGATCATCCGCGCACACTCACTGCTGTTCCCGCAAGGAGAACTCGACAACGTACTGATGGTGTGCGGCCTGCTCACGATGGTGGTCGGCATCATGGGTGCCATCGCGCAGAGCGACATCAAACGTCTGCTCTCGTTCACACTGGTCAGCCATATCGGTTACATGATCTTCGGTATCGCACTGTCCACGACGTCCGGGCTGTCCGGCGCGATCTACTACGTCGCCCACCACATCATCGTGCAGACGACGCTCTTCCTCGTCGTGGGTCTGATCGAACGACAAGCCGGGTCGTCGTCGCTGCGCCGTCTCGGCGGTCTGGCGGCGGCCAGCCCGATCCTCGCGATCGTCTTCCTGATCCCGGCGCTGAATCTCGGTGGTATCCCGCCGTTCTCGGGCTTCATCGGCAAGGTCGCGCTCCTTCAGGCCGGTGCGGCCGACGCCAGCGCGTTGGCTTGGATCCTCGTTGCCGGCGGCACGATCACCAGCTTGCTGACGCTCTACGCCGTCGCCCGCGTGTGGACCAAGGCTTTCTGGCGAGCCCGGGCCGACGCGCCCGAAGGTGACCTCGCCGACGTCAGCCCGTCAGCGTTGATCGACGAGTCCGAAGAGGACATCGCGTTCGTCGACCGCGAGGATGTCGGCAAGATTCCGCTCTTCATGCTGATTCCGACGGTCGGACTTGTCATCGTCGGTCTGGCACTGACGGTGTTCGCGGGCCGGATCATCGACATCAGCGACAGAGCGGCGAAGGATCTGCAGGACCGGTCCATCTACATCGACGCGGTTCTCGGCAACCACCGGCCCGTGCCGGTCGACGAAGCTCCCGTCGCTGCAGACGACCCCGCAGCCGTTCCGAATACCGAGGCCCCGAACACCGACGTCCCGAATACCGAGGAGGCTCCGCGATGAAACGCGAACAGGTACTCCGCGTCGGGATCCTGCTGTGGCTGATGGTCGTATGGATCCTGTTGTGGGGCAACATCAGTTTCGGCAACATCTTCGGCGGACTCGCCGTCGGCCTGATCATCATGGTCCTGCTTCCCCTCCCCCGCGTACCGGTCGAGGGTCGGGTACATCTGCTGTCGATTCTGCGTCTGTTGTGGATGATCGTGTACTACGCGATCCAGTCGAGTATCCAGGTCGCGTGGCTGGCGATCCGTCCGTCGCCGCCGCCGGTCACCGGAGTTCTGCGGTACCAACTCGGGATCAAGTCCGACCTGGTTCTCACGCTGTGCATCGACGTTCTCAACCTGATCCCCGGCACGATGGTTCTCGAGATCGACCAGAACCGACGCATCGTCTACGTCCACGTGCTCGACGTCGGCTCGCAGAAAGCCGTCAGCGCGTTCTACCGCTCGGTGGAGGACCTCGAGCGGTTGTTCATCGCGTCGTTCGAACGTGATTCGGACTGGCAACCCAGCCCATGGCACCAGCGCGACTACGAATTCGATGCACCCCGGCAGGAGGACCAACCATGAACGGGTTCATCACCACGATCTTGATCATTTCCGGAGTGATTCTGCTGATCGCCGCCGTACTGACCACGTTCCGATTGCTCGACGGTCCGAGCTCACTCGACCGCCTCGTCGCCCTGGACACGATCATCGCGGTCTCGATGTGTGGACTCGCGGTCTGGGCCGCGTACAGCAAAGACACGACCATCGTTCCCGCGATCGTCGCGCTGGCGCTGGTCGGCTTCATCGGTTCCGTGTCCGTCGCGCGCTTCCGGGTGAGTGACCAGTGATCGGCAACATCCTCGACACGATCGGGGCCATCTCCATCTTCCTCGGCGCGCTGCTCGCGCTGACCGCCGCGGTGGGAATCGTTCGCTTCCCCGACACTCTGCGTCGTATGCACGCGGCCACGAAACCTCAGGTGGTCGGACTGATCTTGGTCCTGATGGGCGCCGTGTTCCTGCTTCGTGGGAGCGTCGACATCTGGATGTTGGTCCTGGTGGGCATCTTCACGCTGCTGACGGCGCCCGTGATCGCGCACAGCGTCGGCCGAGTCGCCTACCGCGAACAGCGCGAAGAGGACGACCTCATGAAGATCAACGAGCTGGAAGACCCGGACTCTCTGCTGTAGCGGCATCCCACTCGCCGTCGCGCTCGCCCCACACCGCAAGAGCAGTGCCGGGGCGGGCGAAGAAGGTGGCGAAGTACGCCACCGACATGAGAACCAGGACAGCCATCAGCAGCGGCCCGAAGATCGCCGGGTACTCGGCCATCTGCACCGCAGCGAACCGGTACGAGAGCAACAATCCCGCCAGGAGTGCCGAGCCACCGATCAACAGACGCACTCGGAACCACCCCCAGCCGCGCTCCGGATCCCGTAGCGCCGCATCGAGGGTCAAGCACAGGACGGCACCGGCAATGAGGTCGACGCCGTAGTGGAATCCGAAGCCGAGCGTCGCGGTCAGGGTCGCAACGAGCCAGAACGATCCCAGGCTGCGAATCCACCACGGTCCGCTGCGCGAGTGGATGAACAGCGCGACTGCCCACGCGGTGTGCAGGCTCGGCATGCAGTTTCGCGGTGCGGCGTCGTCGAACGGCAGCGACGACGGTGATGCGAAGTCGAAGTTGGGCACGATGTTCGGCCAGTAGTCACCGATCTGGAATCCGAACCCACGCGGACCGAAGGCGAACACCGGGCCGACCACCGGGAACAGGACGTAGAAGATCGGGCCGATCAGCCCGATGAGCAGGAACGTGCGCAGCAGGTGATGCGACGGCCATCCCTTACGTACTTGATAGAGAGCAACCACGATCACCGCGACCGGCAGTTCGACGTAGATCCAGTCGAGGGCTGCTGCACCGACGGGGCCCATGGCGTCGACGATCTGGCCCATCACCCACGACGGATTCCCGAGAGCCTGGTCGGCGAGGAACACGTACTCGTCCCACACGTCGGTGCCGACGAGAATGGTGATCTCCAGCCACGTCTCGGCAACCTTGGCCGCGATGATGAGCAACGCGCCGAGAGCGACGCCGTGCAGAACGCTGAGTCGACGCTCACCGGACAACTTCCACACCGCGTACACCGCGATGGCCGTCAGCACCCAGGTGCCGCCGGTGCCCATCGTCAGCGGTCCACCCGAGAACCAGCGGATCGCGCCGACGACCACGTCGATCACGACGGCCGCGGATACCGCGTAGATGCGTTCTTTGTTGTTCAGTCCGACGAGCGCGAGAGCGAGGCCCACCCAAGGCATGGTCGCGGAGCGGGGAACGAGGAAGTAGTCACCGAACAGGCTTTCCACCGGACCGAGATAGCCCTTGTACGACGCGAACGCCTGCACGCCCAGGACCAGCACGGTCAATGCTGCTGTGCCGATCAGAAGGAGTCGGTGAGAACTCGACCACGAACGGTCCGACTGTCCGGGTGCGCCCCCTCGTTGGGACCAACTGTCTATCAACACCGGACAATAGTAAACGGCGTGTGAACTGAATATGGACACCCACTGGACAAACGGTTGGTATGCCCGGATTTCCAGTCCGCGAAACAGTCCTTCGCACTGTGAACCTGCTAGGTGCCCAACTCTGCGACCAAGGCGTCGACGACCGCAACCAGATCGCCGCCCGTCGCTTCCGCGACACGACGTTGCCGCTGGTAGGACGCGCCGCGACGGGGAATGTCCGCCACCGACGCCAACTCGTCCGCGCAGCCGAGTGAGACCGCAATCGGCGCCAAGTCGTCGAGCAGGCGATCCAGATCGTCAGTGACGAGGCACTCGTTTGCGTCGGAGTCGAGGATGATCTCGGCGTCCAGTCCGTATCTCGCTGCGCGCCACTTGTTTTCCTTGACGTGCCACGGCTGCATGTTCGGCAGAGTCTCACCGGCACTCAGTCTGCGGTCCAGATCGACGATGAGGCAGTGGACCAGAGCAACGAGAGCACCCAGTTCAGCGCGTGTCGAGACGCCGTCGAACACCCGGACCTCGATGGTTCCCCACTTCGGCGCGGGACGGATGTCCCAGTGCATGCCACCGATCTTGGTGATCACACCGGTCTTCATCTGGTCGTCGATGAACGACTCGTATTCGGCCCAGTTCTCGAACTGGTACGGAAGGCCCGCGGTGGGGAGCTGCTGGAACATCAACGCGCGATTGGACGCATAGCCGGTGTCCACACCGGCCCACATCGGCGAGGACGCCGACAGCGCCAACAGGTGCGGATAGCGCTGCAGCAGTGCGTTGATGATGGGGAAAATGCGATCCGCGGACGAGACACCCACATGAACGTGCACGCCCCAGATCAGCATCTGCCGACCCCACCACTGCGTGCGTTCGATGAGTTCGTCGTAGTCGGGTGTCCGGGTGACCAGCTGCGTCGACCATTGCGCGAACGGGTGCGTGCCCGCGCTGATGAGGTCGACGCCGAGCGGATTCGCAGCGCGGCGAAGCAGATCCAGTGACCTGTCGAGATCACTCATCGCCTCGCCGACCGTCGAATGAATACCCGTGACGAGTTCGACGGTATTTCGCAGTAGTTCCTTGGTGATGTGCGGGGTTTCGGAGCCGGCAAGCTCTTCGACCGCCGAAAACACCTCGGCTGCTGTGTTGGAGAGATCTCTGGTCTTGCGATCGACCAGCGCGATCTCCCACTCCACGCCCAGCGTCGGGCGCGGCGAACCTGGAAATGGAACTACCACGCAGAGAATCCAATCACAGTGTCGGTAAAAACACCGTGCTGGCTACTGCGTGGTAGTCGCCGGAAGTGATGCAAAACTCAGGTGAGTTTGTCAGCTCTTGGTGATGACACCGCAAGCAACGCGTCCGCCGGCGTCACCGGTGTCGAGGGTCTGCTGATCCGGTGCCGGCGCGTAACGCGTCGGGATGTTGCCGAAGTTGTCCGCTCCGGCGTGGATCATGACGGATGTTCCACCGTTTGCGACCAGTTCGTCGACGGTGAATGCATCGGTCGTGGTGACCAGTGTGGCGGTGCCGTCTTCGAGGACCTGAACCGAAGTGAGGTCGCCGCTCGCCGGGTGGCCCGTGTGACCCTCGGCCTGGAAGTGTCCGCCTGCCGAGAGGAAGTTACCCGGCTCTCCGCCGCTGGGGGCAACGGAATTGGTCTCGCACTTGGCGACCTGGTGGACGTGGAATCCGTGGAAGCCGGGGGTGAGGCCCTTGGCGTCGAGGGTGACCTTGACGTCGCTACCTTCCTGCGCGAACGTGACCGTTCCGACCTTGGCGCCGTCGGTGCCGTTCAGCGTTGCGGTGACCGTTTCGGCAGAAGCGCCGGCGTGAGCCGTCTCGGAACCGTGGCCGCCCGCGCTTTCGTGCGCGCTGGGATCGGCTGCACCGGTCCACACCGGAGGAGTCGTGCCGGGGACGCTGCTGGGCTCTTCGCTGTTACTGCAAGCGGTCAAGCCGAAAGCGGCAATCGCGACTACAGGGGCAACGACGCGCCAGGACATACGCCGGGTGCTGCTGGGGGCCATCGAACCGCTCCTTTGAGGTGGCGAGAAAGTGCTTCTGATCATAACGGCGCGTGTAGTAGCTGGAACCGACGGGTCAGTTCCACCTTCACGACCGGTCAGTTGGAGGTCACGATCACGATCACGCCAGGTGACGCGTTCGCGATGCCGGCGAATCGAGGCTCTGCGGAGACTCCGAGTTCAGCCGCGATCTTCTGCGCCGCTGCCTTCTCCGCCGCGGACGATCCGTAATACACCGTCGTCGTACTGACGGTGCCCTCGCTGTAGTTACCCGTCTCCTCGACGTTCCAACCTGCTGCCGTCAATTCCTCGGCGGTGCCTGCTGCCAGACCGGAGACGGTGCTGTTGTTGAGAACTCGAACGCTGACATTCGACGTGTCGGCGCCGCTCGCGGAGCTGGAAGTCGTGGTCGTCGCAGTTCCCGAGGGACGCGACGTGGTGGTGGTATCGCCCGAAGCGGGTTGCGTCGTCGCTGCAGGCTTGGTGGTGGCAGGCGCGGGGGCGCTCGTCGTGGCAGACGCCGAGGATTCGGTCTGCTGTGCTGCGGTGTTCTCGTCGCCCGATCCACCGTCGCTCGATCCACCCAGTGAGGCTGCTCCGAGACCGATGAACACGATCGCCAACGCGATCAACACCATGGCGATTGCGCGAAGCGGAGGTCCGGACGGCTGCTCTTTCGGGGTACTCACGATGTCGACCTTATCGCCAGTGCGTGGACAGCCCGATCATATGTACGCGTGATTCAGGTGACCTCGAAGCCGAGGCGACGCGCGGCCCTGGCCTTCTGACGGCTGGCACGCAGACGACGCAGGCGCTTGACCAGCATGGGATCAGCCGCCAAGGATTCGGGGCGATCGACCAAGGCGTTGAGAACCTGGTAGTAGCGGGTTGCCGACATGTCGAACAACTCCTTGATGGCTTCTTCCTTCGCACCGGCGTACTTCCACCACTGACGCTCGAAAGAGAGGATGTCGTGCTCCCGGCGGGTGAGGCCGTCTTCGCCGACCTCGTGCATGCCTGCTGTATCTACTACCGAATCGTCGGCGCCAGTGCCTTCGGACTGGTTCCGACTACGCGCGGTTGCGCCGTCCATGTCACTCCTCGACTGCTGTGCTCGGCGTCAGCGAGACTCGTATGCCCGGTGTTCTTTTTCCGACCGAATTCTCGCGGCCGTGAGTTTCCCGGTCCCCTGGCCCGAAGGTAACTCACAATTTCCCCCGCGGCCCACGTTCCGACCGAGCAACGAATTACATCGCTGTTCTTCAGCAACCATTGAACCATGATCGAGTGTGCGGGCCGTGATAACTACGCGGGCGCGCCGCACTATCCTTGTCCGCATGGCTATCCTCCCCATCCGAATCGTCGGCGACCCGGTACTGCACAAGGCGACAGAGCCGGTCACTCAGTCCCCGGCCGAGATCGCCGAACTGATCGCAGACATGTACGAGACGATGGACGCTGCCAACGGCGTCGGTCTGGCGGCCAATCAGGTCGGTGTTCCACTGCGAGTCTTCGTCTACGACTGCCCCGGTGACGACCGCAGCAGCGAGCGTCGACGCGGCGTCGTCGTGAACCCGGTACTCGAGACGTCCGAAATCCCCCAGACGATGCCCGACCCGGACGAAGACTTCGAGGGTTGCCTGTCCGTTCCCGGCGAGCAGTTCCCGACGGGTCGCGCCGATTGGGCGAAGGTCACCGGCACCGACGCCGACGGCAACCCGATCGAGGTCGAGGGCACCGGATTCTTCGCACGGATGCTCCAGCACGAGACCGGGCATCTCGACGGTTTCCTCTACACGGACGTACTGATCGGCCGCAACGCGCGCGCTGCCAAGAAGATCATCAAGCGTTCCGGTTGGGGCAAGCCCGGTCTGACCTGGACGCCGGGGACCGTCGACGATCCGTTCGGTCACGACGACGACGATTACGAAGACTGAGAATTCTGCTCTGAACGGCAACATTTCGATCGGTAGCCGGGTGGTTTTGCGATACAAGCTCCCACCCGGCTATTCGCATCCCATGACCGACGTCATCGGCATCCTCGAGGGCGCCGATCCCATCGCCGTTCGCGCCGGCGACGGTCGGCTGGTCCAGGTCTCCGCCGATCAGGTGATCGCGCTCAAGAGTCTCTCGGCCCGCCCGATTCGCATCGGCGAGATTCGAAACCTCGAAACGGCTGCTGCGGCGGCGTGGCCGGGGGTCGAGCAGGCGTGGATCGACGGTTGGTTGCTGCGCGCCGGTCACGGTGTCACCGGCCGCGCCAATTCGGCTTTGCCGCTCGGTGGTGCGGGGGCGGTTGCCGGCTTCGACGCGAGCACCATCGAGCGGATACGCCAGTGGTTCGGTGACCGCGGACTGCCGACCCTGCTGCTCCTCCCCGATCGACTCGGCACCGCTCCGGACGGGTGGAGCAGCGAGAAGGAAACCATCGTGATGGCCGCCGATCTGGGCAATGTCACGCTGCCGCTCGGTCCTCCGGTCACCTCGTTCGCCGACCGCCCCGACCACAACTGGCTGTCGATGTACGACGCCCACGGCGATCCGGCGTACGTCGAGGCGGTCCTCACGGCTGTCGTGGGCACTGCAACTTTCGGCGCGATCGGAAACACCGACACGACGCTTGCCATCGGGCGCGCTGCGCTCACCGAGGCACCCGACCACAAACGCTGGGTAGGACTGACCGGCATTCACGTCGCCCCTGAACACCGTCGTCACGGAATCGGGTCGCTGATCTGCGGAGATCTACTCTCCTGGGGTCGTGAGAACGGTGCGACGCACGCGTACCTCCAGGTTTCGGCGGACAACTTCGCGGCGATCGCGCTCTACGAGCAGCTCGGATTCGTCGAACACCACCGCTACCGATACGCCACCGATCCTGTCGGCGGCTGACGCTAGGCTTGCCCTCGTGCGCATCGCTACCTGGAACGTCAACTCCGTCCGTGCCCGTACCGACAGGATCATCGACTGGCTCGGTCGATCCGACGTCGACGTCCTGGCAATGCAGGAAACCAAGTGCAAGGACGAGCAGTTTCCGTACGAACGCTTCAAGGAAATCGGCTACGAGGTCGCCCACGTCGGGTTGAGCCAGTGGAACGGTGTCGCCATCGCTTCCCGCATCGGCTTGGACGACGTGCAGATCGGATTCGAGGATCAGCCCGGGTTCGACAAGGATCCCGAGGCAGACCCGGTCCGCGAGGCACGTGCGATCGGTGCCACCTGTGGCGGTGTGCGGGTGTGGAGCCTGTACGTCCCCAACGGCCGTGAGCTGGAAGACCCGCATTACGCCTACAAGCTGGATTGGCTGGCCAAGCTGCGCGACGACGCGGAGGGCTGGCTCAAGCAGGATCCCGACGCGCAGATCGCCCTGGTCGGCGACTGGAACGTCGCTCCCACGGACGACGACGTGTGGGATCCCGCTTTCTTCGAGGGCAAGACCCACACGTCGGAGCCGGAACGAGCTGCGTTCACCGCCTTCACCGAGTCCGGGTTCGCGGACGTAGTTCGCCCGTACACACCCGGTCCCGGCGTGTACACGTACTGGGATTACACGCAGCTTCGCTTCCCGAAGAAGCAGGGCATGCGAATCGACTTCATCCTCGGCTCACCGGCATTCGCAGCTCGCGTCGAGGCGGCCGAGATCGATCGAAACGAGCGAAAAGGCAAGGGCGCCAGCGATCACGCTCCGGTGATCGTGAATCTCGGGTGATCGTGAATCTCGGAGCCTGATCGTCTGTTTGCACCCTCGGGCTTCTAGTCCTCGACGAGCAGTTCCAGATACTCGGGATGCTCGCCGAGGTACCGCTGAACATAGGTACACACGGGCCGTACCGACCAATCACGTTCACGGGCGCAGTCCATTGCGAACTGCACGAGTACGGCTGCCAGTCCCTGCCCGCCGTACTCCTCTTTGACGACGGTATGCATGTACGCAACCACGTCGCCCGCTTCGGCTCCGCTCCCCGAAATCTCGTCTTCGTCGCGGTATCCGAGGATGCCGACCAACTCGTCGTCGGAGAGCAGTTCGAATCGTTCGTGCGACGGATTGTCCACGAGCGTGACTTCCGGTGAGGTTCCGGTTTTCGAATTTTCGATGTCGTTCATTGCGGCGACCTCCACGGCACGATGTGCACCTGCGCGATCGGCGACAGCTGCGTTCGCACGCTCTCCATAACTGTGATCCATGCCACTCATAGAATCAGCTACCGACGACGCTGTCCCGGGTTCGACCAATTTTTGCACCGGGAACGACCGGATCGCAATCGCAGTTCGCGCCGTCGTTCCCGCGAGAGGTGGGACCGAGCTGCCGTTTCCCCAGGTCCGATCGGTAGGCTCGTCGTCGTGAAGCTGCTGCCCCTGACCCCCGCCGGACAGACCCCGATTCGGGCATTGACCATCGCCGGAACCGACTCCGGTGGCGGAGCCGGCATTCAAGCCGATTCCCGCACGATGGCGATGTGCGGAGTGCACGCCTGCGTGGCCGTCGCCGCGGTGACGGTCCAGAATTCGGTGGGAGTCAGCGGATTCCACGAGATTCCGCCGGAGATCGTCGCCGACCAGGTGCGCGTCGTGGTCTCGGACATCGGCGTCGGTGCGGCGAAGACGGGAATGCTCGCGTCGACGACGATCATCGAAGCGGTGGCCGCGGTTGCCGCCGAGGTTGGGATCGGCCGCGACCGTCCGATTCCGCTCGTGGTCGACCCGGTGTGCGCGTCGATGCACGGCGATCCGCTGCTGCACGAAGAAGCTCTCGACGCGGTCCGCAACACCTTGATTCCGGCTGCCACGGTGGTCACTCCGAACCTCGACGAGGTTCGGTTGATCACCGGTATCGAGGTCGTCGACGACAAGAGCGCCCGCCAAGCGGCAGAAGCGCTGCATGCGCTCGGCGCTCAATGGTCCATCGTCAAGGGTGGCCACCTTCGTACTTCGGAGTTGTCCACCGACCTGTTGTTCGACGGCGACCGTTTCCTCGAATTCAGCAGTGCCCGGATCGACACCGGCAACGATCACGGTGGCGGAGACACGCTGGCTGCTGCGATCACTTGCGCTCTCGCACACGGCTATTCCGTTCCGGACGCGGTGGCGTTCGGCAAAGAGTGGGTGACCAAGTGTCTCGAGGCGTCGTACGACCTCGGCGCGGGACATGGTCCGGTGTCCCCGCTCTGGCGGCTCCAGGTTTAGTGCGCTAGTTCCGGCGCACGCGCCAGATTCCCAGGTCGACGGGAACTCCGTTGGGCGTTGTGGCGAAAAACCCTCGCCGCCATGGCCGGATCGTGAGATCGAGATCCTCCAGGGTGCCGGCTTCGAGTTCCTCGAGAGTTGTCGCCGACATCATGACGTTGCCGTCGCCGCCCAGGCCCATCATGCGGGCGGCGATGGTCACGTCGACGCCGAGCCAGTCGTCACCGATCTGACGCGGGGTACCCGTGTGTAGGCCGACGCGCATGCGTGGGGTGTATCCGTCGAGATCGACTTCCGCGAGCGCGTCCTGCGCGGTGAACACCGCCTTCAAAGCCGCATCCGGGCGAATGAACACTGCCATCAGACCGTCGCCCATCCGTTTGACGACGTGTCCGCCGTTGTCGGTGATCGGAGTTTCCACGGCCTGCGCCACCGCACGCAGAAGGGTCAGCGTCGCGCCGTCACCGGCTGCGAGCGACCAGGTGGAGAAGCCCACCAGATCGGTGAAGACGATGGTCAGTTCTTGATCGCCACGTCCGCGGCCCATCTTTTCCAGCGCTGCCTGCCACACCTGCAGTGCTCCGAGGCTCACTTCGCGAGTGGCTGCCGGCTTCTGATCGAGCAATCTGTCAGCGACGCGCGCCACGGCGCGGGCACCGCCGGGGCCGGCGAGCGAGAGCGGATCCCCAAACCCTGGATCACCGGGTAGTGCCCGCCTGAGGCGTCGTAGCGCGTCGATGAGCTGCTGCCGACGGTTAAGTTCTGCCGCAGAGTTCAAGACGACGTCGACGACGCCTCGAACCGACGAGGAAGAAGCACCTGCCGTGTCGGTGTTCTCCGGGGACAGATCAGCCATAACTCAAGCGTAACTCAGAGTTACAGACAGTGTGCTGCCGCCGTTCTCGCACAGTGGCCTCCTGGTCGCTCGCACAGTCGATCATTCGGTCAGTCGATCATTCGGTCAGTCGATCATTCGGTTCTGGCCTGTGTCCGGGCATCGCCGACGGGAACTCCGTTCGGCCCGCTCAAATCCTGGGCATACGTCGCAACTCCGAAGGCTACTGCAGAAGCGTTGGCAGCGAGCGCTTCGCGATCGATGTTCGCGAGGTTGTCCTGGGCACTGTGGTAGTTCGGGTCGAAAGTCTCCTCCGCCTCTCCGCCCCACTTCTCGGCCTGTGCCGGCGTCTTGCGCTCGTCCGCGCCGCTGAACACGCCACCCGCCGGGATCCCGATCTCGATGAACGGGCCGTAGTCGGAGCGCCCGTCGAAGTCCGTTCCGTCCGCCGCAATCCCTCGCCCGGCGAGAAAATCGACGAAGGTGCGCTCGATGCCCGCCGACCCCTCGGGCCCGGGCCCCTCCCCGACGGCATCCGAGTTGTCGCCGTCGTAAGCCAGGTATCCGGCGTTGGGCGAACCGAGCATGTCGAAATTCAGGTACAGGGCGATGTCGGCCCGTTCCTGATCGCTCAGACCCTCGACGTAGCGGGTGGAGCCGACCAATCCCACTTCTTCCGCTCCCCAGAAAGCGAAACGCACGGCATTCTCGATGCTTGGTGCGCTTCCCATCTGCAGCGCGGTTTCCAGCACGGCTGCGGTGCCGCTTCCGTTGTCGTTGATTCCGGGACCTTCCGGCACACTGTCCAGGTGGGCGCCC
Organism: Rhodococcus sp. D-46; assembly: GCF_011290655.1. Taxonomy (NCBI): domain Bacteria; kingdom Bacillati; phylum Actinomycetota; class Actinomycetes; order Mycobacteriales; family Nocardiaceae; genus Rhodococcus; species Rhodococcus sp. D-46. The sequence continues at coordinate 367,366 of NZ_JAANTF010000008.1, read as the reverse complement.
ACGACAACCACGTTGTCGGTCGCGCCGGTCTTGGTCTGTGCAATCACGTTGCGCGACTTCGTCGTTTCCGTCGACGTGTCGAGAATCAGCGTGAGGTCTCCGGGCGCTGCGGCAAGAGCCTCGCCCGACGCCTTGCTCACCCCGCCGGTCGGAATGCGGGCGTCTTCGGGTTCACCCAAGGTAGCCCCGCCCAGCATTGCGTCCTCGTTGTTGGCAACCAGCAACGCCGCCGCGCCGCGATCAGCGGCGATCTTCTGCTTGTCGCCGAACGGGCACACTCCACGGGTGACCAGCACGATGGCACCGTTCACGTCGCGGCCGTCGTAGTCGGTGGCCTCGCAACCGGGGGTCTCGTCGGCGGGAATCGCCACCAGACGCGCCGTGATTCCGGTCGGTCCCGTGGAGGTGGAATATGTCAGCGCCCGCACCGGAACATCGGAGCCGTCAGCGGCTTTCAGGGATTCGGTGCCGGGATCGAAGGAGCTGAAGTCGAATTCCGGGGTGCTGACCTCGAAACCCTTGTCTTCGAGCAGGTTTGCCACGTAGTCGACACTGGCGTCGTAGCCGGGGGTACCGGCCGATCGATTGCCCTCGTTGTTGGCGGCGATCTTCTCGAGTTGCTCCAGATGCCCGGTCACGGCGTCGACCGTGACGGTCTCGGAGAATGCAACCGGGTCTGTCGGGACGGCCGCTTCACTTCCCGACGAGCATCCACTCACCACGAGTGCTCCAGCCATTGCGACCACAACCACACCGAAGAGTCTCATCTTCGGAGGATATCGGCCGAAGCACAGGAAAGGGACCCAGTACGAATGGTTTTTCGTACTGGGTCCCTACTCTGCTGTCACTCCTGGTTCTCGGTAGGTCTCCCGACAACACCTACCGAGGGAGCGACAAGATCAGGCGTCGCGACGATTCACGATGACGATACTTGCTCCGAAAATCACCAGAACGAAGGCCGCGAAGTAGATCAAGCTGCCCCAGGGTCCCCAGTGGAAGTCGACGCCACCGCTGCTCGCACTGAGGAAGTGGTTTGCATTCGCGAACGGCAGGAACGGGGTGATCTTCTCGCCGAAGCTGCCGAACAGTCCGAACAGGCTCTCGATGAGCAGCGGCCAGAGCAGGAGCAACGCAATTGCGCCGGCCGACTGGCGAATGATCGATCCGACGCCGACAGCGAGAATCACGCACAGGAAGGCGTAGATCGGGATGCCGTAGATCGCGCGCCAGTCACTGCCGCTCGACAGGGTCAATCCGGCACTCGCCTCGGTACCGGCGATGGCCTTGGCCATGGCGTACGCGCCGAAGGCGAGAACAAATGTCAGTACAGCACCGAAAGCACCGATGAGGCCGGCTTTGGCGATCAGAACCGAGGCACGGTTCGGAACGGCCTGGAAGGTGGTGCGGATGGTCCCGAAGCGGTACTCACTGGTGACCGCGAGGGCCGCCATGATCATGAGAACCATGATTCCGAAACCCGAGATGCCGGCCGTGGCAACGGCGGTGTCGAGGTCCGGTGCTCCCTGGACGTCGGAGGACGTCAGAGCCGACTTGGCAACCGCGCCCATGATGGCCGCGAAGCCGAGCGCGAGCACGACGATGATGACCGAGCACCACAGCGGCGACTTGGTCGTGGTGATCTTGATACGTTCAGCACTGAGAACAGCCATTACAGTGCACCTCCCATAGCCTGCTGCGTGTTTGCCTGCTGTGTATTTGCGTGGTGTGCACCGACACCCGGATCGATACCGGATGCGTGGTACTGGACATCGTCCCCGGTCAACTTCATGAACGCATCCTCGAGCGACCCCTGCTGAGAAGCCAACTCGTACAACACGATCCCCTGCGAACCAGCCAAACCACCGATCACATCGGTGGTCGAATCCACGACCACCAATGCCGGGGCAACGCCGGAACCGTCCTCACGCACCGTCAGCCCCTGCGAGAGCAACACACTGCGCAACGCATCGAGCTGTGGGCTGCGCACGCGCACCGTCGACTCCGACGAACGATCCACGAACTCCGCGACCGTCGAATCCGAAATCAACCGACCCCGACCGATCACCACCAACTGCTCCGCCGTGAGCGCCATCTCCGACAGGAGGTGACTCGACACCAGCACCGTGCGGCCCTCGGCCGCCAACCGCTGCATGAACTTACGAATCCAGACGATGCCCTCCGGATCGAGACCGTTGACCGGCTCGTCGAACAACAACACCTTCGGATCCCCCAACAACGCACCCGCCAACCCCAGACGCTGCGACATACCGAGCGAGAACCCGCCGGCCTTCTTGCCCGCCACCTCGGACAACCCGACCAACCCGAGCACCTCGTCGACGCGGGACTTCGGGATCCCGTTCGAAGCAGCCATCCACTGCAGATGCGCCCGCGCACTGCGATTGGGGTGCACCCACTTCGCATCCAGCAACGCACCCACCGTCCGCAACGGCGTCTTGAGCTCCCGGTACGGCTTGCCCTCGATCAACGCCGCACCCGACGTCGGCTGATCCAGACCCAGGATCATCCGCATCGTCGTCGACTTGCCTGCACCGTTCGGGCCCAGGAAGCCCGTCACGATGCCCGGCTTGACCGTGAACGACAAATCGTCCACCGCTTTCGTCGGTCCGTAAACCTTGGTCAATCCCCTCAGTTCAATCATGAGGAGAACTTTGCCCTACCAGCAATGACCAGCACATCGGCCACAGGTCTAGTTCCGAGTGGTACTCAGGTAGGACACGAAGCCGGACAATCCGGGCATAAACCCTGAGAAAACACCCGGAAATGGTCCGTCAGGACGATGCTTGGGCCCAGAACCGCTTGGGAATCCGGCCGGCGTGACGCGCTTCGAAACCTGCTACCACTGCGTGCCGCATCGCCGACGCCATCAACGCGGGATTCTTGGCCCGCGTCACCGCTGTCGCAAGCAGGACGGCGTCGCAGCCCAACTCCATGGCAAGGGTGGCGTCGCTGGCCGTTCCGATTCCGGCGTCGAGGATGACGGGCACGCCGGCGCGCTCGACGATCATCTCGATATTGTGCGGATTCGCGATACCCAGCCCTGTCCCGATGGGTGAACCGAGCGGCATGACTGCCGCGCAGCCGACCTCTTCGAGGCGAAGCGCCAGCACCGGATCGTCCGTCGTGTACGGCAGGACGGTGAATCCGTCGTCCACCAATTGTTCTGCGGCGGAGACGAGTTCGATTGCGTCGGGCAGCAGAGTCCGCTCGTCGGCGATGACTTCGAGTTTGACCCAGTTCGTCTCGAGCGCTTCGCGTGCCAACTGCGCCGTCAGGACCGCTTCGGCGGCGCCCCGACACCCGGCGGTGTTCGGCAACGGTTCGATTCCGAGGCGACGAAGCAGGTCCAGAACACCCGTGCCGCCTGCCGCGTCGACTCGCCGCATCGCGACGGTGGTCAGTTCGGTACCGGAGGCGACAAGCGCTTCCTCGAGGACCGCAAGGTTGGCGGCGCCGCCTGTCCCCGTGATGAGCCGGGAACCGAAACTGCGGCCCGCGATAGTGAGAAGGTCCTGCTCAGCCACCCTGCACCGCCGTGAGGATCTCGATTTCCCAACCACGTCCGACGGATTCGTCCCAACGCCCGCGAGGAAAGAGCGCACCGTCGACGGCGACGGCGATGCCTTTGCTCGGCAACTCGAGGTGCGTCAGAAGTTCGGTCACCGTGACTGCTCGATCGAACTCGAGATCTTCGCCGTTGACGGTGATCCCGATCGGGACCTGCTCACTCATGAATTTTCCTTAGCTACTGCGAACCGCTCGGGTTCGGTTCCTTTTACCTCGACCAAAGATGTGCCGTTCAGCAACGCGACCGTCGCATCGGCGGTGACGGGCGTCAGCAGGACTCCGTTGCGGCCGTGCCCGGTGGAGACGACAACACGATCGGACACGCGCCCGATCAACGGCAGGTTGTCCGGCGTCATGGGACGCAGACCTGCCGCGCACTCGTACAGTTCGTATTCGCCGATCGCCGGCATCAGTGCCTCGGCGTCGTTGATCAGGTCCCGTACTCCGGCCATCGTGACCTGTGTGTCCTCACCAGACTCGTATTGTGTTGCGCCGACGACGATTCCGTCACCGCGCGGGACGAGGTAGGCGGGCCGCCCGTGGACGCTTCCGCGGATGGTGCGGCTGGGCGCCGGGGTGACTCCAGGCCTACTGCGCAAGCGAAGGATTTCGCCCTTGACCGGGCGTACCGGTAGCCCGGGCCACAGCTTGGGTGACGCGATACCGGCGGTGAGCACTATCTGATCGGTATCGAGTTCGGCGAGGTCGTCGACGGCCCGCGCGATCAATTCGACGCCGGATTCCGCACAGGCCTTCTGCAACGCCGCCAGCAGAAGTCTGTTGTCGACGGCGGACTCACCGACAGCCATCAACCCCGACCGGATGCCCCGGCCCAGCATCGGTTCGAGTTCACGGATGCGCGCGCGACCGAGAACTTCGAGTTCGTGCCCCTGCGAGCTCACCCACTCGGCGATGGTCTGCAGGTCCTGCGCGTCGGCAGCGTCGAGTGCAACCGTCAGCGAGCTGTCCGCGGTGAAGACCGATTGCCCGAATTTTCCGAGCTCCTCGCCGAACGTCGGCCACCGTTCCAGGGACGCTGCACCGATTGTCAACGCGGTTTCTTCACCCGGCCAGCCTTCGGAAAGCGGGGCAAGCATTCCGCCCGCCACCCACGAAGCACCTGATCCAATGGACGGGTCGTACAACCGAACGGCCCACCCGTCGCGGGCTGCTCGCCACGCGATAGCGAGACCGATGACACCGCCGCCGACAACCGACACCGTACGAGCGTGTGTACTCACGAAACTCCACCTCCACTTCCTGCGCCGGCATGATCCGGGTCAGGTCTGACGGTCGGGATCTGGTCGCGATCCCCTCTCAGCCCTACGAACCTCGCAGTCACGACAAAAAGTGACGACGACGTTTCAGGACTCCCGTGTCGAACCTTGCTCCCTAGAGGCTACCGTTTGCTCCGTGCACCCCACACATCCCAGTAACGACATCGACCGGCGCGAGCGCCTGGCAGCAGCACGGCTGTACCTGTGCACCGACGCGCGCCGCGAGAAAGGCGACCTCGCGCAGTTCGCCGAGGCAGCATTGTCCGGCGGAGTCGACATCATCCAATTGCGTGACAAAGGCTCTGCCGGTGAGCGCGAGTTCGGCCCGCTCGAGGCCAAGGACGAACTGGTGGCGCTGGGCATTCTCGCGGCCGCAGCGCGACGCCACGGCGCATTGTTGGCCGTCAACGATCGCGCGGATCTCGCGATGGCTTCCGGCGCCGACATCCTCCACCTCGGCCAGAACGACATTCCCGTCCCCTACGCGCGAACCGTTGTCGGTGAAGACGTCGTCATCGGCCGTTCGACGAGCAGTCGCGCGCAGGCGAGTCTGGCCGCCATCGAGGAGGGCGTCGACTACTTCTGTACCGGGCCGGTCTGGGCGACACCGACCAAACCGAATCGAAGTGCGTCCGGTTTGGAACTGGTTCGATCGACCGCCGACGCCGCACCGCCGCGGCCCTGGTTTGCGATCGGCGGCATCGACGAGGAACGTCTGCCAGAGCTGCTCGATGCCGGCGCCACGCGCATCGTCGTCGTGCGTGCAATCACGCAAGCATCGGATCCCCAGGCGGCCGCGCAACGCCTCGCCGCAGCCGTCGCTGGGCGCTGAAAGCCGGTAACTGGCGTTCGTCAAGTGTTTGCCGGGCGATTTCCGCACAGTTACGGGTCAGCACGCCTGACTCGAATTGTGAACGGAAGTTGTCCGATCAGACAACAAACTCCCAGTTCCTAGGTGCGATTGGATGTCCGAAAAGTCGGATTAAGTGATCTTGCTCACAGTTGCTTCGATTGCGTGTCACATCCCATTCGGTTTGTTGTAGTTTACCTCCAGTTACTAACTGAACCTAGGAGCACTAAATGGGATCCCTCGACACCGGCTCGCTCAGCACCGAATCGCTCGAAGACCTGAACCTCGGCAAGATCAGCGAGCTGCTCAAGCTCGGTATCACCGCGGTCAGCTTCATCACGGCGCTGAACTCGCTCAGCTGAGCCTCGTTTCGGTCGACGACCGAAACACCGAAGGGCCGGACTCCCGCGGAGTCCGGCCCTTCTGCTGTGTATGAACTGTGAAGACTCGACTGCTACGACTGGGTACTGCTCGCCTCGGACAGGTTCTGGTCACTGCCTGACTGCTCACTGCCTTGGTGGGAACTGCCTTGGTGGGCACTACCCGACAACCATCCGAATCCGCCGTCCTCGAGCACGACGGTGTGCGGATCGCCGTCCACGGCCACAACAGGCTCGGTCCGGAGGTCGGGCCATGAGGAACCGAAGCCCGGATGCAGCGGCAGTGAGTCGACGTCGGCTTCGCGTACCCACCGCAACTCGGTGCTCTCACCATTGGCAACCGTCGACAGTGGATGCGCCGCGTCAGCCACGACGGTGGTGTAAGTCCACCCGCTCTCGGCGCGCATCGTCACTACTTCCCCGCGGACACGGACGGCGTCCTCGGCGATACCTGCTTCTTCGTGTGCTTCCCGGACGGCAGCGTGCGTCGTGCTCTCGTGTGAGTCCCGCGCACCGCCGGGCAGTGCCCACGTTCCGCCCTGATGGCTCCACGCCGCACGATGCTGCAGCAAGACCATGGGTGTTCCGTCCGAATCGGGGGCACGCAGAAGCAGTCCTGCAGCTCCGTGTTTACCCCAATGCCGAGTACCGTCCGATCCGATGGACCAACCGTCACCGTCACCACGCATCGACTACCTCGCTCCGCCTGCTCTCGCCGTTGTCCCACACTAACCGTTTCAAACTGCTCCAGGTGTAGGTGATGCTTATATGCTCGCGAAGATGCCCTGAATCATTTCTCGGCGGCATCATTTCTCGGTAGCCCGCCTACAGCGAAGTGAGGTGCTCGATGGTCGACCGTGTCGTCCCGTCCATCGAACCCCGGTCGCTGCCGCCCTCCGAGGCCACATCAGTGTCGGCGGAGGACGAGCAGGCACTTCTGCGGCGCGAACTGCAGGCCTTCATGTCCTCGACGCCTGGCCGGTTGACCGTCGTCGGACTGATCCTGATCGCGATCACTTTGATCGCCGGACTCCTCGCCACCGCAGCGATCGAGAACCGCCAGGCGAACCTCGACCTCCTCCTCGTCGAAACCGAGCCTCTCGCCAACTCGGCCCAGAATCTCTACAGTGCGTTGTCCTTGGCAGACGCCGCCGCGGCCACCGCCTTCATCTCCGGCGGCCTCGAACCCGCCGAAGTCCGCGACCGATACACGCAGTCGATCGGTGAGGCCTCTGCGGAGATCGTCCAGGCGTCGGCCGGTCTCGACTCGACCGATCTTGCCGGTCACAGCGCGTTGACCACCATCTCGACCGACCTCTCGGTCTACACCGGGCTGGTCGAAACTGCACGGGCGAACAATCGCGTCGGAAACCCGGTCGGGGCAGCATATTTGAGCGAGGCCTCGCAGTTGATGCAGACCTCGCTGCTGCCGATGGCCCAGCAACTGCACGCCTCGCAGGAGACGCTGGTCTCCCAAGTACAGCGCGATTTCGAGACTCCACCGTGGTGGCCGATCGTGGCGTTCGTCTTCGTGCTGTGCGCGCTGGTGGCGACACAGATGTACTTCTCCCGCAAGAGTCGCCGACGCTTCAATCTCGGGTTGATCCTTGCCTCGCTCGCGGTCGCTGCAGCTCTGCTGTGGCTGCTCACGGTCGGACTGGTCTCCGCGCTGGCCACCGGGCGCGCGCTCGACGCCGGGGCCGAGCCACTGCACGAACTGACCGAGGCACGAATCATGGCGCAGCAAGCACGCACCGTGGAAACCCTCACGCTGGCGAGGCGGGATTCGACCGCCGAGGACAACGTGACGTTCACCCGCAAGGTCGATGCTCTGCGGGACATCCTCGAGGGCCTGCAAAGCGACGAACGCGCCCGAGTGAACAGCGAAGTGCTGACCGCCGCACTCGACTCGCGCCAGCAGTGGGTGGCTGCGCACACGCGCATGTACGACCGTCTCGGAAACGGCGACTTCACGTCCGCCGCAGCCATCACCATCGGCGCCGGAGAACAGGATTCGGCCGCGGAGTACGGAAAGCTCGATCACGAACTCTGGCAGGGAATCGTGGATTCGCGCACGAATCTTCGGTCCGACGTCTCGTACGCCTCCCGGGTGTTGGCTGCCTCTGCACCGGGCATGTCTGTATTGGCAGTTCTCGGAGTTGCCGGAATCTTCATCGGATTCTGGCCTCGACTGCGGGAGTATCAGTGACGGGAGTACCGGTGATGCGGAGGAAGAGCCCGGCCGTATGTGTCGCGGTTCTGGCAGCGGCCATGCTGGTGCTCGCCGGTTGCGGTGCGGATCGAGCCGAAGACTTGGACAACGCAGGCGCCACGTCGTACACGGAACCGCCGCTGCCGGCCGAGGCCACCATCGCTCCCAGCCCGACACCGACGACTACCGCGTCGTGCACCAACCTCACCGCGAGCCTGCGGCCCACCCCCGCAGACGCATCTCCGCAGCCACCCACGCCGAGCCTCGACGCCATCCGCGCCCGCGGGCGGCTGATCGTGGGCCTGGACACCGGTTCCAACCTCATGAGCTTTCGCGATCCGGCCACCGGGCGCCTCGAGGGTTTCGACGTGGACATCGCCCGCGAAATCGCCCGAGATCTGCTCGGTGACCCGGAGAAGATCGAGTACCGAATCCTGACGTCGGACGATCGGATCGCCGCACTCCAGGAATCGATGGTCGACGTGGTCGTCAAGACCATGACCATCACGTGCGAGCGGCGCGAGAAGGTCGACTTCTCGACGCAGTACTTCTCCGCTGAACAACGAATTCAGGTCTTGCAGGGGTCATCCGTCCGCGGCATCGACGACCTCGCAGGCAAGCGGGTCTGCGCGGCCCGGGGAACGACCTCGGCGACTCGAATCCAGCAACTCCAACCCGAAGCCACCGTCGTCACCGTCCCGATGTGGTCCGACTGCCTCGTCGTCCTCCAGCAGGGGCAGGTGGACGCGATCAGCACCGACGACACGATCCTCGCGGGCCTCGCCTCGCAAGACCCGTATCTGATGATGGTCGGTGGCTCACTGGGCGTCGAACCGTACGGAATCGGAGTGAACAAGGACAACCCCGACTTGGTCCGATTCGTCAACGGAACCCTGGATCGGATCCGCGGGGACGGGACCTGGAACCGTATCTACGACCGCTGGCTCAGCGTCCTCGGTCCTTCGCCCGGTCCCCCGCCCGCCGTCTACCGGGATTGAGGCTGACATGACCGAAGAAACCGGCCCCGAACCCGACGCCACGCAGGCTTCCATGCGTCCCGAACCCGAAGCCACCGGCGCCTACGAGCGGCCCGAGCCCGAAGCCACCGGCGCCTACGAGCGTCTCGAGCCGACTTCAGCGCAGATACGGGGTACCACGCCCTCCGCATCCTCCTCCCCGACCGGCCGCTCCACTCGATCCCGCCGCAGCCGGTCGGGGCGAAAGCTGCGTCTCGGCGGCGGCCTGGTCGAGGTTCCCCCCGTCCCGCAGATCGACCCCGCATCTGCGGTGATGAGTGACCCGACCGTCCCCGAGCGGAAACGGTTCTGTTGGAAATGCAACGAACCAGTCGGTCGTAAGAGCGCAAGCACCAAGGCAACTCAGCACGGCACCTGCCCCAAGTGCGGTTCCACTTTCGACTTCCGTCCACTCCTCGAAGAGGGCGAATTGGTGTCCGGTCAGTACGAGGTTCAAGGGCCCATCGCGCACGGCGGCCTGGGATGGATCTACCTCGCGATCGACCGCAATGTCAGCGACAGGTGGGTAGTTCTCAAGGGGCTCTTGCATTTCGGTGATTCCGAAGCGCAAGCCGTTGCGGTGGCCGAGCGTCAGTTCCTCGCCGAGGTCGCCAACCCCAGCATCGTCAAGATCTTCAACTTCGTCGAGCATCCGCGCCCGGACGGCACACCCATGGGGTACATCGTCATGGAGTACGTGGGTGGGCGATCATTGCGAGAGGTGCTGGCCGAATTCCCGGACGGCAAGCACATGCCGATCGAGCAGGCAATCGGCTACGTACTGGAAATCCTTCCGGCGCTGAGCTATCTGCATTCCACCGGCCTGGCCTACAACGACCTCAAACCCGAGAACGTGATGGTCACCGAGGATCAGTTGAAGCTGATCGATCTCGGCGCCGTGTCCGGAATCGAAGACTACGGGTACCTGTACGGTACCGCCGGCTATCAAGCACCCGAGATCATCGAGACCGGTCCGACCATCGCCTCCGACATCTTCACCGTCGGAAGAACACTCGCGGTTCTCACCCTCGACATGCCTTCGAAGCACGGACGGTACCTCGACGGCCTTCCCGAACCCGAGGACGAGCCACTACTGCGCGACCACGAGTTCTTCCACCGTCTACTGTTACGCGCCACCGACCCGGATCCGAAGAAGCGATTTCAGTCCGCCGAGGAAATCGCGGGACAACTCACCGGCGTTCTGCGAGAAATCCTCGCCGAGCAGACCGGGCAGGAGAATCCCGGACTCTCGCTCGTGTTCAGCAGGCAGCGAACGTCTTTCGGCACCGATGAATTGGTCGGGCAAACGGATGTGTACGTGGACGGTGTCAGCCACGACGCCGCTCTCGATCCGCGCGAAGTTGCGCACGCACTTCCCATTCCGTTGGTCGACCCCACCGATCCCAGCGCGCCGTTGCTGGCGGCAGCGGTGCACAGCGAACCGTCGCAGACCCTCGATGCGTTGAAACACGCCCGCGAGAACGGAATCGACCGAACATCGGGCACACCGGCGGCCGCCGTCTCGGGCGAAGTTCGACTGGCCGAGGCCAAAGCTCATCTCGATCTCGGTGATCCGGAAACCGCACTGACAGTTCTGGGCGAACTCCAGCAGAACATCGGGGACCACTGGAAGATCGAGTGGTATCGAGGACTTGCGGCGTTACAACTGGACCGATTCGAGCCCGCTTTCAGTCACTTCGAGACAGTTCTCACCGCACTGCCCGGCGAGGCTGCCCCCAAGCTGGCGTTGGCAGCGACGGCAGAACTGATTCTCCAGCACTGGGAGAGCGACGACCCGGACCAATGGTGCCGCTTCTCCGAGAAGTACTACCGCACCGTCTGGCGGACCGAACGAAACTACGTGAGCGCAGCATTCGGGCTCGCCCGACAACTCGCCGATCACGGCAACAAGAAGGCAGCCATCGCCGCCCTCGACGAAGTACCCACGTCTTCCCGGCACTACAACGTCGCACGGATGTCCAGCGCTCTGACGATGCTGTCCGGCGTTCCGATCGCCGAACTCGACGAATCGACTCTGCGGGAAGCCGCCCGTCGTGTTCGGGCGCTACCTGCTGAAGAGAGCCGAAGCCTGCAGATGCGAACCCTGGTGTTGGGCACGGCACTCGATTGGATTCGCTACGGCAATCGCTCGCACACCGAACTCGAACCCATCCTCGACCTGCCCTTCACCGAGCAAGGTCTGCGCACCGGAGCCGAAGCCTGCCTTCGCGCCCTCGCTCGCGCCACGACCTCCCGCACGCACCGCTACGCCCTCGTGGACCGGGCGAATGCGGTGCGTCCGCGCAGCAATTTCTGACGGACTCCCCGAGGCTTACAGTGCTGCAGAAACCTACAGTGCGGCCACCAAAGCCTTCGCCGCGCGGGCGATCGCCAACTCCTCGTTGGTGGGGACCACCAGCACCTCGACGGCCGACGAGGATGCGGAGATACGACGCTCGTCGCGACTCTTCGCCTCGTTGAGAGCCGGGTCGACCTCGATACCGAGACGGGAAAGCCCGGCCAGGCTGTCGCGTCGCACGTCGATGTTGTTCTCCCCGACGCCACCGGTGAAGGTGATGACGTCGACGCCACCGAGTTGAACGATGAAGGCGCCGATGTACTTACGAAGCATGTGTACGTAGACGTCGTACGCAAGTTGTGCATCTTGGTCGCCGCCCTCGATCAGTGCGAGCAGGGCACGGAAATCGTTGACTCCCGACAGTCCCTTCAAACCGGAGCGCCGGTTGAGGAGGTCGTCGATCTCGTCGACCTTCATTCCCGAGTTGCGATTGAGGTGCAAGATGATGCCTGGGTCGATGTCGCCGCTGCGGGTGCCCATGACAAGACCCTCGAGCGGGGTGAGGCCCATCGTGGTGTCGATGGCCTTGCCGCCCTTGATTGCCGAGGCCGAAGCGCCGTTTCCGAGGTGCAGGACTATCTGATTCAGCTCGGCGGGATCCTTGCCGAGGAACTCCGCGACCCGTCCAGACACGTATTCGTGTGAGGTCCCGTGGAAGCCGTACCGGCGAATCTGGTTGGCCTTGGCCACATCCCGATCGATCGCATAGGTGGACGCCGCCGCGGGCAGTGTGTGAAAGAAGGCAGTGTCGAACACTGCGACGTGCGGAACGTCGGGCAGTTCCTCGCGCGCCACCTCGATACCGATCACGTTGGCCGGATTGTGCAGCGGCGCAAGGTTCGACAAATCCGCGATGGCTTTCACGACGCCGTCGTCGATGAGAGTCGGCGAATAGAAGATGTCACCACCGTGCACGACTCGGTGACCGACTGCGATGATTCCGGCCTCACTCAGCGGCCGCCCGACCTCGGCGACGATGTCGAGCACCATCTTCAGACCTGCGCGGTGATCGGCGATCGGAAGGCTCCGGTCTTCGACTCCGGTGCGGTGGTTGTAGACGATGTGGCCGTCGGGCTCACCGATGCGCTCGATGAGTCCGTGTGCCACCGATTCCGCCGTATCCGGATGCACGAGTTGAAATTTGATGGATGACGAGCCGGAATTGATGACCAGTACGGTGCCGTCGCTCACGCTTGCGCTCCCTGTGCCTGTATTGCCGTGATAGCCACGGTGTTGACGATGTCCTGGACCAACGCTCCACGCGAGAGGTCGTTGACCGGCTTGTTCAGTCCCTGCAGAACCGGCCCGACGGCGATAGCACCGGCGCTACGCTGCACTGCCTTGTACGTGTTGTTGCCGGTGTTCAGGTCCGGGAACACGAACACCGTTGCTTTGCCCGCCACCAGAGAATCCGGCATCTTCTTGTCGGCGACACTCTGCTCGACGGCGGCGTCGTACTGAATGGGTCCTTCCACCAACAGATCCGGTCGACGCTCGCGCACCAAAGCGGTCGCGGTGCGAACCTTGTCGACATCGGCTCCGCTGCCCGAATCCCCGGTGGAGTACGAGAGCATCGCGATGCGCGGATCGATCCCGAACTGCGACGCCGTCTGTGCGGACGAGATCGCGATGTCCGCCAACTGCTCCGACGTGGGGTCCGGAACCACGGCGCAGTCACCGTAGGAGAGAACGCGGTCGGCCAGGCACATCAGGAAGATGCTTGAGACCGTCGAGACACCGGGGGCGGTCTTGATGATCTCGAACGAGGGTCGAATCGTGTGAGCGGTGGTGTGCGCAGCGCCGGACACCATGCCGTCGGCAATTCCCAAGTGCACCATCATCGTTCCGAAGTACGAGATGTCGGCGATCACCTCGCGGGCCCGCTCGATGGTCATGCCCTTGTGAGCACGCAGCGCGGTGTATTCCTGTGCGAAGCGCTCGGTGTACTCGGACTGCGCGGGTGCGAGTACCTGCGCGCCACTGATGTCGACGCCGAGTTCCGCTGCGCGTCGACGCACACTGGGTTCGTCACCGAGGATCGTCAGGTCGGCAACCTGGCGCTGCAGCAACCGGCCGGCCGCGCGCAGGATCCGGTCGTCGTCACCCTCAGGCAGGACGATGTGCTTGCGATCGCGTCGAGCGCGGTCGATCAGCTTGTACTCGAACATCTGTGGGGTCACGACGGACGGGATCGGCAGTGCCAGTCGGTCCATCAGGACGTCGGCGTCGACGCGCTGTTCCATCAAGCTCAACGCGGTGTCCACCTTGCGCTGCGAACCGACTGCCACGCGTCCGCGGGTTTGGGCTGCGGCGCTTGCGGTGTCGAAGGTACCGAGGGTTGTCGTCAGGATCGGAAGACGCTGTTTGAGGCCGGCCATCAACGCTGCGATGGCTGGGTGCGGTGTGATTCCGCCGTTCATGATGATGCCCGCGAGCGACGGAAATCCTTCCGCCTCATGTGCATTGAGCAATGCGAGCAGTACGTCCGAGCGATCGCCCGGTGCGATGACGACCATGCCCTCGACCAGACGCTCGAGGATGTGCTCCGCGGTCATGCCGCCCACCATCACCTTGAGCGCTTCGCGGTGCAGCAGTTCCGGGTCACCCGAATACAACTCGCCGCCGGTGGCCTCCATCAACTCGGCCATCGTGGGCGAGACGAGCAACGGAATCTCCGGCAGGCTCCACGTCGGAACTCCGATGTCGGACAGCGCTGCGGTGACCTCGTCGAGCTTGTCGGGATCGCAACGATTGGCGACGACCGCGAGCAGATGAGCGTGGTTGGCGGCCAACTCGGCGGCGCATAGATGCGCGAGCTGGGCGACCTCCTCGACACTGCGCCGAGCGCCTCGAACCGCCAGCAGAACCGGCGCGCCGAGGTTCACGGCGATGCGGGCGTTGAAGCTCAGCTCGCTCGGGCTTGCTACGTCGGTGTAGTCACTTCCGATGATGACGACGGCGTCGCACTGCTCGGCCACGGTGTGGTACTTCGCGACGATGTCGGCCAGCGCGGCTTCAGGATCGGCGTGAACCTGCTCGTAGGTGACGCCGAGTGCGTCGGCGTAGGAGAGATCGGCGGTGGTGTGCTCGAGCAGCAGTTCGAGGATGTAGTCGGTTTCCTCGGTAGAGCGGGCGATCGGGCGGAAGACACCGACCCGGGCGACGGTCGCGCACAGCATCTGCAGCACGCCAAGCGCGATGGTGGATTTTCCGGTGTCACCTTCAGGAGAGGCAACGTAGACACTCGACACGGCAGCGGGCGCTTCTGGCATGCCCAACAGCCTAGTGTGGGCCGCCGCCCACCTTGCCACTGATCGTGGTCACGCTCACGCTCGTGCCGACAACCGGCGGCTACGAGAAAGACGAACGGTGCCTGCCACACGTCGAGTGGCAGACACCGTTCAGTTGATCTCGAGGATCAGCCCAGAGCACGCAAGCGAGGCGCGAGGTCACGCTCGAACAGTTCGAGGAACCGGCGCTGATCATGGCCCGGTGCGTGGAACACCAGGTGATTGAGACCGGCATCGACGTAGGCCTTGACCTGCTCGACGGCGTCGTCCGGATCGGAAGCGACGATCCAACGCTTGGCCACCTGCTCGATGGGCAGAGCGTCGGCAGCGGCTTCCATTTCGATCGGATCTTCGATGCTGTGCTTCTGCTCCGGCGTCAGGGACAGCGGAGCCCAGAAGCGGGTGTTCTCGAGTGCAGCCTCCGGATCGGTGTCGTAGCTGATCTTGATCTCGATCATCTTGTCGATGTCGGCGACGTCGCGCTCGGCCTTGGCTGCGCCCTCGGCAACGGCTGGAAGCAGCTTCTCGGTGTAGAGCTCCATGCCCTTTCCGGAGGTGCAGATGAAGCCGTCACCGGCACGTCCCGCGTACCGGGCGACAACGGGTCCGCCGGCCGCGATGTACACGGGAATCCCACCCTCGGGAACGTCGTAGATCGACGCGCCACGAGTGGTGAAGTACTCGCCTTCGAAGTCGACACGATCGCCCAGCCACAGCTCACGCATCAACCGCACGGACTCACGCAGCCGCGCGAAGCGTTCCTTGAACTCGGGCCACTCGCCCTGGAAGCCGGTGGCGATCTCGTTGAGAGCCTCACCGCTGCCGACGCCGAGCATGATGCGTCCCGGGTAGAGACATCCCATCGTCGCGAACGCCTGAGCGATGACTGCCGGGTTGTAGCGGAACGTCGGCGTCATCACGGACGTGCCGATCTGCACGCGCTCGGTGCGCTCACCGACGGCGGTCATCCAGGCGAGCGAGAACGGTGCGTGGCCACCGTTGTGGCGCCACGGCTGGAAATGATCGCTCACCGCAACGGAATCCATGCCGTGCTGCTCTGCCAGAACTGCCAGCTCTACCAGTTCGCGAGGGCCGAATTGCTCAGCCGATGCCTTGTATCCGAGCTTGAGTTCCTGCGCCACCGTGCACTCCCTTGTCGTCTGTTTCGTTTACTTCTCTGACATGCTTCACGTTCTTTGCAGACTATCCAGACACCGCTGGGACTTCTCTGCGTATCTCAGCGAGCGAGGCTGGTGACCACCGTTGCCACGCCGGCTGCGACGGCAACCCCGGCCAGTGCCAGTGCAAACAGCCACAATGCGTGCGGTTCCGGCATCGCCGCTCCGTCCTCGAGCGCCTTCTTCACCTGTAGCCAGCGTCGCATACCTACCAGTGCGGCTGCCGCCGCGAGTGCGATCAGGGTCAGACCGAGAGTCGTGCGAACCCACCCGGTACTCCATTCCGGTACCAATTGGACGACGGCGATGCCTCCGGCCAGCAGGGCGAGTGAGCTACGCATCCAGGCGAGGAAGGTGCGCTCGCTGGCAAGGGTGAAGCGCTCGTCCGGGCGGTTCGGTTCACTCATGCGTGCTCACCTCCGTGCGGTGCCACCAGATCCGGGTCCTGACGCCAGTCGTAGACGACCTCGGTGCGCAGAACGATGTCCTGCAACGAACGTCGTCGTCGATCGACCGCCGACCACAGCAATCCGAAGGCGAAGAGCACGCAGAGCACCGCACGGATGAAGGCCAACGGCCAGCGCACGAGGCGATGCCCGGACGTGATCACCCGCAGCCCCATCACGAGGGACCCGACGGTCCGACCGGTGGTCGCCCAGCAGGCGGTCAGATACGCCACCGAGACACCGAGAAATGCCGTCGTGGACAGGAAGATTCCCGGTTCCGAGAAAGTGAAACTCTGTGGCGAGAAGAGCAGTCGGACGAAGGCGAAGCCCACGTACACGGAACCCATCAGGAGCAGGACGACGCCCAGGTCGATCAGTCCGGCGAGTCCACGGGTGACGATGCCGGCTGGGCCGGAACTCTCCTGGGCCACTAGCGTTCGCCTGCGTTTGTCTTCGGATCGGTCTCTGTCGACGGTTTTTCTGGTGACGGTTTATCTGATGACGGTTTATCTGATGACGGTGCGTTGTCGCGGCCGAAGAGTCGCCCGACGAAGCCGGCGACAGCGTCGTCCGCCTGCATGCCCTGCACTCGAGCTCCGTGCACGGCTTCCGTGGAGAGTGAACCGGTCGATTCACGAATCATCTGGGGCAGGTCGACGCCCTCGATGACCTGGTCGGCGATCTTGACGAGGTCGATGCGGTTGACCTGGCGTTCGAGGTCGACCGTGTCGACTATCCCGTCGAGATCGAGGCGATCGATCACCGCTTTGACGTCGAGGCGGCTTGCGATCTCGTCCACGTCGACCCGGTCGATGATCGGTTCGAGCGAGACCCGTTCGGCAATCTTGTCCACGTCGATGTTCTCGGCGATCTTGTCGATGTCCACGTGGTCGACGACGATCTTGGTGATGTCGACTTCGGACAGAGCAGCGTCGACGACAGCTTTGATCACCGTCCGCAAGGTCGAGTCGGCGAACTCCACGGTCGAGTGCATCGCTTCCGTGCCGCGAGTGGTGACCTGGGTGATCGCGCCGTCGAGTGCGTCACCGACGACAGGGATCCGCTGCACGGAATCAAGTGCGAGACCAGCGGTTCTGCGCGCCGCACCAGCCGTGATCGCGGCCAGCCCGAAGGCCAGCCGAATCACGTCGGATTCGGGGTGGTGCGACTGCGATCCCACGCAATTGTCTCCATCTTCTTATACGACTGTTACCCGGACATTCGTCACTCCTCTTCGCATTGTGCCACTGTTGGAAGGCACAAATACGCTGTCCGGCTTGCGCCTGGGGGGAAATATGAAGACACGTCGTTTCACGGTTCGGCTGACGATGGCGGTGGCCATGGCCGCCGGCTTTCTCGGCCTCAGCGCGCCGACCGCGAGTGCGGATTCCGTGGTCAGTCGCATCGACGTCTACTCCCCCTCGATGGACCGCTGGATCGCCAACGACGTGATTTCGCCGGCCGGAGGAGGCCCGGCCCCGACCTTCTATCTGTTGACCGGTGTCGGCGGCGGCGAGGACGGGATCTCGTGGTTCAACAACACCGGAGTTCGTGACTTCTTCGACGACAAACACGTCAACGTGGTCATGCCGGTCGGCGGCAAGTTCAGCATGTACACCGACTGGAACGCCGACGATCCGGTGCTGGGCCGTAACAAGTGGCAGACGTACCTCACCAAGGAACTACCGGCGGCGGTCAACGCTCGGTACAACACGACCGGTGTCAACGCACTCGGTGGTGTGTCGATGGCCGGCGGACCGGTTCTGGACCTCGCGATCCAGTCGCCGGGCACCTACCGCGCAGTCGGCTCGTACAGCGGCTGTCCGCGCGCCGGCGACCCGCTCGGCCAGGCAGCGGTGCGCTCGATGGTCGAGATACTCGGCGGCGGCAACGCGGCCAACATGTGGGGGCCGTGGGGTAGCCCGCAGTGGGCGGCGCACGACCCGTTGATCAACGCCGAGAAACTGCGTGGCACAGCGCTGTTCATCTCGACCGGCAACGGCCTCCCCGGCCCGGTGGACGGAATCAACTCGCTGGCGATGGCCGCCGGCGTCGTTCCCGGCGCGGTCCTCGAAGGCATCACCAACATGTGCACCGCTGCCCTGCAGGGGCGATTCGGTCAGCTCGGCATTCCCGCGACGTTCAGCTTCCGACCCGAAGGCACCCACACCTGGGGGCTCTTCGAAGCCGACATGCGCGCGTCGTGGCCGATGATCGCGGGCGCTATCGGGGCGTGAGCCTCACGGCCCTCCTTACAAGCCATGGCGTCAGGTGAGACTGCGCGCCCAGTCCCGCATCCCGGCGGGGCCAGTGCCGGTGGCGTATTCAGCGAACCACACCCGGGTCACGCCGAGCGTGATCGCGGCACCCATACACATGAGACATGGTTCGAGATTGACCGCCAATGTCAATTCACCGGACGCTCGAGTGAATCCGAGAGCCTCGTCGGCCTGCAAGAGCGCTTGAAGGTCCGCATGGACTACCCGTCGGCCGAGTGCCCGTTCTTGCGTATACGCCCGTCCGAGCACACGGTCGTCGTCGAACACGACTGCGCCGATCGGCATTTCCCCGAGCTCCATGCCCTCACGCGCTACGTCAAGAGCAACCGCAAGGGCATCTCGAGGTGAAAACATCACTCGACACTAATGGACCAAGGCAAACTCACGCTGCCAGTAGTGCGGGTAGTCCCCATTCCTTGGCAAGCAGCTCGTACGAGCGCAGACGATCCTCGTGCCGATGGGTCACCCCGGTGATTACCAATTCGTCCGCTCCGGTGAGCTTCTGCAAACTGTCGAGCCTGTCGGCGACGGTAGACGGTGAACCGACGAACTGCGTGATCAGCCGATCCTCCACCACTGCTTCGTCGGCGTCGGAAAGTGGGAGCGCTGTCGCGGGATCGGGGTACGGGATGGCGCCGTGCCCGCTGCGAATGCTGTGCGTCCAGTGCCCGAACGTAGACGCCAACTCTCTCGCCGTCGCATCGTCTTCCGCAGCAACAACATCCGCGGAGACGACGACATACGGCTCCGACAGGACGTCCGACGGACGGAATGCTGTGCGGTATGCCTCGACGGCATCGAGCGTACTCGACGGCGCCACATGGTAATTCGCACCGAACGGCAATCCGAGTCGTCCGGCGAGCTCGGCACTCGGGCCCGCACTGCTTCCGAACACCCACAGTTCGACGTCGGCATTCTCGCCGGGACTGGCGTGCAATTCGATGCCGTCGCGGGTTCTGTAGGTACCGTTCAGGAGCGAGCGTATGTCGTCGACCTGCTGCTTGAAATCGGGCGCCTGCGCGCCCGGAAACGCCAATGCCTCGAACGACGCCTGCAACCGCGGTGACGTGAGAAGACCGGTTGGATCGAAGGGTGCCGGGATCACGACGCCGTCGCGTACGACGTTCTCTCGCTTCGATTCTGCCGGCGCAGGCGTTCCGGCAGCGACGGCGCGAAGTGCCTCCACCCGACGCTGTCCGCTGCGCCCGATACCGAGATCGATACGACCCGGATACAACGCTTCGACGGTACCGAAGGCCTCGACCACCTGAGCCGCCGTGTTGTTGCCCAGCAGCACGGCGGCCGAGCCGACACGAATGGTGTTGGTGGCGGCCGCGATCAGCCCGACAAGCACTGCTGGCGACGAAGAGGCAACGCCGACGAAGTGGTGTTCGGCGACCCAGTAACGCTTGTATCCCCACGCTTCGGCAGAACGAGCGAGGTCCAGCGAGTTCCGCAAAGCCTGGCGGGCCGTTCCGCCCTCACTGATCGGCGAGAGGTCGAGTACGGACAGCGGCGCGCTCACCTCGGCCCGCTTTCGGAGCGGGTGTCCGGTGTCTTCTCGCCGGCTTCCACCGCGAACGCCAGGCGGTTCTCGGCGGGGGCCACCGGGCACGTCGCGTAATCGGTGAACGCGCAGGGCAGGTTCGACGCCCGATTGAAATCGAGGACTACCGCGCCACCGGGTTCAGGTGCGCTCACGTGCAGCGAGCGGGCGGCCGGGTAGGTGGACACACCACTGGTCGCGTCGGTGAACAGGATGTGAAAGCCGTTGTCCCTGCCCGCGAACGCAATCAGCGTATGCGTTGCACCGTCGTGTTCGAAGCTGATGGTTCCGCGGGCGTCGTGATGATGCTCGAGGCGCTCGACGACCGCACCTGTCGTCACCGTGCGAGCCTCCTCGAAAGCTGTGAAGACACCCTCGATGCGCCACTGCGGGTTCGGCTCGAAGGTCGGGATACCACTGAACTGCGCCAAAGCCGGGGCCGACGAATCGTGGATCCGCAGAGCCACCTCGCCGGTGCGGCGGATGACCTCGACCAACCGCGCGCCCTGCTTGACGATCAGTCCCGGCGCCCCCTCGATCGGATTCAGAGTGGCTGAACCGTCCACTGCGGCTCCGTCGATCGAGAGATCGTCTGCCGCCGTTGCTGTGACGACCACGGCATTCGCGTCGGCGCGCCATGCACCAGGTAGGTCTGCGAAGGTGGAATCGGTGTCCACCAGCCAATGCAACGCAGTCAGGCTCAGCCAGCCGAGGGGTTCGCCGAAGGTGGCGTCGCGCGAGGCGTGCCAGGCATTCCAATCGCCGGTGAAGGTGCTGGTGGAAGTGTCGGTAACGGTCATGATGCGCGGACTCCTTCAGCCTGCTCGTGCGGGTGACGCAGCCCGAGATGGCTGCGCAGGGTGGTTCCTGAGTACTCGGTCCGGAAACTGCCGCGGTCCTGTAGTTCCGGTACGACGGTGTCGATGAACTCGTCGAGGCCCGCGGGGGTGATGTGGGGAACGAGGATGAATCCGTCGCTTGCGTCGCCCTGGACGTAGCTGTCGATCTCGGCAGCGACCTCGGCGGCGCTACCCACGAACTGTTGGCGGGCAGTCACTTCGATGATGAGTTCACGGATGCTGAGGTTTTCGGCCTCGGCCTTGGCACGCCACTGATCTGCGACCGCTCGCGGATCCTTGACGTGGCGGACGCGTCCGCGGGTGATGTTGACGTCGTCCGACGGATCTTCCTTCGGCAACGGGCCGTCGGCGTCGTACTGGGAAAGGTCTCTGCCCCAAACCTGTTCGAGAAAAGCGATGGCAGTCTGGGGTCCGACCTGCTGCCGCCGGATGTGATACGCCTTCTCCTGTGCGTCCGCGGCGTTGTCACCGAGGACGAAGGTGGCGGCGGGGAGAATCTTGAGGTCTGCGTGCGTGCGTCCGTACTTGGCCAAGCGTCCCTTCACGTCGGCGTAGAACGCCTTGCCTGCTTCGAGCGTTCCGTGCCCGGTGAAGATCGCGTCCGCCTTGGCCGCGCCGAACTCGCGTCCTTCGTCGGAATCACCTGCCTGCAACAGAACTGGGTGCCCCTGCGGACTCCGAGGAACTTCGAAGCGTCCGGTGATATCGAACTGCTTACCGGCGTGGTGGAACTGACCGACCTGCTGGTCGGTGGCAAAAACGCCGCGCTCACGGTCGACGATTGGACGATCGATGCTCCAACTGTCCCACAGCGTCCGTACTGCGTCGACCAACTCGTTTGCGCGTGCGTACCGCTCGGAATGCTCCAGATAGCCACCGCGGCGGAAGTTCTCGCCGGTGAAGGCGTCCGAGGAGGTGACCAGGTTCCAGGCGGCGCGGCCGTCGGAGAGATGATCGAGCGTCGAGAACTGCTTGGCCAACTCGTACGGCTCGTTGAACGTGGTGTTGATCGTCCCGGCCAGGCCGAGATGCGTTGTCACACCGGCAACCGCGTTGAGAATACTGAACGTATCCGGGCGGCCGACCACGTCGAGGTCGTGAATCTTGCCCTGATGCTCGCGCAGGCGCAACCCTTCTGCGAGGAAGAAGAAGTCGAACAATCCGCGTTCGGCACTGCGGGCGAGATGCTCGAACGAGCTGAACTCGATCTGGCTCTTGGACGCCGGATCGGTCCACACCGTGGTGTTGTTCACGCCGGGGAAGTGAGCACCCAGGTGAACTTGCTTGCGAATCCTGTTCTGTGTCATCGGTGTTCCTGTTCTTTGCTCGCGCTACGCGAACTGATTGACGGGCAACTCGAAACCCAACCGCTCGCGCAGCGTCGGGCCGGTAGTCGGTCGCGGATTGAGAGTCGGCACCACGTCCGCCGCGATCTTCTCCACTGCGGCAGCCAAAGCCAAGGGACGCAGGACAACACCGTCGACCCCGGCCAGCCCACCGATCTCGCGAAGGAGGACAGTCAGGCCGGCACTGTCACCGCGATAGAACAGCGAGTGCGGGGCGTACGGCGCTCCCGCCCATTCCTCGAGTTCCGCCAGAGCGTCGTCGGCGGCTCCGCGATCAGCGCCGAGAAGCACGTCGACGTCGAGGAGAACCCTGACGCTGCGCCCGAGGGCGGCGGCACTCGCGTGGACCAGCTTGGCCGTAGTTTTGGCCTCGGCGAGATCGGTTGCCGAGATCCGAATCAGATCTCCGCGCGCAACCGCGAGTTCGCGTGCCTCCGGCCTGCTCGCGTCGACGGCGATCAGCGGCTGCCCCTGCGGGGAGCGCGGCGTGATGGACGGGCCCTTGACGGAAAAGTTCTTTCCCTCGAAGTCGATGTAGTGCAGCTTGTCCCGATCGATGAATCGTCCGCTCGCAGCGTCCCGTATCTCGGCGTCGTCCTCCCAGCTGTCCCACAGCCGACTGACCACCTCGACAGCCTCGGACGCTTCCTCCCACGCAGACTCAGGACCCTGCACTGTCTTTCGGCCGAACAACGCCGCCTGCTCGGCGGTGTCGGACACCGCGACCTGCCAACCGGCCCGCCCAGCAGACGAGTAGTCGATACTCGCGACGGCCTTGGAAATGTGGAACGGCTCGGTGTGCGTGACTGTCGCAGTGGGGATCAGACCGATGCGCGAGGTCACGGCACTCAGCCGCGCCGCAGTTGCCACCGCCTCCAATCTCCCGCGCACTGCGTGCCGGCCTTCGGATTGCAGTCCGAACGAGTCAGGGAGGAACGCCAGATCCACCCCACCCCGATCCGCGGCGGTCACCAGGTCCACCCAGTACGAGGGCGTGAACAGATCTTCGGCGCGCGAATCCTCGCGTCGCCAGGAGTACGGATGAGCTCCGGTTCCCTCGAATTCGAGGCCGACCAGGAATGCTCCGGAACTACGCTCGGACATGTTCGGCCTTTCGTGTCGAATGATCCCGCCCGGGGATCGCGTCGAGAAGTGTGCGTGTGTACTCGTTTCGGGGATTGTCGAAAATCTCGGTGGTAGTGCCGATTTCGAGCAATCGCCCGGCCTGCATGACGCCGACGACGTCGCTGATCTGGCGAACAACCGCAAGATCGTGGGAGATGAAGAGATAGGTCAGGCCCAGTTCGCGCTGCAACTCGTCGAGTAGCGCCAGAATCTGCGCTTGCACCGAGACGTCGAGAGCGGACACAGGTTCGTCGAGAACGAGCAGGTCCGGCTTCAACGCGAGCGCACGAGCGATCGCCACCCGTTGACGCTGGCCGCCCGAGAGTTCGGCCGGTTTGCGGCTCAGAAACTGCTCGGGAAGTGCAACCTGATCGAGCAACTCTGCCGCACGAGTCTGCTGCTGGCTGCGTCCACCAACCTTGAAGGCCCGCAGCGGCTCCGCAACGATGTCCTGGACGGACAATTTCGGGTCTAGTGATGCATAGGGGTTCTGGTACACGAGCTGGATCTTTCGGCGCAGCTCGCGCAGATCGCTGCCCTTGACCTTCGTGATGTCGTGTCCGTCGAAGGAGATGGTGCCGGCATCCGCCTGCTCCAACCGCACGGCGATGCGCGCCGTGGTCGACTTGCCGGAGCCCGACTCCCCCACCAGCGACACCGTCTGACCCCTCGGAACAGTCAGCGACACTTCGTTCACCGCGGTGATCGAACTCCCGCGTCCGACGTTGAAGTGCTTGGTGATTCCCGTCAGGGTCAGCAGCGGGCTGGTGTCCTGGCGGACCGGGCGAACGACTGGTCCCGAGGACAGGCTCGGCGCAGAGCTCAGAAGTTTCTTCGTGTACTCGTCTCGCGGGTTGTCCAGAATATCCGCGGTGCGGCCGGATTCGACGATCCTGCCGCCCTGCATCACCAGGATCCGGTCCGCGCGGTCTGCGGCCACACCCAGGTCGTGCGTGATCAGGAGCACGGCGGCACCGGATTCGGCAATCCGCTCGTCGAGATGGTCGAGAATGCGCCGTTGAACCGTGACGTCCAGAGCACTGGTCGGCTCGTCGGCGATTACGAGGGCCGGGTTCGCGACAAGCGCGATACCGATCAGAACGCGTTGCCGCATACCGCCGGAGAGCTCGTGCGGGTACTGGCGTGCTCGGATTTCCGGCCGGTCGATACCCGCGCGCTCGAGCACCTCGACGGCGTCCAACCGGGCTTTGCGACGGTCTGCGAGGCCGTGGATCCGGAGGACTTCTGCAACCTGGTCGCCGATCCTCGTCACCGGGTTGAGCGAGGTCGTCGGATCCTGCGGCACCAAACCGATACGCGCGCCGCGGATTCGCTGCCACGCACGGTCGGAATACGAGTCGATCTGTTCACCCTCGAACTCGACGGTCCCGCCGGTGACGTGGCCACTGCCGGCGAGCAGACCCAATATCGCGTGGGCCGTGGTCGACTTACCGGAACCCGATTCCCCGACCACCGCAACTACTTCGCCCCGACCGACGGTGAAGCTCACGCCGGATACCGCGGGCTCGGCGCCGTAGGCGATCTGTAAGTCGGTGACGGAAAGCAACTGTTCCTCGGTCGTGCTCATCGCCGGTTGTTCCTTTCGATCTCGTGGCCGATACGGTGTGCCGAGATGACCACGGCGACAATCGCGAGACCGGGAAGTGTGGTCATCCACCAGGCATTGGCGAGGAAATTACGTCCCTCGGATACCAGCGATCCCCATTCCGGGGTAGGCGGAACGGCGCCGAATCCCAAGAAGCTCAGAGCCGACACCGCCAGTACTGCCTGCCCGAACTCGACAGCGGACAGCGCGACCACCGGCGCGTAGGAGTTGGGAAGCACGTGCCGACGCAGGACACCGAGCCACTGCACACCCGAACTGAACGCGGCCTCGACGTACTGAGCGCCGCGCACCCGCATCACTTCGGCACGCATCACTCGCGCAAAGTTCGCGACCATACTGACGCCGACCGCGATGGCGACGTTGATGGTGCCGAAGCCGAGTGCGGTCACCAGTGCCAACGAGAGCAGCAGCGCCGGAATGGACAGCAGCACGTCGACGATGCGCATCAGCACGGCGTCGACGACGCCACCGACAAAGCCCGCAAGCAAACCGATTATCGATCCCGCCACCAGTGCGATTCCGACCGCCACCAAGGTTGCGGTCAGGGACAGCGCGGCACCGTGCACGAACCGTGTGTAGAGGTCACGCCCGAGATTGTCGGTTCCGAACCAGTGAGCCAGGCTCGGGCCCTGCAGTTTGTCCGCCGGGACACCGGACAACGGATCGCCGCTGGCAAAGAATCCGGGTGCGACGGCAAAGCCGATGGCAAGCAACACGATCAACACCGGAATCACCAAGCCGGGCTTTCGGATCCAGCCGATGGCCGTGGACTTTCGGCGCGAAACAACAGGTGCCTTCGCCTCGACGCTCGGATCGAGGAGTAGGGGTTCGATCAATGTGTCAGACATGAGCCGGCTCCAGATCGGTCGAGCTTTCGGTATTCGACTTTTCGGTGTGACTCTTCTTCGTCTGGATGATCCGTGGATCTATCAAGGGGTAGAAGAGGTCGACCGCGAGGTTGACGAGCACGAACACGAGAGAGGCGAACACAACGACTCCCTGCACCACCGGGATGTCCTGCGCCATCACCGACGTCTGTGTCAGACGGCCGACGCCCGCGCGAGAGAACACCGTTTCCACAACCACCGAGCCCGCCAGCAGCGTGCCGACCAGTACACCGGCGATGGTGAATGCCGGAATGCTCGCCAGTCGCAACGCATGACGGGTCTGCACGCGCCAGCGGCTGGCGCCCTTGGCATACGCAGTCTCCACGTGCGGCGAACGCAGCGTCGACTGCAGGCTGGTCGTGAGTACCTGCGCGATCACCGCGCCGGTCGGGATCGCCAAGGTGATCGCCGGAAGAATCACCGTTGCGAATCCCTTGTCTCCGAATGCCGGGAAGATGTGCAGACGGAACGAGAAGAGTTGCAGAAGAATCAGGCCCACCCAGAAAGTGGGCACTGCCACACCCAGCGGCGGCAGCGAGAACAACAGATTCGCGAGCCACCGCTTGCGGGTGTAGGTAGCGAAGAACGCGATCGCCACTCCGAACAACACGGCCAGAACCAAAGCGGTGGTTGCCAAGACCAGAGTGCTCGGCAGCGCCGAGAAGATGGCATCCGTCACCGACTGACCGGTGGAGATGGACGTACCGAAATCGCCGCGAAGAGCATTCGTCAGCGACGTCCAGTACTGCACCCACACCGACTGGTCCAAGCCGTACCGTGCCCGAAGCTGATCGAGCGCAGCCTGATCCACTGCAACACCCTGACCGGACGAGTCGGCAGCCATGCTGACGGGATCACTCGGCAGGAGGAACAGAATCACGAACGAGATGGTGAAGGCGGCCCACAGAACCACTGCGGCCTGGCCCAGTCGGGTGAGTACGTATCGAGTCATGATTACTTACCCGACAACCATGCGTCGTAGAACTGCAGGCGCGAGGAGGCTTCGAAGTTCAGGTCCTGCACACTCGATCCGGCGCCGATGGCCTGCGAGAGCTCGATGGTGGGGATGGAGAGTCCACGGTCGAGGATCAATTCCTGTGCGGTGGATACCAGTTCGCCGCGTTGGCCGTTGTCCGTGGCTGCAAGCTGGTCTGTGAGTACCTTGTCGAGCTCCGGATCTGCGCCGCGACGGTTCAGGTTGCGGCCTTCGGTGCTGAACGATGCCCGCAAGATGTCGGCGTCCGCGCGAGTGCTGTTGTAATACAGCGAATCGTAATCACCCGATACTCCCTTCTCGGTCCATTCACCGTTCGAGACCAGGTTGAGCTGCAGGTCGACGCCGACCTTCTTGAGCTGCTGCTGCACGAGCTCGAGGATGGCCTGGTTACCCGAGAACACCGGACTGAAGGTGACGCTGAAAGTGAGCTTCTGCCCGTCCTTCTCGCGGATACCGTCGCTGCCGGTCTTCCAACCAGCCGCGTCGAGGAGTTTCGCCGACTTGTCGGCGTCGTACGTCACGACACTGGATTCGTCGCTGTAGAGCGGAGTGGTGTGAGCCAGCGGGCTCGTGGCCGGGAAGAACGACGGATCCAGAACGGTGTCGACGAGTTCTTGGCGGTTGATCGCGGGAATGATGGCCTGACGAACAGCCTGATCAGCGAGAACGCCGCGACTGACGTTGGGCTGGAAGAAGAAGCTCACACCCGGGTTCGGCCGTGTGAGGATTCGTCCACCCGCGCCCTCGATTTGCGGCGCATCCTGCGGAAGCGCATCGCTGACCGCATCGAGCTGGCCGGAGGCCACGCTGCCCGCCCGCACACCGGATTCGGGAACCACCGTGAAGTCGACGCCATCGAGGTACGCCTCGCCCTGATGCGCGACCGCATCCGAGGCCCAGTTGTATCCCGCACGCTTGGCGATCTTGACGCTCTTGTCCTGCTGCCAGTCGGTGTACACGAACGGTCCGGAGGCGATCACCGCTGCACCGGGGCAGCGCTGCTCGGATGCCAGCGCGGTGGTGGAATCGGCGAGGATTCCGAGCTGTGGTGTCGAAGTTGCCTGCAGGAACTGAACATTGGGTCCGGAGAAATTGATCTTCGCCGTGTGAGCATCTACGACGTCGGTACCGGTGTACGAGGACAGGTAACTCTTCGCCAACGACGCGTTCGGTCCCAGGTTCTTGACCGAGTCGAAGGTCTTCTTCACCGAATCCGCCGTCACCGGGGTGCCGTCGCTGAAGGTGGCGTCGTCGCGAAGGACGAACGTGAAGCTAGCGGCGTCGGGGCTGATCTCCCAGCTCTTGGCGAGCCACGGGGTGATCTCTCCGGTGTCGGGATTTTGATCGGTCAGCGAATCCACCACGGTCCGAGTGACATACACGGTCTGGTTACTGCCGGCCTGGGCCGGATCGGCGCACGTCGGCGCCTGCGACAGACCGTAGCGAAGGGTTCCGCCGGACTGGGCGGGGCCTGCGTCGGCAGCACTGTCACTCCCGCTGCTGCAGCCGGCGAGGACGGTGCCGAGAACCGAGACAGCACCGATACCGGCGATTACGGTCGCGCGTTTGCGGGCACCGAATGAGGGCGAAGACACCAAGAACTCCTAAAGAGGCATGCCGAAGAGCGCACCCGTCGCCTGAGACGAGAAAGGCGATCGAGCACGAATCACTTGTGAGAGAAGAGAAAACAGACTTGTCGACGACTCGCCTGAGTGTGAATGACTGACCGAGGTCAGTTGGTACAGAAAGATCCCGCGGTGCGGCACAGGTCTACGTGACGACGCGACCAGGCGGTATCGAAACCGCCTTCGACTGCCTTCATTTCGTGTTCCTCCATCGGTCCTGGCGGTAGCACCCGCACCCGATCACTCGGGGGGTTGCTGCGACTTCAATGAGCCAGGTCTCTCGGTCGCTCTGGATGGTCGTTCGCAAGTCTACGAGGTTAAACCCGGGTGTTGTCAACCCGGTCGGTAGGAATTGCTGCTCGAGTCACATTTTCGAGGACCCGAAGTTGTTTCTCGAACGGGTGGATGCCCACCTCTTCGGGCGAGAGTGACGCGTCGTAAAGCGGTGTGTATCCACTGGACAGATACAGCGCGACGGCCTCGGGTTGCCGAGGACCCGTCGTGAGAAACACCCGGTTGTATCCACGAAGTTCGATCTCTCGTTCCAACTCGCGAACGACGGCCTTGCCGAGGCCGCGCTTCCGATGGTCGACCGATGTCCAGATTCTCTTCAGTTCGGCAGTGGTGGAATCGAATTGACGAAACGCACCACCGGCGATCGGCAGACCGTCGTGGGTGAGCACCAGAAGCGCACCCTGCGGGTAGGCAAATTCTTCTGCCGGATACGTCGTGAGATCCTCGAGCATCGCTTCGTGAGTCCCGCCGTAACGCGAACTGTATTCGAGTGCCAACTCCGCGATCAGTGGAGCTGCCAAGGGATCGTCCTGCGATACCGAATAGACCTCTACCGCTCCGACACCCTCGAGCTGTCGAGTTCCGAGCTCCAGTGCCACAACACTTTCCTCCATGAATCTGGTCAACGCTCCCCCAGCCTGAAAACTTCCGGAGCGAGGGTGGTTCCGTCGACGAGGTCCGCCACAAGTTCACCCAGGGCCGGACCGAACTTGAACCCATGCCCCGAGAATCCCGCTGCCACCGTGACGGCGCCGACTCGGTCGATGACGAAGTTACTGTCCGGCGTGCTCGTGTACAGGCAGGTGAGCGACTCGACACGGGTGGTGTCGACACCGGGTAACCACGACTCGGCGTACTCCACCAATCGCTGCTCTCCGTCGACACCAGGGGTGTAGTCACGGGTCTGCGGAGTCACCACCGGCCCGGTCGCGTGTTCGCCGATCTTGATCCCGTCCTCGGAACCGAGCCCGTAGATCCCCGCGGTCTCCAATTCTGCGCCGGTGTGGTGAACGAAACTCGGCCACTCGACTCCGGGATCGAGCGGTGCGAAGTGTGCCGGTTGTTCCTGTGTCGTGCGCAATGTCGGCAGTACGATCTCGGAGCCGAGACCGCTGTCTGCGATCAGATCTGCAGTCCACGCACCGGCCGCGATCACGACCTGACGAGCTGCGAGCGTTCCACTGTCCGTCACCACGTCCACGCCGTAGGACGCCCGCGCGAGTGCCAACACCCGAACATCGTGACGGACCTCGGCGCCCGCAAACACCGCTCCTGCCTTCAGAGCGGTCACTGCGCGGTCCGCGTGCAACCGGCCTGCGTCGGGATGATGGAGCACCGTGGTGTCGAATCGCAGCCCCGGCCAACGGGCGGACGCCTCGGCAGGAGTGAGGATCTCACCCTTGATGCCCGCCTCGCGAAGTATCTTCGCCTTGGACTGCACTGCCTGCGGCAGGCCGTGATCGACGGCACCGGTGAGTTCCAGGAACCCGATGTCCGTCGTGGTCTCCAACTCCCGCCACAGCGGCAGCGCGCCGGCCGCCAAACCTGTGTACAGGTGATTGTCGTACGCCTGCCGATAGATGCGCGAAGTACCGTGCGACGCACCGTGCTTGTGCCCCGGCCCGAACTGTTCCAGCTGAACGACGCTACGTCCGCGTGCCGCGAGCCGCCAGGCGGCGGAGGACCCGACGAGTCCTCCGCCGATGACGATCACATCGAAAATCTCACTCATGGACGAGAGCTCACTTGGTCTTCGGAAGGCCGGGCGGGTTGATCAGGGACGTGTCGACGGCTTCGCTGGTGATGTTCCAGCGCTCGAGGATCTGCTGGTACGTGCCGTTCTCGATCGTGTGGTTGATCGCGTCGTTGATCGCCTTGATCAGGCCGTTGTCCTTCTTCACCAGCACCGCGATCTGCCCCTGCAGGGTGTCGCCGGCCCCGGAGAACTCACCGACAACCTCGGTCTCCCCCGACTGCTTGGCGTGGAACTGCGACGACGGGTTCGGGCCGAAGTAGGCGTCGATCCGGCCGGACTGCAGCGGGAGGTAGTAGTCGGTGGTGTTCTGGTAGTAAGAGATGTCGGTAGGCGCCAGGCCGGCCGCGACGTTCTGCTCACTCCACTTGACCAGCAGCGCTTCCTGATTGGTGCCCGAGGAGACGGCGATCTTCTTGCCCGCGACGTCCTTGGGTTCCTTGATGGAGATTCCGGCACCCTTCTTGGCTTCGAAGGCGAGGGTGTCGAGACGGTAGGTCGCGAAGTCGTACTTCTCCTTACGCTCTTCTGTGACAGTCACATTGGAGAGGAAGGCGTCGGCCTCACCGGAGTCGATCCGGACGAAGTTCTGTGCCCAATCTGCTGTCTGCAGGTCGACCTTCAAGCCGAGAACGTCACCGATCAGATAGGCGAAGTCGGTCTCGGAACCGATGAGGGTGGTGTCGTCGTCGGCGTAGAAACGGAGCGGCGGAGCGGAACCGGCACTACCGGTGACGCGCAGCGTGCCACGATCGCGGATGTCCTGAGGTAGCTCGGCGGCGATGGAATCCACCTTGTCGGTGGTGATGCGGTTCTGATCGGCCGTGAGGTTGTAACCCGCAGCAGCGGTGACCTGGGCGCCGTCGGACTCGGCGTCCGCGCTGCTGCATGCAGCGCTGAGCAATCCGACGGTGGCAAGCGCCGAGATCAGAAAAGTCGCGCGACGGGATGTGGAGAACATCAATTTTTCCTTCCGGGAAGAGTCTGGGTCGCGTCAGAGGACGCGGGAGAGAAAGGCTTTGGTCCGTTCGTGGACCGGATTGTCGATCACCTGCGAAGGCGGGCCCTGTTCGACGATGACGCCGCCGTCCATGAAGACCGCAGTGTCCGCCACTTCCCGAGCAAATCCGACCTCGTGTGTGACGATCACCAAGGTGGCGCCGTCACGGGCCAGCTGAGCCAGGACTTCGAGAACCTCGCCCACCAGTTCCGGGTCGAGCGCCGACGTCGGCTCGTCGAAGAGAATGACCGCCGGCCGCAGTGCCAGCGCTCGCGCTATCGCGACGCGCTGTTGCTGGCCACCGGAGA
The DNA here is from genome assembly GCF_011290655.1 of Rhodococcus sp. D-46. Lineage (NCBI taxonomy): Bacteria > Bacillati > Actinomycetota > Actinomycetes > Mycobacteriales > Nocardiaceae > Rhodococcus > Rhodococcus sp. D-46. The sequence continues at coordinate 335,126 of NZ_JAANTF010000008.1, read as the reverse complement.
GTTGGCGGGGATACTCGTCCGCCTTGTCCCCCACTCCCACTCGCTCGAGCAGTGCGCGGGCCTCGCGGTACACCTCGTCACGATCACGCTTCTGGGCCGAGAGCGGCGCTTCCACCACGTTTTCCAACGCGGTCAGGTGCGGAAACAGGTTGAAGTTCTGGAACACGAATCCGATGTGCGAACGCTGTTTCAGGATCTCGCGGTCACGCAGTTCGTGGAGTCGATTTCCCTTGCGCCGGTATCCGATCAGCTCTCCGTCGATCCGTACGGTTCCGCGGTCGACTTTTTCGAGGTGATTGAGGGTTCGCAGCAAGGTGGACTTACCGGAACCCGACGGACCGAGAATGACGGTCACTTCGCCCTTGCGGACCAGGAGATCAACGCCGGCAAGTACTTCCAGCGTGCCGAAGGACTTGTGAATTCCGCGCGCTTCGACGGCATACACCGTCTCTTCGGCCAGTTCTGCGGTCATCGGGTCGCACCTCTCGGAATATCGAGACGCGCATCGCGAATCTCTTCGAACTTCTTGCGCGCCTTCTGTACCGGAGTCAACGGAAGAGCACGGGCGGATCCTCGTGCATAGTGGCGCTCCACGTAGTACTGACCGATCGAGAGCAACGTCGTGAGGATGATGTACCAGATCGTGGCGACCATCAGCAGGGGCACGACTCGTCCGTTGCGTCCGAAGATGACCTGCACCTGGTAGAACAGTTCGGCGATTGCCATGGTGGAGACGATCGACGTTCCCTTGAAGAGTCCGATGACCTCGTTGGCGGCGTTGGGGAGGATCGCCCGCATTGCCTGCGGGAGAACGATCTTGAAGAACTGGCGACTGCGCGGAATGCCGAGCGAGTGAGCAGCTTCGATCTGACCGTGATCCACCGAGATGATTCCGGAGCGAATGATCTCGGCCGAGTATGCAGCCTGGTGCAGCGCCAAACCGATGACTGCCGCGGTGAATCCGCCGATCACACCGCTGACCTGGAAGGTGAAGAACTCGGGACCGAAAGGTATTCCGAGAGAAAGTGTCTGGTACAGGTAAGTGATGTTGAACCAGAAGAGCAACTGCACGATGAGTGGAATCGAGCGGAAGGCCCAGATGTAGGTCCAGGCGATCACCTGCAGGACCGGATTCTTCGACAACCGACCGAGTGCCAGGAAAACACCGAGACCGAACCCGAGGATCGTCCCCCACAGGGTCAGTTTGATCGTCATCCACAACGCGGCGAGCACTGATTTCGCGGTGAAGTACTGCGCGAACGTCGGCCAGTCCCAGCCGGGGTTGACGACGAGCCCGTGGATGAACTGAGCAAGCAGGACCAGCACGACCGCACTGATCACCCAGCGCAGCGGGTGCCAGGTGCGAGCGACGACAAGCTCCGAGTCGGGTAGTTGCGACTCGGACACCGACTTTTCGGGGCGGACATCGGTGGGCGCGCTCACGGCGCGCTACCTGACGGAGTGGACATCACGAATAGACCTTTCGGGGAAATGGGAACGCAGCTGTGTCCTCGAGTTGGTGTGCTCGAGTTGCGAAGACGACGAGAGTTCGGTCAGCGACAGTGACACGAAGCGGTGCGGCACAGATCGATGTGACGTCGCTTGTGCGCAGCGTGCGAAGTGGTACCCATGTGATGCCTTCCATCGGTCCTGGCGGTAGCACCCGCTCCCGATCACTCGGGGGGTTGCTGCGACGTCGACGAGCCAGGTCTCTCGGTCGCTCTGGATGGTGAGCAAAGACTAGACGCGAAATGTCGAGTCGTCAAATGTTGTATTTCCCTGCACTGCAAGGGAAATGAAGGGTCCACGATGTTGAAATCGCATTGATTCCAACGGTGTCCGCAGCCGCGTTCGGCGTGTTGAATGGAGCGTTCGAATGAAGACCGGGACCGCCGTCCGGACTGACTTTTCCTCTGCCGTACCGTCTGCGGAGTGAGTGGACTCGACGCTTTCTTCATCTTGTTGGCCGGTATCGGCGCGGGCGCGATCAACGCCGTGGTCGGCAGTGGAACGCTGATCACGTTTCCCACCCTGGTCGCCTTCGGCATGCCGCCCGTGACCGCAACCATGTCCAACGCGGTCGGGCTCGTCGCCGGCGGAGTTTCGGGTACCTGGGGCTACCGACGTGAGCTGTCCGGACAGTGGGACCGACTGAAGTGGCAGATTCCGGCGTCCCTCGCCGGAGCACTACTCGGTTCGTGGTTGCTCATGCACCTACCCGAGAAACTGTTCGAGACCATCGTTCCGGTGCTCTTGGTCCTCGCTCTCGCGCTCGTCCTCCTCCAACCACGCATCCAGGCGTGGGCCAAGAAGCGTTCCACCGAAGAAACGACGCTGTCCACCAAGAGGCTGATGCTCCTGACCGCCGGCACTTTTGCAGTCGGCATTTACGGCGGATACTTCACTGCCGCGCAGGGCATCCTTCTCATCGGTGTGATGGGTGCCATCCTCCCGGAAACCCTCCAGCGCATGAACGGCGCGAAGAACCTGCTGTCGCTGCTCGTCAACATCGTTGCAGCAGGGATGTACATCACTCTGGCATTCGATCAGATCAATTGGGCAGCAGCCGGTTTGATCGCCGTCGGCTCACTCGGTGGTGGCGTTCTCGGTGCCCGCTACGGACGGCGCCTGTCCCCCACTGCATTGCGCTACACGATTGTCGTCGTCGGCCTGATCGGACTGTGGCGCCTTCTCGCTTGACCGCCCACATCGGGCGCCACCCGCACATACTGGAGTAATGACCAGTACAGAAGATCAGACCGGTTGGACCTACCTCATGGACATGGACGGGGTTCTCGTCCACGAGGAGCACTTGATACCTGGAGCGGACACGTTCCTGGCAGAGCTGGCGTCGAACGACATCCCGTACATGGTGCTCACCAACAACTCCATCCGCACCCCGCGTGACCTGCGAGCACGCCTGCTCAATTCGGGACTCGACATCCCGGAGAAGTCGATTTGGACGTCAGCGCTCGCAACCGCGACGTTCCTGGCCAACCAGCGGCCGGGCGGCAGCGCCTACGTGGTCGGCGAATCGGGCCTGACCACTGCCCTGCACGACATCGGTTACGTGCTGACGGACAGCGACCCCGACTACGTCGTACTCGGCGAGACGCGCACGTACTCCTTCGAAGCGATCACCACCGCTATTCGACTGGTCGAGCGTGGATCGCGGTTCATCGCCACCAACCCGGACGCCACTGGACCGTCACGAGACGGCTCGCTGCCGGCCACCGGCTCGGTCGCGGCACTCATCACCAAGGCAACCGGACGCGATCCCTACTACGTCGGCAAGCCCAACGCCTTGATGATGCGCTCAGCCCTGCGGTCCATCGGCGCTCATTCCGCCAATACGTTGATGATCGGCGACCGCATGGACACCGACATCGTCTGTGGCCTCGAAGCCGGACTGCAGACGATTCTGGTGATGACCGGGATCTCGACCCGCGCGTCGGTAGAGCTCTATCCCTACCGCCCGACCATCGTCCTCGAGTCGGTCGCCGATCTTGTGGGAACAACAACCGATCCATTCCGTAGCAACACAAACAATTGATTCAAATTGCAAAACAAAACCGAAACTCGGTAATTAACTGGTAAAAAACAGCAGATTTGCCAAGTTCCGACTCGTCCGCTTTGTCCAACTGAACAAACCAACGGTTTTATTCGCACCAAACTTACAAACGAGTAGTTAGACGCAGGTCAAAGATCATTTCGACACCGAGTGACAGTTGGACTCCAGTCGTAAAATTGATTTTTCGAAAAGTGGTAACGAATCGTTTGCCGTGTCTGATACTCATGTCTGAATGGCCCCATTTCGGGTCCCAGACATGAAATGAGATTTTCATGAAGAAGCAGACCAAGGGTGCGATCGCTGCTGCGGCGGCCGGTGCCCTCCTCCTCGGCGGTGCCGGCTCGCTCGCAGTCTGGAGCGATTCGGCCGACGTCAGTGGCGGCGGGCCCGTCACGTCCGGCGCCCTCGACCTGAGCTCTTGCGCACCGGTCGGCGGGGGTTGGAACTCCCTCAACCCGACGAAGACCGCGATCACCAACATTTCGGCCTACCGCATCGTCACGACCGAAAGCATCGAATACACCTGCGACGTCACTGTGACCGCAGTGGGCGATCGTCTCGCGGCTGTTCTAACCGCTGATACGGCCGGAATCGTTCCGGGTGCGAACAGCGCCGAGCTTGCCGCTGCTGTCGTGCCCGTGACGACAATCAAGGACACTGGTGGCAACCCGATTTCGCAGATCACCAAAGCCCAGAACGGAACGATCGTCCACGTCGGAGTCCGGCTGAACTTCAACGAGGTGGCCAATCAGGTCGCGCAGAACCAGTCGCTGAACTTGTCGGCGATGAAGTTGGTCGTCACTCAGACAGCACTGACACCGGCCCCGTAATTTCATGAGGAAAAAGGTCTGGGGAGCGATCGCAGTCGCGGTGGCTGCTGTAGCGGTGTTCGCATCGTCGCAGCAGTCGCTCGCGCTGTGGTCCGATTCGGCGAGCGCGAATGGCGGCACGGCAACTGCTGCCAGCGTCAACCTCACGGTTGGTACATCTGCCGGAACCAGTGCGGCGTACACCCTGGCGAACTTGACGACGGCCGCGACGCCCGTTGTCCCGGGAAACACGGTGCAAGCACCGCTCACCGTCAAGAATTCGGGGGCTGATCCTCTGCGGTGGCGAATGCAGTCGACGACCACGCCACTTCCGGGATTCACGTTGACCACGTACGGCGTCGACAACGAAGGCGCCTGCCCGACCGGCGTGAACACGGCAGCTCCTGCGGTTCCATCCCTGCTGTCAGCACCGATGACCGCGTCGCTGCAGCACCCGGTTTCACCGGCGTACATGCCGGATCCGCTCGTGCCTGGCGGCACCTACGTCTTGTGTCTGCGGCTCGCGGTGGACTCTGGTGCGGTCTCCGGTCAAACGAACAAGGCCACCTTCACGTTCCAGGCAGGTCCGGTATGACAAAACACTCGACCAAACGCGGTGAACGTACCGGCCCTCTGTGGTGGGTCACCTCGATTGTCAGCTGGACACTGCTGCTGGCAATTTCGGCAGTCATCGTCGCAACGATTGTCGTTCCCTTCTTTGCCGGAGCACAGCGCTTCACGATTCTGACCGGTTCGATGCGCCCGACGTACAACCCTGGATCACTGGTAGTGGTCAAACCTGTCGATCCGTCCGAACTGGGGATCGGTACACCTATTACGTACCAGCTGGAATCGGGTCAGCCGACCGTCGTCACGCACCGGATCATCGCCACAAGTGAAAACCAGAAGGGTGAAAGAACTTTCATCACCCAGGGCGATGCGAACGGTGAGCCTGACGAGAAGGAAGTGCGGCCGGTGCAGATCCGGGGAAAGGTCTGGTACAGCCTGCCTTATCTCGGTTACGTGAACACCTGGCTGACGGGAGAGCAGCGCACCGTGATCGTGGTGATCGTAGTGACCGCTCTACTGCTGTACGCGTCGTACATGATGATCAGCGGCATCCGTGACGGCCGGAAGGAGCGAACTCGCGCCCAATTGGCTACTGACCCTGCACCTTTCGAGCCCGCAGACAACGCCCAGATCGAGAAAGGCCAGCACGATGCCCTCGCGCCCTGACCGTCCGGCTCACCGGATTCGTCACCTGCTGACCAGCACGCGCTTTCGCGCGCTGCTCGCACTGGGGATGGTACTGGGCGTCGGCGGCGTGACCACGCTCGCCGCCTGGACGTCTTCCGCGACTGCGACTTCGGGAAACATCACGACCGGGTCGATCAATCTGCAGTTGAACAGCACCACCAATCCCGGCCTGACCACGACCCTGAATTTCAGCGAACTCGGCAAAACCGGGATGATTCCCGGCGATTCGAACACCGCTCTGATCAAGGTCAACAACCTGGGCACAGCGGCAACTGTCCCACTGAAGTACACGATCACGTCTACGAGTAGCGGTGCGTTGACGACTTCTCTACGAATGACGGTTTCCTCCAACGGAACTGTTGCCAACAAGTGCACTGACGGCGCCAACGTTGTGTCCTCGCTCGCGCTGACACTCACCGCGAATCAAGCCATCGGTAGCCCCGACCGCCCACTGGCGGTCGGGGCTACCGAGAATTTATGTGTCTCGGTGCAGCTTCCGACAACACCGACACCGCCGACGAACAGCACGTCGAACATCGTCCTGACCTTCACGGCAAAGGTGTGATGGCAATGGCTCGACACACGAAAAAACATGCAAAGGCCTCGATGCAGAACCGGGTACGGGAAGTCCTGCTCAGCCTGGGAGCCCTCGCAGGCTTGGTATCCATCATCATTTTCATCGCCGGTCTGGCTTTCGGTATCACCCCGCTGATCTTTCGGAGTGGATCGATGTCACCCACGATCGATACTGGTGCTCTCGCATTCGCGCGCACCGTGCCTGCTTCGGAAGTGCTGGTCGGTGACATCGTCAGCGTCTCCGACAGCCAAGGCACGCGCATCACCCATCGTGTGGAATCAATAGATCAGCAAGGCAACAACCTTGCCGTCGCACAACTGCGTGGTGACGCAAATCCGATCACAGATCCCGATCCCTACGTCATCACCGAAGCCGATCGCGTCTTCTTCAGCATCAACCGCCTCGGATACGTGGCAGTCTGGCTGTCCGGACCGAGTGGGCTTGTGCTTGGTGCGATTGCCGTCGGCGGGCTCCTGTACATCGCGTTCCGTCGACGTGAGGCTTCCGACGCGGAGGAACCTCAGCGGGATCGTCAGGACATACGCGGCGACTCCCATGCCCTCAAGGCCATCGTCGCCTTGGCTACGGTCGGTCTCACGGTGGTCGGTGTGTCCCAGATCGGTGGTACCAAGGCGGGGTACACCGACACAGCCGCGGCAACAAGCATTCAGTTCGGCACTGCTGCAACCTTTCCCACGTCGCCAAGCACAGCCAGTTGCGCGGTGAATTTTGCGCTCGTTGTTCCGGTCGCAGTAACGATCACTTGGCCCGCGACTGTCGGAAGCTCATACCGCCTCATCGCTCGCGACGCCAGCGGAAACCTTTTGGGGTCGAACGACTACACCGCAACGTCTACTACAGGCTCCATGAGATACGGCTCGGGCGGTACAACAGTCGCGTTCCCGCTCATAGTCGGCACCTACAACATCGAAATCCATGGACTGAGCGGCACGTCGGTCACGCCGTCGTACTCCGGCTACCAATTCAGCATTCTCGTCGGCCTGCTCTACTCGTGTGGCGGTCCGATCAGCGGGACATCTGCTCTCAGTCGATCGGCAGCGCCGGCACTGGCGGCAGACGCTCCGAGCACTCCTACTACGGCCGTCACTTCCACGACCGCCTCATCCACCACGCCCACCACGACATTGGCGCCGGCTGTGACAACCACCAGCACAACTGCACCGTCGACAACCACCAGCACAACTGCACCGTCGACAACCACCTCGTCACCGGCTACAACTACGGCGCCCCAGACGACGACCGCTACAACGACAACGACAACGACAACGGTGCCACCAACTACGACCACCCCGAGCGAGGTTCCCGTCGACGCCCCGGCGACCACGACCGGTCTCAGCGCCCAGAAGCTCTCGACTGCCAGCGGAACGGTTGTGTCCGTGTCGAATTCATCGGGCGCTGAGGTATATCGAGGTCCCGTTGACAGCGACGCTGTCCTGCATTGGCTCACCGGTACCGATCAGCTATACGTAATCACCCCTTCCGGAGTCACCGTCATCGACACGTCAACGGGAGTCTGGGCCGAATCTCCTACCCCGAGCGAACTTCCGGACGAAATCAAGGCACTGGTGCCGTGATGAAGAAGACGACGAAGGCTGCAATGGCAGTCGCCGCGGCCGGAGCTGTATTGCTCGGCGGCTCGGGCACATTGGCGAAGTGGACCGACAGTGCGACCCTGACAAGCGCCGCTGTCCAGTCCGGGACCCTGGATCTGGGAGCATGCGTGACCACGAACGGCGGGGGCTGGTATTCGCAGGTCTACGTCAACGCGCCCACCAATCCGAATCCACTCGTATATATCCCGGACATCACTACCTACCGGCTCAAGCCCGGATTCAACTACACGTATTTCTGCGATTCGAAGGTGATGGCCACCGGCCCACGTCTGAAAGCGAACGTGACAGTCGACAAGACCAAGTTGAGCGGCGGGCTCGCAGCCGCCAACATCGACCTTCGCACGTACGTCACGGATCAGAGCAACAATCTGCTGTACGACAGCACAGCACCGACGCCGAACCTCATCGCGGTCACGTCGGCCCTGAACAACACCAATCTGACGGCGCAGGTGTTGTTCACGATCTACCCCACCGACACGACAAGCTCAGGTCTCACACTGAATACGACGGCGTTGACGATCGACGTCAAACAACTGGGTCTCACGCCCGCACCGTAGAACGCCTTGCCGTCGGAAGTTCGAGGCAAGGCGCTCCAGCGATTCAGCCGAGTGCTCGCTTCAGATCAGCCAACAGATCAGCCGTGTCTTCGAGCCCGACGGACAGACGGACAACGCCGTCTGTAAGACCCACTGCTGCACGGCCTTCCGGCCCCATGGCCCGGTGCGTTGTCGTGGCGGGGTGAGTGATCAACGACTTGGAATCTCCCAAGTTGTTGGAGATGTCGATGACGCGCAGGCCGTTGAGAACCTCGAACGCCCGCTTCTTGCCCTCTCCGTCAGGCGCATCGAGCTCGAACGTGACAACCGTTCCGCCACCGCTCATCTGAGACTTCGCGAGCTCGTGCTGCGGATGCGACGTCAGGTACGGATACTTGACCCACTTGACGCCGGAGTGTCCTTCGAGGAATTCGGCGATCTCGAGTGCCGAAGCCACGGAGTGCCGAATACGAACCGGCATCGTCTCCAGGCCCTTGAGCAGAGTCCACGCATTGAACGGGCTGAGCGCAGGACCGGTGTGCCGCATCAGTTCTCGAACGGGACCGCTGATGTATTCCTCGGTACCGAGAATCGCGCCACCAAGCACGCGCCCCTGACCGTCGATGTGCTTGGTGCCGGAGTACACCACGACGTCGGCCCCCAGATCGAGGCTGCGCTGCAGAAGCGGCGTCGCGAAGACGTTGTCCAGCACTACCTTTGCACCGGCTGCATGAGCAAGCTCCGACACCCGTCGAACGTCGACGAGAGATTGCATCGGGTTGGACGGCGTCTCGAAGAACACTGCCGTGGTAGGCACGGACAGCGCCTCTTCCCACTGCGCGTTGTCCTCACCGTCGACGAAGACGACCTCGACTCCCCAGCGCGGAAGAATCTCGTTGCACACCACGAAGCAGGATCCGAAGAGACTGCGCGCAGCCACCAATCGGTCGCCGTTGGCCAACAGTGCGCCCAACGCCGTGAAGACTGCCGACATTCCGCTGGCAGTCGCAAAGCAGGCTTCTGCACCTTCGATGAGACGCAGACGCTCTTCGAACATCTTGACGGTCGGGTTGCCGTAGCGGGAGTAGACAAAATGATCCACCTCGCCGGTGAAGGCTTGTTCGGCGGCTTCTGCACTCTCGTAGACGAATCCGGAGTTGAGGAACAGCGCTTCGGAAGTCTCCTCGAACCCGGTACGCATCAGTCCGCCGCGAACACCGAGGGTGCCGAGACCGACGTCGTCCGGCAGCGCTCGTTGAAATGCGCCACCCTGGGGAATTCCGCTCACTGCTGCCTCCATGGCAAGCCGATGGCCCGCCAACCTACAAGTCCGCGATGTCCGTCGGCACCCAATGCGCCTTCGAACCCGTCGAGCACGTTGTACGACGGGCCGATGCCCGCCGCAGTCGCAGCTTCCGCCGCACCGATGGAACGTTGTCCGGATCGACACAGGAAAATCACCGGACGCTCCGACCCGGAGGAATCAGCAGTGATGCCGGCTTCCTTCAACTGGTCGACGAAGTTGTCATTGCGCGCGCCGGTCGGGTGGCTCACCCATTCGATCAGTGCAGCCTGCTTGCCGAGGGAGGACACATCGGGGACACCGACGTACTTCCACTCCGCATCGGTCCGCACGTCGACCAGCACGGCGTCGGGGTTTTCGCGGAGCAGCTCCCAGGCTTGCTCCGGCGTCAGATCGCCTGCGTAACTCACGTAGTCCATGTTTTCACAAGACTGCCGTGAGCGCCTGAGCGGGCCGTCAGTTGCAGACGACCCAACGGTTGCCGTCACGGGTCAGGGCCCAGGTCGAGACTCGCTCGCCCGCTCCGCCACCGGTGATCGTCACGTCGGCCCGGGCGCGATCGCCGTTGACCGCGACCCCGTCCACACCCTTCAGCTCGACCGTCCCGTCGACGCCGGCCATAGGACCGTTGCTCGAATTGAAGCTCGCGCAGGTCAGGGTCTTGATCGTCTCCGCGTCATTCCGATTCTCGGCATCGACGTAGTCGGTGACGGAGCGGCTCACGCGGTCCGACTCGGTGACGTTCTCCTCGGCCGGCGAGATCCACGATGCGACGAAGATTCCACCCAGGATCAAGGCGACGATGGCGACAGCCAAGAGGAACGGCCCCGCAGACGCCTTCTTGCCATCGATGTTGTCGGATTCGCGCAGCTCGTCACTCATAACGCCAATAGTCCCCCACAACTTGAAATTGTGGCCCGTCAAGGATCAGGCCCCTACCCCGGATACCCGAGACAACAGGAGAATGGGAGGAAAGAATAGGTTTACCCACAACCGATCGAGTGAGAGTGTGGATCCGTTCGGCCGCAACCGAGGCACTGTGCTTAGGTTCGGCTAAATTGGATACTTGTCGATATGTTGTCCGAACTTCGAAGAAGGTAGCTGTCCTCACGATGACTGACTCCAACCGCCCACTCCGGGTCGCGATCGTCGGCGCCGGCCCCGCCGGCATCTACGCCGCCGACGCCCTCATGAAATCCGACACCGCAGTTTCCGGCCGCGGCGTCAGCATCGACCTCTTCGAGCGCATGCCCGCGCCCTTCGGCCTGATTCGTTACGGCGTCGCGCCTGATCATCCGCGCATCAAGGGCATCATCACCGCCCTGCACAAGGTGCTCGACAAGCCTCAGGTACGCCTGCTCGGCAACATCGACTACGGCACCGACATCACCCTCGACGACCTGCAGTCGTTCTACGACGCGGTCATCTTCTCCACCGGCGCCAACGCCGACCGTGCGCTCGGCATCCCGGGCATCGAACTCGACGGCAGCTACGGCGCGGCCGACTTCGTCTCCTGGTACGACGGCCACCCCGACGTACCGCGTACGTGGCCGCTCGAAGCCGAGAAGGTCGCCGTCCTCGGCGTCGGCAACGTTGCCCTCGACATCGCCCGCGTTCTCGCCAAGACCGGCGACGAACTGCTGCCGACCGAGATCCCCGCCAACGTCTACGAGGGCCTCAAGAACAACAAGGCCGTCGAGGTTCACGTCTTCGGACGCCGCGGCCCGGCCCAGGCCAAGTTCACCCCTCTCGAACTGCGCGAACTCGACCACTCGCCGACCATCGAGGTCATCGTCGACCCCGAGGACATCGACTACGACGAGGGTTCCGAGCAGGCTCGCCGCAACTCCAAGCAGGTCGACATGGTTGCGAATACGCTGCAGGACTGGGCAATTCGCGACGTCGGAGCCCGTCCTCACAAGCTGTTCCTGCACTTCTTCGAATCTCCCACGGAGATCCTCGGTGAAGACGGCAAGGTCGTCGGCCTGCGCACCGAGCGCACTCAGCTCGACGGCACCGGCAACGTCAAGGGCACCGGCACGTACAAGGACTGGGATGTCCAGGCCGTGTACCGCGCCGTCGGTTACCTCTCGCAGAACATCACGCAGTTGCCGTTCGACGACCAGGCCGGCACCGTCCCCAACGACGCCGGACGCGTCGTCGCCGACGACAACGCCGAGGGCGCAGCCCGGTTCATGCCGGCCACCTACGTCACCGGCTGGATCAAGCGCGGCCCCGTCGGCCTCATCGGCCACACCAAGGGTGACGCCAACGAAACCGTCGCGAATCTTCTCGAGGACTCCGTCGACTTCGCGGGCGCCGCGAACCCCGACGAGAACGCCGTCATCGAGTTCCTCGAAGGCAAGCAGGTTCCGTACACGACCTGGCAGGGCTGGTACCGCCTCGACGCGCACGAGCGCAGCCTGGGCGAGCCGGAGGGCCGTGAGCGCATCAAGGTCGTCGAGCGTCACGACATGCTGAAGGCATCCGAGCCCGACCGCGCGAACTGAGTGCGCGGAAGTAACTGAACAGAAGCCCTCCACCGGCCCGACGCGACCCAGGTCACATCGGGCCGGTGGTGTGTGCAGGGACCCAGGGCAACAGGGCAAAATAGACCCCGTGTTTGACGCCCATGTGCATATCATCGACCCGCGCTTCCCGCTGGTCGAGAATCACGGGTACCTGCCTGAGCCCTTCACCGTGGCCGATTACCGGGCCCGGATTGCCTCGCTGAAGGGCCTCAGCGTTGACGGCGGCGCGGTGGTGACCGCGTCGTACCAGGGCAATGACCAGGAATACCTGAAAGCTGCCTTGTCCGAACTTGGCGAAGGCTGGGTGGGCGTCACTGCTTTGCCGCTCGATGCGACGGATGAAGACATCGTTGCTCTGGACGCACTGGGAGTACGTGCCGTCCGGTTCAACCTGCGCCGCGGCGCCACCGACCTGCGTCTGCTTGCCGATCTTGCCAACCGCGCATTCGATCTGGTCGGTTGGCACGCCGAGTTCTACGTCGATGCCACGCTGTTGCTGTCGTTGGAACCGGTCTTCGCCAAATTGCCCGCGGTGAGCATCGACCATTTGGGAATGTCCACCCGCGGACTGCCGTATCTCCTCAACCTCGTCGACCGCGGAGTGCGCGTCAAAGCCACCGGGTTCGGCCGCACCACCATCTCCGACGTCAGCGATGTGCTGCGCCAGATCCACGCGGTCAATCCCGCTGCGCTGATGTTCGGCACCGATCTACCCGGTACACGGGCACGTCGAGCGTTCGAGGTCCACGACCTGGACGTGATCGCCGACGCTGTCGGCGACGACCTGCCCGCGGTCATGTGCGACAACGCCCGCTCCTGGTACCGCTGCGCTCAGGTGAACGCAACGGCTCCCAGCCACAGCCCCGCCGCGATCAGCGCTCCGAACAGTTCCACCAGCATGGACAATCCGACTGCCTTCACCGCGTGAAGCGTCGACGACCAAGCGATGTCGTAACGGCGCAGCCGCGCTAGTTCCGCGAAATACGTTCCAACGATGAATCCGAGGAACAACCCCACGACCGGAATCACGAAGAACCCGATGATGCCGACGACGCCGCCGACCACAACCGACAGGTTGGGCACTCCCCCGGACTTCATCCGCTTGCCCGGCCACGTGTACTTCACGATCCCGGTGACCACCAGTGCCAGCGCGGACAGCGCGAACACCGTCCACGCCGTGGCACCACCGGTCATGATCGCCCACACCAGAATTGCACCGAAAACGAGAAGCGTCCCCGGGAGAATCGGAACGACGACACCGATCAGACCGACCAGGATGACCAGCCCGACGAGGACCTCGGCCGCTGGACTCATCCGACGGGACGCACCTTCGACGCAGCCTCGCGAGCACGGTCGCGTGCAGTAGGCACATCGGCGGCCGTCGACACTGCAACACCCATGCGACGACGCGTGAAGCTCTCCGGCTTGCCGAAGAGCCGCAGGTCCGTCTCGGGAACCGCGAGCGCCTCGGCGACGCCGTCGAATCCGATCCCCTTTGCCTCCACTCCGCCGTAGATCACTGCCGATGCTCCCGGAGACATGAGCGTCGTGTCGACCGGCAAGCCCAGGATCGCGCGGGCATGCAGTTCGAACTCCGAAAGTCGCTGCGTCCGCAGAGTCACCAATCCGGTGTCGTGCGGCCGTGGGCTCACTTCGGAGAAGAAGACGTCGTCGCCCTTCACGAATAGCTCGACGCCGAAGATGCCTCGCCCGCCCAGAGCCGTGGTCACCTTCTCGGCGACGTCTCGGGCCGAGGCGAGGGCAACCGCGGACATCTGCTGCGGCTGCCACGATTCGATGTAGTCTCCGGCCTCCTGCAGGTGCCCGATCGGTTCGCAGAACGACGTCTCGACCTGACCGCTCTCACCGACGGCTCGAACTGTCAATTGCGTTATCTCGTAATCGAAATCGACAAAGCCTTCGACGATCACCCGGCCGTGATTCACACGACCTCCGGCCATCGCGTAATCCCATGCGGCGTCGAGATCTTCGGCGGATCGAACCGTCGACTGTCCCTTCCCCGACGAGGACATGACTGGCTTGATGACGCACGGGAAACCGATTCGGTCTGTCGCTGCCTGCACTTCGGCAAGCGAGTCCGCGAAAGCGTACGGCGAAGTGGGCAGGCCCAACTCCTCGGCCGCGAGCCGACGGATTCCCTCACGGTTCATCGTGAGCTGGGTGGCTCGGGCGGTCGGAATGACCACCGCACCCCCGCGTTCTTCGACGAGTGCAAGCGCATCCGTCGCGATGGCCTCGATCTCGGGAACCACGAAGTGAGGCTTTTCCAACTCGATGACGGCAAGCAGTGCTTCCGGATCGGTCATGTCGACGGTATGAGCACGATGAGCCACCTGGTGCCCAGGGGCATCGGGATACCGATCCACCGCAATCACTTCGATCCCCAGACGCTGCAGCGCGATGACAACTTCCTTACCCAACTCGCCTGATCCCAACATCATCACGCGGATGGAGTTCTCGGTCAGTGGGGTTCCGAATCGGAGCGGAAGCGTCGGCAGGGGCGAAGGCGTCGAATCAAGCTGCATGGGTGCGACTATATGCCAATCCCGATGCAGGTCAGCGCGGTTATCGGCCGTCCACCACACCTTCGCGGCCAAATCCTCGCCGGATCGTTCGGGGTAGCGCAGGTTTGCGATAGGTGCGGGTGGCAGTGTCCGGCTCGGAATTCCGTTGCGGCACGGTGTCGTTGCCGACGCGGTGCACTTTCACGAGGTTGCGCCCAGCACGCTTGGCGTCGTACAGAGCCTCGTCTGCGACGCTCATAAGGGTCGACAGCGCCGGCGTCGCATGATCGACCCACGCGACGCCGACGCTGACGGTGCTCGTCACATCTGATTCGGCCGAGTACTCGACTTGCGCGCCGCGGACCGCCTCGGCGACATCGATTGCTCGCGCGTAGCTGCAGTCCGGAAGCAGAACGGCGAACTCCTCGCCGCCGAGCCTTCCGATCAGATCGCCGTCCGACAATCGGTCAGCGGCCCGCTCGGCGAAGTTCGCGAGAACGCTGTCACCGGTCATATGTCCATGCGTGTCGTTGATGCTCTTGAAGTGGTCCAGGTCGAGCATCAGCAGGCCGACCGGAGATTGTGTGCGAGCCGCGTCGGCAAGTTCCGCTTCCGCGTGGCCGAGGAACGCACCGCGCGAGAGGACCCCGGTCAGATGGTCGAATTCGACGGCAAGGAAGAGCTCACGCTCGGCAGCACGGCGTTCCTCGGTCGCACAGGCAACCGCTATCGGCCCCAACGCGATCAGCGTGACCGCTATGGATGTGATGACGTCCTCGTTCCACGTCGAGGCGGCTTGATCTCCGATGTCGAGTCGACCGCTACCCGCCATCATGAGTGACCACACCGACCAGACCACTGAAACGAAGGCAGTGCTCGGAACCGAGATGCGAGTGGCACACCAGAGGAGAGCTGGAATCGGCAAGACCAGCGCAATCGGCCCTTCGATACTGAGGGCGATCGGCACGCAGGCTGCAGTGGCGAGTAGCGGAACGCTCAGAGCGGCGACAGTTCTGGCGGTCAGTTTCCTGCGGAACTCGGCAAGGCTCGACGGGATGGTGAGAGTGAGAATGAGAGGAAGGACCAGCAGGTACGCCATGACCTCGGTGGCACCCCAGTGGAAAAACGTGTCGGCAAAGGACAGACCGCGTAGGAGCCGGTCCAAGGCGCCGGCCGTGGCCGCGGTACCAGTCGCCGCGACGAACGAGACGAAGACCATCCATACCAGCGACTGCGAATCGACCAATCGGAACGGTGTGCGCTTCAAGTAGTACAGAACGAGAACACCGAGCGTCACTCCGGCGAGGTTGGCCCCGTTCAGCTGCAGGGCAAGCGACAGCGAGTTGCCCGTAATCAGGTCAGCGCAGACGTATCCGACGGCCGCGGCGATCCACGTCCGCCATTCGATCAGGACCGGCCATCTGACCATCATTCCCAGCAGAATGGCGTTGGCGCACCAGAATGTCGCGAGCAAACCTGGTGGGCGCGTGAGGATGCCGATCAACGATGCCGCAAGTACGACGGCCAGCACTAGGAGAAGGCACAGAAAGCGACTCGTCCCTACCATGCGTCACCTCGCGGTCGGCTACCTCTGAATTCGGGAGCACCGGACGTCGCGGTGACCGTATGCCGATGTCGTCGAACCATCGTACGCAGGTGCTGCCACTCGCAGTTCTGTGTTCACATGCCAAAACGGCAGCTGCGACCATCTCCGCAAACGCGAGTGCCCTCCGGCCACGACAGTGGACAGAGGGCACCTGCATGCAATCCGATCGGCAGAGCCGAATGGACCTGCCGGAAGGGATGACTACTCGGCGGATCCGCTGGACAGACCCGAGAGTGAACCGGTGGACGAGCCCTCGCCCTTGCCGGACAGCGATTCGGTGGGAACGGACTTGAGGAAAGCTCCGAGCGCGGTGAGCAGGGGTCCGAGGGTGCTGAGTGATCCGAACATAGGAGGTTCTCCTGTATGTGAGGTGGTGTGATGTTCCAGCGCCATTCCGGCCGCAGGCGGTGGCCGAGATGGTTCGGGAACTTCTGCCGCACGGATGGCTGAACCGCCCCCCGAACAACATCCCGAGCTGTGATGTAGCGCACTTACTTGGCGCTGCCTGCATTTATAGACCGGCTTTCCACACTTGTCTAGCTACCTAATAGCTATCAATGCGGACTTTCGGTCACACCTTTACGGATAATTGCAGTTCAAAGCGCAAATTCACCCTCTAGAATGTCACATAATGTGATTTAGCTCACACCGAAATGCCGAAAAGTGTGACCCGCAGACAACTGCGAGCCACACTTTCGGACAAACTGGACTTACTTATCGGCCGCCGATCCCGTCCCAGGGGTGAGAGAGCCACCACCGAGTGCCGTGAACAGGTCCTTGAGCACCGGAATGAACGTCTTGACGACGCCGCTGAAGTCTTCGAATGAACCCATGTCGGGCCTCCTTTTGTCGGAATGCAGTTGAGATGAAGTGAGGACCGAGAACTACTCGGCGGCCGAACCGGCCGAACCCGAGCCGTCTGCCGATCCCGCGTTCAACTTGGTCACGAATGCAAGAACGCTCTTGAGGAAGGCGTCGAGATTCTGAATCGAGGTCATGCGACTACTCCTGTGTTGTTTCGGAAGATTTCTCGAGGTCGAACGTCAGGAGTTCGAGCTCGCGGTGTCCAGCCCCTGAAGGGTTTTGAGCATGTTGACCAGGGGCAGAAGCTGGAGAATGCCCCAGCCCATACCGTTGGCCTTGAGGAGGTTTCCGAGGGATCCCATATGTGACTCCTTGCATGAATATCTATGACGCGGCGCACGTTTTGTTCGCTGCACGTCTTTGTAGCCAAGCTAAATACGTACGTCCAGTTTGTTTCTGTCCAATCGAAAACGTGACACATTGGATGAATATGTAAACCTGCAGTTCAGGTGCTGTGACCTGAATCCAATCTCGAATTCGAGTGTGTTCGAGATCACAGTCAATTAGGACAAAAGGATGCAATCGTCAGAGTCGGTGCCAACCTCGACCGCGATCTGTCATACCGTGTGCGTGTGATCAATCGCGAACGAGTGGCAACCGAGGCAACTCACCGGGAACCGTCGTGCTAGCAAAACTCCTCAAGACGTACCTGCCGCCGTACCGCTGGTTGCTTGCCGGGGTCCTCGCACTGCAACTCTTCGGGGCCATCGCGTCGTTGGTCCTCCCCACACTCAACGCGCGGATCATCGACGACGGCGTCGCCCGAGGCGACACCGGATTCATCATGTCCACCGGCGGGATCATGCTCCTGGTCTCGCTTGCGTCGATCATCGCGTCGGTCGCATCGACCTATCTGGCTGCAAAATCGTCGATGGGCTTCGGCCACGACGTTCGAGGCGCCTTTTACAAGGCAGTCGGCAGTTTCTCGGATCGCGAATTCAACAGTTTCGGTGCGCCGACGCTGATCACACGCAACACCAACGACGTCCTGCAGATCCAGGCCCTGGTCATGCTGACGTCCTCGATGCTCGTCAGCGCCCCACTTATGTGCATCGGCGGCATCATCATGGCTCTGCGCGAGAACCTGCAGATGTCCTGGCTCCTGACGATTTCGGTACCACTGCTCGGCATCACCGTCTCGGTCGTGGTGGCCAAGCTGATCCCACATTTCCGGACGATGCAGACGCGGATCGACAACATCAATCGATCACTGCGCGAACAGCTCACCGGTATGCGTGTCATTCGCGCCTTCGTTCGCGAACCCGACGAAACGATCCGCTTCGACAAGGCCAACAAGGAACTGACCGACACTTCGCTCCTCATCGGCCGGTACCAGGCGGTTCTGCTGCCCACCGTCATGTTGATCGCCAACCTGTCGAGCGTGGCGGTCCTGTGGTTCGGCGCGCATCTGGTCGACACCGGAGACATGCAGATCGGACAGATCAGCGCCTTCCTCGCCTACGTCATGCAGATCCTGATGTCGGTGGTCATGGCGACCATGTTGGCCGTCGTGATCCCCCGCGCAGCCGTGTGCGCCGACCGCATCACCGAAGTACTCGACACCGAGCCGACCGTGCCCGCGCCGGCCCAGCCCCTTCGCCCGACCAGCCCATACGGCGTGGTCGAGTTCGGTGGAGCCGGATTCACGTATCCGGGAGCAGAAACGCCGGTTCTGTCGAATGTTTCGATGCGATGCATGCCAGGCACGGTCACCGCGATCGTGGGCAGTACGGGCAGTGGCAAATCGACCCTCGTCTCACTCATCCCCCGGCTCTTCGACGTCACAGCCGGCGCCGTCCTGGTCGACGGCTTGGACGTCCGTGGCTGGGATCAGGACGAACTCTTCGCCAACTTCGGATACGTGCCCCAGAAGGCCTATCTGTTCGCCGGCACGATCGCGAGCAATATCCGCTACGGAAACCCGACCGCCACCGACGACGACATCTGGGCAGCCCTCACCATCGCCCAGGCAGACGACTTCGTCCGGGAACTCTCCGACGGTCTCGAGTCACCGATCGCGCAGGGCGGCGGCAATCTCTCGGGCGGACAGAAACAACGTCTCGCCATCGCCAGAGCGGTGGTCCGCAGACCCCGGATCTTCGTCTTCGACGATTCGTTCTCCGCTCTCGACATGCATACGGACGCCGCGGTCCGACGCGAACTCCGGACGGTTTCGACTCATTCGACGGTCATCATCGTGGCTCAGCGCGTCGCGTCGATCATCGATGCCGACCAGATCATGGTCCTCGAAGACGGTGCGCCGGTCGGCCTCGGCGACCATCAGTTCCTTCTGGCCAACTGTCCGACGTACCAAGAGATCGTGGCTTCCCAGATTCCCGCGGAGATGAGCGCATGACCAGCCCGCAGGACCCGACATGGGGCGGCCCCAACAGCCAGTACTTCGACGATGCCCCGACGGTGGTGTTCGCCAAGATCCCGAGCGAACCTGAATCCGCGGACGGGGATGCGAAGTCGAGTAACCCCGAGACCCCCGACAAAGAGCCGAAGCCCGCGCTGACCGCGACGGACACCAAACCTCGCCACTTCAAGGCGACGATGAAGCGGCTTCTCTCGCTTCTGCAGCCGCACAAGTTTGCAGTCTTCTGTGTCGTCGTTGCGACGATCGCCAGCATCGCGCTGTCGGTCGCAGTGCCGAAAATCCTCGGTCACGCGACAGACCTCATCTTCGCCGGGTTCATCGGCAAGAGCCTGCCCGCCGGACTGACCCGCGAGCAGGCCGCAGACGCCATCCGGGCATCAGGGAATTCGACGTTCGCCGATCTTGTCGCCAACTCGACCGACGTCGTTCCCGGTGTGGGTCTGAACTTCGACGCCATCGGCAAAGTCGTCATGCTCGCGATCGGCGTGTACTTGCTCTCGTCGCTGCTTGCCTGGTTGGAAGCATTCCTCCTCAACATCATCGTCCAGAAGACCATCTACAACCTGCGTGCCTCGGTGGAGGCGAAGCTTCACCGTCTCCCCCTTCCGTATTTCGACAAGACACCGCGCGGCGAGATCCTCAGCCGCGTCACCAACGACATCGACAACATCTCGTCGACGCTGTCGTCGACGTTGACCTCGCTCCTGACGTCGGTGCTCACCGTCCTCGGCGTCCTGACGATGATGTTCGTCATCTCTCCGATGCTCGCCCTGATCGCACTGATCGCGGTGCCGGTATCGGTGCTCCTCGTTGCCAGGGTCGCCAAGCGAGCACAGGTGTTGTACAAGGCTCAGTGGACCGAGACGGGCAAGATCAACGCGCAGATCGAGGAGAACTACAGCGGTCGCGACCTGGTACGCGTGTACGGGCATCAGGCCGAAGCCGAGCGTGAATTCGCCGAGCAGAACAAGAAGCTCCTCGACGCGTCCTTCGGCGCACAGTTCCTCTCCAGCCTGATCATGCCGGTCATGAACTTCGTCGGAAACATCACCTACGTGCTGCTCGCTGTGGTCGGCGCTCTCAAGGTCGCCAGCGGCAACATGTCACTCGGTGACGTTCAGGCCTTCATCGTCTATTCGCGCCAGTTCAGCCAGCCACTGACGCAGATCGCGTCCATGTCGACCAGCCTGCAGTCCGGAGCCGCGTCGGCGGAGCGGGTCTTCGAGCTTCTCGACGAACCCGAGCAGTCGCCCGACATCGACGTGCCGCTCCTCCCCGAGCCCGCCGGACGTCATCGCAACGTCGGTCACATCGAGTTCGAGAACGTCTCGTTCCGGTACGAGCCGGACAAGCCGTTGATCGAGAACGTGTACCTCACGGCCCGGCCCGGGCAGATGGTCGCCATCGTCGGGCCCACCGGTGCCGGCAAGACCACCTTGGTCAACCTGCTCATGCGCTTCTACGAAGTCGACTCCGGCCGAATCACTCTCGACGACGTCGACATCTCGCAGATGCGCCGCTCCGACTTGCGCAAGCACGTCGGCATGGTTCTGCAGGACACCTGGCTCTTCGGCGGCACGATCCGCGACAACATCGCATACGGCCGACTCGACGCCAGCGAATACGAGATTCACGAAGCCGCACGCGCTGCCTTCGTCGACCGCTTCATCCACACCCTCCCGGACGGGTACGACACCGTGCTGGACGAGGAGGCGTCGAACATCAGCTCCGGCGAGAAGCAGCTCATCACGATCGCTCGTGCATTCCTGTCGGAGCCGTCGCTGCTGATTCTCGACGAGGCGACGAGCTCGGTCGACACACGTACGGAACAGCTTGTGCAGCAAGCAATGTCCGCGTTGCGCGTCGGGCGGACCAGCTTCATCATCGCGCACCGGCTTTCGACCATCCGTAACGCCGATCTGATCGTCGTGATGGAGGCGGGCAAGATCGTCGAGCAGGGCACACACGACGAACTCATCGCAGCGGCGGGCGCGTACTTCCGTCTCTACAACGCTCAGTTCGAGGGTGCCGCCGTCTAGTGATCGGCGCCTCCCTCGGTGGACACAGTGCCCCGGAGCACACCTGATCGATTCGACACGTTACCGTCGGGTCAGAAGTGTTGTCACCGTCTGAATTGGGAGTGCGTGTGTCTGCAGAAGCTGTGGAGAAGAAGGGCCCGCTCGCGGGCATTCGGATCGTGGAATTCGCTGGATTGGGACCGGGCCCGCACGCCGCGACACTGTTGGCGGACATGGGCGCCGACATCGTCATCGTGCAGCGCGCAGGGCAGATTCCGCAGGACTCGAACGCAACCGACCAGATCAAGCGCGGCCGCCGCATCGTCGAGGCCAACCTGAAGGACCCGGCCGACGTCGCGAAAGTGCTCGATCTCCTGGGCCGCGCCGACGTCCTCATCGAGGGTTTCCGCCCCGGCGTCATGGAACGCATGGGACTCGGACCCGACGTGGTCTCGGAGCGCAATCCGCGCCTCGTCTACGCCCGTATGACGGGCTGGGGACAGGAAGGACCGCTCGCCAACGCCGCCGGTCACGATATCAACTACATCTCACTGACCGGTGTCCTCAACGCCATCGGACGCAAGGGTGAACGTCCCGTGCCGCCGCTCAACATGGTCGGCGATTTCGGCGGCGGTTCCATGTTCCTGATCTTCGGCATTCTGTCGGCTCTCGTCGAGCGCTCGACGTCCGGTAAGGGCCAGGTCGTCGACGCGGCAATGGTCGACGGAACCCTCGCGCTCTCCCACATGATGTGGGCATTCCGCGGTCGCGGCGTCTGGTCCGACGAGCGCGGCGTCAATCTCCTCGACACCGGCGCTCCGTTCTACGACACCTACGAGACCTCCGACGGCAAGTACATGGCCGTCGGATCCATCGAACCGCAGTTCTACGCATTGCTGCTCGAGGGCCTCGAACTCGATCCCGCGACGCTCCCTCACCAGATGGACACGTCCAAGTGGGACGACATGAAGAAGCTCTTCACCGAAAAGTTCCTGTCCAAGACTCGCGACGAGTGGGCCAAGATCTTCCTCGGCACCGACGCCTGCGTCTCCCCTGTCCTGACTTTCGCCGAGGCTCCGTCCAACGAACACATCGCGGCTCGCGGTTCGCTCATCGAACTGGACGGCGTCACCCAGCATGCTCCCGCACCGCGCTTCTCGCGCACGCCCACCACGACGCCTGCTGCGCCGGCGCGTGAGGCGACGGATATCGATACGGTCTGGACCTAGGGCCTTCGGCCCCTGTGCGCCTTTTTGGTAGTTACTGCAACCAAAAAGGCGCACGGGGCGTCAGCCCAACCTGTAGAACCTGAACATCTCGTGCTCGATCGGCAGCACGTCCACCCGCTCGAAACCTGCCGCCTTGGCATAGCTTTCGAGTGTCGAGTGCCTCATCACCGTCCCGGTGGCAATGCTTCCCGGATGCGAAAGACTGTCCGGTAAGCAGCAGGTCAGCGAAAATCCGTACAGCAATTGCTCGATCGGACCCGCCTCGGGATCGAACTCATCCGCCGTTCGTTCGTCCATCACGATCACCGGAGCGCCCGGCTGGGCAATCGCCCGAGCCGTGGACAGAAAACCCACCGGATCCGGAACGTCGTGAAGGCACTCGAAAGCGAAGACGGCGTCGTAGGTCCCGGCATCGGCTCGCCCGGCCTCAGGAGCCTGTCCGGCGACGTCGACCAACGAGAAATGCACGCGGTCGTCCACCCCCCCGATCATGAGCGTTACGACGGGCAGCGTTCACCGACGCCGCGTCGACGTCGAAGCCGTGCACTTCTATCTTCGGGTATCCGAGGGCGAGCGCGATCGACGACCAGCCCTCCCCCATCCCGAGATCAGCGACCTGCCCGCCGTCCGTAAGTGTGGCGTGCAGGTCGGTGACCACCGGCAGAAACTGCTGACAGAGCTGCTGGAGATACATCGGCCGGTTCAGCAGCGCCTGACCCTCGCGAGCATCGGGGCCCATCGATTCCCACGTGACTCCCCCGCCGTGACGATAAGCGTCGAGTAGACGTGGCATCGACGACGTCGTCGCGACGAACAGCCTCGCCAGCGGCGCCAGGAAAAGTAGGTTCTCGTCGTCGACCAGAACATCGGCGTGGGCCTGCGGCAGGCTGTACCGGCGATCGGCATCCGAATTGACGTCCACATAACCGGCGACGGCCTGCTGCTCGAGCCACTCCCGCGCATATCTTTCGACGGTCCCTGTCCGGTCCGCCAGCTCCGTCGACGTGAGCGGGCCATGATCGCTCAGCGCGCGGTACCAGCCCAACCGGTCGCCCAGATACACGGCCTGCAGCTCCGATGCCCCGAGCGTGGCCGCGAACAATCGTTCTGCGAGCGCTTCCGCCGCACTGGTTCCCGCTGCGCCTGTACCGTCTACCGCCGTCATGCCCTACCTCCTGGTTTCACACCACTTTCAGGGTGTGTACCCAGTTCTCAGACGACGACCATTCGTTGGTCTGCCGTGTCGCGATCCGTCGCGAGAGTGTCGTACGCAGCGGCGATGGACGCAACGCCGCGAATGAGGTCCTCGGGAGAACGTGCGTACGGCACGCGGATGAATCGTTCGAACGCACCTTCTACGCCGAAACGGGGGCCGGCGGCAAGGAGTACGCCGAAGTTGGGTGCCACCGCCGCCAACGCCGTCGAGACGGGCGCGGACATTCGCATCCAGACCGACATTCCGCCGGAACCGATGGTGGGACGCCAGTCCGGCAGATGCTCGGCCACCGCACCGAGGAGTACCGCACGCTGTTCTCGCAGAACTTCGCGACGCTGTTCGAGCAACGAGCGGTCGTCGGCGAGCAAGTAGGCGGCTGCCAACTGATCCATGACGGGAGTACCGAGGTCGACCGCGGCACGCGCCCCCACCAACTGGGTGATGAGCGCGGCATCGGCGCGAATCCAACCGACACGTAGCCCGCCCCACAGCGACTTCGCCGTCGAACCGAGCGTCACCACTTCGGTTTTCGCTGCGCCTCGCCCATGTGAGGCGACCGGCGCCGGCGGTGGTGCGTCGAGCCACAGATCCACCATCGTCTCGTCGACGACCAGAGTCATTCGCGTTTCGTGCGCAATCTTCGCAAGCTCGGCGCGGCCGGAAGAGTCCATGCAGAGGCCGGTCGGGTTGTGAAAGTCGGGGATCAGGTATGCCATTCTGGCAGCGGTTTGCCTTGCTGCACTACGAATCCCGTCGAGATCCCAGGCTCCGGCTGCTGCGAACTCCGGTCGGACCGGAACCGGTACGGGCCGAGCGCCGTTTCGCCGAATCGCTTCCAGCGCATTGGGGTACGTCGGATGATCGACCAGCACTCGCTCGCCGGGTGAGGTGAGCACCGACAGCAACAATCGAAGCGCGTGCTGCGCACCCGAGGTCACCATGATCTGTTCGGCGGTGGTGGGAAGACCCCGCGCCGTGTAGCGCTGCGCGATCACGTCACGCAAGTCGGCGATCCCGACCGGTTCCATCCCGTGCGTGGGCAGGAAGTTCGGAAGTTCCTGCAGCGCAGACGCATACGCCAGTTCGACCTGAGCGGCGGGAGCTGCCATCGCCGCGTAACTGAGGTCGACGACGGGTCCACTCGGCCCGGGTTGATGGGAGCGGAACATCAACCCGTTCGGCCGCGCGCCGGCAGGCAATGCCACGGTGCTTCGCGAACCCTGCCTGCTGATCAGGTACCCCTCGTCGCGCAGCACCGAGTACGACGACGTGATCGTGGTCCGACTGAGTTCGAGTACCGCCGCAAGTTCACGCTCACTCGGCAGTGCGACCCCCAGCGGAACGCGACCGTCGTGCACAAGCAGGCGGATACCGTCGGCGAGCGCACGGTACGCGGGCCTGCGTCCGGACTCTTCCTGCCAGGATCCCAGATCGCGCGCAAGCGAACGGGCACCGAGAACTCGAGTCATCATGCAGTCCAGTATCGACAACTTGGCTATGTAACTCAATACCAGTCGAGTTGATCATATGTCCATGACTACCTTCGCAACCCTGATCGGCATCGGACTCTTCGTGGCACTCGTCTACTTCTTCGCGCCCGCCGAAGGTGAAGGTACATACATTCGGTTGGAGCAGTTTCGCCTGGCAGCACCCCTCGGCGGCATCTTCCACGACAAGACTTCAGACCGCGAGAACGACGCTGTCAGACCCCCGTGCGATTGTGATCAGGGGGAAGAATTCACTGATCTCAGTCCAGTTGCGTAAAACTGGACTCTTTTCGCACTCAGAAAGTCTCCAGAGAGGGTTCCCATGCCGGCTTCCAAAAAGATTCTCTATATCGATCTCGACAACACCTTGGTCAACTTCCAGTCGGGCATCGATCGCCTGACCGACAGCGTCCGAGAGAAGTACAAGAACGACCTCGACGAAGCGCCGCACATCTTCTCTCGCATGGATCCTCTCGACGGCGCTATCGACGCCTACCACCAACTGGCACAACAGTTCGACACCTACATCCTCTCGACAGCGCCGTGGAAGAACGCCACAGCCTGGCACGACAAGGTTCTGTGGGTCCAAGAGCACCTCGGAATGGAGGAAGGCAGCGTCGCGTACAAACGACTGATCCTCTCGCACCACAAGCACCTCAATCGAGGCGACTACCTCGTCGACGACCGCGGAGCAAACGGAGCAGATCGATTCGAGGGTGAGTGGATCAAGTTCGGCAGCACCAAGTTTCCCGACTGGAAGACCGTCACCGCACACTTGTCGAAGCTGGCTTGAAACACGAAATCCCCGCTCATGCTTGCATGAGCGGGGATTTCGAGGGAACGAACTAGCGGACGATCTCGCGCCGGACGATCGTCTCGTCGCGGCCGGGGCCGACACCGATGCAGGAGATGAACGCACCCGAAAGCTCTTCGAGACGAAGCACGTAGTTCTGCGCATTCTGCGGCAGTTCCTCGAAGGTGCGAGCCTCCGAGATGTCTTCCCACCAGCCGGGCATCTCTTCGTAGATGGGCTTGGCGTGGTGAATGTCGCTCTGTGACATCGGCATTTCGTCGTGGCGGACACCGTCCACCTCGTACGCGACACAGATCGGCACGGTGTCGAGGCTGCTCAGCACGTCCAGCTTGGTGAGGAAGTAGTCGGTGATGCCGTTGACGCGCGTCGCGTAACGCGCGATGACAGCGTCGAACCATCCCGTACGACGAGCGCGTCCGGTGGTGACACCGACCTCGCCGCCCTGCTTCGCCAGGTATGCGCCGTGATCGTCGAACAGCTCCGTCGGGAACGGACCGGAACCGACACGCGTCGTGTACGCCTT
This sequence comes from Rhodococcus sp. D-46, assembly GCF_011290655.1. Lineage (NCBI taxonomy): Bacteria > Bacillati > Actinomycetota > Actinomycetes > Mycobacteriales > Nocardiaceae > Rhodococcus > Rhodococcus sp. D-46. The sequence goes on along the minus strand of NZ_JAANTF010000008.1, from coordinate 308,246 downwards.
CAGGATGCCGAGCACTGTGGTGATCTTGGTGGGACCGATTCCCGAACCGACCGCCGCACCACCCGAAGTGGGGTTGGACGAGGTCACGTACGGGTACGTGCCGTGGTCGACGTCAAGCAGAGTGCCCTGCGAACCTTCGAGCAGAACGGTCTCGCCGCGCTCGAGGGCGAGGTTGAGTTCCAGGCGCGTGTCCGAGATGCGGTGCTTGAAACCCTCGGCCTGCGTCAGTACCTCTTCGACGACCTGCTGCGGGTCGAGTGCCTTGCGGTTGTAGATCTTGACCAGCACCTGGTTCTTGAATTCGAGTGCTGCTTCGACCTTCTGGGTCAGGATCTTCTCGTCAAGGACGTCCGCGGCACGGACACCGACACGGGCGATCTTGTCCTGGTAGCACGGGCCGATACCGCGGCCGGTCGTGCCGATCTTCTTCGCTCCCAGGAAGCGTTCGGTGACCTTGTCGATGGCCACGTGGTACGGCATGATCAGGTGCGCATCAGCAGAAAGCAGCAGGCGGGACGTGTCCACGCCGCGCTCTTCCAGGCCTGCCAATTCGGTCAACAACACACCCGGGTCGACGACGACACCGTTACCGATGACGTTGTTGACGGCGGGGGTGAGGATTCCGGACGGGATGAGGTGCAGTGCGAACTTGTCACCGTTCGGCAGAACCACGGTGTGTCCGGCGTTGTTACCGCCCTGGTATCGCACGACCCACTGAAGCTGCTCGCCCAGTAGATCTGTAGCTTTGCCCTTACCTTCGTCGCCCCACTGGGCGCCGATCAGGACGATTGCCGGCATGACGTTGTCTCCTACGGTCGACGTGCAGCAGTTGTCCCGCCGCATTGGTACTGCCTGGCTTCCGCGCACATGATGCAGCGCCGAACTGTTGCAGTGACCGAAGGAGCAGTCTAGCCCAGAGCACCAGACCAGACCTGACGGTCCAGAATTTGGCCGGTGACCATCACGATTGCGAGTCGACACAGACACTCGCACTAAGATCGTCGGCAGTGATTCGGACGGCCATTTCGGGGAAGGGTGGCGAGGTCCCACTACCCGAGAAGAAGTCTTGATCGAGCTAGGAGTGGCTTTGACCCCTGTGGTGCTCAAATGTGGCGATTCGCCGGTTCCACTCCCCCTGGGTGAACTCACGTCGTTCACTGTCCCTGAACTTCCGGAGAAGCAAGACTTCGACGAGGCACTGTCCCAACTGCAGGTCGTGACGGAGCCTCGCTTGATCGTCGTGGGTAACGACGGCGCGTTTGCCGCGGCATTGACGCGGTTGATGCGATTGGAGCGACTCAACGTCGAACTCGCCTACGTCACCGAGAACAGGTCCGACGCAACCGACGCGTACAAACTCGCGACCGGTGCACGAGCTGCGCGCACGGCCTTGAAAGGCACAGTCCACACCGTGCCGCTCATTCGCGACGACGCTGGAATCGCGCTGGTAGGTGCAGCAACTGTCACGGGTCCGGCGGATGCAGACGAACTGATCGGCGAGGCCTACGTCGACGACAACAAGCTGTTCTCCGGCACAGTCCCCGGCATCCGGATAGTGCCGAGCCCCAAGCTCCCCGGGATCAAGGCATCAGTCGACCGCAAGAGCCGCTGGAGCGGGCGACGCTGGCTGGAAGGCCGAGCCATTCAACTGGGCTCGCCGGCAGCGCGACTGGTACGCGACGGGGTGGCCAACCCACGCGATCTGAAGCGTTCGACCTTCTACCGGCACGACAAGACTTGGTTGTTGGTCAGGTGAGAACCGGAGCAGCACGGTCGGCGGTTCGGCCGAGCCCTGTCTTCCTCGGCGTCGTTGCGATCACTGTCATCGCCGGAATCGTCGCTTGGAACTCGACGTGGGGTTCCATCGCGGGCCGCGCGGGTGTTTTTGTCCTCGTGGTTGCCGGCTGGGTGGTCACGCTCTGCTTGCACGAATTCGCGCATGCCTATCTGGCGTGGCGTCATGGAGACACCGACGTCGAGGCTCGTGGCTACCTGACGCTCAACCCGCTCAAGTACAGCCATCCGATGCTCTCGATCGGTCTGCCGGTGCTGTTCATCGCATTGGGCGGCATCGGGCTTCCCGGCGGCGCCGTGTACCTGCGCACCGGGATGTTCCCGCCCAAGGTGCAGGCCCGAATATCGCTCGCCGGTCCGTTCACGAATGCCGTCGCCGCCGTGATCCTCCTCGTCGTCATACGTACGTACGGCTCATCGGCCGAGCATCTGACGTTCTGGGCCGGCCTCAGTTTCCTGGCTTTCTTGCAGGTCATGGCAACAGTTTTGAACCTGCTCCCAGTCCCGGGTCTGGACGGTTACAACGCGCTGGAGCCCTACCTCGCACCCAATACACGGCACCAACTCGACCAGTTCAAGCCGTACGGACTGCTCCTGCTGGTTGCGCTCCTGTTCGTCCCACAGATCAATGTCGTCTTCTTCGACGCGATCTACTGGATCTTCGAATTGAGCGGTGTGTCCGACTACTACGCCATGCTCGGTAACGCCCTCATGCGTTTTTGGACGTGATCGAGTGCGCTGGAGGAGACTCGTGAGAGTCTGACATTTCAGACATTCATTCTTCTTCAGGGGAGCATCGATGATTGCGACGTCATTTCAGTCCGGCGGAGTGGAGTACACCCTCACGCGGGCCGAGATTCGACACGTGGAGGCACTGATCGACTTGCTCGCCGACGACCCGATCGGCAGCACCCGGGAGACGACCAACCCCGAAGCCCGAACGATCTACGAGGACGCGTTCAAGCGAATCGACGAGGATCCGGCTCAACTTCTCGTCACCGTTCTGGTCGGCGACGCGGTAATCGGCACAATGCAATTGACCTTCATTCCGGGTATGAGCCGGATGGGTGCCACGCGACTGCAGATCGAAGCTGTTCGCGTCCACGAGGACTACCGAAGTAAAGGCATCGGCAGTTCGATGATCCGATGGGCCTGCGAAGAAGGTGCCCGGCGCGGCGCGTTCCTGGCGCAGCTCACCTCGGATCAAACTCGCAAGGAAGCTCACGACTTCTACGAGCGACTCGGATTTGTGGCCTCCCATGTCGGGTTCAAGAAGTCACTGAGCTGACGCCCTGCCACAAAACTCCCAAACGCGGGGACTCCCAAACGCGAGCTCGAGCACCGGGGCGTAGAGGTGCCCCGGTGCTCACGTCTTCAGTTGTCGCGATTCACGCCGCTGTGGGTGGGCTGTTCCCGCCGATCGGATGCTGGTGCGGATCGATCGACATCGGCGGATAGAACACCGATTTGCGATCCGGCCCGATCTCCACCCGCCACTCCGTGTGATGCATCGTCCGATGATGATGACCGCACAACAAGATCAGATTGTCGAGATCCGTTGGGCCGCCATCGTTCCAGTGAACAATATGATGGGCATCGCACCACCCCGACGGCGTCCCGCACCCCGGAAACGCACACCCGCCATCCCGAACCGCCAACGCCCGCCGCTGCGGCACCGTCGCGGTCCTTGCTTCTTTGCCGCAGTCGAGCGGAACACCATTCTCATCCAACAAAATCCGCGTCACCGTGCAATCGCACGCCAACATCCGCGCAGTATCGATACTGATCGGACCCACCCAATCCGCCCACGCGAACCCCAACTCCTCAGTGGACGGCAGGAGGTCTTTCAAAGCCTGCAGATCCGTCATGTCTTTCGCGGACACAGTCACCGTGATGTGCGGTTTCACTCCGCCTTCGATCGGACCCAACCCCGCCCGCTCGTACCGCCGCAGTAATTCGCAAAACCCGTCCGCCCGCCGTAATGCCGGCGTACGCGTGTCTTTGACGCCGTCCTTCTCCGGTGTCGGAGCCGACAGGCTCGACAACAACGTCATCAACCGGGCCCCGTTCACAGCATCCAGATCACCCTTCACAGTTACTCTGCCGTACAGGCCTTTCGACGCGTAGAACTCGTTACGCTCCGAATCCTCGCCGACCGGGACGCCGTCCTCGCGCTTGCCGTACTGCTTCTCGATCCGCCGAATCGCCGCCCGCACCGCATCACAATCAGCAATGTTCTTCGACGCCAACCACAACAAGATCCCGCGGGCCTTGTCCACATCCGCCGGCGTCATGTTCTTCGGTGGATGCTGACAAAGCGACGCCACCTGACGGGCTTTCAACGCATCCACGTCACCACGATGAAACGCATCCGCGACAACAGGTTCGAGCATCAACAACCGCGCCAACCCGACCAGCAGACTGCACTCACCGATCTCCAGATTCGTCGACCCATGCAACCACTGCGCGATCGCCCGAAAACCCTTCCCACCGAGAACCTCACGGGAAAACATCTCCACGATCAGCAACACCATCCGCGACTGCAACTCGTGCCGGGCGCGCACCAGATCCAGAACCTCACCCTTGAGGTCCTCGCCATCCAGCTGCCACGCATCCCGACTGTCCATGCTCAAAGTTTAATCGAACATACTTTCGATAACCAGAGACAAACCGGACAACTTCAAGAAGACCTACACTCGAGAGCTGTTGAGATGCATCGCTATTCGCGCAACCGCCGACGCGATTCGTTGACAGAGACCCGCAACTCCCCCAAAGGCACTTCACGACCCGACTCACTGCGCACCTCGACGCGAACGCGCTCACCAGTAGCGTCGTCGGCCACCTCCAACGGTCCACCTTTTCCGCCGTGCAGATACTTGTCGCCCCACTGCATCAGCGCGAGAACCGCCGGCAGCAGGTCACGGCCCTTCTCGGTGAGCACGTACTCGTGCCGCGTCCGCTTTCCAGGCTCCTTGTACGGCACACGCTCGAACAGTCCCGCCTCAGTGAGTTCTTTCAGCCTCGCCGACGCAACCGCCTCGGTGATGCCGACTCGCGACGCGAAGTCGTCGAAACGCGTTGTGCCGTAATAGGCCTCTCGCAGAATGAGCATCGCGGACCTGGTGCCGACCACTTCCATGGCCCGCCCGATCGAACAGTGCGTGGCCCGCCAGGCGTCGCGATCTTCGAGCACTCCGGTCAGTCGTACAGCGTCCATGCAATTCACCATACCCCCTGGCTTGCCATAACCATAGCCAGAGTCTAGATTGCTGACTATGGAACTTCATAGCCAGCCGGTTCGGACCGGACCCCTGCTCGCGATACTGTCGGGGGCGCCGTTTGTCGCCAGCCTCGATCTTTTTGTGGTCAACGTGGCCTTCGGCGACATCGCCAAGAGCTACCCGGGTCACTCGCTCGGCGAGTTCAGTTGGATCCTCAACAGCTACGCGATCGTCTACGCCGCACTGTTGATACCCCTCGGACGCTGGGCGGACAGGATCGGGCACAAGCGCGCCTTCATCGCCGGCCTCGCACTGTTCACCCTCGCCAGCGCCGCCTGTGCCTTCAGCCCGTCCTTGTGGGCACTGGTGGCCTTCCGTATCGTCCAGGCAGTCGGCGCCGCAGCGCTCACCCCGGCCAGCCTCGGGCTTCTGATCAATGCGCTTCCCGCCGCGAAACGTCAATCCGGCGTTCGCATCTGGGCAGCCGCCGGCGCTGCAGCAGCTGCATTCGGCCCTGTCGTGGGCGGCATCCTCGTAGAGGCCTCGTGGCGCTGGGTCTTCCTGATCAATGTTCCAGTGGGCATCGTGTTGCTCTACTTCGCAGTCCGACTCGTACCGGATACAACACACAAGGACCCCGATGCCGGTATCGACTTCGTCGGCGCTGCCCTCCTCACCGTCGGAATCGGCTCTCTCGCGCTGGCACTCGTCCAGGGTCCGGACTGGGGATGGACCGACAATCGCGTTCTGATCGCCTTCGCCGTGGCCACCGTGACACTACTCTCGTTCTGGTGGAGCAACTCTCGTCACCGGACTCCGTTGATTGCTCCGGATCTTCTGAAGATCCGCTCGTTTGCCTGGTCCAACGTCACCGCCATCCTGTTCAGCGCAGCATTCGCCGCGGGTCTTCTCTCGAACATCCTGTGGCTCCAGGAAGCCTGGGGATACTCCGCTCTGCGAACCGGTTTCGCCGTCTCACCGGGTCCGCTTCTCGTTCCGCTGTTCGCCATCGCCGGCGGATCGCTGACGCGCAGGTACTCGGCGGGACGCGTCGCCGCACTCGGCAGCCTTCTGTGGGCAGTCGGAACCGTACTCGTTCTCGTCTCGGTTGATACGACGCCTAACTACGCGACCGGACTCCTACCAGGCTGGATCATCGCCGGGATCGGTGTCGGTCTTGCCCTGCCGACCATTCTGTCGCAGGCCACGGCGGATCTGGCACCTGCCAGATCGGCCACCGGTAGCGCAATCGTCAGCATGAGCCGACAGATCGGAACCGTTCTCGGCGTGAGCGTTCTGATCGCGGTTCTCGGCTCTGCTGTCGACTACGACACCTTCCGCCAGGCCTGGTGGGTGATCTTTGCCGTCGCGCTTGTGTCTGCCCTGGCATCACTGGGAATGACGCCTGCGACCACACCCACCCCGGTTGTCCCTGTTGAATCCGCCATCCCTGAAAGGAATTTGTCATGAGAGACGCAGTTATCGTCGAAGCCGTTCGCACTCCGATCGGCAAGGGAAAGGCGAACGGCGCCCTGCACGGCATCAACGCCGTCGACCTCCTCGCCCACAGCCTCAAGGCGGTAGTCGAACGCACTGGAATCGATGCAGCACTGATCGACGACGTCATCGGTGGAGCGGTAAGCCAAGTCGGTGAACAGAGCCAGAATGTCACTCGCACTGCCCTTCTCGCCGCCGGCTACCCTGAGTCGGTACCGGGAACCACCGTCGACCGACAGTGTGGAAGTAGCCAACAAGCAGTTCATTTTGCCGCTCAGGGCGTCATTGCCGGTGCGTACGACATCGTTGTCGCTGCCGGAGTCGAGTCGATGAGCCGAGTCCCTATGGGCTCGAGCAGCATCGGGCGCGAATCACTCGGCGTGGGTTTCGAAGAGCGCTATCCGGACGGTCTGGTACCGCAGGGCATCAGCGCCGAATTGATCGCTGCCAAGTGGGGACTGAGCCGCACCCAACTCGACGAGTTCTCGGCGTCGAGCCATCGGAAAGCCGCGCTGGCAACCGAGAGTGGTTACTTCACCAAGGAACTCGCCACGCTCCCGCAGCTGTCGGTCGACGAGGCCATCCGCCCCGGCACCACGGTCGAGACCCTGGCCGGCCTACGGACCGCCTTCGAATCCGACTACTACGCACAGCGATTCCCACAGATCGACTGGTCCATCACCGCGGGCAACAGCAGCCCGCTTTCGGACGGCAGTTCGGCGGTGTTGATCACGACCAGTGAGATCGCCGCGAAACTCGGCCTCACCCCGAAGGCACGATTGCACAGCTTCGCAGTTGCCGGCGACGATCCGCTCTACATGCTCACCGCGGTCATCCCGGCTACGCAGAAGGTCCTGGCCCGTGCGGGATTGACGGTCTCGGACATAGATCTGTTCGAGGTCAACGAGGCCTTTGCCCCAGTGGTCCTCTCGTGGGCAGCGGACACCGGCGTCGACCTCTCCAAGGTCAACGTCCACGGCGGCGCCATCGCGCTCGGCCACCCACTGGGCGGCAGCGGAACGCGGATCATGACCACCCTGGTCAACGCGATGGAGCAGCGCGGCGCGCGCTACGGACTCCAGACCATGTGCGAGGCAGGTGGGTTGGCAAACGCGACCATCCTGGAGCGTCTGGGCTGAGCGATCCCCGATGGACGGCATTCCGACATCAGTGACCGAGTGCCGTCCATTCGGGATCCGGCTTGCGCGCAACGACCCGAAACACGATTCCGCCCCGGCCGCTGCGCTGCACCTCGTCGATCAGGAAACCGGCGTTTTCGAGGTATTCAACCGGTTGACGGGTGAGATGATCGGCACCGAACCGAACAAAAAGCGGTTCGACGACCTTCATCAACGTACGAGCAACAACGTTCTTGCTCGGTCCGTGCTCGGCGAGGACGAATCGACCACCGGGTACCAGGACTCGAAATGCTTCGCTCGCAACTCGGTCCGGATCGGGGATCGTGCAAAAGGCGTAGGTCGAGACCAACGTGTCCACGCACTCGTCGGGAACATCGAGTGCTTGCACGTCTCCGAGTCGTAGGTCGACTTCGGTCTTCACTCCTTCGGAGACCTTGAGCCTGGCCTGATCGAGCATCGCAGTCGAGATGTCCACGCCGATGACGTAATCGACGTCGTCTCCGTAGAGAGGCAGGTTCAGTCCGGTACCCACGGCGATCTCGACCACGCGGCCATGCGCCTGGTCCACGGCCCATTTCCGGGCGTCACCGAGCACAAAGCGTTCGAAGCGCCCGATCTGTCGGTCGTAGTGCGCCGCCATTGCGTCGAAAGTCTTGGCGACCTGTGCAGTGTCTGGTTCACGCATAGTGCCCCGTTTCGATCGATCTTCTGTGCAGTCTTACACGCGAGCACCGGGTCGGGAAGACCTTTCGTGACGTAGGGCAACCGACCTCGCGAGGTCGTCCCTGACGGATGCCCCCGGTATCGTTCCAGGTGACCTGACCTCACCTACGACGATCATGGATAGAGACCTCGTGCGATCAAGTAACTGCGTCACCGGTTCGGTCCGGCCACCTTTTTCCACTGATTCCACTGGAGGTCTGTGATGGCCGGCGGACTCTTCGCCCTGCTCGACGACGTCGCAGCCCTGGCTCGCATGGCTGCCGCCTCGATCGACGACGTTGCCGCCGCAACCGGTAAGGCGACCGCCAAAGCGGCCGGCGTGGTCATCGACGACGCAGCCGTCACGCCGCAGTACGTCCGTGGGCTCGCAGCCGAACGCGAGTTGCCCATCATCAAGCGCATCGCCATCGGATCGCTGCGCAACAAGCTGCTGATCATCCTTCCGATCGCCCTGCTGCTGAGTCAGTTCCTCCCCTGGCTGCTGACGCCACTGTTGATGGTCGGCGGCTGTTACCTCAGCTACGAAGCGGTTCACAAGATCTGGGGTGCAATCTTCGGCCACGGTGACCACCACGAGGCCGCTGACGAGCATCCTCGCGACGAAGAAGCAGTGGTTTCGGGCGCCGTCCGCACCGACCTGATCCTGTCCGCCGAGATCATGGTGATCGCACTCAACACCATCGCAGGCGAAGGCTTCTGGAGCCGATTGGTGATCCTTGCCGTCGTGGCGGTCGTCATCACCGTGGTCGTCTACGGCGTCGTCGGACTGATCGTGAAGATGGACGACATCGGATTGAAGATCGCCGAGACGTCGTCTGGCTTCACCCACAAGGTCGGCCGAGGCCTCGTTCGCGGCATGCCTCACGTGATGTCGGTGCTCTCGGTGGTGGGTACCGCCGCGATGCTGTGGGTCGGTGGCCACATCCTGTTGGTCGGCATCGACGAACTGGGCTTCCACCCGCTCTACGACGCCGTTCATCACGGCGAAGAAGCAGTCAGTGACATCGCCGGAGTCGGCGGGGTACTGGCGTGGATCGTCAACACACTTGCGTCGGCGGCACTGGGTCTGGTGGTTGGCGCCGTCATCGTCGCCGCTCAACTGGGTATCACTCGCCTGCTCGCAAAGCGTTCTGCAACGGCCTAGTCACTGCGAGTGTGGCGGAGCACCATCTGCTCCGCCACGGTGCGTATCCCTTCACGCAAAGACGAGGGTTCGAGCACCTCGACGTCGGCTCCCAGCCCGATCAACTGGGAGAGCGCGACATCTTCGCTCTCGAGTTTCAGCTCGGCACTGACCCATCCGTCGTCGTCCTCGGGCCCCACTCCGACGGCAGCGGCGAGCTCTCCCACCACATCGGGGAGCCTGCGCCTCCCCTCGGGCGACAACCGCACCCGGCAGTAGAAGCGAAGCAGCGACCGGTCGAACTCGGCCATCGACGCTGCCCACCACGACGGCAGGTCGAAATCCGCCGGGCGGGCGAACGAATCATCCTCTACGACGGCGTTTTTGATGCGGCCGACCCGGAACGAGAGCGTACGTCCGTTCATCCCCGCCACCAGATACCAAACACCGGCTTTGATGACCAGACCCAGCGGATCGACCGTCCGCTCGCGATCGCGATAGGCGAAGCGCAGTCGACGCGAGTCCAGCACAGCGGATGTGACGATCGGAAGCGCCGAGATGTCGTCGACGCCGCCGAACCAACCCGGAACGTCCACGAGAATGCGGTCCTGCCACAGTCGTGCACTCTCGCGCAGGGGACCGGGCAGGGAGCGGAGCAGTTTGGCCCCCGCCGAACCGACGGCGTCGGATCGCCCGAGATCTGCAGCGATGGACGGCACACCCAACAGCATGAGTGCGGACGTCTCGTCGTCCGTCATGCCGGACAACTTGGACTGCCATCCGTCGAGCAGACGGATGCCACCACCAGGGCCGCTCTCGGTCCAGATCGGCACACCGGCAGCCGACAACGAGGCCACGTCGCGGTAGATCGTCCGCACTGACACACCGAACTCGTCGGCCAACTGCTCGGCGACGACGCCGCGACTCCCCTGCAAACGCAGCATGAGTTGGAGTAACCGCGCGGATCTCATGGACCGAACATTACCGAGAATCACTGACAGAAGTTGTCAGGAATAGGGGTGCACAATGACCGTCATGGTCACCTGGAAGCAGTTCTCCGAAGAAGTACCCGCTCTTGCCGACGCGGTCCAAGCACGATTCAAAGCCCACAAGCATCACGTCCTCGCAACGCTGCGCAAGGACGGTTCACCACGGGTCAGCGGCACCGAAGTCGAAATCCTCGACGGGCGTCTGGTGCTCGGTTCGATGTTCGGCGCACTCAAGGCGAAGGACCTCATCCGTGACGGGCGCTACGCCCTCCACAGCAATCCCGGCGAGCACACCATGGAGGGCGGTGACGCGAAGATCGCCGGACTCGCACGCGAGGTGACCGGCGACGAGTTCGAAGCCGTGCTCGCAAGCTACACCTACGAGGTTCCGAAGCCTCTGCACCTCTTTGTCCTCGACATCGACGAGGTGGTGCACACGACTGTCGACGACGAACACATGTATGTCGACCTCTGGAAGCCGGGCAAAGATATCACCCGCTTCACCAAGTGACGTTCTTCTCGCAGTGCTCTCCGTTGGCACACGATTCCACCTGGACGGTGGCGTGGGAAAGACCGTGACTCTCGAGGACGGTGCGCGCGGATTCCAGAACGTTCGACGAATTCGCGTCACTGGTCAGGTGGACCGTGGCGACATCCATGCCGGTGGTGAGAGTCCAGACATGTAGGTCGTGGACACCCATCACGCTCGGCAGCGCCGCCAGGTCGGCCTCGACCGCTTCGACGTCGACGTCGGCCGGCGACGCCTGCGTCAGAATGCGCAGCGATGCTGCGGCCAGTTTGATCGCACGCGGCACCACCCACAGCGAGATGAGAACACCGACGACGACGTCTGCCCACGTCCAGTTGAACAGCAGGACAAGGCCACCGGCGATCAGAACGCCGACGCTACCGACGGCGTCGGCAAGCACTTCGAGGTAGGCGCCACGCACGGCCAGGCTGTCCTTGGAATCGCCGCGCAGCATCAGCATCACGACGATGTTCGCGGCCAGGCCGGCGGCCGCCGTGATGATCAGGGCGCCGCCCGGGATCTCGGGTTCGTTACCGATGCGGCCGATTGCCTCGTAGAAGACCCAGGCGGCGACGGCCAGCAGCATCACCGCATTGGCCATGGCGGTCAGCACTTCGGCGCGGTGCCAACCGAAGGTCCTGGCCGCGGTGGTGCTGCCCCTCTTCGCGAGCAGCAGCGCCGTCAGTCCCATGGCCATACCCACCACGTCTGTGAGCATGTGACCGGCGTCGGCAAGCAGAGCCAACGAGTTGATCAGGATGCCGACCGTGGCCTCGAGCACGAGGAACGCAACGAGGATCGCAAGCGCGATCGCCATTTTTCTGATGCGCTGCGGTGACGGTCCTACGCCGACCGAATCTGCTGCCGAGTGGCCATGTGAATGACCGTGCCCTGCTCCCATTTGTCCTGTTCCCTCCCAAGTCCTTCTCAGAGCATATGCATACATTCGCATACATACAATGAGTTGCTCAGTGAGCGGGAAACGGCAGAGGTCAGTGATCCGGCTCGTAGGCGGGATGAGGCACGGTGGGCGGCAGAGTTGCGATCGACGAGATTCGCTTCATGCCCGCGACCTGCAACAGGTCGACGACCAGCGATCGAATCTGGGCGAACACCACCGTCGAGGACAAGCCCGCGTTCTCCACTATCGCCGGTTTCAGTTCCTTCGCGACCGAGCGCAGGACGCGCGCTGCTTCGGCCTGATCAGGCTGCTCCCCCGGCTCCGCCAGGATCATGTCCTCGAGAACTTCGACGGCTTTCGACAAGCGCTCGACCTGAGCCACCAGACGCGGATCGAGGATCTCGTCGTCCCTGACCAACGTCAACGAACGACGCGCGAGCACTCGAATGTTACGCATCGCGTTGTCGATGGGATCGGCTGTCGCCATGAGCCTTTCGAGGCGAGGCCGACTGTTCCAGTACAGCGGGGAGATTCGGCTGATCTCGCGCCCGCCGAGAAGGTTACTGCGCAACCCGTCGATGGCACTCTGAGTTGCGCGCGCCTTCTGCAGTGCCTTCACGATCGGGTCCGGGTCATTCGCGACGAGGCCGTCTGCCACCAATTGCAGTACCTCGGAAGCGGTTCCGAGGATCGATGCGGCATCCTTGCGCGCGCGTCGTACCGGATGGGTGGGGATGATCGCGACCACCGCGATACCCACCAGGCCACCGACAAGTGCATCGATCATGCGATCGGGACCGCCGCTGCCGCCCGGCGGGATCAGCGTCGCCACCAGCACAGCCGAGTTTCCCGCCTGCATGGAGAAGATCGGCCCGCTGTTGAGAAGCACCGCGACGGACATCGCCAGCACGACAACCAAACTGATCTGCCACGGTCCGCTCCCGATACCGGAGATGATCAGATCACCGATTCCGATACCGACCGTGACTCCCGCAACCAACTCGAACGAGCGTCGTAGTCGTGCACCCAACGACAGACCGAGCGAGACCACAGCGGCAATCGGCGCGAAGAACGGCGCGTGGTGCCCGATCACCGTGGTGGCAACCCACCACGCCAATCCGGCCGCCAAGGCACATTGAATGATCGGTAGCGCCGACGTCTGAAGTCGACGCACCGATTTGCGAGCCCGGTCCTTGATGCCGGCCCGGCTCGGACGGAAACTGCTAACCGAGGCCAAGCGCTTCGGCGGCGTTGGGATCGCAGTCTTCGAGCAGATCGAGGCAACGCGCGTACTCGTCGGCTTCACCGATCGTCTTCGCGGCCTTGGCCAGGACTGCGACGCAACGCAGGAAACCACGGTTCGGTTCATGGCTGTAGGGCACGGGACCGAAACCCTTCCAACCGTTGCGACGCAGTTGGTCGAGTCCGCGGTGGTATCCGGTACGCGCGTAGGCGTAGGCCGTGATGGTTTCGCCCTTGTCCAGGGCAGCCTCGGCCAGGTAGGCCCACGCAATGGAGGCAGTGGGGTGGTCGGCCGCTACCTGGGCCGGTTCAGCGTGGTTGAGCAGTGCCGATTCCGCGTCGTCGTCGCCGGGAAGCAGAGTGGGCTTGGGTCCGAGCAGGTCACCGAATTGGGTCATGCGCTCATTGTGCCCGCTACGCCTTTCTGCCACAGGACCGCCTCGCCGACGGTCGGAGTTATGCAGGCTACATACCGGTCGTTACCCTGACATGGTCATTGCTGCATAAGACCGAAGGGTTACCCGTGCCGGACTCGAAAGACGACAACTCGACAAAGAGCGCAGCACCGAAGGGTGCGCCCGAGAAGTCGGCCCCGACCGAACCTGCGACTGTGGCGATCCAGAAGACAGACAAGGCCTCGAAAACGGACGGCGACGCCAAAGCTGCCAGCGCACCAACCGTCGCGATCCCCAAGGCAACTCAGGCACCCACAGCAGCACCGACACCCCAGCCCAAGCCGGAGCCCGCCACCGTCGCGATTCCGAAAGCCACGCAGCCGACACCACCACCCCGGCAGGCTCCGACCCCACCACCACCGCAGCGCGCTGCGCCTCAACGTGTGGGTGTCGCAGCGACCCCACCGCCGGCTCAGCCGATGCCGACTCGCATCGAGCCCGCCGCGCCGGAGAAGACCAAGCGCAGCGGCAAGGGCTGGTACATCGCGGCAGCAGCGGCCGGCGTCGCCGTCCTCGCGGCGATCGGCGTCGCCGTATTCGTCTCGTCCAACAGCGGTAGCGGTGAAAGCTCACCCGAAGCTCAGGTCCAGACCGCCATCTCGACGTACGTCGACGCTCTGCAGACCGGCGATCTGGCAACGCTGCGAACGTCGACCTGTGGGGCGTTGGGCGAGTACTACCGCACCATTCCCGACGCAGCGTTCGCGCAGGTCCACGACAATGCCGTCGCGCAGAAGACGATCCCGCAGGTCGGAGCCGTCGACGCGGTGCGCATCACCGACGACACCGCGATCGCTCAGGTCCAGGCGAGTTTGCCGAGCACGGGCGAGCAGTCGTGGCGCACGTTCGACCTCGAGCGCCAGGACGGCACGTGGAAGGTCTGCGATCCCAGCAAGTAGGTACCTGAACAGAAAATGCGCGCCGGCGAGAATTTCGCCGGCGCGCATTTTGTTCTGTGAAGCGCAGTTGTGAAACCGATCAGCCTGCCGACACCGAGCGTCCGGCCGACTTCAGGTCGTTGCACGCCTCGACGACGCGAGCCGTCATGCCGGCTTCGGCCTTCTTGAGGTAGCTGCGCGGGTCGTATGCCTTTTTGTTTCCGACCTCGCCGTCGACCTTGAGGACGCCGTCGTAGTTGGTGAAGAAGTGTCCGGCGATCGGACGGGAGAACGCGTACTGGGTGTCGGTGTCGACGTTCATCTTGACGACGCCGAAGTTCAGCGAGTCCTCGATCTCCGACTTCAACGATCCCGATCCACCGTGGAAGACGAAGTCGAAGGGCTGCGAACCGGAAGCCAGGCCGAGCTTGGCAGCGGCGACCTTCTGGCCCTCTTCGAGAACCTCGGGCTTGAGCTTGACGTTGCCCGGCTTGTAGACGCCGTGGACGTTGCCGAAGGTGGCGGCAAGGAGGTACTTGCCCTGTTCGCCGATGCCCAGAGCATCGACCGTCTTCTCGAAGTCTTCGCTCGAGGTGTAGAGCTTGTCGTTGATCTCGGCTTCGACGCCGTCTTCTTCGCCGCCGACGACACCGATCTCGACCTCGAGGATGATGCGTGCAGCCTTCGAGAGGGCGAGCAGTTCCTTGGCGATGGCCAGGTTCTCGTCGATCGGGATAGCCGAGCCGTCCCACATGTGCGACTGGAACAGCGGGTTACGACCGGCGTCGACGCGCTCCTGCGAGATCGCGAGCAGCGGACGCACGTAGGTGTCCAGCTTGTCCTTCGGGCAGTGATCGGTGTGCAGCGCGATGGTGACGTCGTACTTTGCCGCGATCACGTGTGCGAACTCGGCGAGCGCAACAGCGCCGGTGACCATGTCCTTGACGCCCAAACCGGAACCGAACTCGGCGCCGCCCGTCGAGAACTGGATGATGCCGTCACTGCCGGCGTCCGCGAAGCCCTTGATGGCTGCGTTGATGGATTCGGAGCCGACACAGTTGATGGCGGGGAAGGCAAAGGAATGCTCCTTGGCCCGACCAAGCATCTCGGCATAGACCTCGGGAGTTGCGATAGGCACGGCGGGAGTCCTCCATATACGTGTCGTTCGGAGCGCTCGGCGATGTGAAAGCGCTTCGTGTGGTCCTAGCAGTATGGCAAGTCCGACTCGTCACGTCTCTTTGCGGTCTCGGCCCGCCGCCACCGACGCGATGACCTGCGGTGGTGGGAAACACTCAGATTCGGCCGGTACTCTGGCCACCGTGAATGTGCAGGCAGCAACTGAATCCGTGACGAACCTGGCCTTGCTGCCCGGCTTCCTCGATCCCGTGAACCTCTTGAATTCCTTCGGAACGTGGGTTCTGGTGGGATTGCTTCTGGTGGTCTTCATCGAATCAGGCCTGCTGTTTCCGCTCTTGCCCGGCGATTCGCTCCTCTTCACCGCAGGGCTGATCGCGGCGTCCAAGTCCACCGAGATCGAACCGTTCGCGCCGCTGTGGGTGCTCCTGGTGACCATTCCGATCGCCGCGATTCTGGGTGACCAAGTCGGGTTCTACATCGGCGCCAAGGGCGGAACTGCCCTGTTCAAGACGGACGACGCGCGGTTCTTCAAGAAGAAGTACATCGACGAGTCACACGCCTTCTTCGAAAAGCACGGCCCGATCACCATTATCCTGGCTCGGTTCGTGCCGATCGTGCGTACTTTTGCTCCGGTTGTCGCCGGCGCTTCGAAGATGAAGTACTCACTGTTCCTGACGTACAACATCGTCGGCGGCATCCTGTGGGGTGCCGGCGTGACTTTGCTCGGCTACCTCCTGGGGCAGATCGAATTCATCCGCGACAATGTCGACTACATCTTCATCTTGATCGTCCTGGTGTCGGTTCTGCCGATCGTCTTCGAAATCGGGAAGCGAATTCTGGCGTCGAGACGTGGTGAAACGGCGAATACTTCCACTACGGACAATTCGACGGTGACAGTCCCCGAAGACCCCACCCCCTGATTGCAGAACGAGGCGAAGAACTGACGACGATGACGCTCGCATCCGGCAGTTTCTCCCCGCTCGAGACTGCCGGGCCTCTGTTGGTCTGGATCATCGTCGTCACGTTCGTCTTCATCGAGTGCGCGATCATCCTCGGGTTGTTTCTCCCCGGTGATTCGCTTCTGATCACAGCCGGAATCGTTCTCGCCGGCCACGAATCCGGCGCGGGCCACGTGTGGGCGTTGTCTGTCGGTGCGATGATCGCGGCCATTGCCGGCAACCAGGTCGGGTACGTCATCGGCCACCGGACCGGCAATCACATCAAAGCCCGTAAGGGCGGCAAGTACTTCACCGAGAAGAACCTGCACCGCGTGAACATCCTGTTGGAAAAACACGGATTCTGGGCGGTCCTGATTGCTCGCTGGGTTCCGTGGGTGCGCACCCTGTGCCCGATGGTCGCGGGCGCAGCCAAGATGAACCACACGCGCTACACCATCGCGAGCACCATCGGCGCGATCATCTGGGCGCCCGTGCTCCTGCTACTCGGTTTCTACGGTGGCTCGTTCCTCGATCGCGTGCCGTGGTTGCTGCCCGCCGTGCTGATCGTGATGATGGTCAGCTTGGTCATCGGTACTGCGCTGGGAATCTGGCAGTACCGCAAGGAGATGGCCCGACCGGCCGAAGACGTCGAGGTCGAAGAAGTCCTCGACTAGAAGCTGACTGCTCAGTGCAGGTGTCCCTGGTCCCACGCCGGCAGCGGGTCCTCGTAGCGAGTCCATGCCCGCGGTCCTTCGCGTAGTTCGTCATCGGTCAGCAGAGCCGGATCGAGGATTCGTGACGGCGCCGCCGGGTCCAGTTTCACTCCGATGAACACGATCTCCTGCCCTGGCACCTCCGCCGCCGACGCCCACAGTTGAGCCGGTTCGATGACGAGGTTGGGGCCTGCCTGCGACCAGATCGCGGCGAACTCGGGCCGACTGGCGATCCAGCAGAATCCCTTGCTCCGCAGGAGTCCAGCGAACTGACCGAGCGCGGCCTCGAGTCGCGCCGGATGAAAGGGTCGCGAGGCGCGGTATGTGACGCTGCGTATTCCGTATTCCTCGGTTTCCGGGGTGTGCCCACCGGCCAGTTCCTCGTCCCAACCGGGTACCTGCGCAGCCAGTTCCGGGTTGTAGAGACCGGTTTCGAGGACACGGTCGAGGGTGACTTTGCCGTGATCCGTTCGAATCAGTTGAGCGGTGGGGTTGAGCCTACGAAGCGTCGCCTCGACGGTTCCTGCCGCCCGCGGGCTCACCAGGTCGGTTTTGTTCAGCAAGATGACGTCGGCGAACTCCACCTGATCGACCAGGAGATCGGAGATGCTGCGTCCGTCCCCCTCCCCGGCTTCGAGGTTGCGCTCGTCCAGTCGTTCGCCTTTTGCCAGCTCGCCGAGGAAGGTCGACGCGTCCACCACGGTCACCATGGTGTCGAGCTTCGCGAGCGAGCCGAGGCTGAAACCGTCCTCGAATTCCCAGTCGAAGGTGGCCGCCACCGGCATCGGTTCGGAGATGCCGGTGGATTCGATCACCAACTGATCGAATCGCCCCTCTCGGGCCAGGGCGCCGACGGCGTCGATCAGATCCTCACGCAGCGTGCAGCAGATGCATCCGTTGGTCAGCTCGACCAACTTCTCTTCCGTGCGGTCGAGATGACCCTGGCCCGCGACGAGGGCCGCGTCGATGTTGATCTCGCTCATGTCGTTGACGATGACGGCGACCCTCCGGCCATCGCGATTGGCGAGAATGTGGTTGAGGAGTGTGGTCTTGCCTGCGCCCAGAAATCCGGACAGCACGGTTACCGGTAGCTGCTTCATTCCTTAATGGTAACCATTGTCATTATCGACAACAGCGGGCGGGCCTACTGCACTGCAGAGGCACTACCCGAGAACTGGCTCTCGGGCCTCGGCAAACCGAAATGATCACGAAGGGTCGTACCCGAGTATTCGGTCCGGAAAAGACCGCGATCCTGCAGGATCGGGACCACACGCTCGGTGAAGATCTCGAGCCCACCCGGGTAGTACGGCGGCATGACGTTGAAGCCGTCAGCAGCACCGCTGGTGAACCATTCCTCGATCGTGTCAGCCACCTGCTCGGCGGTTCCGGCAAACACCCGGTGTCCGCGCGCACCCGCCAAACGATGAAGCAGTCCCCGAACCGTCGGACGCTCACGCTCGACGATGCCGGCGATCACCTGCAATCTACTTTGCTTGTTGTCGGTGACATCACCTGCCGCCGCGAACAATTCGACGGGAACCGGTGCATCCAGTTCCAGATTCCGAACATCGGTCCCGGTGAGTGCACCGAGTTGCGCGAGCCCGTACTCCGGCGAAGTCAACTCGTTGAATTCTCGCTCGAGCGCCTTGGCTTGTTCCTCGGTGTCACCGATGAACGGGCTGATTCCCGGCAGAATCTTGACATGATCGGGGTTGCGCCCGAACTGCGCAGCCCTCGACTTGATGTCGGTGTAGAACGCCTGCGCATCGGAAAGTCTCTGGTGCGCTGTGAAAATCGCCTCCGCATACTGACCGGCAAACGCGCGACCGTCGTTGGACGCACCGGCCTGCACCAGCACCGGGTATCCCTGCGGAGTTCGCGGTGCGTTGAACGGTCCCCGCACCCGCAGATGCCGGCCGACGTAGTTGATCTCGTGAATCTTGTTTCTGTCCGCGTAGATTCCGTTCTCCCGGTCCAGACTGATCGCGTCGTCCTCCCAGCTGTCCCACAACCGCACCACCGCGTCGACGAATTCCCGTGCGCGCGAATACCGGTCCCCGTGATCCGGGTGCTTGGCCAGCCCGAAGTTGGCTGCCGCCAGATCCGTACCCGTGGTGACGATGTTCCACCCCGCGCGTCCGTTCGAGATGTGGTCGAGCGAGGCGAACAGCCGAGCCAGGTTGTACGGCTCGTAGTACGTGGTCGACGCCGTCGCGATCAATCCGATTCGCTCGGTCGCCACTGCAATGGCCGTCAACAAGGTGATCGGCTCCAATGTCCCTGCGGGACCGTGCTCGACGTCGCTGCGCAACGCGGGACCGTCGGCGAAGAAGATTCCGTCGAACTTCGCCGCCTCAGCAGTGCGAGCGATCTCCTGGAAATACGTGACGTCGAACAGACGTTCCGGGGTTGTCCACGGATGACGCCACGCCGCTTCGTGATGACCGGCGGGGTGGATGAACGCGTTGAGGCTCAGTTGGCGCGGAGAATCAGACATGCCTGAATGCTGGCAACTGCCGCCGCAGTCCGACAGGGTTAGGGTTCGCGTGATTCCAACTCAGGGTGGGCAGGTCGGTATCGTCACATGGGTGAGCCGCGTAGTTGTAGCCGAGTTCGTACCGTCCGGAGCGACAGCAACTGTTCTTCATCAGTGGTGTGAGGTGTTCGCCGAAGGCCAACGTCACCTGTCCGGGACTGCGCCGACAGCGACTGCGCTGATGGAAATGATCGAGGCCGAAGACAATTCGGCCGATGTACGGCGTTGGATTGCACGCGACGCCGGCACCGACGAGGTCCTCGGCATCGCCCAGGCACGACGCAACTCGGCCGAAGCCGATCTCGCAGAGTTTCGGATGTACGTGACACCCCACGCGCAGCGACGAGGGGTAGGACGAGCGCTTGCCGAACTCGTCGAAGTCGACATCGCCGGGTTCGGCGTGCGAAGAATCAGAGTGACGGCGCTCGTCGGAAGCGCAGCCGAGCATTTCCTGCGATCGTTCGACGGTCACCGCGTGTTGCTTCGGTTGGCCAACCAGGTTCAGCACCTCAGTGCTCCCACCGCACACAGCACCCGCCCCGGCTATCGAATCGTCAGTTGGCGCAACCGAACCCCGGACGAGCTGGTCCACTCCTTCTCGGAGGCATTGAACCGACTCCTCGACGCGCCGGGCGCCGAACTGCAGATACCCGAACGTAATTGGGGAGCCGACGAGGTCAGATCGTGGGAACAGAAGATGACGGGTGGCTCTCAAGTACTCCTGGTGTGCTGCGCGGTCGACGACAGCGTCGGCGAAGTAGCCGCAGCAACAGTGGTGACGGTGGACGAACATGACAGCACCCACGCATCGCAGCACGACACCGTGGTACTTCCCCAGCACCGCGGGCACGGTCTCGCTCAGTGGGTCAAGGAGCAACAAGCGACTGTATTGGCAGCTGAATTTCCCTCCCTGCGAAAGATTTACACAACGGTGAACGCGGAGAATCACCCGATGCTGACCGTCAATCGGAGCCTCGGATACCAGACCGTCGCGGAGCGGATCCTGGTGGAAATCAGGAGAGCCGAGAGTGCGCCGCACAAGCCTCGGTGACGATCTTCCTCCACAGGAGCGGGTGAGACTGCCAGAAGTTGTGCGCGACACCGTCGACTACCTCGAAACTACCGTTAGGCACGAGCTCGGCCAGTTGCTGCAACGGCCACGACGGGCGAATGTCGTCGGCCGCCGCGAGAAATGTCATGGGCACCGGTGAGTCGGCCAACTGCCGAAACAGCTGTGGTTCATGGATCCATTCGATGAACGATTCTTGAAGCGATTGCCAGACAACAGGTTCCCAAGGTATCTGCGGGTCCGGCTCGATTCCCGCTTCGTACTGCTTCGACCATGTCCGGTCCTTGTGGAGGCCGTGCCCCGCGATGCCGACGACGCCGGACACCGATTCCGGACAGTCGAGTGCGTACCGCACCGCCAAGTCGGATCCCCACGAGTGCCCCAGCACGACCCAGCTGTCGATCTCGAACGTGCGGCGGACGAGTTCGAGGTCCGCAACGGCCTGCGCCATCGTATGAGCGCCGCCACCGGACCGGCCGACTCCGCGTGGCTCAGGGCACCACGCGCGCATTCCTTCCGGAACCAGCTCGTCGTGAGCAAGATAGTGAACGCATCCCGGGCCGCCGGAGAGAACCAGAACGTCCGCCCCTGCCCCACAGACATCGACGTGAAGACGTACGCCGTCCGTGTCGACCACGTGCCGGGATTCCATGAGGAAAAAGCCTAACGCTTACGCGGGTATCCAGCCGCCGAGACGACAAATGCCGCCTCCATGAGCATCCACCCACCTACCTGCACCGAGAGGTCTCGCTCGGGCACGCTCGACGAGCGCACGGTTCCGGCGGCGAAGGTGGCGATGTCGCCGGACAGACTCGGCAACTGAGCATCCTTGGTCCAGTCGTGCCCGAACAGCGGCAGACCTTCGATCTGCAGTCTGTTGTTCCAGGCCGCTTCCGCGGAGGACAGAACGATCTGCGCTGCGAGTTCGCGCGCTCGCAGGTCCTCGTGAGTCTCCCAGGACAGGTTCACCACCACGAACGCGAGGTAGCGAGCCAGGATTGCGTTGAACAGTCCGCCGTCGCCTCCGCCACCGCCCGTGATGACTCCGTACTCGGTCATGCCGTCGTACACGGCGTCGACGAGTTTGTGGACTCGCTCGCGGTGACGCGGTTCGCCCAATCGTGTCGACAACTCGGTTTCCAACCCCAGCGTGACGCCCTGACAGTACGAATAGATCGCGCGCTCGAGGGTGCCGTCGCGGCGGATACCGTCGAAGATCAGTCCGGAGTCCGGATCCCGCAGTGTCTCGTCGATCCAGTCGGCCGTTGCCTGCGCACGCCAGAGTTTTCCGGTGCGCGCCAGCATGATTCCGGCGGGTCCGTTTGCCGGTGTGTTGTAGAAATCGGAGCCTTTGCACCACGGAATACCGCCGCCGTCGGCCGGGGACCACGAATCGAAGAGTTGCGATTCGAGCGCCTGAACCGCGGTTCGGTGATCGACCGAGAACATGCGTTGCGCACGTTCGAGCGAGAGGCCCAGCCACGCCATGTCGTCGTAGTAGTTGTTGGTCCACGCCGAGACGTTGCGGACCCGCACACTGCGGGCAACCTTCGCGACCCGGCGACGACGCTTGGGGGTCGGGTCACGTTCGAGTGCGTCGATCGCAGTATCGAGCAGGTGCGCTTGCCACCAGTAGTGCCACGGCTTGAACATCCGCTCGCGTCGAACAGCAGGCCAGGCAACCACGCCGAGTGCTGTCCGGGGCATTCCCCACAGGCGCCGAAGGTGACGACTGACTATCGCGCCCTCAGCCGCATCGGCCCGCTCTGCCCACACTTCCTGCATAACTACCTATCCTGTCTGGTCGAGGCGCTACACGCTAGCCGGAATTCGCGAGCGAGATCAGCGGGAATCGGCGAGATCGGCATGCTCACGTACCCACGCGTGCATCGCGATGCCGGCCGCGACACCGGCGTTGATGCTGCGAGTCGAACCGAATTGTGCGATCGAGACCGTCATGGACGCAACCTCTTTCGCATGATCGGTCACTCCGGGGCCTTCTTGACCGAACAGCAGGATGCACTCCCGCGGCAGGCTTGCCGTTTCCAGCGGCACCGACCCCGGGGTGTTGTCGACGGCCACGATCGTGAGTGAATTCTCACGGGCGTACTCGACGAGTTCGCCGATGTCTGCATGGTGAACGATGTGTTGGTATCGATCGGTCACCATGGCGCCCCGCCGATTCCAGCGCCGACGCCCCACGATGTGGACCGCGGCCGCGGCAAACGCGTTGGCCGTGCGGACCACCGTGCCGATGTTGGCGTCGTGCGCGAAGTTCTCGATGGCGACATGCATCGTGTGACGGCGCGAGTCGATGTCCTCGACGATCGCTTCCCGCGTCCAGTACCGATACTCGTCCAAGACGTTTCGACGATCACCCTCGGCCAGAAGTACCGGGTCGTAGCGCTCGTCGGTCGGCGGTTCCGTGTCGTGCTCCTCGGCCCAGGGTCCGACGCCGTTGGGATTCTCGCCCCACTCGGTGGGTCCCGGTTCACCGGCTCCGCCGGACACGTCGTCGGCTGCGACTTCGGACATCAGAACACCTCGTTGGAATCTGCAGCCACGGTGAAGCCGTGCGTGGTCTGATCGTTGACACACGAGACGTCTGTCGCGGTGGTCGTACAGGTGAAACCCAGTTTGCTCAGCGGTTGACCGGCCGCCAACACCGGATCGGCGTCGGGGCCGCCAGAGGTGTACACCTCTCCGCCCGAACACATGAAAGCACCCTCACCCTCGTCGGTGACGCGAATACCGTTGCCCCAGTTGACCATGCAGCTCTCCGGCCGCGGCGGAACGGGAGTGGTCGTTCCCTCGCACCCGGCTTCGATTCTGGTGGGCAACTTGATGATGCCGCACTGGAAGTTTCCGTCGGGAGTGGTGAAGTAGTACGACTCGTTGCGCTCGAACTGCACGTCCGTGAGTGTCGTCGTCGGTGGCAGCGTCGTGGTCGGTGGTTCGGTGGTCGTGGGGACGACGGGCGCGACGGTGGTGGTTGTCGTCGGCACTGCGGTAGTGGTGGACGAACTGGGCTGCGCCGCTACGGTCGGCGCTGAATCCGCCTCCCCGCCGCACCCTGCGAGCACTAGCGCCGACCCGACGCCCAACAAGACGAACCCCACCCGAACACGAACCACCCGACTACCTCCACACACGTCATCTTGGCCCAGCAACAGCCGACAGTGCACTCTATCGTGTGGTCGACTAAGTGCTGGTGACGCGCTTGTTCATCAGCCGTGAGAGCCACGCGGGCGAGAACCGCGACGCGCTGAGGAAGAGCTTCGCCTGAGTTCCGACCGGGTAGTGAACCTTGTGCATCCGTCCGGCGCCGCGTGTGGCCGCCCACAGTTCCTGCGCGACGTCGGTTGCAGTCAGCTTGATACCCAACGATCTGGTGGCTCCGGTGTCCATTCCAGTGACCATCGCGGTCTGGACGAACAACGGCCAGAGCGCGAGAACACGGATGTCGTGCTGTGCCCATTCCAGATCGAGCGCCTCGGTCAGGCCGCGGATCGCGAATTTGGTTGCACCGTACGTCGCCAGTTCGGGCTGGCCGTAGATCGCCGAAGCGGAGCACAGATTGACCACCTGGGCGCCGACGGTATCGCGGAGGTACGGGAAAGCCGTGTGCGTGCCGTTGAGGGTGCCGGTGATGTTGATGTCGACCATTCGGCGATGCGCCGCAAGAGAAATATCCTCGAACCGTCCCGAGGAGAGCACGCCCGCATTGTTGATCAGGATGTCCAGACGCCCGGACTCCCCGGCAAAATCGGCCAGACACTGCGCCCATCCGGCCGGATCGGTGACGTCCAGGACATCCGTCACGACGCTCCCACCGAAACCGTCGATCTCGGCCTTCAAGGAGGCAAGGCCGGCGTCGTCGATGTCGAACGCGCCGACGCGGTATCCGTTGCGCGCGAACAACAGCGACGTCTCCCGCCCGATTCCAGCCGCAGCACCGGTGATGAAGACGTTCGGTTCGCTCATCCGGTCAGGCTATCCTGGATGTGGAGGAAATCTGATGAATCACCGTCGCGTCGTACACACCGTGTGTTTCATCGCGGTGGGGTATCTGATCGTGCTCGCCGTGTGGCTCGGATGGCTGGTCGAGCACACCCCACCTGGCACGCTGCCCTATCAGATCGGCGGGTTGCTCGCCGCTTTCGGCTCGGTTCTCGGATTCGGAATGGCATGGGCCAACCGCCCGACCCGCGCCGAGCGCAAACTCGAAAAGCACGGCCTCGCAGGGTGGGCACGAATCGACACCGTCACACCCCTGCGCCGAACCGTCGACGGCGAATTGGCCAAGCTCGCACTCCACCTCACGGTTCCAGGTTCCGATTCGTACTCGGGCCGGATCGAGTACGAGATCCGACCCGAGTACAAAGACAAGATCACTCCCGGATCCACGGTCACCGTCATGGTGGACCCGAAGAACCGAGACCGAATCATGCTGTGCCCGTGAAGGACTAGACGCTCTTCTTGCGTCCCAGCGCCAACATGCCCTCCACCAGCATCAGCTGCGCTCCCGCGTACGACGCCAGGATCACTCCCTCGGCAGCAGCGCGGCCGGCAGTCCCGCGGATGAACAGACGACGCACCACGATCAGTCCGTCCGATGCGGTGAAGAGCACTCCGCCCAATCCTAGCCAGGAGCGTCGATCCTTGTTCGGGACGACCACGTCGAGCACGGCGTTGGACTGCGGTGCCAGAGCGGGGTCCGCCGACAACGTCGAGGTGGTTCCCAACATCAATCCATATCCGGTGAGCGGCGTCGACACGCTCGGGGCCTTGGCACGGAGCAGTCCGGACGCCGTCGACCAACCGCTGATGCGGGGCCGCAGGGCAGCGCGGGTCGGCCGAGCGCCGCGGCGCAGCAGGAGCGCCGAGTAACTGGCCTGCATCACCGCGAACGAGGACGCACCCTTGATCAGACGAGCATCGTTGTCCGGGTCGATCATGAACACGTCGCCGACAGTTGCAGCGGCGAGACCGGCCAGAAGCAGTGCGGTATCGGCAGTTTCCGTCTCCGAGCGCTTGCGCAGCACTCGGGCGGCCAGAGCGGGTGCGATCAACGGCTTCGCGATCTGCTGAACCCGCTCGTTACCGACTACTGCCCCGACCACTGTCGCTGCCGTCGCCGCCGCAAAAACTGCGTGCTCGATGCCCCACTTGCCCGCCATCACAATCCTCCTGTTGGTTACACGTCCAACAGCGACCGTACTGGGTCACTCAGGCGGCATCGCCGGATTTGACGTCCGCGCCGTAGACATCGACGTATTCCTGCCCCGACTGGTCACAGAGCACTGCCATCAATTCGTCCGTCGCCGCACGCACGACGGCCTGGTAGCCACGAAGTTCGCGGTACCGAGAGAAGTCGATCGGCTCCCCTACCGTGATCCGGACCTTGCTGAAGCGCCACATCCGCGTACCCGGCGGGTTGACTGCGTCGCCGCCGTGTACGACGACGGGAATGACCGGCGCCCCGGTTTCCAAGGCAACTCGAATCGCTCCGGTCTTTCCCTTGTACAGGCAACCGTCGGGTGATCGTGTTCCCTCGGGGTAGATCCCCCAGACACCACCCTTGTCTAGAATCCCGATGGCCGTGTCCAACGCCGCACGGGAGGCGTCGGCGCCGCTACGGTCGATCGGCACCTGACCGGCCCCACCGAAGAACCAGCGCTGCATCGCGCCCTTCACACCGGTCCCGGTGAAATATTCACTCTTCGCGACGAAGGTGATGCGTCGGCGCACCATGAGAACCAGGAAGAACGAGTCGACGACTGCCCGATGGTTGCCGGCGAGAATCACCGGCCCCTTCTTGGGGATGTGGTGCTGACCCTCGATCGTCGGCCGCCCGAACAGCCAGAGGACCGGGCCGATCAGGACGTATTTGAACAGCCAATAGAGCACAGGGCATCACCTTTTCCGTCTAGTAGACAGTGTCTACGACGAGAATAGTAGACACTGTCTTCCATGACTGTCAGCAGCCTTCGCGAAACACTCGTCGCCACCGGCGTCGAGATTCTCGATGCCGACGGCGCCACAGAACTGACGCTACGGGAGATAGCGCGTCGGGCGGGCGTGTCGCACGGCGCCCCGCGGAGATACTTTCCGACCCACAACAGCCTGCTAGCCGCAATTGCCTCACACGGCCTGCGCGATCTCGCCGACAGGCTCGATCCCGTCCTCGCCGGCAAACAACCCGCTCGTAGCCGATTGATCTCGGCAGCAATCGAATACGTGTCGTTCGCCCAGGAGCGACCGGCGATGTTCGAGTTGATGTTTCGCCACGACCTCCTCGAGGGCGCAGGCAGCAACCTCCGAGAGTCTTCTCTCCCACTCTTCGCCGCCCTGCAATCCCTGACCGAAGAGGCCGACGCCTCCGATCCCACCACATCTGCGTTGAACATCTGGACCGGAACCCACGGCATCGCAGTGCTGGCGGCAAATCGAAGCCTCACACTCGTCGCACCCGACCTCGATGTGCCGTCGCTGGTAGCCACCGCCGTGACGGACCACCTTCCACGGACTCGTTGATTTACATAGTTAACCTATGCAATAATATTCTTCGTGACAGACGAAGAACAGCAACTGCACGAACTACTCGTCGACCTCGTGAGCAATACGCACCGCTTCGCGAAGCTGGCAGGCTCCTTCGCGTCCGATCAGTACCCACGCGCCTGGCTGCGCGCACTCTCGTTACTCGAGGAATACGGCGAAATGCGGATCAGCGACTTCGCTCGACTCGACAGAAGCTCGCAGCCCTCTGCCACTGCACTACTACGCAAACTCGGCGAGAACGGTTACGTCGAACGCCGCGCCGACCCCGAAGACGCCCGGGCAGTTCGAGTGGCCATGACGGACAAGGGCCGAAAGATCTTGAACGACGGTCGAAACGAGATCGCCGACGCTCTAGTCCCCCACTTCGTCGAACTCGGGCCCGAGCAGATCAAGAAACTGGCCGACGGATTGGCCGAATTGCGGTCCATCATCAAGACTTCCGATCCCAGCTGAAACACCCACCACTGAAAAAGGAGGTGGCCGTGAGCAACACGACCGCGACATCAACGCACCAGAACGAGGCTCCGCCGAGCCTCCTGAAACAACCGAAAGCGGTGTGGGCGGTAGCCTTTGCCAGCGTCATCGCCTTCATGGGCATCGGATTGGTCGATCCGATCCTCAAACCGATCGGCGAACAACTCGACGCCACACCGTCGCAGGTTTCGCTGCTGTTCACCAGCTACATGCTCGTCACCGGCGTGGCCATGCTCATCACCGGTGTGGTGTCCAGCCGCATCGGCGCCAAGAAAACACTTCTTGCAGGCCTTGCCATCATCATCGTGTTCGCTTCTCTGGCAGGCGCTTCCAGCACCATCGGCCAGATCGTCGGATTCCGTGCGGGCTGGGGACTCGGCAATGCACTGTTCATCGCAACGGCGCTCGCGGCAATCGTCGGCGCGGCCAGCGGCGGCGTGGCACGGGCGATCATCCTGTACGAGGCTGCATTGGGCATCGGTATCGCAGTCGGACCGCTGGTCGGCGGAGTTCTCGGTGACATCAGCTGGCGCGCACCGTTCTTCGGCGTCGCAGCCCTGATGGCGGTCGCCTTCATTCTCATCGTGGTGATGCTTCCGAGCGCACCCAAGCCCGAACACCACACGTCCATCGCTGCGCCCTTCCAGGCGTTGCGGCACCGCGGGCTACTCACCGTTGCCATCACCGCGCTGCTCTACAACTACGGATTCTTCACGCTGCTCGCGTACACGCCGTTCCCCCTCGACATGGGGGCGTACCCGATCGGATTCATCTTCTTCGGTTGGGGCCTGATGCTGGCGATCTCGTCGGTTTTCCT
Organism: Rhodococcus sp. D-46; assembly: GCF_011290655.1. Lineage (NCBI taxonomy): Bacteria > Bacillati > Actinomycetota > Actinomycetes > Mycobacteriales > Nocardiaceae > Rhodococcus > Rhodococcus sp. D-46. The sequence continues at coordinate 279,510 of NZ_JAANTF010000008.1, read as the reverse complement.
CGCCCCTCGCCTGCAACGACGCTTCGGCACCCTGCCGATGATGATGCTGGCACTGACCCTGTTCGCACTCGACCTGGGCATGATGGCGCTCTTCACCGAGAACAAGATCGTCTTGATCGTCGGTGTCGTCCTCGCCGGTTTGTTCCTCGGCGTGAACAACACACTCATCACCGAAACCGTCATGATCTCAGCTCCCGTGGAGCGGTCGACCGCCTCGGCTGCTTACAGCTTCGTCCGATTCGTCGGCGGCGCCGCTGCTCCGTGGGTAGCCGGCAAGCTCGGCGAATCCAACGTCCACATGCCGTTCTGGGTCGGCGCGGTGCTCACCCTCGCCGCCGTATTCGTCCTGTCGAGCGGACGTAAGGTTCTCGCTCACGTCGACGACCACGATCCCGCGCCGCACAGCGTCGACGAAGCACTCGCCGTCACCGTAGGCGACTGACCCCTGTGAGTGGTTGAGGAGTGCAGGGACTCCTCAACCACTCACGGGGCGTCAGCTCAGGTTCAGATCTTCCAGGCCCAGCAGCGAGCGGTACTCGACGCCCTCGGCACCGATCACCGCATCCGCACCCGTCGCGCGATCGACGACCGTAGCGACTCCGACCACGGTGGCCCCTGCCTCGCGCAGGGCCTTCACTGCTGTCAACGGCGAATTGCCCGTCGTGGTCGTGTCCTCGACAACCAGGACACGCTTGCCGACGATGTCCGGGCCCTCGATCTGGCGCTGCATCCCGTGGGCCTTCGCGGCCTTGCGGACGACAAACGCATCGATCGGTCGGCCGGGAGCGTGCATCACCGCCATGGCAACCGGGTCGGCGCCCATCGTCAAACCGCCGACGGCGTCGAAATCCCAGTCCGCGACCAGTTCACGCAGCAGCGAGCCGATCAGCGGCGCTGCCTTGTGGTGAAGTGTCGCGCGGCGAAGGTCGACGTAGTAATCGGCTTCCTTGCCCGAGGACAACGTCACCTTTCCGTGTACAACAGCCAATTCGCGCACCAGCGCAGCCAAATCCTCACGATCGCTCATGAGTGCTCAGCCTACCGACCACTGCCTTGTGTTCGGCTTCTGCCTCTGGGCTACGTCCGGCTTCCGCCTCTGGGCTACGTCCGGCTTCCGCCTCTGGGCTACGTCCGCCCGCGGCCTCGTCCGACGATGTTGGTCAGCCGGCGAACCAGCCCCTTGGGAACGAGACGCCCGGCCGTCGTGAGGACCTTGTACTGGAATCCCGGAATACTGATGACCTTGTCGTCACCGAGATCCTTCATCGACGCCGCAACCACCTGGTCGACGCTCAGCCACATCGGCTTGGGGATCGTGGACATCTCGATGCCCGCGCGCTCGTGGAACTCGGTGCGAATGAAGCCCGGGCACAGCGCCTGCACGCGCACTCCCGTCCCGGCCAACCCGCCGGACAGCCCTTCGGTGAACGAGATGACATAGGCCTTGCTTGCCGAATACGTCGAACCCCGCCCGGACAGCAGGCCCGCGACGCTCGCCACGTTGACAATCGTTCCGTGCGCCGACGCGATCATGCTGGGCAGCGCCGCACGGGTCAGCCGCATCACGGCGGTGACGTTGACGTCGAGTTGAGACTGAAGAAGCGCCGGATCGGCGGTCCAGAACTCGCCGGAGGTACCGAATCCGGCGTTGTTCACCAACACCTCGACGCCCTTCTCCAAACGAAGCGCGACCGTGTCGCGTCCGGCCTCCGATGCGAGATCGGCAACCAGAATCTCCGACTCGGTGCCGAACATCGTCTTCAACTCGGACGCGAGGTCGTGCAATCTGACCTCGTCACGTGCGACGAGAACCAGGTCGTATCCGAGGGAGGCGTATTTCTTGGCGAAACCGGCGCCGAGACCAGAGGTGGGTCCGGTCACCAGGGCAACGGGACGCACAGGGCGATCCGAGTGGGAAGTCGACATACCGGCCACGCTAGTGGTTATCGCGCCTGGACGGGAACCTTAAAGGTCAGTCGACCGGGCGAATTGTGCCCGAGCGCTGCGACGCCGGGCGCTGAGCCGGCTTGTCAGCCGCCTCGGGCTTGCGCAGCGATTGATCCGGACGTGGCGCAGATTCCCGCGGTGCGGGCTCACGCGGTGCGGACTCACGCGGGGCAAATTCACGCGGCGGAGCGTCACGGGGCGGCTGCTCTTGACGCGAACGGGGCTGTTCTACCGGATCCGGAGTTGGGCGAGACTTCTCGGCGCCCGGCCGCGGGCGGCTCGGATCGTGATCGACCTCGAGTTCGTTGGGATCGGTGACGGGAGGCAGGACATGCAGAATGCCGGACAGGCGCGCAACCGACTCGATTGCCGCGTCCCAGTCCCGGCCGTTACTGGTCACCGGAAGCGAACCGAGCGTCCACTGCCCTTCGCTCCACAGCATGCTGATCGACGGCGGAACCGATTCGGTGAACGCCACCATGCGCTGATCACAGACACGACGTGCGATCTCGAGATCGGTCGCGAAGACGACTCGTGAACCGATCGCACCCAACAGGTTCAGGTCGCCGTCCTTGGGCGGAGCCGTCGACTTCAACCGAAGATCGATGTCGACGTCCGACCCGATCTCGCGGCGAACAGCCACGATGGTTGCGGTCTCCTCCAGGTCGAACAGCACGAACTGCTCTCCGCGACGGCGGCCGCGGACGACGTCGGTAGCAGTGAGGTAGTCCTGCTTGGCCATGACCGCGCGGTGCCATTCGCCTGCCAGCTGATCGTCAGTGGCCGTGTACGTGTAACCCTGCGCCTTGGCCCAGATCTGACGCACTCGCCCGGATTGATCTCGCCTCGTCCTGTCGACGTACAGAAGCGCACCCGCGCCTGCGAGTGCAATTGCTGCCAGTCCGAACCACATTCCAGTCATCACCCTCCAGGGTAGCGACTCGCGGCCTCAACCTCCCGCGACACCCTGGTGGACTCGCCCGATGTGTCGTGAACGACTCAGTTGCCGAACTTCGGCAGCGACGTACTCAGAATCGTGTTGGCGGTCATCGTGCCGTTCTCCACCGGCGTTCCGTCCACGACGATGTTGTCTCCCGGTTGCAGATCGGCGATGGTGGCGCGGTTGAGCGCGATGAGCGTGGTGTCCGCGGTGGTCAGAATCGTCACCTGCGAACCCCCGATCGAATCGATGACCAACGTGCCGCCGTCGTTCGACTTCACGGTGCCGACGGCTCCCCCGGCGTCACCGATGACTTCGCCGAGCCCGCCTGGAAGCTGGCTGAGCGGAGAATCCGTCGTCGGAGTCGGCGCCGTGGTGCTGGCCTTCGGCGGTGTCGTGGTCGGCGCCTGCGTCGTGGTGGTCGGGGGAACGAAAGCGGTCTGGGTGCCCTTGTCGTTCGAGCCGAACGCCGAGAACGCGATGATCGCGATCACGGCGACCAGGATCCCGACCACACCGGCGGCCACCCACGTCGCGAGCTTGCGCTTCTTACCGCCGCCCGACGATCCATCGTCGATGAACGGCTGTTCCGGCGGAACTCCACCGCCACCACCGGCAACCGGATACTGCTGTGTATTTCCGTACTGCTGCGTGTTCCCGTACTGATCCGGGTTCCCGTACTGCTGAGCGGTGTACGGCGGATAGGCCTGCGTCGCACCAGGCGGCGGCGCCTGCGGATCGAACTGCGGGTTGTAGGCAGGGAACGCCTGAGTGGGATTCGGCTGCTGCCCCTGCTGCCCCAAGTACTCCGTGTTCTGATCCGGTCCGCCGTAGGGATACTGCTGTGCCCCCGGATACTGCTGTGCCCCCGGCTGCTGACCGAAAAACTCCGTCGGCTGGTTCGGATTCTGGCCGGACACCGTCCCGTACTGCTCCGTCGGCTGGTCGGGCGTACGCCCCCACACCTCGGTCGCCTCGGGATCCTCACGGCGCGGCCCACCCGAGTTACGCGGATCGTTCTGATCGGTCATGCCTGGCTCACCTTCGGTTGGGACGAAAGAGCGTCGAAGTCGTTCGGAGAGGCGCGGGTGCACTCGTCCCCGGTTCGAGCATCCAGCCATCCAGGGTAGAACAAAATGCGAATGCCCCGCCGATCCAAGTGGATCGACGGGGCATTCCGCTTACGGAATCAGGAGAGAACCAACTGATCCGCGTCCTCGCTGACACCGACGTGCACGGTGTCGCCGTCCTGGACCTTGCCGGCCAGGAGCAGCTTGGCGAGCTGGTCGCCGATCGACTGCTGAACGAGTCGACGCAATGGCCGAGCGCCGTACAGCGGGTCGTAGCCGCGCACTGCGAGCCACATCCGAGCCGCACCGTTCACCTCGAGGGTGAGACGACGCGCAGCCAGACGCTTCTGCAACTGCTCGAGCTGGATGTCCACGATGTGCTCCAACTGCTCCTCGGAGAGCGAGTCGAAGATGACCACGTCGTCGAGACGGTTGATGAACTCCGGCTTGAACGCGTGGCGTACCGCATCCATGACCTGCTCCCGCGTGCCACCGGATCCCAGGTTGGAGGTCAGGATCAAGATGGTGTTGCGGAAGTCCACCGTGCGGCCTTGACCGTCGGTCAGTCGGCCTTCGTCGAGTACTGCGAGCAAGACGTCGAACACGTCGGGGTGTGCCTTCTCGACCTCGTCGAAGAGGACCACCGAGTACGGGCGTCGTCGAACTGCTTCGGTGAGCTGGCCACCGGCTTCGTAGCCGACGTATCCCGGAGGAGCACCGACGAGTCGGGCCACCGAGTGCTTCTCACCGTATTCGCTCATGTCGATGCGGATCATCGCGCGCTCGTCGTCGAAGAGGAAGTCCGCCAAGGCTTTGGCGAGCTCCGTCTTGCCGACGCCGGTCGGGCCGAGGAACAGGAACGAACCGGTGGGCCGATTGGGGTCGGCGACACCTGCTCGGGCGCGGCGAACCGCATCCGAGACGGCGACGACGGCGTCGGTCTGGCCGACGACACGCTTGCCGAGTTCGGACTCCATGCGGAGCAGCTTCTCGGTTTCGCCTTCCATCATCCGGCCGGCGGGGATTCCGGTCCAGGCTGCGACCACGTCTGCGACGTCGTCGGGCCCGACCTCTTCCTTGAGCATCACGTCACCGTCGGAGGCAGCTCCGGAAGCGGCTGCTGCCTCTTCCAGTTCCTTCTCGAGCGCCGGGATACGGCCGTAGCGCAACTCGGCTGCCTTGCCCAGATCGCCGTCACGCTCAGCGCGTTCGGACTCTCCTCGCAGGGTTTCGAGCTGTTCCTTCAGCACGCGCACCGAGTCGATGGCCTGCTTTTCGTTCTGCCAGCGGGTGCTGAGCTGATTGAGCTTTTCGCGGTCGTCCGCGAGTTCCTGACGCAGCTTCTCGAGCCGAGCCTTGGACGCGTCGTCGGTTTCCTTCTCGAGTGCCACTTCTTCGATTTCGAGTCGGCGAACCGTGCGTTCCACCTCGTCGATCTCGACGGGACGCGAGTCGATCTCCATACGAAGTCGCGATGCGGCTTCGTCCACGAGGTCGATGGCCTTGTCCGGCAGGAACCGCGACGTGATGTAGCGGTCCGACAGCGCGGCAGCCGCCACCAACGCGGAGTCGGTGATGCGCACGCCGTGGTGCACCTCGTAGCGCTCCTTGAGGCCGCGCAGGATACCGATGGTGTCCTCGACCGAGGGCTCACCGACGAGCACCTGCTGGAAACGACGCTCGAGTGCTGCGTCCTTCTCGATGTACTTGCGGTACTCCTCGAGTGTGGTCGCACCGACCAGCCGCAGCTCACCACGGGCGAGCATCGGCTTGATCATGTTGCCTGCGTCCATCGCGGATTCACCGGTGGCTCCGGCGCCGACGATGGTGTGCAACTCGTCGATGAAGGTGATGACCTGTCCGGCACTGTTCTTGATGTCGTCGAGGACAGCCTTGAGGCGTTCTTCGAATTCACCGCGGAACTTGGCACCGGCGACCATGGACCCGAGATCCAGGGACACGACGGTCTTGCCTCGCAGCGATTCCGGGACGTCACCCGCGACGATGCGTTGGGCAAGGCCCTCCACGATCGCGGTCTTGCCGACGCCGGGCTCACCGATGAGTACCGGGTTGTTCTTGGTACGACGCGAGAGCACCTGCACGACACGGCGAATCTCGGTGTCGCGACCGATCACCGGGTCGAGCTTGCCGCTACGTGCAGCTTCGGTGAGGTCGGTGGAGTACTTTTCCAGCGCTTGGTAGGTGCCTTCGGGCTCCGGGCTGGTGACGCGAGCGCTACCGCGGACGGTGGTGAAGGCTTCACGCAATGCGTCCTGGGTGGCGCCGTGCCGTACGAGCAACTGTGCGACGTCGGAGTCGCCGCCGGCCAGTCCGTAGAGGACGTGCTCGGTGGAGACGTATTCGTCGTCCATCTCGGTGGCGAGGTGCTGAGCAGCAGTAAGTGCCGCGAGTGCCTCACGCCCGAGTTGCGGGGTGGAGCTTGCGCCGGTTGTCTTGGGTAGGCGATCGACGATTGCCTGTGCTTCACGGTGTACGACCGTGGGGTCGACGCCTACAGCTTTGAGTAGTGGGGCAGCGATGCCGTCGGTCTGGTCGAGCAATGCGACCAGCAGATGGGCAGGCCGGATATCGGGGTTACCCGCCGACGACGCCGACTGCAGTGCAGCCGTCATCGCAGCCTGGGTCTTGGTTGTTGGTGTGAACGAGTCCACTTGTCACCTTTCTGGCGAAGTCGAACGGGAAGAGCCGCGACCGGTTGGTATTGCGACTGTGTCAATATGCTCAACGCGGACAAACTTGAGTCTATTCCGCTCAAGTTTGTTTTCGCCAGGCCGAGTTGGTTTCGTAGGTCACATTTTCAGCCGTACTAGAATTGTGGCGAGAGTTGCAGCTGGTGCGAAAGGGGGATGGATTGGATCCGACAGTGATCGCCCGTCTGCAATCCAGCCTCGATTCTCTGACCGACGACGAAGAGAGCCGTGCGCACTTCTCGGCAGTGTTCTACACCGGCCTCTTTGCGGAACATCCTCTGTACCGCTCATTGTTCCCCGCCGGGATGGAATCGCAGGGCCACCGTTTCTTCAGAGCCATCGAGTTCGTCGTGAAGAATCTGCCCCAGCATCGCCGAATCCGGAAGTTCCTCACCCAACTCGGCCGCGACCACCGTCGCTACGGCGTCGAGCGTGAGCACTACGAGGCCGCCGGCGTCGCTCTGAAGCGTGCGGTTCGGTCGATGTACGGCACGAGCGCGCACAGCCGCTACAAGTGGACGCCGGAGCTGGACGAGGCCTGGTCTCAGTTCACCGACCTCGTCGTCAGCACGATGGCCGACGGCGCCGAATCCGATACGACCCCGGCGCTCTGGGGCGCAACCGTGGTCAGCCACGAACGAGTCCTCGACGATCTGGCGATTGTGCGCCTCGAAGCCGACCCACCCATTCCGTACGGGGCGGGGCAATACGTAGGTGTTCAGATTCCCCAGCGCCCGAAAATGTGGAGGTATTACTCACCGGCGATTCCGACCAACCCTTTCGGTCAGCTCGAGTTCCACATCCGCAAGGTGTCGGGAGGATGGGTCAGCCCCGCGATCGTCAGCGAGACCAACGTCGGTGACCGCTGGGTCATGTCCACTCCCCTCGGCGGTCTCGAGGTCGACTTCACAAGCGACCGTGACGTTCTCATGATCGGGTCCGGCACCGGTATCGCTCCACTGCGGGCACAGGTGATGGAAATGTCTCAACGCGCGCACAACCCGCGCGTGCACCTGTTCGTCGGCGGCCGCTATCCGTGCGATCTCTACGACCTCGAAACCCTCTGGCACATCTCGCTCAGCAACCCGTGGTTGACCGTCGTGCCGGTTTCCGAAGAACCCGAAAACCCTTGGTGGCACAACGGACCGGTGCTCGAACCACCGTTCGGAATGCACAGCCGGCTGATCGGACCGATCGGAAAAGTGGTCGCGCAGTTCGGTTCGTGGGCCGACCGTCAGGTGCAGATCTCGGGGTCACCGTCGATGATCAAGACAACCGTCTACGCCTTGCGTGCCGGCGGAACTCCGCTCGACCAGATCCGGCACGACCCGCTCTACTGACTACAGGAGAACTTTCATGGCCCAGCGAACCTGGTCGAGCACAGTCGTCGAACATCACCGTCTCCGTGAGGATCTGGCGGTTGTTCGTCTTGTCGGCGACGTCGTCCCGTTCCGACCCGGCCAGTACGTCGACGTCAGCGTCCCGCAGAATTCGCGGTTGCTCCGTCGACTCTCCCCCGCACTGCCTCCCTCACACGACGGGAAGTTGGAGTTTCACGTCAAGACGGTTCCCGGCGGTTGGGTCAGCGGTTCGATAGTCAAGGACACCCAGCCTGGTGACGTCTGGCAGATCCTCGACCCGCGCGGCAACCTGTCCGTCGACGAGAACGGCCCCACCGTCATCATGGTCGCGGGCGGAACCGGTTTGGCCCCACTCCGGTCGATCATTCTCGATCTGGCTCAGACCCCGAACCCGCCGCAGGTGTACCTCTTCTTCGGTGGCCGAACGCTTCGTGATCTCTACGCTGCGGACATGCTGTGGCTGCTCGCCGACCAGTTTCCGTGGTTGCAGCCCATTCCTGTCGTCGAAGATCTCTCCGACGGCGGCCCGCCCGACGGATGGTTCGACCGGTTGAACGTCGACATCGGATTCGGCGACGATCATCTCATCGAAGGCACGCTCGCCGACGTCGTCGCGTCGTACGGTGCGTTCACCGAACATCAGGTCCTGGTGTGCGGATCGGCGGCCATGGTTCGGTCGACGCGTGATCGATTGATCGAGGCCGGAACGCCGGCCGAGGTCATTCAGTTCGATCCGTACTGACGGTCAGTACGTCGGGTCGTTGCGAACGGTGTCGACGTCGATGCCCACTGCGCGAAGCCTGAATTTGGTGCTGTTGACCATGGATTCGCTGCCGACGACCTGGATGTCGTAGCCCGCCCAGTCCCCGAACGAGGTCACGACCTTACCGACCTTGCCGACGATGCGCCGCTTCATGCCGATCGGCGGCAGTGGCTCCGCTTCGGTGTGCCACCACGGATTCTCGTCTTCTTCGGAGACCGGGATGATCGTGAGCCACGGGTACTTCTCTGCCAGCTTCCACAGATGCGGAAGGTCGTAGAGATCGCACGGATGCTGTCCGGAGTAGAACAGTTGGACCTTGCGGGTGTTGCCGCGTCGGATCAGCTCGAGTATCTGAGCGCGCAGCGGAGCCACTCCGGTTCCCGACGCGATCATCAAAAGGTCCTTGGAGTTCTCCGGAATCCCCAAGGCGCCGATGGGCGAACCGACCACCCAGGTGTCACCGACAGCGGTCTGGTTCACCATGACCGGGCTGACCCACCCGCCGGTGACCTGGCGGATGTGGAACTCGAGGATTCCGGTCCCGTCGTACGGCGTGGCCGGAGAGAGGTAGCGCCACATCCGTGGCCTCGCGGCGACCTGCACGCTGACGTACTGACCGGCGCGGTACTCCATCGTCTGGTCGAGTTGCAGCCGCACGACGGCGACGCCCTTGATGACCGGGCGGCATTCGATGACCGTGGCACTCCACGCGGGCGGACCGTCTTCCGCGTTGGCGGCATCCATCATCGCCGCCGAGATGATCGCGAGCGCGTTACGCCACGCGCTGTCGACCTCGTCGGTCCACATTTCGGCGCCACCGAAGGTCTCGAGTGCTTCGATCAAGGCATTGCCGACTGCCGTGTAGTGCTCGTCGGTGACGCCGTACTTACGGTGATCGCGGCCGAGCTGTGCGAGGTACTCGAGTATCGCGTCGGACTCGTCGAGGCGTTCGACGACGTGAGCGATAGCGCTGACAAGCCGGTCACGCTGCACATCCATCGCTGCCGGAAAGAACTCCCGGGTTTCGGGCGATCGAGCGAACAGGATCGAATAGAAGGTACGGGCGAGCCGTTCCGGACCATCTTCTACCGCAGCGACGGATTTGAAGCTCGACCGGACCAGAGAGATTGCTTGCGAATCCACGCTCATCCTCGTCCCGACTAGACGCGGCAAGACCCGCCGCGGAATTTCGTCTGCAGCTTATGTCACAAATGTCTGACTCGTAAATCATTCTGGACAAGTGTCACAATGCGACCCCATTTCGCGGTGTGACCGTCCCTTTCTTATTCTTGCGTGCAAGATAAACAAGAGCTTCGACACTCTCGATCGCCGAGCTAACGTTCAGCGAAATCTCAACCAGCCAAACAGGAGTCGTGCCGTGGATTTTGTTCGACAGGACGAATTGCCCACCGATAGCGGGCTTACGTCCCAGATCGCCTCCACTACCCCGACGCTGACCGAGCTTCAACGTCGGGAACTCGAGTGCGTCGAATTTTTCGACTCTCCGGAACTGGGACACCTCCCGACGTCTCGGCGGCGTGAGGCCTTGCGTGAACTTCATCGGACCGGCACCTACACGCACACAGCGGAGGAATTGCTCGTCGGCGCCAAACTCGCGTGGCGAAACCACGCCAGGTGCGTCGGTCGCGCGCATTGGCGGACCCTCAAACTCATCGACGCGCGCGATGCCGTCACGGCTTCCGCTCTCGCCGAAGCATGCTGGGAGCACCTGCGACTGTCGACCAACGGCGGCGCTCTGCAGTCGGTCGTGACGGTCGGGCCACTCCCCCGCGAGGACGGTCAGGAGTACCGAATCCTCAGCCCGCAACTGATCCGCTACGCCGGCTACCGGCAGCCTGACGGCACCATCCTGGGCGACCCGTGGCACGTCGATCTGACGGCTCAGGTCACCGCGATGGGGTGGAAGGGCGCCGGTACGCCGTTCGACGTTCTCCCCGTACTGATTTCGGTTCCCGACGAACCCCTGCAATACTTCGACGTCCCGACCGACCTGGTTCTCGAGGTCGAGATCGAGCACCCCGAATACAGCTGGTTCGCTGATCTGGGGCTTAAATGGCATGCCGTCCCTGCGGTCTCGGACATGAACCTCGACATCGGCGGAATCGTCTACCCCTGCACGCCGTTCAGCGGTTGGTACGTCAGCACCGAGGTAGGCGCACGCAACTTCAGCGACACCGATCGCTACAACATGTTACCCACCATCGGAGCGATGATGGAGCTCGACATGAGCCACGACCGCACGCTCTGGAAGGACCGCGCACTGGTCGAACTGAACCGTGCAGTTATCCACAGCTACCGCAAGGCCGGCGTCATCATGGTCGACCATCACACTGTCGCAAAGCAATTCATCGATCACATCGCGCGTGAGGACAAGGCCGGGCGCAAGTGCCCGACCGACTGGTCATGGGTGAACCCGCCCATGTCCAGCTCGCTCACGCCGACGTTCCACCGCTTGTACGACGAGCCCGATCTCGACATCCGGCCCAATTTCGTGACAAAAAAGAAGAAGGGCACCGACCAAGGCCGGTGCCCCTTCCACAACTGATCGCGCTCAGAAGGGGATCTGCCCCAATCCGACGCCGACCACGAGCATCGTGATCGAGATCAGGCCCGCTCGCCACAGAACCTTCTTGTGGTGATCCGCCAGAGAAACACCGGCGAGTGTGACCAGTAGCAGGATCGCCGGGACCAGCGGGCTCTGCATGTGCACGGCCTGCCCGGTGATCGAGGCGCGCGCCATCTCCACCGGCTCGATGCCGTACTGCGCTGCAGTCTCGGACAGCACCGGCAGCACACCGAAGTAGAACGCGTCGTTGGTCATGAAGAACGTGAGCGGGATACTCAGGACGCCCGTGATGACGGCGAGGTGCGGGCCCATCGCGTCGGGGATGACCTGAAGCAGCCACTCTGCCATCGCCTCGACCATGCCGGTTCCCTGGAAAACGCCGGTCAGCACCGCTGCTGCCAGCACCATCGCGACCACCGAGACGATGCTCGACGAATGGCGTGCGATTGCTTCACCCTGATCCTTGACCGCCGGGAAGTTCACCGCGAGGGCGATCGACGACGCGATCATGAACAGCACCGGGATGGGCAGGATGTCCATCACGAGTACGACGAGAAGGATCGTCGTCAGCGCAGCGTTGAACCAGAGCAATTTCGGCCGCAAGGTGTCTCGCTTGGGGTCGAGGCCGTCGATGAATCGTCCGGTGTCGCCGCCGTCGCCCTCGGAGTCGTTCGAGCCGCCGGTGCCGGCGCTACCGGTGCTGGAACTTCCACCGTTTCCGACCTTTTCGAGGATGCGCTCAGAAGTCAGGACCAAAGTCCCGATCCTGCGGCGCTCCATGATCCCGAGGTGAATCGCGAATCCGAGCACCATGATCAGGCCGACGATCAACGACGGCACCATCGGCACGAACACGTCGGAGGGTGAGAGTCCCAGCGCGCTCGCGGCCCGGACGGTCGGGCCGCCCCACGGAATGATGTTCATCGTCGCGTTGGACAGGCCGGCGATCACCGTCAGAACGACGGGACTGACACCGAGTTTGAGGTAGAGCGGAAGCAGCGCCGAGGTCACGATGATGAAGGTCGTCGAACCGTCTCCGTCCAGCGAGACCACCATCGCGAGCACTGCGGTTCCGACCACGAGCCTCATCGGATCGTCTCGCACCATCCGCAGGATGAGCTTGACCAGCGGATCGAAGAGGCCGACGTCGATCATGATTCCGAAGAAGATGATCGCGAAGAACAACAGCGCCGCGGTGGGTGCGAGCGACTTGATGCCGTCGGTGATCATGTCGCCGATTCCGAGGCCGGCCCCGGCAAGTAGTCCGAAGGCCACCGGAACCAGAGTCAGTCCCACCACCGGGGTCGCGCGTTTGGTGAGAATCAGGAACATGAACACCGCAACCATGAGGAAGCCGAGTGTGACGAGCATGATGAACTCCTTTAGTGCTGAATTGCCGAGAAAAACGGCACGGCAAATCGAGCCGGTGACCTTCGTGGAGGTGAAACGAAACTTCGGTAGTGCTCAGTTGATGCCGGGCGGATCGAGTGTTGCGTCGACGAACCGGGATTGATCGGTGAGGAATGCGGAGAACTCGGGTTCGGTGAGAACTGCACTGTTCCAACCGTTTCGGCGAGACAGCTCGTTCCAGCGCGGGCTTGCCGCCAGATCCCGCACCAAATTCTGCAAGTGCTGACGCTGATCGTCCGTCAGGCCCGGCGGCGCCATGAGACCCCGCCAATTGGTGAACGTGACGTCGACGCCAGACTCCGCCATCGTGGGCGCATCCACCGCCGGGGTACGGGCCGGCGAACTGACCGCAAGGACCCGAACCGTGCCTGCCGCAATCTGATCGAGGTATTCACCGATACCGGTGGCGGCTACGTCGACCTGCCTCGTGAGCAGTGCGGGAAGCAGTTCGCCGCCGCCGTCGTAGATGCGGTACGGGGAGCGCGACGGATCGACGCCGACCGCCCGTGCGAACAGAAGGCGGAACAACCCGTCCGGTCCACCTTCACTCGAACCACCGCCGATCGAGATCGACGACGGATCCGCCACCCAGGCCTGCGTCAGATCGGCGAGAGTTTTGTACGGTGAATCTGCTGCAACCAGTAACGCTTCCGGTTCTTCGACGAGTCTCGCAATCGGTGTCACGTCGGCAAGTGTGTGCTCGGACGGCAGTATCTCGAGCGAACCGAGAACTCCGAGCCCCATGACCATGAGTAGGTCGGGATTCCCGCTTTCGAGAGCCAACCGGTTGAGTCCGACGATGCCACCCGATCCGGGCAGCACAACGACGTCGGCGTCGACGGTCCCTTCGTCGGCCAGTGCTTGCACCATGGTCCGGGCGGTCAGGTCGTAACCACCACCGGCCACCGAGGGCACCAGCACGCGCAGTTCTTCGGAACTCTCACCCGCTCGGCCACCGGCGACGAAGGACTCGACCGGAGTGCATCCGGTCGAGAGCACGAGAGTCATCGCGCAGGCACCGAGCAGGGCGATATGCCTGCTCAGCCGCTTCGATGTGCTCATGGCTTCGTCCTTGTCTGCCGGTACCGATGTGTGAACAGGTTTCATACTGACGCACTTTGTGACTGGGGTCACCATTGGGAAAGCAAATTGATTTGTGCTCATTGTGCTCACGAACGGCCGCTTTCCCGGCATCGAACTGAAGGCTAGGGTCTGGCTGGTGTCCTCAGGAAACGAGCAGGCGGAGCGAGAGAGCAAGTCGTCTCTGTTTGCCCGGCTGTTTCGCCGCCGGCACACTCTGGCGACACAACTTCTCGAACTGCAACTTCTGATCGTCGTTGCAGTTCTCGTGTGCGTCACCGCCCTCTCCCTCGCGCAGTCGTCCGCGAGTTTCCAACGCGAGGAGGGACGTCGCGCACTCTCGGCAGCGGAATCGCTCGCAGCCAATCCGGCAGTACGCGAGCTACTCCCCCAGGCGCAGACCCGTCTCCGCTCCGGACTACAAGGTTCGGTCGACTCGGTACGCGCCATCTCGGGCGTCACCTACGTCTCGCTTGCCGACGCCGACGGCAGTGTCGTCATTTCGACGCGTCCCGGTGATGTCGGCATCGACGCACGTCAGACGGAGGATCGGTCGTGGACGGGTTTGGTCGACACGCCCTCCGGCAAGGCCGTGGAGGCGCACGTTCCGATTCTCGGCAGCGAAGGAGCGATTACCGGAACCGCGATCGTCGGCATCGAGTACCCCTCGATCTGGACACGGCTGCTGCAGTCTGCACCGAATCTCCTGGTATACCTCGCGGTGGCATCCCTTCTCGGCGGCGTCGGGTCGATCCTGTTGGCCCGCAGGGTAAAACGGCAAACCCTCGGCATGGAAGCCGGCGAGATCCTGGATCTGGTTCGCCAACGTGAGGCGATGCTGCGTGGCCTCAAGGAAGGTGTCATCGCATTCGACGCGCAGGGAAAGGTGGTGCTGATGAGCGACAGTGCCCACCAACTCCTCGACATCCCACGCGGCAGCGCCGGTAGATCGGTGCGGGACCTCGGTCTCGACGACCGCCTCCAGAGTGTACTGACCTCCGGCACAACCGAATCCGATCAGTTGGTTCTTGTCGGCGATCGCCTGCTCGTCCTCAACACCGTCTTGATCGAATCGAAAGGCCGCACCATCGGGTCGGTCACCACTTTCCGCGACCGCACCGAATTGCGCTCCGTGGAAGAAGAACTCGACGTGACCAAAACCAGCACCGACGCACTACGCGCCCACATCCACGAGTTCGACAATCAACTGCACACCATCTCCGGCCTCATCCAGCTCGGCGAATACGACGAGGTGGTCGGCTACGTCGAGGGTCTGACCATGGAGCGCGCGCAGGTCAGCGCGACCGTGACCGAGAAGATCGCCGACGTCGGCACCGCCGCACTCGTGATCGCCAAGATAGGTGCTGCTGCACAGGGGTTGGTCACGGTCGAGCTGGCGGCGGACACGCATCTGGAACCGGTGGACCGCAGACTCGGACGAGATCTCGTGACAGTGGTCGGAAACCTCGTCGACAATGCCGTCGACGCCGTCGGTGAGATGCCGGAAGCCGCGCGCCGCAAGGTTCGGTTGTCGATTCGGGGCCGTGGCACCGCGGTCGAAGTGCGGGTCGAGGACGCCGGCCCCGGTATCGCGCCGGAGAATCGCGACAGGGTGTTCGGCCAGGGTTGGAGCACCAAGGGACAATCGAGTGACGGACACGGTTTCGGTTTGGCGCTGGTGCGCCTGACGTGTCGTCGGCGGGGCGGCGACGTCACCGTGAGCACTCGTTCGGCAGAGGACATCGAGTGGACTGTCTTCAGCGCAGTCCTACACGACGGAGAGGGCGCATGATCCGGGTACTGGTGGTCGACGACGACTTCATGGTGGCGAAGGTGCACAGCGGATTCGTCTCACGGATAGACGGTTTCGAAGTGTGCGGCGTTGCCCATTCGGCCGAGACCGCGCTGGCCGCAGTCGGTGAGTTGCAACCCGACCTGGTGCTTCTCGACGTCCACCTGCCCGGCACCACCGGACTCGATCTGATCGCCCCGTTTCGCGAGCTGGCACCGGAGCTGGATGTTCTTGTCATCACTAGTGAGCGCGAGGCCGGCTCGGTCAAGAAAGCGCTGCGCAGCGGCGTCGTGCATTACCTGATGAAGCCCTTCACGTTCGAGGTTCTCCGTGAGCGTCTCGAGCGTTACCGATCGACATATGCGAATCTCGACAGCTCCGGCGAAGCAGAACAGGAGGCGGTGGACGAGGCTTTCGGCGTGGCAGGTGGCGCGACAACGGCGTCGTCCCTCAAGGGTCTACCGAAAGGACTCAGTCCTGAGACCCTTCAGCTGGTCGAGGCAGCACTACGAGACGAAACCGAACCCGCCTCGGCCACAGACATTTCCGAGAGGGTCGGCATCTCACGCGCGAGCGCGAGGCGCTACCTCGAATACCTCTACGAAACCGGGCGGTCCACCACTTCGCTGAAATACGGAGTGGTGGGCCGCCCGGAACGTCGTTACGTCTGGAAACGCTGACCCTTCGCTACACGACGCTGGTTCCTAGACCGCGCGGGCGCTGGTCTCCCAGTACCGCGCGCGCAGCGCCTTCTTGTCCAGCTTGCCCAGCGGCGTCAGCGGAAGGGAATCCACGAAGTCGATGCTCTTGGGCGCGTGAACCGAACCCTTGGCTGCCTTCACCTTGTCGACCAGTTCCTCGGTGTCGACGGTCAGTCCGGCACGAAGTACGACACAGGCCTTGACGGCTTCGCCCCACTTGTCGTCGGGCACACCGACTACCGCCACCGACGCGACGGACGGATGCGCCGAGATCACGTCCTCGATTTCGCGGGGGAACACGTTGAAACCACCGGTCACGATCATGTCCTTCTTGCGATCGACGATGGACATGAACCCGTCCTTGTCCTTGCGCGCGATGTCGCCGGTGTGCAGCCAACCACCCCGGAACGCCTCGGCGGTTTCGGCCGGCTTCTTCCAGTAGCCCTTCATGATCAGCGGGCCACGGACGCAGATCTCACCGAGTTCTCCCTGCGGCACCTCGTTGAGGTCGTCGTCGAGCAACCGGACGTCGAGCCACGGCACCGGACGCCCACACGTGGCGAGGCGGGCCGGATCGTCGGCGAGGTGTTCTTCCTTGCGCAGCACCGAGATAGTCATGCCGCACTCGGTCTGACCGTAGAACTGGAAGAAGATCTGACCGAACTTCTTGATGCCCTCCTGCAGTCTGGCGGGAGACATCGCGGACGCTCCGTAAAACAGCGTCTGCAAACTCGAGACGTCCCGCTTGGGCAGATCGGGGTGGTCCATGAGCATGTAGATCATGGTGGGCACCAACATGGTTGCCGTGATCTTGTGCTTCTCGATCGCTTCGAGCACAGCACCTGGCTCGAAGGCAGGCAGGACGATCAACGCACCGCCGCGCAGCAAGGTCGGGATGAAGAACGCTGCACCTGCGTGTGAGAGTGGCGTGCAGATGAGGAAGCGGTTGTCCTCGGGCCACTGCCACTCCGACATCTGGATCTGATTGAGCGCAGCACCCGAACGGAAGGATCCGACAACACCTTTGGGCTTGCCGGTCGTTCCACCGGTGTAAACCATGCTGCTGGCGTCTTCGGCGTCGACGTGCGCTGCCTTCAGCGGCGCGGGCTCGAACGTGGCAGCCAGCGCGAGGATGTCGATTCCCACCTCGGACGGCCCCATCGAGAGCACGTTGGTCAACGAGGGTGACGACGCCTTCAACTCGGCGGCACGCTCTTCGAAGGCATTGGGATCGAAGATCAGCGTCTCGATCTCGGCGTCGTCGACGATGTACTTGTGGTCGTCGAGCGATCCCATCGGGTTCAAGGCGCTCGCCCGGCAGCCGGTGATCATGGTCGCGCCCATACTGATCAGAACCTCGGGGCGATTCTTCGACAGCATCGCGGTGCTGGTGCCCTGAGTGATTCCCAAAGACGCGAGCGCCTGGGCGAAGCAGCTGATCTGATCGCGCATCTGACCGCCGGTGAGGATCACGTCGCCGAGGTACAGCGCGGGCTTGTCGTGATTGCGTTCCAGAGCGGTGATGAGCAGGTCCGGACCGTATACCGGTCGGTGCAGGTCAGCGAACTCGTCTGTCATCTGGTCTTCCTTCTGCTCGGCGCGTGCAGTCATCGAGATGTGCTCCCGGTCACGGATACGATATCCAGAATTGCACAAAACTGGAACAGGTTCCACCTCTTCGATCGAATCCGAGAATGCTCCCGATCAGCGGGAAGCCCGTCGTCACCCGCGAGAGCGGTGGTTAGCGTCGATGTACCCACCGAGACGACAGCGTCTCGGTCGCGTCCAACGGAGAGTGTCATGACTACCAACCTCGGTACCGCCCACTTCACGGCAACTGCTCCGCGTACTGCCACCACGCTCCTCTCCGATTTCGACTCGTTGTACGGCACCGTGCGCTCGGCACCCGACGGGGCCGTCGTCGAGCAGGACGTCGTGTTCTTCGGACGCCCCGATCCCGGCGCACTGCTCACCGGATCCGTGAGGGCGTTGAGTTCGACACTCGAGCGGATCACCGAATACCACGACCAGACCGGACATCTGGTGGCCGAGGTCTTCGTCCGGGAAGTCCCGACAGCGGGCACCGGAACCGATTCCGTTGCCGCCCTTGCTGATTTCGCTGCTCGTCGTTACGGCTCGGCGTCACTACGACGCTTCCGCGGACGTTCCACCGCGACTTCCACGGGAGCAGATCTGCACTGCTCCGTGACAGTGCTCGCGACGTACGAGAAGGACCACGAGAGCGTGGCCGACGTAGCTCTGGTCGCCACCGATCCCGCTGGGGTCGTCACCGCCCGGGCCTGGGCGACTTACGCGATCGACGATGTGGCGACACTCGCGAGCTGAATCTCTGCAGGTCACCGAGTAGGCGTTCCATCCAGCGGGAACTGCCGTATCTCCAGCGGACGCTTCGTCGTTGTATGAGACGGATCACATCACTGGAGCGTCGCAAGACGCGGCTCGGAGGAAGACATGGCACTCGGAACCGGCCCACTCACCACTACGGACACCCCGACGCAGACGGGCGCCGGCGAGGAAATTCGAGAAATCGAAGCGGCAGCGCCTCCCGCACGGTTCGCACGTGGATGGCACTGCCTCGGACTGAGCAATACCTATCGCGACGGTCAGCCCCACCAGATCGAGGCATTCGGCACCAGCCTTGTCGTCTTCGCCGACAGCAAGGGCGACATCAAGATTCTCGACGCATACTGCCGCCACATGGGTGGCAACCTTGCTCACGGAACCGTCAAGGGCGATTCGATCGCCTGCCCGTTCCACGACTGGCGTTGGGGCGGTAACGGAAAATGTACGGCGATCCCCTACGCACGACGCGTTCCGCCGCTGGCCAAGACGCGGGCATGGATCACTCTCGAGAAGAACGGTCAGCTGTTCGTCTGGCACGATCCCCAGGGAAATCCCCCGCCCGCCGAGGTCACGATCCCCGACATCGAGGGCTTCGGAAGCGATGAGTGGAGCGCCTGGAGCTGGAACACGCTCACCATCGAAGGCTCTCATTGCCGCGAAATCGTGGACAACGTCGTGGACATGGCCCACTTCTTCTACGTTCACTACTCGTTCCCCAAGTACTTCAAGAACATCTTCGAAGGTCATGTCGCGAGCCAGTACATGGAATCGGTGGGACGTGAGGACGTCATCAGCGGCACCAACTACGGCGATCCCAACGCTGTGCTCCGTTCGGATGCTTCATATTTCGGACCGTCGTACATGATCGACTGGATCAAGAGCGAAGCCAACGGGCAGATCATCGAGACCGTCCTGATCAACTGCCACTACCCGATCTCGAACAATGCGTTCGTCCTGCAGTACGGCGCGATGGTCAAGAAGCTACCCGGTATGGACGACGAGTCCACTGCCGCGATGGCCGCGCAGTTCACCGAGGGCGTCGAGATGGGATTCCTTCAGGACGTGGAGATCTGGAAGAACAAAGCTCCGATCGACAACCCCCTGCTCTCCGAGGAGGACGGCCCGGTTTACCAGTTGCGTCGCTGGTACAACCAGTTCTACACCGACGTCGAGAATGTCACGGAAGACATGACGAAGCGCTTCGAATTCGAGATCGACACCACCCGCGCAGTGGAGAGCTGGAAGCGGGAAGTCGCCGAAAACGTTGCCGCACGCGACGCCCAGGCACTCGAGACAACCTCCTGATCCGCAGTCGAAAACACTGCTGAGACAACCAGACTGGATGCAAGGAACAACATGACGTACGAAGTGCTCGAACAGATCAACGCGATGGCCGACGACATCTTCGCCGAAGGCATCGAGGCCGAGCGGATCGGCCGGGTGGCCGACGACACCGCCAAGAAGATGAAGGCAATCGGTTCCATCCGCATGCTGCAGCCCAAGGAACATGGCGGCATGGAGGCGCATCCGCGCGAATTCGCCGAAACCGTCATGCGGATGGCTTCACTGAACCCGTCGGCCGGCTGGGTCCACGGGATCGTCGGAGTTCACCCGTGGCAACTCGCGTTCGCGGATCCCAAGGTGCAGCAGGAGATCTGGGGATCCGATCCCGACACCTGGATGGCATCGCCGTACATGCCCGGCGGAATGTGTATCCCCACCGACGGCGGCTACAAGTTCTCCGGTCGCTGGCAGTTCTCCTCCGGTACCGACCATTGCGACTGGGCATTCCTCGGCGCGATGGCGTGTGACAAGGACGGCAACATGGAGATGCCGCCGCGCATGCTCCATGTGATCATTCCGCGCACCGACTACGAGATCATTGAAGACTCGTGGGATGTCATGGGACTTCGCGGCACCGGCTCCAAGGATCTCGTAGTCAAGGATGCGTATGTCCCCGATTACCGCGTCATGGACTGCGACGAGGTCATCGACGGCACGGCAGTGCGCAAGTACGGGCGCACCGAGACGCTGTACCTCATGCCGTGGTCGAACATTTTCCCCCTCGGAATCACCGCCGCCACGATTGGCATCTGCGAGGGAATGCTCTTCCACGCCAACGAGTACCAAGCCGATCGCATCAACGCGCAGGGCACGGCGATCAAGGACGACCCGTACACCTTGTTCGCCATCGGTCAGGCAACCGCCGACATCCGGGCTGCGCGCGACACCCTGCTTGCCAACGTCGACCGCATGTGGGATCGAGTGGACGCTGGCAAGGAAGTGACCTTCGAGCAGCGCGCGGAGGGACGTCAGACTCAGGTACAGGCCGCCTGGCGCGCCGTCAACGCAATCGATCAGGTCTACCCACGCTGCGGTGGCAACGCATTGCGGATGGACAAGCCGCTTCAGCGATTCTGGCGCGATGCTCATGCTGGACAGCATCACGCAATTCACGTGCCGAGCACCGTTTTCCACGCCGCATCACTGAGCCGTCTCGGCGCAGACCCGCAGGGTCCGCTGCGGGCGATGATCTGATCAGACTTCGACACAAGAAATCGACAGGAAAAAGACACGATGACACGCACTGACATCAAGGGACTTGGCTACGTCAAGATCTCGACCAACGACATGGCACGTTGGCGCACTTTCGCTTTCGACGTTCTCGGCTTCGCCAAGGGCAGTGGGCCGGACGAGAACGCGCTCTACCTACGACTCGACGAGCGTGCTGCTCGCATCGTCGTCGTCGAGGGTGAGCGCGACGAGATCGTCAACATCGGTTGGGAGGTCGCCGACCACGCCGCACTGCGCCGCGTTCAAGAAGCACTCGAAAAGAACGGCACCGAGGTCGAGCAGCTTTCGCTCGCCGAAGCAGATGCTCGACGGGTCGAAGAGGTCATCGCCTTCACCGATCCCGGCGGAGCAGCCATCGAGGTCTTCCACGGAGCGATCCTCGACCACAGCCCCGTGGTGACGCCCTTCGGCGCTCGATTCGTCACCGGCTCACAGGGTCTCGGCCACGTCGTACTCCCCGTCATGGACAGTGCTGCGAGCTTCGACTTCTACACCGAGGTGCTCGGCTTCTACCCGCGCGGCGCCTTCCGCCTGCCGGCCCCGCCTGAATTCGGGCCGCTGCGAATCCGTTTCATGGGCGTCAACGAGCGTCACCACAGCTTGGCCCTGTGCCCGGCACCGCACGGCGGCGCACCCGGCCTAATTCACATCATGGTCGAGGTGGACACCCTCGACGCCGTCGGCCAGGCACTCGACCGCGTGATGAAGGACGGATTCTCCGTGTCGTCGACCCTGGGTCGTCACACCAACGACAAGATGATCTCCTTCTACGTCCGCGCACCCGGCGGCTGGGACATCGAGTTCGGCACCGAGGGCGCGAGGGTGGATCAGGACTCGTACTCCTCCGAGGAGATCACCGCTGACAGCTACTGGGGCCACGACTGGTCCGGAAGCGAACCACTGGCAGCTATGTAGTACCCGCCGGTGGCGATCAATACCTGCCGGTGGCGATCAATACCTGCCGGTGGCGATCAATACCTGCCGGTGGCGATCAATACCTGCCGGTGGCGATCAATACCTGCCGGTGGCGATGTAATACCTGCCAGTAGTTAAACGACGAGGGGGTTTGCGCGAGCATTCGCGCAAACCCCCTCGTCGTTTCCACCCGCGACGCGCCCGAAAACAGACCGGTGATCCACTTCACAAATCCGTAACTCTATGACACTATTTCTAATTGAAATAGCCAGTTCACTGGTTGTGGAGCTCTAAGAGAAGTGAGGTACACGATGACACTGCAGGCTGTGGATGCTTTAGGCGCCGATTCGGCCCCGACAGCAATTCTCGATCGCGTCTCGCTGGTTCTCGACGCCTTCGACGGTCCCGGCAGGTTGACGCTCGCTCAAGTCGTTCGGAGCACAGGCCTTCCCCGCTCGTCTGCCCACCGCATGCTCGAACGTCTCGTCTCGATGCGTTGGCTGCGTCGCGACGGCCGTGACTACGAACTCGGTATGCGCCTCGTCGAACTGGGATCGCTCGCGGTTCATCAGGACCGCCTCCACGCTGCAGCCATGCCGCTTCTCCACGAGCTCTACCGAGTCACCGGATTCGTGGTTCACCTCGGCATCCTCGACGGGCCCGATGTGGTCTACATGGAGAAGATCGGCGGACGCCTCGCCGCCGCAGTGCCGACGCGTGTCGGTGGTCGACGCCGCGCCGAGACCACTGCGATCGGTCAGGCACTGCTCGCGTTCGGTTCGCCGAAGTCCCCGGGCTACGCACTGCCCCACCTCGCCAGAATCCGCGAGTCCGGGGTGGCCTTCGAATCCGGAAACGGCCTACCGGGATTCAGCTGTCTTGCGGCACCGATCGGCCCCATCGGCCGCGCCGTCGCCGCGGTATCCATCTGCGCGCCGTCGAAGGCCCTCCGCCTCGACCACGTCAGCGCAGCGCCGGTCCGTATGGCGGCCGCTGCAATTTGGCGAGGCATCGACGGCGGATCGCTGAGCGTCACTCCGACTTTGCAACGTCGTCATCTGCTGCGCAACATGCCGACCGCAGCCGGGGCCTGACTCAGATACTCGAACCGTTGCCGGTGAGCCCGGCTTGCTCGAGCGCCAACACGTACTCCTCGACGTTCTTCCATTTGCCAGGCGTCGAGGGCAACGGTGATCCCAGTCGGTCGTGCTCGGCGACGTTCGCGAACTCGGCGGTCGCACGATCGATGTCGTCGAGCAGTTCGCGAGCAAGTTCGATCTCGGCTCGGAAGTACCGTTCCGACCATCGCAACGTCATGACCGGGAACGACCAGGCCGGCTCGTTCTCGGCATGATCTGCGTGGAGTTTCGCGCGTCGAATCTGCTCTTCGACATTGGCGATGTGGGCTTCCACCAGCGCCTTCAGTCGCTCGGGCTCGTTGAGGTGTCCCATCCACAGACGCAACATCACACCGTGCTTGAGCACCGGAACTTCCACCGGTGCCTCCCGTGACCACGTCCGGACGGCGTCGGTTCCTGACTGAGTAATGGAGTAAAGGCGCTTGCCTCGCACCCCTGGTTCGGAGACGACCCGGGACTCCACGAACCCGATGCTTTCGAGCTTCTTCAGTTCTGCGTACACCTGGCTGATGGACGGGCTCCAATAGAAGAAGCCGACACTCCAGTCAGCCCACTTCTTCAAATCGTTTCCGGTCAGCTCCTCCCCGAACGTCAGCATCCCGAGCACTGCCCAGCTGGTAGCGGGAAGTCCTCGGGACACGTCATCAGGTTCGGACATGCCCGAAGTCTAACAATCACTGGTCATTTGCTGGTTTCGTAGAATCCGAACGGACCGCTGAGCGGGATCAAATTTGCTCGAAACCCCTCCACCTGCCACTCGGTCGGTCCTGACCCGTGCCGAGAAGCCATTGCTGCCATTGAGTGGGACTGCCGCTGGATTACGGCCGCGGCGCCACACATCGTTGCTTCTGAAGCTGTTTGCAGAGTTTTGAACAAAAGATTTGAACAAGGAGACGACATGACCGTGGAAAACGCCGAGCCACCAGTTCTGGACGGACGCACACTTCGCAACGTGATGAGCAATTTCTGCACTGGCGTCACCGTAATCACCGCTCACGACGGAAATTCACCCCTCGGTTTCACCTGCCAGTCCCTGGTCTCGGTATCGCTTGATCCCCCGTTGCTCTCGTTCTGCCCGGCGAAGACGTCGACAAGTTGGCCGAAGCTTCGCGAAACGGGAACTCTCTGCATCAATGTTCTCGCCCACGATCAGCAGGACATGTGTTCGGCGTTCGCTCGCGGCGGGACGGACAAGTTCCTCGGCGTCGAGTGGGATGCCGCCGGCAACGGTGCTCCGGCGCTGAGCGGCGCGCTCGCCCGCATCGAAGCAACGGTCGAGCAGGAGCACGACGCCGGTGATCACACCATCGTCGTCGCACGCATCACCGATCTGAACGTGCTGCGCCACGACGGTCCGCTTCTGTTCTACCGCGGCGGGTTCGGACGCTTCGACGCCTGAGTGCTCAGGCTGTCCCGCTGCGTGGGAGATGCCGGCGCCGAATCGAGCCCGCACCGATAGCGTCCGAAGTAGTTGTCAGACCCTGAACTTCTCGACTGATCGGACTAACTCGATGACCACTCTCGAACCAGACACCACGGCCGCGATCACGGCGACGGTTACCACCTACCTCGACGCCGTGGCTCGCGGATCGTCAGCGGACATCGCCGCCCTCTACGCCGAGAACGCGACGCTCGAAGACCCGGTCGGCAGCGAACCCCGCGTCGGCAAGGCCGCGATCACCGAGTTCTACGGCGCTCTCGAGGGCGGTTCGCAAGAGACGGAACTGCTTACCTTGCGGGTGAGCGGATCCAGCGCGGCCTTCCACTTCCGCGTCGTCACACCGGTGGGCGATCAGGTG
Organism: Rhodococcus sp. D-46; assembly: GCF_011290655.1. Lineage (NCBI taxonomy): Bacteria > Bacillati > Actinomycetota > Actinomycetes > Mycobacteriales > Nocardiaceae > Rhodococcus > Rhodococcus sp. D-46. The sequence continues at coordinate 254,357 of NZ_JAANTF010000008.1, read as the reverse complement.
TACGAGGTCGAACCGATCGACGTCATGACTTTCGACGAGGACGCCAAGATCACGAGCATGCGCGCCTTCTGGTCACCGGCCGATCTGATTGCACGCTGATGCGTCAGGTCAGTTGCCGCAACTGCGGAAACCGTGTCCTCGTCGAGAAGTACAGCGAAGCGCACACCAGCGTCCAATGGCTCGAAGAGTCGCAGGAAGTGTGCCCGGAGTTGGGTCGCGCGAACAGCCGTGCCAACGCTCAGCGGACGTGTGGCGCTCTGCGCCAGACGATCAACGACCTTGCCGACGCCGGTGAGCTGGAGATGAGCCTGCGCAGCTACCCGGTGCCGGGCAAGCTGTCCTGAACGCTTCCGCGTAGCATTTCGGCGAACATGCGCGCCGATTCCAAGTCGTCGGCGTTCGGCCGCCCCTTCCGGATACCGCCGAAAGGCTTGAACGGGAGATAGGTATCCCACGCACGGGACGAGAAGGCTGCGACCACATCGAAGCCCTTCTGTTCGAGCAACTGAACCAGTGGACGCGAGAAGCGATGAATCCCCTTGTCAGGAAATCCACTGGTGGCGAAGACAAAAGCCTTGGATCGCCGTTCTTCGGGGAGTGCCTCGACGAACGAGCGTAAATCTGCGTGGTACGAGCGTAGGTAGATGCCGGAGCCGAACCCCACCAGGTCGTAGTCGGCGAGCTGCGCGGCGTCGATGTCACCGGGCTCGACCACGCGAGCATCGAGAACTTCTCCGATGACATCGGCGATCAGCTTCGTATTGCCATGGGAGACAGAGGTACACACGATGATTGCTTTCATCGGCTGAGTTCTCTCATTTTGGACATACGCATCCCTCCGCCTGGTTTGTCACTGACAGTTCCAGGATAGAGGCCCCGGCGAAGCTACGGAGAAGGGTGGCGATGGGGAATGATGCCGGTATGTCAGCAAGGTTGAAGGGACGAAGACGTGCGGTGAACGCGCTGCTCGTCGACGTCGAACGATGGGCCGCTGAGCACGATGACGTCAAAGCTGTAGCGCTGGTCGGGTCCTACGCGCGCGGCGCGGAGCGTATGGCGAGTGATCTTGATCTGATGATCCTGGCCGACGACGCGAACGCGCTCGCAAATGAAGACTGGTTCGACCGGCTCCGCCCCGACGCGCGATTCATCAGAGCCGCCAACTGGGGGCCAGTCCGAGAACGACGCTTCCGCCTACGGTCCGGCCTCCTCGTCGAACTGAATTTCGCGAGCGAGAGCTGGGCCGACCTTCCGCTCGACGCGGGCACTCGACGCGTCCTCGAAGACGGCCACCGAATCCTGTACGACACCGGGCCTCTTCGCGTCGCTACGAGCGCGGGAAGAACTGCTCGATGAGCACCAAGACGGTCTTCGAGACCTTGGCCGCCGAAATAAACGCGCTGCGCGGCTCTCCCGTCGTCGCGATCGACGGCGTCGACGGGAGCGGCAAGACGACATTCACGAAAAGTCTTGCAGCACAGCTGAATGAACGCCCCGCCATTGTGATTCACGTCGACGACTTCCTCAATCCGCCGGAGATTCGCCATCGCAGAGGTCGGCTGTCACCGGAAGGCTTCTGGCTCGACAGCTACGACTACGACGCCCTCGAGCGTCATGTTCTCGCCCCTCTGAGACCGGGAGGTAACCGCGAGTACCGACCACGACGGGACAGCGACGCGTACTTGCATGCAGCCGACGGAGCCGTAGTCCTCGTCGAGGGACTCTTTCTGCATCGGGACGAATTTGCTTCCCGATGGGACTATTCGATCTTTCTCGACGTGCCCTTCGAGATCACCGCCGAGCGAATGAACCTTCGCGACGGAACGAACGCGGATCCGGAACACCCGTCGATGAACCGTTATGTCGGCGGCCAACGTCTGTACTTCGCGGCTGCAGAGCCCTGGACCCGCGCGGACAGTGTCATCGACAATTCAGACCCGAAACTGCCTCGAATCACGACACATGCCGCCCACTAGAGTTGGCAGTCCGCATCGCCGGCCCCGCGTTTCATCGGTGCGCTGTGGATGTGAATTGGAAGGTTGCGGCATCCACGATCTCAGCGGGCGTGATGTCGATTTCGCCGTTGAGCCAGGCCGTCACCAATTCGGCCAGGCCGCCCACGAACAGTAATCCGTTGATCTCACCCTGATGGGGAGGCCAAGCTCGATCGCCGTACAAGAGCGCAGCCTCGTCGGCCACCATCTGCGCGAACCCACGCAGCGCTCCCCGCCGGTGAGTGCGCAGCGGCTCGTAAGCCACCGACTCGACCATCGCGACACGCCCTTTTCGAGGATCGTCCGTCAGGATGTTGACGAACGAAGCAATGGCGCTCCGCACGCGCTCCTCCCGTGTCCCCTCGGTCGTTCGGAGTGCAGCCATTCCGGCCACGCGCACCTCGTCGACGATTCCGTCGAAAACCTGCTGGAGGAGTTCGTCCCTGCTGGCGAAACTCTCGTAGAAATATCGCTCTGTCAGCTTCGCATGCGCACAGATGGCGGTCATGGTGGCACCCTGCCTGCCCGCGGCCGCAAACACGTCCAGTCCTGCTGCGAGCAAGCTTTCACGCCGAAGCGCGGCCCGCTGCTCACCACTCAGACCGGCATATCGACGGGGTGTGGGAGAAGCCATGAGTCGATCTTGACAGACGACGCGACTGTGACGCAGACTACCCCCATCTGACAGGCGCCACTGTCAGATGCAAACGGAAGGCAGGTACGTGATGTCGAAAATCCTGGCCGCTCCACCCATCCGGTCGCAGTTGCATCCCATCTCAGGCAACTCGGGACTACCCGGAATAGGGCAAACTTTCGAATACATCCGCGACCCTCTCGCTCTGATGCAAAAACGCTGGGATCGTTACGGCGAAGTCTCGTGGTTCTCGATGGCCGGTAGACGATGGGTCGCAGCCCTCGGGCCCGACGCATGCCAAGAAGTTCTCCAGAACAAAGACCGCGCTTTTGTCAACAGCGACGGGTGGTCAGTGCTCATCGGTCCCTTCTTTCACGGGGGTCTGATGCTTCTCGACTCCGAAGAGCACCTACGACAACGACGCATCATGCAACAAGCCTTCACGAGATCGCGTCTCGAAAAGACCGTGGACGTGCTGAATCCCGCGATCGCCTCCGCGCTCGACGCCTGGACTCCGTCCGATGGCTTCCGCGCCTACACCGCTCTCAAAGCTCTCACACTCAACCTCGCGACCGACATCTTCATGGGCGGCGCGGAAGGGACCACTGAAAGCGAAATCGACTCTGTGAAAAAAGCTTTCGTCGATTGCGTGCAAGCTGCAACCTCGGTGATCCGTTATCGAGTTCCCGGCACCAGATGGAAGCGCGGCCTCGACGGGCGCCGAACCCTCGAAAACTTCTTCCGCCGCTACCTACCTGCGCGCCGTTCACGCGAAACCGACGACCTGTTTTCCGTTCTCTGTCACATCGAATCAGACACCGGACAGCGCTTCAGCGACGGCGAGGTGATCGATCACATGATCTTCCTGCTGATGGCCGCACATGACACCTCCACCATCACCATCTCGACAATGATGCAATATCTCGGCCAGAATCCTCAGTGGCAGAACAGATGTCGGGCGGAATCACTCGCACTGAGTACGTCGACGCCGAGCTATGCCGAACTCGACCAACTCGCCGGCTTGGACCTGGTGATGAAAGAATGCCTCCGACTCGTCGCTCCCGTGCCGGTCATGGCTCGCCGAGCGGTGTGTGACACCCAGATACAGGACCACTTCGTACCCGCTGGGACCTACGTGTCAGTGGTGCCACATTTCACTCACCACATGCCGCAGTACTGGCCCGACCCCGAACATTTCGATCCCGAACGTTTCGCGGACCACCGACGTGAAGACAAGGTGCACCGGTATGCCTGGGAACCGTTCGGTGGAGGCGTGCACAAATGCCTCGGCATGCACTTCGCCGGCGTCGAAATCAAAGCGATCATGCACCACCTGCTCACACGCTTCGATTGGCAGGTCGCGCCCGGCTACACCGCCCCTCTCAACTACATGTCCTTGCCGTTCCCCTCCGACGGACAGCCGATCGATCTGAAACCACTCACGACTTCTCATGACCGGTAGCGACCGAACAGACGTCAGGATCAACTCGCACATGACTACCGGCACAGACGCTTTCGAAATCCAGAGGAAAACATGAGCACTCGGCCCGCCCGAAACCGGCATGCACGCGCTGCTCCGAAACCAGAGGTCGTCTCAGCGGCGGAGTTCCTACTCGCAGAATCCGACGCCCATGTCTTCCGTCGCCGCTATCTCGAACTGCTCACCCACACCACAGCGCCGGATGGCGCAACCGTCACGGACTACACGGTCGCCGAAAGGTATCTACTCAACTCTGCGGCAAAGAGACGTGCTGCGCGGCGCCCGGCCACTCCTTAGCCACGATCGCCGGTCGGGCAGCGCTCGCGGCGAACGTCGAGAACATCGGTACGGGGTTCACGAATTCGTCTTGGGGTAACGACGAAGAATAGAGTGCGCTGCCTGGGTGACGGTGGTGCGATCGTAGGTTTGCACGAAGTCGAAGGTCCGCTCGAGATCTGGACCGTTGTCATGAAGATCTCGCGCCGACAGCATCGCCGCATGGTGTGGTCCCAGAGTGACGACCGTCCACTCGTTGACGAGATCATCACCCGGGTCGAGCGGTGCGTGTTGAACTTTACCGTCGAGCATCACGGACAGTCCGACACCGTAGACACCGGCAAACCCTACGGTATCGGCGAGGTGACGCCACCGTGCTGTTGTGGATGCGGTGAAATGCTCGGCTTGTTGAAAGGTGCCCAGAACAAGCATCGAGGAACCCGATGTGGTGGCTTGCGCTTCGAGAGACTTGCTCAGTTGGATCAACAGACGCTTGGTACCGCGCCGGATCCGGCTGTGAGCAGACACGATCGAGTAGGGAGTGCCCACGTCGGGGATGGGATCACTCCACACCGGACTGTCGGGCATCGCGACGACCGGTTCGGACAACAGTGAACTCGGATCGTCGACTGCGGGATACAACTCACCCGTTCCGTATGTGGCTCCGATGGTGATTGCGGCAAGACGGGACGATTCCGAGTCGACACCCTCGGCAAGGATAATCGCGTTCGATCGCTCGACGTAGGCGCCGAGCGCGTGCACCGTCGTTCCGACTTCGAAATATGCTGCCTTGGAGAGTAATTCAGCGGAAGTGATAATGATGTCGGGTTCGACCAAAGACAGAAGTGTCGCCGAGTGCCTGTCGATGCCGACACCGTCGAGTGCAATCAGACGCCCGCCCGCGCGGGCTTCTCTGATCACTGCCAGAGAGTTGTGGGGATCGGTAAGCACCGATGCGCTGTCAACCGTGATGACGATCCGTTGCAGATTTCTCGTCGCTCCTTCGATACCGGGAGCGTTCAGAGCTGCTCGGGAAGCCGAGTCGACTGCCACCAGCAACGGCAGGCGATCCGCGACGGTGCATGCGAGTGCAGTACGGGACATGGCCAGTTTGTGACTGTCGAATTCCGAGCGTTGCTGCATCAATTGCGAGGCGCGACGAAGGGCATGCGCCGAACACAGAGAGGAATTGTCAGGCCCACGCAATTGCAACTCGGCGCCTGCAAGTGCGTGGTCGTCGAGGCGGCGTATCGGTGCGAACTGCATGCTTACTTCCAGACCAATCACATCGGAGAACTGGGTGATCGGAGAATGCGACGATGTCGAACCGTTGCTGGTGTCATACGCCATGGTGTGGCTCTTCACTACGAGTCGGGACCACCAAGCGTTCATGCGGCCGGACGCGTCGATGGCGGCGCCGGCTGCTCGACACCGAACGAGACTACCGCAAATCTCGGCGCAACCCGGTGACGACAACCTGATCCCGCGCCGCAAAGTGCACATCGACACGCAGATCAGACCAGATACCAAGTCAACGCGTATCGAGCACTGCTCACTTCACATCGTTCGTGGGAGTTGTTTCCGGCTCAAGCACCGAGAGCATCAGCGGTCGACGTGGCATCGCCCGCAATGAGTTCGGAGGCGCCGAGAGCCTGAAAGATCATGGAGACCGCTCGCGTCGGGGCAAACAAGCGAATGCGGTTGTTGCCACGCCCCGCAGCATCGACAACGGCATTCGCCACTCCGGACGACATGAAGGTCACGCCGGAGAGATCGACGTGAATATCGGTTCCGACCAGGAGAAGTCGGTCGAGCGCGTGCACCAATTCCACCCGCTGACCCATGTCCAATTCTCCGGCAAGTCTCAGTACCGCATACGAAGGGGTGTAGCTTTCCACGTCGATACTGTACCGATGCCCTTCTCGGCCGGCGCTGTCAAAGAGATCGAGAACATTTGCAGCTGAAGAACGTTCGTTGATCGTAGTCATGAAAGCCTCTTGTCTGGACTCGGCGTGCCCCACCGCCCGAATCAGCGATGAATCACTGTGCGTCGGATAACCAACCGTGTCGGTCACTGCGTTCCAGACGAACTCTGCCACCGGCAGGTTTCGCCGACACAACCACATCTATAACGCTAGGGTCTCGAAAACGTCACAGCGCGATATCGCACTTTTGGCGCCACCCCTGACGCACTGAACCGCTACCTCGCCTGGCCCCCGGGGCGACGTCTCTGCGGCGTCGACCACTGGCTTTCTCGCTCATCGGGAAGGTGGGTTCGCCGCACCACCATTCCGCAATACCTTCTGTGACATGGATAACATTGTCGACGTACTCGTCATCGGATCGGGAGCTGCCGGATCGGCCGCAGCGCTCCAAGCGCACGCCGACGGCGCATCGGTCGTGATTCTGGAAAAGAGCGGACCTGATTCCGCGGGCGGCAACACTCGACTGTCCGGCAGTGGATGGTTCGTCAACCAGGACCCCGCTGCCGCCCGAACCTTCCTGCGTTCGTTGAACGGGGAGTTCCCCGTTGCCGAGGACGTCATCGATGCCTGGGCCGAGAACACTCACGGACTGTCCGACTGGATCCGCAGTCTGGGTGCAACTGTAGCGATGACCGGCGATTTCCATTCCACGGCAGAGTTCGCCGAACTTGACGGAAGTTCTTGTTACGCAGGGATGGACACCGTCGAAGGGAAGATGGGCAATGAACTTCTCTACCGGTTCCTCGTCTCCGCTCTCGCTGAACGCGGCGTCACAACACTATTCGACACCGAAGCCACCGGACTGCTGACGGATGAATCCGGAGCGGTGACCGGAGTCGAGATCCGTTCGGGTGAAAAGACTTCGCAGATCCAGGCACGCCGGGGCGTCATCCTTGCCACCGGAGGATTCGAAGCAAATCCGACGATGGTGCGCGACTACTTGCGTCTGGAGAATCCGAAGATCTGGGGCTCACCATCGGCAACCGGCGACGGTCACCGCATGGCACAGGCCGTGGGCGCCGATCTGTGGCACATGAACAACATGATGACCATTACGGGAATTCCCGGCGACCTCGAAAATCCGACTGGATTCTTCCTCGCACTGTGGAACGCGCACAACTATGTGTTCCTCAGCCGGGAAGGTAGACGCTTCACCGACGAGTCAGCCGAAATGCGGCATGGTCATGTGTTCAGAGAGGGTTCCTACCAACACTTTCCGGTGCAACCGATGAACGTCGTCTTCGACGAGACGATGAGGTTGGCCGGACAGCTGAGCCCCGGCCGCGACGCACTGCCCGTCGGCCACAGGGTTCTCGACGAAGGGTACGAGTGGAGCTCGGACAATCAAGCCGAGATCGACAAGGGATGGATCCTCAAGGCGGACACGCTCGCCGAACTCGCCGAGAAACTCGGACTGGACCCAACAGTCGTGGAAACGAGCGTGCGACGCTACAACGAGGCGTGCGCGGACGGCATCGACCATTCGTTCGGCCGCAATCCCGAAACTTTGGCCCCGGTGGCTACCGCTCCGTTCTACGCCGTCTCCGGGTCGCCACTGCTGGGATGGAGTAGCGGTGGGCCGCGCCGCGACGGTCATTCCCGCGTACTCGATACTGCCCGCAATCCAATTCCTGGCCTCTACGCCGCGGGCGCGGTCAGTTCCACCTACAGCGCGGCGAAGGACGGCGGATTCCACATTGCCGACGCCTTCGCATTCGGCCGTGTCGCCGGGGCCCATGCCGCCGCGCGTAAAGCTTGATATCGCCGGCCTTTCGACTGACTAGCCACGCACGATTACGTGGCTGGTCAGTTGTGGTCGATCGTCACGCAGATGAATCCTCTGCGCCGGATGAAACCGGGATTCGTACCGGGACGCTATCGCCTCGGCCGTCCCGTAATAGCTCACATCGCGCGGACGTCCCTTCGCACGCCGCAAGGACTCGTCGAAGCTTGCTTCAACCCAGATTCGTAGGTCGAACTGATCTCGCATCAGTCCGCGAAAAAGCAGCACTCCCTCGACGATCACAATGGCGCGATCCGGGACTCGTGGCTTCGACACCACAGATTCGTCTGTCTCCGGATCAGTCGAGACGTAGGAAATTTCGGTAACTTCGGCCAACCGTAGCGGCACCATCACACGGCTACTCAGGTTCGAATAGTCGTACGCATCCTCGAGATACCCACGCACCGTGTCAGGATCTTTGTTCCGTACCGCTTTCGCAGTCGAGAACTCGTCCCCATGGATCATGATGAAGTCATGGCCCGACTTCGAGATACCGGCAGCCAACTCGTCCGCGATCGTCGATTTTCCGGAAGCCTCGATTCCCGAGATCCCGACAAAAGTGCGTCCGGCCCGATCTTCGTGGCAGCGCACGACGTGCTCGACTAGAGAACCCGAATCATCCGCGCCGAAGGTCTTCTGCCGATTCACACCCGAGCAGCCTTGACCTCGTCGAAGAACGCGATGACGGCTGCCTCGTTCTCCGGCGGAACAGTCAGCGATGCCCGTGGACCCGCTACCGCGATCGAGTCGTCGGCGAGCCTGTTCCCGATGGTGAGTTTCAGTCCCGACTTCGACGGTTTCGCCTTCACCGCAATGTGTTCGACATGCCAACGAGCCACTTCGCTCGTGCTCGCGGCGGTGCGGTCGAAGACCTCCACCGTGCGGTGGTCGAGGACCATCACGATGTTGATCCCGACGGTGACTTCCAGATAGCGCCGTTCCGCCACGGTGTACGCCTTTCGGTTAGGTGAAACCGACGCTACACACCGTGGCGGAACTCAGCGTGTCAAAACCTCAGCTGTTCAAGATTTCAGCTGTTCAAGATTTCAGCTGTTCAAGATTTCAGCTGTTCGAAACCTCAGCGGGACGAACTTCCTGCATCCACCGGCAGGGCGACCGACGTGATGTAGCGAGCCTCGTCGGAAGACAGGAACAGAGCAGCGTTCGCTACGTCCACCGGTTCGATCCACGGAATGGCGAGCATGTTCATCGTCATCGCTGCGGCAGCAAATTCTTCGCGCGTCGGGTTCTCGAGATCGGTGCGGAACTTGCCGCGCACCAACGGGTTTTGAATCATGAGGGTGTCGACGTTGGTGGGATGGACCGTATTGACGCGTACGTTGTGCGGAGCCAGTTCCTTTGCCAGCGAACGCATCAGACCAACGACTCCATGCTTGGCTGCGGTGTAGTGCGCGACTCCGACCAGCCCCCGAAGTCCGGCGATGGAGCTTGTGAGTGTCATCGATCCCCCGCCCCGCGCGATCAAGTGCGGAGCCGCGACGGTCGTGGTGTGCCACACGCCGGTCAGATTGACGTCCAGCATGGTCTGCCACATCGTTTCCGACATGGTCAGGGCCCCGTCGGAGGACGTGATACCAGCTGTAGCGCAGACGATGTCGAGACCACCGAGCGTTCCGACGGCCGAGTCCACGGCACTGCGTAGTGCCTCGAGATCCCGAACGTCCACTACCGCAGATTCGACCTTTCGCCCCAGCGCCCGGATCTGCGCCACTGTCTCATCGAGATCGGCCTCCGTCGCGGGCGGCGTGACTGTGGTTTCCACCGAAGTGCACACGTCGACCGCGATGATGTCCGCGCCCTCTTCGGCAAAACGCACGGCCTGAGCCCGCCCGATTCCTCGTGCCGCACCCGTGATCAGCGCGATCTTGCCTTCCAATCGAGAAGTCATCAATTCACACTTTCTGGGTCAGGCCGGCGTCGACAATCAACTGACAGCCGGTCATGTAGCGGGACTCCGCGGATGCGAGAAACAGGACCGCATTACTGACGTCCACCGGATCGACCCAGGGAACGGGCAGCAAGTTGCGAGCGCTGAGCACTGCAGCAGCGTCTCCTTCGGTGGGATTCTCGATGTCCGGGCACAGGTTCGCGAACACTCGCTCGTTGATGATCATCGGGGTACGTACCGAACCCGGATGCACGGAGTTGACGCGGATACTCTGCGCCCCCAACTCGTTGGCCAGCGTTCTGGCCAGGCCCACCACGGCATGCTTGGCTGCGCTGTAATGACTTGCTCCGGCAATACCTTTGATTCCCGCTGTCGAGCTGACCAGAACGACGGATCCACCGTCGCCGAAGTGCGGAGCGCAGGCCTTGACGGTGTGCCACGCCCCGGTCAGATTGACGTCCAGCGAGCGGTTCCACACTGCAGGATCGATGGTCCACGACGGTCCCGGCGTGTCGTAGACGCCTGCATTCGCGACCACGACGTCCAACCCGCCGAGTTCGGTAACGCACTCGGCCACGACGGCGGCCAGACCGTCGAAGTCCCGAATATCCGCCACACCGGTGACCGCGATACCGCCTCGATCACGCACTGCCTGAGCGGTTTCCGCCAACCCCGATTGTGCCTGTTCGACATCCAACGCGATCACGGACGCGCCTTCCTCGGCGAGCCGCTCACAGTGTGAGCGTCCCATTCCGCCGGCCGCACCCGTCACGAGTACCCGCTTGCCCTCCAGCCGGCTCATGCGTGCACCGCGCTGTTCAGCTCGAAGCCTCGGTATCCCGCTGCTGCCACGTCTGCACAGATGTCGGAGTAGACACCGAAGCCTCCGATGAAGGGCATGAATATCCTCGGCTTTCCCGGGATGTTGGCTCCCATGTACCAGGAGTTCGCGGATGGGAACAATGTTGCCGACGCCCGGCGTGAGCACTCCTCGAGCCAGTTGTCCACGGCTTCGGCACTCGGCTCGATGGTGTCGATGCCCGCCGAATCGAGGTGGTTGATCGCGTCGGCGATCCAGTCGACGTGCTGTTCGGCAGCGAGAATCATGTTGGACAGCACACTCGGGCTGCCCGGCCCGGTGACGATGAACAGGTTCGGGAAGCCGTGAACTCCCAAACCAAGATAGGTTCTCGGACCCGCATGCCAGTTCTCTCGCAAGGTCTCGCCGTTGCGGCCACGGATCTCGATGCGATCGAGTGCCCCGGTCATCGCATCGAAGCCGGTGGCGAACACCAATGCGTCGAGTTCGTAGTGCGAGTCGGTCGTCTTGATCCCGGCCTCGTCGATTGCCTCGATCGGTGCGCTCTTGAGATCGACCAGGCTCACGTTGTCACGGTTGTAGCTCTGGTAGTAGTCGGTGTCCGTCACGATCCGCTTGGTCCCGATGGGGTGGTCGTTCGGGATCAGCAGGTCGGCGATGGCCTGATCTTCGACCACCGATCTGATCTTGGCCTCGGCAAATGCGGCCGCCGTCGCGTTGGCGTCGATGTTGCTGGTCTGGTCGGCGAAGGTTTTGGCGAACAGGACACCGCCGAGCTTCCACCGCTCTTCGTAGGCCGCGTTTCTCTCGGCCTCGGATACCTCGAGCGCGCTGCGAGGATCCGAAACGAACGGAGATCCACCGCCACTGCGCTTGGACAGCGCTCGACGCTCGGCGTAGTCGGCCTTGATCTCTGCGCGTCGTTTGTCATCGAGAGGCGTGTTTCCCGCCGGCACACTGTAATTCGCGGACCGCTGGAACACGAAGAGGTGATCGGCCTGCTCGGCGATCAACGGAACGGACTGGATGCCCGACGATCCGGTGCCGATCACTCCCACTCGCTTGCCGGTGAAATCGACGCCCTCGTGCGGCCAGAAGCCGGTGTGGAAGACCTCACCGCCGAAAGTCTCGCGACCTGCAATGTTCGGAACGTTCGCGGTCGAGAGGCTGCCCGTGGCGCACACCACGAACCGCGAGGTGACGTCATGACCACCGTCGGTGTGCACTCGCCACGTCGACGAGTCCTCGTCGAACTGTGCGCTCAGGACACGGGTATCGAAAGTGAACCCACTGCGTAGGTCGAAGCGATCGGCGACGTGATCGAGGTAGGACAGGATCTCCGGTTGCGCGGCGTACTTCTCGCTCCAGTCCCAATCCTGTTGCAACTCTTCGGAGAACGAGTAGGAGTAGTCGAAACTCTCGACATCGCAGCGTGCGCCCGGGTAGCGGTTGAAGTACCACGTGCCGCCCACTCCGGAGCCCGCCTCGAAGCCGTGGACACGCAGTCCCTGCTCGCGAAGTCGGTGCATGGCGTACATGCCGGCGACGCCGGCGCCGATGACTACGACGTCGAGTGGTGCGGTGGAGAAGTCAGGATCGGTCATGGTGGCCACGCTACGAGTGGGTTGAATGGTAGAGGAACAGGTTCTCCCGCTGGGTGGGCGGAGCCTCCACCCCATGACGCTGGGTGGGCGAAGCCTCCACCCCATGACACTGGGTGGGCGGAGCCTCCACCCCATGACACTGGGTGGGCGGAGAGCGCTGTGTCCACCGATCGGGGGACAGCGATGTCGTCCAGCACTCGGACCCGTAGGTGGACAGACCCGAAGGGATTTCGGGGCCATAGTTGTCTCATCACAGAAACACACGGTCACCGAGACCGACAAATCGAGGAGAACATGATGAGCACCAAGACAATTCGACCTGAAGCACTTTCCTTCTCCGGCCTCAGCATGGCAGCTCTGGTTGCCCGCTCCGCCGGTGCGAACACGGTGAAGTCGATGACCGACACATCCGTCACGACGGCGATGATCAGCAATTCGGGTCGCGGGGCCCTGTATCTGGTCCACGCGTCCAATCCGAACGGCGACTGGGTCGTCCCGCCGGCGGACTACATCCTCCCCAACATGAACGTGAACGTTGTGGCCACGAGCAAGAACCAGAACGACTTCCCCATCGTGCTCACGTACCGCTCCGACGACGGTGGAGTGTTTGTCTTCAGTGCCACCAACTCGAAGACCAGGGCGGATGCCGGCGGTACGCACGCCCCCGACAGCCACGACGTCACGGTGACGATGACCTCGGGTTACCCGGCCATGAACGTCACGTACGTGCTTCGGTGACGCTTGCTCACTCCAACAATCCCTGCCGCATTGCAGCGGCGACGGCCGCGCCTCGATCGTTGACTCCGAGTTTCTCGTAGAGGCGCTGCACGTGGGTTTTGACGGTGGAGGGCGCAAGAAAGAGTTGTGAGGCAATGGCCGGGATGCTGGCGCCCTGCGCGATCAATCCGAGAACCTCACGTTCGCGGGCGCTGAGCGTCGGACCGGAGGGTTCACTACGACGCCGAACCTCTCCTACCAATCCGGCGGCGATACTGGGCGGCAACACATCTCGTCCCGCAGCACAGTCGAGCACGGCGCTCACGATCTCGGCGCGAGTGGATTCCTTCGGCAGGAATCCGGCAGCACCGGCTTGCAGGGCCTGGTACACGACAGACGATTCGTCGTGAGCGCTGAGCAGAAGCACACGCGTCGGAAGCTCGTCTCGAACGACTGCGGCGGCGACCTGAGTTCCATCCAGGTGCGGCATCCGGAAGTCGAGCAGCGCGACCTGCGGGCGTAGTTCGCGGATCATTGCGAGCGCTGCTGCGCCGTCGTCGGCCTCGCCCAGGACGTCGATGCTGTCACTGCCGGTCAGAGCCCGAACCACGCCCTCACGGAACAGTGGGTGATCGTCGCCGACCACCACGGAAACCTTGCCGGCCAGCGGCTTCGTGCCTTCGCGCATTGCTCACTTTCTCACGCCCGTACCAGCAATGCGAGCACTTACGCCTCCCCCGATCGGGGGACAAGAGATTCAACCCCGCCACGGCCCCGTCGGCGGACATACTGCAGCACTCATTCGCGACAAGATTGATTCATCGCCGAGAACGGCAACCACACACCATCCCAGGAGCAGACATCATGCGTACCAACACCACTCGCTTCGTAGCAGTCACCGCAATCGCCCTCGCTGTCGGCGGAACCGCACTGGGAACCGCAGCGATCGCCAACGCCGGCACCATGCCCACCGACGGCCCGACGGTTGCCATGACCATCACCAACAACACCGACAACCCGATGCTGCTGGACAGCGCGTCCAACCCCTACGGACAGTGGATCAACGGCCCGCGCTCCTACCTGGCCCCGCACACCACCGAGATCGTCACCGCCTACAGCAGCGATCCCCGCGGTATCGGTGTCGACGTCACCTACAACGTCGCCGACGGCGTCCAGACGGTCATGGCTGCCAACAACTACGTCGGCAACCCCACCCTCGACGGGACTCGCATCATCGGCGACCCGACGCACGTCATCCTCACCGACTACATGGCCACCGGCTACCCCACGATGAACGCCTCCTACGACGTCTTCACGCAGAACTGAACCAAGCGTTGATGCAACCACGAACTTGATCCGCTACGGCCCACGACCCGGTATCCGCATGGATGTCGGGACGTGGTGTGCGCTGACCAGCTCAGACGCGTTCGACCAACACGCAGCGGGCGCCACTGAAGATCGTGGGCATGCACTTGTTGCAGTGGATGCACAGTGATTGGGTATCGGATTCGGCCGCGATCCGATTGATCAGATCCGGTTCTCTGAGCAGCGCCCGTGCCATGGCGACGAACTCGAACCCTTCCGCCATTGCGGTATCCATGCCCGCTTTGTCCGTGACACCCCCGAGCAGCACGAGCGGCAACTTCACCGCAGCACGAATCTGCCGAGCCTCTTCCAGCATGAACAACGGCTTGTACGGATAGGTATGCAACATGCTCTTACCCACCAATTGCACACCGAGTCGAACAGGTTGCGGCATCGCGGCGGCGAACTCGCGGATCGGCGCATCGCCCTTGAACAGGTACATCGGGTTGAGCAGTGAACTGCCCATCGTCAACTCGAGCGCGTCGACGCTTCCGGATGCTTCGAGCCACTGCGCCACCTGGATTGCTTCGTCCACCCAGAATCCGCCTGGCACACCGTCGTCCATGTTCAGCTTGGCCAAGATCGCGATCTTGTCACCGACGGCATCGCGCACACTGCGTGCAGTTTCGAGTACGACGCGAGCCCGGTTCTCCAGCGATCCGCCGTAGGAGTCCTTACGACGGTTGAGTTTCGGGCTCAGGAACGAGCTCGCGAAATAGTTGTGACCGAAGTGGATCTCGACGGCGTCGAATCCTGCCTCGACGGCAAGTCGCGCAGCGCTCCCGTGCGCGGCCGCAATTCTGATGATGTCCGCTGTCGTGGCAGTGCGAATCATCCTCATGCTCAACGGATTGAACGAACTCGACGGTGCCAGCGCGGGCAGTCCGGTCGACTTCTGATTCGCCACGGGACCGGCATGGCCGAGCTGCGCCGACGCAGCAGCACCTTCGGCGTGAATGGCATCGGTGAGCCGCCGAAGCCCGGGGAGGGCATCGGGCCGCATCCAGAGCTGGCCGTATTCGGTGCGCCCTTCCGGTGCGACGGCGCAATACGCGACGGTGGACATCCCGACTCCGCCGGCGGCTGGGCGACGATGGAACTCGATCAGCTCGTCGGTGACCAGGGCGTCGGGAGTTTTGCCTTCGAATGTCGCGGACTTGATGATTCGATTTCGAAGGGTCACCGGGCCGAGCTTCGCCGGGGCGAGCACGTCGGGAGCAGTGGTCATCGAGTTTGCCTCTCGCGGGAGTTGTTTGCAGGACGGTAGATCGATGGCCCCGAGCCGGCTAGGGCCCGTGCCACGGAGCGGGAAACGGCTTCAGCCCGGCCGAGGTGGCCGGGCTGAAGCCGTCATTGCCGTTCAGACGCGTCCGAAATACGCATCCTTGAGCACTGCCAGGTCGTCGATGTCCTTGGCGTCGGCGTCGAGAACCACCTTGCCGATGTCGAGGACCGTCACATGATCGGCGACGCTCATCGCGGCCTCGACTGCCTGCTCGACCAGTAGAACAGCCAGGCCGGTTTCCTTGAGTTGTTGGACGCGGTCCATCACCTCACCGACGATCACGGGAGCGAGACCGCCCGAAGGTTCGTCGAGAAGGAGCAACCTAGGCTGCGCCATCAGCGCTGCGCCGATCGCGAGCATCTGCTGCTGACCGCCCGACATGGAACCGGCGGGAAGCGAACGCTTCTCCCCCAGGATCGGGAACATCTCGTACATCGATTCGACGGATTCCATAAGCTCGCCGCGCTTTGCCTTGCGGGTGTACCCGCCCAGCAGGAGGTTCTGCTCGACGGTCTGCTTGTGGAAGACCCGCTTGCCCTCCTGCACGTACGCCATCCCCTGTCGTACCCGTTTGTGCGCGGGGACTCCGGTGATGTCGGCGCCGTCCATCTCGACGGTTCCGGAGGCCACCTTGTTGAGGCCGGACAGGGCACGGAGCGTGCTCGTCTTGCCTGCGCCGTTGCGTCCGAGCAGGGCGGTCACCTGACCGGGATAGACGTCGAACGAGACATCCCAGACGACGCGCAGATCGCCGTACCCGGTCTGCAAGTTTCGGACCTTCAGAATCGGTTCCATCACTTCACCTCACTGGTCTGATGGTCTACCGCGCCGATTTCTTCGAGAAGTGCTTCTTCGTCACCGGACTTGACTCCGAGGTACTCGCTCAAGACGCGTGGGTGATGTTCGATGGTTGCCGCATCGCCGGTGGCGATCACCTGCCCTTGCGCCAGCACGACTATCTCGTCGGCCAGCGAGAGGACGAGGCGGAAGTTGTGCTCCACCAACACCACTGTCGCCCCGGCATCTCGCAGTACCCGGATCAGATCTGCCAGGCGTTCGAGTTCGTCCTCGTCGAGTCCGGATGCCACCTCGTCGAAGAGGACGACCCTCGGTTCGGCGATGACGGCGCGAGCAACCTCGAGCATGCGACGCATCCCCAGGGGCAGCGACGTCGCGATCTCGTTGCGCAAGTGCGACATCCCCACGAGTTCGAGGACACGCTCGGCCTCGACGATGTCGGCCTTCGCGATCCTGCGGAAGCTGGGCAGGCGAAGCACAGCCGACGCCATCGACGCTCGGTGCACCGAATAACGTCCGGATGCAACAGCTTCCAGAACCGTGATGTTTTCCGGAATCGTCGGAGTTTGGAACGTGCGCGCCACACCCACGCGCGCCACCTTGTGCGGCGACGACTGCGAGACCACCGTGTCACCGATCGTGATCACGCCCGCATCTGCGGTGTAGAAGCCGCAGATCATGTTGAGCATGGTCGTCTTACCCGAACCGTTGGGCCCGATCAACGCGGTGACCTTACCGGCCTCTGCGGTCAGGGTTGCCGCATTGAGCGCCTGGTTGCCACCGAACGCTTTGGACACTCCGTCGACCACCAACCGTGCTCCGTTGATCGGCGCCAGTTCCGGTGTCCCACCGCTGTTTTCCTTTGCAGTGACTACGCCCAGGCCGGCCTTGCGATCGAGTTTCGAGACGATCGCTCGCCCGACCTTGGTCAAACCCCCGGAGAGAAGCACACCGCCGATGATCAGGAAGCCGCCGTAGAAGATCAGCGAATACTCCTGGAACGCCGTCGACTGGTTGGGACCGAGCTGCATGATCGCGGCACCGACCACGGCGCCGTACACACTTGCCGCACCGCCGAGGATCGACGCCGCCAGAACTGCTGTGGCAAAGGTGAACCCGAAGGCTTCCGGCGAGATGAACAGGTCGGTGTTGGCGAACAGCGCACCCGCCAGACCGGCGGGGAACGCACCGATGGCATAACCGAGCAGCTTCATCCGGAACACCGATACACCCTGCGACGACGCCAGAACCGGCGACTGCTTGAGCGTGCGGAACGCGATGCCGTGCCGCGAGACCACCAGGTTACGCATCACCGCGAACCAGAGCACGGTCACGACGACGACCACCATGTAGTACTGCTGGGTGTCGAGTTCGGAACCGAAGAACGTCGGCGGCTCCATACCGGTGAGGCCGTTTCGGCCGCCGGTCTTGCCACCGAAGATCGCCAGTACGTCCGGTACCAGCAGAACCAGGAAGAACGACGTCATCGCCAGGGACCAGTTGCCCAGGCGCAGACCGGGAACACCGGTCAGGATTCCGACCGCCAGTGCCACTGCTCCGGAGGCAGCAAGCTGAAGCAGAATGTCGGTGTGACCTGCCTGGGACATCAGACCCGCGGTGTAGGCACCGGCCGCGTACATCGCTGCCTGGCCGAGTGCCAGTTCACCGGCAAAGCCGAGGCTCAAGTTCAGGCCACTGACCACAAGTGCCAGGATGCAGGCCAATTGAATCTGACGTGATGTCGACAGGTCGAGTCCCATCACGGGCAGCAGCAGGATCACCACGGCCAGGACGAGTGGGATGATCCAGCTCGGTAGGGAACGGAAAGTCCGCCACGCACTTACCATCTCACACCACCCGTTCTCGGACATTGCCGAACAGTCCAGCCGGTTTGACCATCAAGATGACGATCAGCACCGTGAAGACGGCGATATTGCTGTACTGACTTCCCGCCCACAGGGCGGTGAACGATTCCACCAGGCCGACGGTCAGACCGCCGATCAAAGCGCCAGGCAGAGAGCCGAACCCGCCGATCGCCAACGCCACGAATCCCTTGAGGGCCAACGCTGCACCCAACGTCGCAACTGCAAACGTCTTGGGGCCGACGAAGAGTCCGAGGACACCGGCCAAGGCACCCGAGAAGGCAAACGCTCCCAGTGCCAACCGTCGTACGTTGACTCCTCGCAGCATCGCCGCTTCACGATCCTCGGAGATGCCGATCAGAGCCAGACCCGTCATCGTTTTCTTCGAGACGTAACTCAACCCGACGACCAGTGCGATCGCCGCAACCAGCAGAGCGATCTCGACCGGGTAGGTACGGCCGCCGAGCAGGGTGATCGGTTCGTTCGATCCGAAGAACGGAACCGTGAGAGGTTCACTACCCCAGATCAATTGAGTGGCGCCGTTGAGCAGAGTTGCGACACCCAACGTCGTGACCAACTGGTTCTGGTGATCGGCCACCGGTCTGATCGCGACGATCTCCTCGACCGAGGCGAGGAGCATCACGGTCACGGTAGCCATGACGGCCACCACGAGAACGGGAAGTTTCAGGGTCACCAGACCCGTGTAGGCGACAAAGGTGCCCACCATCATCAGCTGAGCTTGAGCGAAGTTGAAAGTGTTGGAGGAAACGAAAACGATGTTGTACCCGATGGCAACCAGCACGTAAACCGCGCCGAGCGCCAACCCGGACCACAGAATGGTCATGACGCAGCCGGGTTTCCGAACTGACCGTTGAGGATCTTCGTCGGGCTGATGAACTTCAGCTCGCTGGTGTCCGGGTTCGGGCCGTGGTTGTCGGAGCTGAAGTTGTAGCGCGAGAGGAATGCGGTCTTGGCATTCTCCTGGACCTCAGTGGTTTCCAGTGCTTCGGCGAGCTTCTTCGGATCGGTCGAACTGCCGACCTTCTCCGCTGCCGCCGCGACGAGGGGGAATGCGTCGTAGTTGTCTGCGAGGATCAGCGTCGACGGGATGGAGCCCAGCGAAGCCATCGTGTCCACCATCGTGTTGACGAGTGCGTTGTTCGGATCGAACACCGTGCTGCTGAACACCTGCGTCACCAGGTTCTTCACCTGCGGGGTGCCGAGCACGCCGGCGGGCGGATCATTGGCGATGAGGTTGGTGGCAGACACCGAGGTGTTTCCGACCAGCGGCACGTCCCAGCCGAGTCGCTCGAGGCTCTGCAACACGTATCCGAGAGGAGCGCCGTACGCATCCAAGGCGATTGCCGCGGCACCCGAATTCTTGAGCGACTGCAACTGCGCCGTCATGTCCAAAGCGGCGGCGTCGTACTCCTCGTTACCGGCGGCCTTCAGACCTGCGGATTGCAAAGCACTGGTCATTTCTTCGCCGAACAGCTCACCGTAAGCGGTACTGCCGTGCAAGACTCCGACGCTGCTGTAACCCTTGGACTTCGCGTACTCGGAAATTCCGCGAGCGGTATCGGTCGCACCCGGAGCCAGATCGAAGTTGAGCGGGAACTTCGAGGGGTCCGTCGAATCGGGCGAGGGAGCCATGCTCATCGAGAGAATGTTGTTCTGCTTGAGGATCGGCAGAACCGCAGCCGCGATCGACGACGGACCCGAGTTCAGGTAGAGGTCAGGCTTGTTCCCCGAATTGATGGCTTCGCGCAGCTTGGTGACGGCGATGGTTGCGTCACCCGCGTCGTCCACCGTAGTGAGCTCGATCTGACGGCCACCGATCCCCCCGGCTTCGTTCTGGACCTGAACGCCCGCCTTGGTGGCGAGCAGCGAGGTCTGCGAATTAGCCGCGAGGACTCCCTGTGCACTGATCCCGCCGGTCAGCAGCACACGGTAGGGCGAGTCCGCACCTCCGTCGGACTCCGAAGAACCACTGCACCCTGCGAGAGCCAGAGCCGTCACGGCAACTGCCGCAACAAGAATGGGCCGACGATTCATGTCTGCACTCCTAGAACACATGTATGCACCGAACGTCAGGCGAATACCTGACGAAAGAATGATCGGCCGGTGGACGTGCCTGATTTCGAGCACCAGCCAACCAAGCACCCGCTTGATGATCTAGCAAGCAGTTGCTTGGGATGGAGCATAGAATGTGATCTGGATAACGTCAAACGCTGAAAAGTGGAGTCATGGAAGCGGACGCTATGCACATTGAGGCGGCGTCGACAGATCTCTTCCCGCTGGGTGGAAACGCCGAAACGGCTCCACGCCCTGGCGGATTCGACGAAATGAATCCGACAGGGCGTGGAGCCGTTTGTGTAAAGGTCCGACTATCGCTGGTTGCGGGGCTTCCAGACCACCAACGCGTTGTTGCGCGGAATCGGCACGAGATCCCGGCGATAGCCCGCATGGACTTTCGCGATCTCCTCGGCCAATTCGCGGACGCGATGCTGCAGAGCCTCGACCTGGTTGGTCAGTTCGATGATTCGTTTGATTCCGGCAAGGTTGACTCCCTCGTCCTGCGAAAGCCGTTGTACTTCACGAAGAAGCGCAACATCGCGCGGAGAGTAGCGTCGTCCGCCACCGGTGGTTCGATGCGGGGTGACCAACCCGAGTCGGTCGTAGTTACGCAAAGTCTGCGCGTGCATTCCGGCCAACTCGGCTGCCACCGAGATCACGAAGATCTGAGCGTCAGGATCGACCGTCGCATCCCATTGATTCTGCGGTCGCTCTGTCATCATGCACCGGCCCACCCGGCCCGTGGATCGAACCCGCTCGCCTTCTCGGCTTCGAGATAGGTTTTCAGCGCTTCGATCGCCGGGTCGTCCAACTTCTGCGGAACGGATACCTTGACCGTGACCAGAAGGTCACCGGCACCGTCCGGCCGCTTGGGGATACCGCGTCCGCGAACTCGCAGAATGCGTCCGTCCACCGTTCCAGCCGGAACCTTCACTCCGACACGGCCTTCCAAAGTCGGCACGGACAGTGTCGTTCCCAGCACCAGCTCGCCGTAGCTCACCGGAACCGTCAGTGTCAGGTCGTCGCCGTTGCGTCCGAAGACACTGTCCGGCTTGACGCGGATGTTGACGAACAGGTCGCCGGCCGGAGCGCCGCGGAGTCCCGCTTCGCCCTTGCCCTTGAGTCTGATCTTCTGACCGTCGCTCACACCGGCAGGCACGCGAACCGTGATGGTCCGTGTGCGATTGGTGACTCCGCTACCGTGGCAGTCTTCACACGGCGAGTCGATGATCGAGCCGGTTCCCCGGCAATCGTCACACGGCTCACTGAATCCGAAGGCGCCCTGGTTCCGGCTGACCACGCCGGTTCCGTTGCAATGTGGGCACACTCGCGGGCTGGTGCCTGGCTTTGCGCCGCTGCCGTGACACGTGGTGCACGACGTAGGGCTGGTCAGACGAAGAGGGACGGTGACACCGAGCGCTGCTTCACGAAAGGCGAGCGTCGTCTCGGTCTCGAGATCCTTGCCTCGACGCGGGCGGTTGGGCGCAGCTGTTCGCTGGCCCGCTCCCCCGCGGTTGAACAATCCGCCGAAGATGTCTCCGAGACCCGAGTCCTGCCCACCGGCCCCGCCGCCGAACAGGTCGTTGATGTCGAAACCACCAGCGCCGGGGTTGAATCCGCCGCCGCCCTGCGCGCGGGGGCCGAAGCCGCCGCTGGCAAAGAGGCGCCGAGCCTCGTCGTACTCCTTGCGCTTGTCCGGGTCAGACAGAACGGCATGAGCTTCACTGACGGACTTGAAACGCTCTTCGGCCTTCGCATCGTCAGGGTTGGCGTCGGGATGAAGATCCCGAGCCAGCTTGCGATACGCCTTCTTGATTTCGTCGGCCGTCGCGGTGGACGAGACGCCCAGCTCCTTGTAGAAGTCCTTCTCGATCCACTCCCGTTGACTCACTGGGCGTCTCCTCCTCTCACTCTTACTTCGCTTCTTGTTCTGAACCGTCTGCAGGCTTGTCGCCTACCCGGTCCGTCACGGCCACCATTGCGGTCCGAAGGACCCGGTCGCCGAGCTTGTATCCCTTGCGCATGACCGTCCCGAGTACGGGGTCGTGGCCTTCGCCTTCATGTTGCACCGCTTCGTGGAGTGCGGGATCGAAATCGTCACCCTCGCTGCCGAAGTCGGTCAAACCCAGACCCGTCAGGGTCGTGTTGAGTTTGTCTGCGAGTGCACGCAGTGGACCCGATTCGAGGTCACCGTGTGCCCGAGCGCGATCCAGGTCGTCGAGAATTCCGATGAGCTCGGTGATGACCGAAGCCCGCGCGGTTTCCTTGATGACCTGCTTGTCACGCTCGACGCGACGACGGTAGTTGGTGAACTCCGCCTGAAGTCGCTGCAGATCCGCAGTCCGTTCGGCGAGCTGATCGGTGGCGGATGCTTCCTCCACGATCGACTCTGCTTCCTGAACTACCCCTGTGTCTTCCGAGTCGAGCGGCGGCAGGGATTCCCCCGCCGCCTCTCCCTGTGCACCGGTCTCGGGGTCGACCGGGTTGTTCTCGGGGTTGTCCGAGGTCACTTCTTGTCCGAGTCGGTGGGCTCGTCGACAACCTCGGCGTCGACGACGTCGTCGTCATTGCCTGCGCCGTCGGTGTTTCCGGCCTCGTTTGCAGCGGAAGCCTCGTAGATGGCCTGGCCCAGAGCCTGCGACTCGGTGCCCAGCTTCTCCACTGCGGTCTTCACTGCAGCGATGTCGGTGCCTGCCAGGGCGTCGTTGACGTCCTTGACCGCTGCCTCGACCTTGGTCAGGATCTCCTCGGAGACCTTGCCCGCGTTCTCACCTTCACGCTGCTCCTTGACGAACTTCTCCGTCTGGTGGACCAGCGACTCGGCCTGGTTGCGAACCTCTGCCTCTTCGCGACGGGCCTTGTCTTCCTCGGCGTGAGCCTCGGCGTCCTTGACCATGCGCTCGATCTCTTCCTTGGACAGACCGGAGCCGTCCTGGATCTTGATCGTGTTTTCCTTGCCGGTGCCCTTGTCCTTCGCCGTCACGTGCACGATGCCGTTGGCGTCGATGTCGAAGGTGACCTCGATCTGCGGAACGCCACGCGGGGCGGGCGGCAGATCGGTGAGCTCGAAGGAGCCGAGCAGCTTGTTGTGCGAAGCGATTTCGCGCTCACCCTGGAAGACCTGGATCTGCACCGAAGGCTGGTTGTCGTCAGCGGTGGTGAAGGTCTCGGAACGCTTCGTGGGGATCGTGGTGTTGCGCTCGATGAGCTTGGTCATCACGCCACCCTTGGTTTCGATGCCGAGGGAAAGCGGCGTGACGTCGAGGAGCAGAACGTCCTTGACCTCACCCTTGAGCACACCGGCCTGGAGTGCGGCGCCGACGGCGACGACCTCGTCCGGGTTGACGCCCTTGTTGGGCTCACGGCCACCGGTCAGTTCACGAACCAGATCGGAGACGGCCGGCATACGGGTGGAGCCACCGACGAGCACGACATGGTCGATGTCCTTGACGGCGATTCCACTGTCCTTGATCACTGCCTGGAACGGCGCACGAGTGCGATCGAGCAGGTCCGAGGTGATCTTCTGGAACTCGCTGCGGGTGAGCTGCTCGTCCAGGAAGAGCGGGTTCTTGTCCGCGTCGACCGTGATGTACGGGAGGTTGATGGAGGTGCTCTGCGAGCTGGAGAGCTCGATCTTCGCCTTCTCCGCAGCCTCACGCAGACGCTGCAGGGCCATCTTGTCCTTGGTCAGATCGATGCCGTTCTGAGCCTTGAACTTGTCGACCAGCCAAGCGACGACGCGCTCGTCCCAGTCGTCGCCACCGAGGTGGTTGTCACCGGAGGTTGCGCGAACCTCGACGACACCGTCGCCGATTTCGAGCAGGGAGACGTCGAAGGTGCCGCCACCGAGGTCGAAGACCAGAATGGTCTGCTCGGTGTCACCCTTGTCGAGTCCGTATGCCAGTGCAGCCGCGGTGGGCTCGTTGACGATACGAAGGACATTGAGGCCGGCGATCTGGCCGGCTTCCTTGGTTGCCTGACGCTGTGCGTCCTCGAAGTACGCGGGGACGGTGATGACGGCGTCGGTGATGTCTTCGCCGAGGTAAGCCTCCGCGTCACGCTTGAGCTTCATGAGCGTGCGGGCGCTGATTTCCTGCGGCGTGTACTTCTTGCCGTCGATTTCCACGTTCCAGTCAGTGCCGATGTGGCGCTTGACGGAGCGGAGGGTGCGGTCGACGTTCGTGACTGCCTGGTTCTTCGCGGGCTGACCGACGAGAACCTCGCCGTTCTTGGCAAATGCGACCACCGAGGGGGTGGTACGTGAGCCTTCGGCGTTGGCGACCACTACGGGCTCGCCGCCCTCCAGCACTGCAACTACCGAGTTGGTCGTACCGAGATCGATACCGACTGCACGAGCCATAGTGTTCCTACCTTTCGTTCTGCGGTTCTCTGCCCGAGTGGTTGATCTCGAACATGACCGCGAGTTTTTCGCTTGGTGAGCGTCCTCCGCTCAAGTTTGCCTCCGACCGTGGCCGGGAGTCAACTTGAAGTTGAGCCGAGGGCGCTCAAGCTTGTCGAAATGGTCAACTACAGCCCACGTAGATTTGTTCCCGCCTTCCCCGAAAAGCCGGAAAAGTGCGCCACATCACTTCCGTATCTCTCCGAATGGCTACGATCGGCCGGTGACCGATCCCGACAATTCTCCCGCGCGACCTCCTCGCCCGTCACCTCCACGCCCGGCACCCGAGCGACCCGACGTCTCGGTTCGGCCGCTCCGACCTGCAGCGAGCGACGAGACACCCAAAGCCGTGACATTGTCTACCTCTGCCTGGATCGGCTCGTTCGTCGTCCTGGCCGGAATCGCCGGAGTGGTAGTCACCAGCCTCGACGACGTCCGGTCGGCTCTCGAAGAATCGACTGCGCGCGACAATCCCGGATACTCGTCCACCGACATCTCCGATGCCGTGACCGTCGTACTCGCCGGCAGCGGCGGCGGCGCTCTCGTCCTGGTCCTGCTCGCACTCATGAGCCTTCAACTCCTCCGCGCACGCAAGAACGCCGGGCGGGTGATGACGGCGATCGTGGGAGTCGTGAGCATCGCGGCCGGACTCGGCTTCATGTCTCTGGTCGACGGCGCAGCAGACATCGGCGCCGGAGTTCTGAGATGGGGCCCGATTCTCTACTGCGCCCTGGTCGCGGTGGCGGCGATCGCTCCGTTCGCTCCCGGTGTCAGCACCTGGCTGCGGGGACGCCGATGAAGGTTCACGTACAACTGGACTCCGCGCCGGGCGCGGGCGCTGCTCGTAGCCGTGAACTCGCGGAGACCGGCGCCGGTGGCCTGTTCACGTTCGAGGGACCACACGACGTGTTCTTCCCGCTCGTCGAAGCAGCATCGGCCGTCGACCTCGACCTGATGACCAACGTCGCCATCGCATTCCCCCGCAGTCCCATGCATCTGGCGCATTCGGCCAACGACCTGCAGTTGCTCAGTCGCGGCCACTTTCGACTGGGTCTCGGATCGCAGATCAAACCGCACATCGAAAAACGCTACAGCGCAACATGGTCGCGTCCGGCGGCCCGCATGAAGGAGACGGTCGCAGCGGTCAAGGCGATCTTCACTGCGTGGGAGAACACCTCGACGCTGAACTTCCGCGGCGAGTTCTTCACCCACACGTTGATGCCTCCGACGTTCGATCCCGGCCCCAACCCCTATGGGCCGCCGCCCATCCTGATGGGTGCGCTCGGACCGGTGATGACCAGGACGGCTGCCGAGGTGGCCGACGGACTACTGGTCATGCCGTTCCACACGCAACGACATTTCCTCGAACGAACACTTCCGGCCGTCGATGCCGGTCTTCGCGAATCCGGCCGCACCCGAGACGAATTCACGATCATCCCGCAGGTCATCGTCGGCGTCGGCCGCGGCGAGGATCAACTTGCCGCGGCCGCCAGAGGCGTCCGAGCCCTGCTCTCGTTCTACGGTTCGACGCCCGCATACCGTCCGGTGCTCGACGTCGAAGGGTGGGGCGAGGTCCAACCGGAACTCAATGCCCTGTCGAAGCGAGGTGGCTACACCGAGATGGCGTCGCTGATCACCGATCCGATGCTGACCACACTCGCCGTCGTCGGCACTCCCGAAGAGTGCGCCACCGAGATTCGGCGGCGGTTCGGCGAACATGCCGACGAAGTGTGCTGCTATTTCCCCGGTTACGACGTAGAACCGTCAGACGTGGCGTCGATGATCTCGTCTCTCACCTGAACCCGGTCGAACTTCTTGATCAGGCTCCCAAGGTACGGGCCAGCTCGGTCAACGACTCACGGGCAGCACGCAGGCTCGCGTCACCCTGCTCGACCAGAGGTGCCATCGCCGGAATACGTTGCGCCAAAGTCAGTTCCGCGGTGATGACGGAGACATCCATTCCCATCGACACCCCGAGCACCTGAACGAGTGGCGGGACGGTGTGATCGTTGGCCTCGTTTCCCGAGCCCGGCGCATAGGTGTTTCCGCGGCTGGAGACGATCACCACCGGCTTACCTGCCAGAGGCTGAGTACGCGTGTCGAAAGGGACCGTAGTCCCCAGGACGTGTACGTAGTCGATCCACGCCTTCAACGTGGACGGGATCGACCAGTTGTACATCGGCGCACCGATCACGACGACGTCTGCAGCGGTAAGTTGCTCGATGACCCGAGCCTGGAGTGCTTCCGCGGCGGGATCCGGAATCTCGCCCTCGACTCGCAAGCGTGGTGCATAGTGCAGGGCCGCGTCCGCGAGGTGCGGCAAGGGATCCCGGTGCAGGTCCAACGTCACCGTCGTGTGATCCGGACTGTTCTTCGACCACTGCTGAGCGAACAGTGCGGTCAGATCACGTGAGGTCGAGTGGTGGAGTTCGGCGGACGAATCGATGAGAAGTAGCTGTGGCATCCCTCATCACTACCAGAGCGCGCTCAACTCTTCTCCGCGGCTAGATCGGATTCCGCCGCGTACTGCGCCAGCAGGACTCGTTCGCGCTCGCGACGCGGATAGAAGAACGTCACCACCGCGGCACCGGCACACACGATGATGATCGCCGCGATGTAGGCGTTTGTATCCCCGTCCAGGAAGGCGTTTTTGGCGGCGGTCATGATTTGGTCCGCGTATTGCGGGTAGCGTTCCGCGAGAACTTCGGCGCTGGAGAAGGATTTGGTGAGCGCGGCCTGAGTTTCGGGAGTCACTTCGGATGCGTTCGGCGAGGACGAGATCGCATTTCCCAACGATTTTGCGTACCCGGCCGTGAGTATTCCGCCGAGAATCGACTGCATGATGGCGCCGCCCAGGTCGCGTTGCAGGTCCGAGGTTCCCGACGCCATACCAGCGCGGTGCACGGGAACGGATCCGGTCAGCGAACGCGATGCCGGTGTGCCGGCCAGACCGACGCCGATGCCGACAAGCGCATAGGCCAGCGCGACCTGCCAATACTGTGTGCTTTCGTTCCACAGGAACAGCGCGACGAACAACCCGAGAACCACGAACAGGTAGCCGGCGAGCAGCGTGACGCGGGCGCCGTACCTTTCGATCATGGTCGCCGAGCGCGGCGCAACGATCACCATCGCCAGCGCAGCCGGAATGATCGCCGCACCGGCTGCCAGCGTCGAGTACCCGAGGACGTTCTGCAGGAACTGCTGGCCGATGAACATCGCGCCCATGAGCGAACCGAACACGACCAACCCACCCACCGCCGCGACCCAGAAGGTCGGGCGCGCAGCTACGTGAAGATCGAACAGCGGATTGGCCGCGCGTCGCTGTTGCAGGAAGAACCCGATACCCGCGACAACTGCTATCGCCCCGAGCACCAGAGCCAACGTGCCCGAACCCTTCACCGGCGCAAAGTTGATGGACAACACCAGCGCCCCGATGAAGACGATCGACACTATGCCGCCGAGGTGATCGACTCGCTCGGTCGTCTCGTTGACGTGAGCGGGAACCAACACCAGGGAACAGATCAGTGCCACAAGGGCCAAGGGAAGGGTGACGAAGAAGACCGAACCCCAGTGAAACTGCTCGAGCAGCGCCCCCGAGACGATCGGACCGAGTGCTGAAATCGCGCCACCGATTGCCGACCACATGGCAATCGCCTTGGTTCGTGCCGGTCCGGCCCACAACGCCGTGATGATTGCCAGCGTGGTCGGGAACGCCAGACCTGCCGAGACGCCTCCGACTATCCGAGCGAGGAACAGCACTTCGAAGTTCCCGGCGAATCCCGCCACGATCGACGCCGGAATGGACAGCGCCATGCCGGTGACCAGCAACATCTTGCGGCCGTATCGGTCTCCCAAGGCCCCCAGGTAGAGCACCGTTCCGGCCAGGCCCAGCGAGTAGCCGACCGCGATCAGGTTCAGTTGCGTCTGACTGGCGTCGAAAGCCCGCCCGATATCGGGCAAAGCGACATTCGCGACCGAGAGATTGAGGTTCGCGACCGCAGCGACCAGGATGAGCGTCCCCAGGACGAGGGTGGCTCGATCCGGTGAAGCGGACTTGATGTCACTCGCCATGCGCGTGCTCCCATCGAGGTGGGACCCGAACCTGGGAGTTATGTCCGGATCATCCCGAACTCAAGATAGAACCCTCGTCCGGCGCTCGCATAGTGAACGGGTCCCTATTCGGGCACAATTTCAGCCAGGACGCCCTCGGCGCTGCGGGCGGCGACCAGGCAGGCGCGCGAGGTGAACCTGTCGAAGAGCGGATGTCTGGACAACTCGCGCCATCTGCGGACAGCCGCCGTGGCCCGCGCACGCTGCACCTCCGGCGATTCTTCCGGTTCGCAGCCCAACCGGTCACTTGCCCGGATTCCGTAGCCGCCGATCAGTCTTTGCAGTTGTGCCAGGTCGTCGGGTGGCAGATCCGTGTGTACCGAACGAAGACGCCCGAGCAGGCGAAGTTCGTGAAAGCCGTGAACATCGGCAAGCAACCGTTGCGCCTCCGCCGCGATCTGATCGCCTTCCTCGCTCGGATCGGCTTCGAGGATTCTTCCCAGCGTCACCAACGCCGTGTGCGATTTGAGCTGATCTGCCCGCTGCCCGAATTGAACGTCGATCACCTGACGCAGTTCGTCCAGGCCGCTGCGCTCCAACAATTCGGCCGCCAGGGACGGTGAATCGGTCGCCCCCAACTTGATCGACGTCACGGCGAGGCGAATTCCGAAGAGCCCGAACCGATCGGCCAATTGCGCCCGCATCGCCGCATCGACCGGCAGCGGACTGTCCTGCCTGGCAAAGCGATCCGCGGAGAGCAGTGCAAGGCTCAGATCCTCGGCCGGAACCTGCGCGAGCGCCGAGAAGGCCGCGAACTCGCTCTGCCTCATCGTCCGAGCAGCGAGCGCGAGTAGACCTGCCACCGGAACCACCGACTGGCACAGGCCGGTTCGCTCCAACTCCTCGGCGAATCGCGCCGCGACGTCCTTCGCCGAAGACAACGCGTCGAGCCTGCCTGCGCCGACCTCATCGGCACGCGAGAGAACTCCGATCACTCCGAGTGGCCCGGATTCTCCGCCCACGTGATCCGCGATCTTCCCGAGGAACTGCATGTCACTGGCGTTGAGAGCCCGCAAGAGGTAGACCACTGCATCCGCGCCCGGTGCCTCACCGTCGGGAACGAGCATGTCCCAGGTGCGGGCCGAGACCTCGGTCGAGAGCGACGAAGTGCCCGGTGTGTCGATGATCGTCGTACGAGCCAATGCCGAAGACGGCCAGTCGACGTCGATGCGGTCCACCGAGTCTGCGGTGTACTCGCCCAGATCGAACGTGAGCCTGCCGTCGCGGCGCGTCACCGGCACGTTGAACTCGGCACCGTTCTCGGCCGTCGCGGTCACCTGCGGCGTCGTCCCGTTCCGATACCAGGTGACGACGCGTGTGCATTCCGTCGCGTCGGTAGGCGCTATATCCTGTCCGACAAGCGAATTGAGCAGCGTCGACTTACCCGCTTTGAGGGAGCCGGCGAGCGCCACCCGGAGTGGCTCGTCGAGCCTGGCCGCACATTCTTCCAACTGGGCGCGCGTCTGCGGCTGATCGGCGTAGGCACGTCTGGCGTGGTCGATCAGGGCGTGTGCCGACTCCACTGCGGTCACGGTGGTCGTGGCATTCATGCGTTGGTCACCTTTGCCGAGGCAGGAGCGGGAGTTTCGCCGATCAGCGTTCCGGCAACGGCGTCGAGCTCCGCGACGACGCGCATGTCGGTCTCCAGACGCTTGATCCGAGCGGCATGTTCACTCGACTCCAACTGCGCGGCTTCCTGAGTGGCGCGGAGGGATTCGTTGATCGAGCGCAACGCCTGCTCGGCGATGTCGGTGAAGTGATCACGCAACAGCCGCTGCACCAGGCGTAGGCGATCCTTCGACTCCTTGCCCACCTGGAAGCTGACGTCGTCGGCAAACCGTCGGATAGCCGCTTTCGCCTCAGCGCGACGCTTGAGCACCTGAGCCTGCTTGTCTTCACGATAAGCCTTGGTGCCCAGCAGAACCCCGGCGCCGATGGAGATCGGGTTGACCAGAGCCATGCCCATCATCGTGGTGATCAAGCCGAACATGAGCACGCCGCCGTACGAGCCGCGCATGCCGACCAGGACTTTCTGAGTGATGCCGATTCGGCCGGATTCGAGGTCCGCCAATGCACCGACCGGTTCCAGGAAACCGTCGGTGTCGGCGACGTCGAGATGCGGGAGCGCGACGTCACCGGTCTCCGCAAAGTGCTGCGCCACAACTTCTGCCAGCCACTGTGCGCGATCATGCGCCCACACGAAGTTGTCACCGATCGCGGTGGCGATCTCCTGTTCGAGCCACTCCCCCACGACGTCCCAGTCCTTACCGGGATCGCCTTCGTCGACCGTCTCCTCGGCCTGGCGGGTCACCCGGCGCAACCGGTCCCGGAGGTCGTGATCGATGTCGGCGGCGAGGTCTGCGATGCCGTCACCGAGGCTCTGCTGCCACAGTGAGGTCTTCTTGTGCAGTTCCTCGGCCGCTGCCCGGGCACGCTGCAGTCCCGCGACCGCTGCCTGAGCGGTCGACGGATCCTTCAGCGCCGCAAGCTCACTGCCCATCTCCAACGTCAGATGCGCTGCCGCAGAACGCACATCCATCGCAACTGCGCGTCGAGTATTCGATTCGGCACGCGCAACGACGTTGTCCCGCAAGAACTGATAGAGGTCCAAAAATCCGGATTCCGCTTCGAGTTCCTTGTCCCCCAGCCTCAGCGCGTGCGAGCGCAGTACCGAGGAGATCGGAATGAGCGGCAGATCCAACCCGGCACGCTGGAGATGTCCGCGATCGGCGTCGAGGATCTGCCGCCAATGCGGGTACAGATCGGTCTTGCTGATCAGCCCGGCTACCGCAGGACACAGATTGACGACCTGGCGGATGAATCCCAGCTCCGGTTCGGTGAACTCCTGGCTGGAGTCCGACAGAACCAACACTGCATCGGCCGCAGTGATCAATCCCAATGTTCCTGCAGCATGAGGATTTCCATGACCGCCGACACCAGGGGTGTCGATCAGAACCAAACCGTCGGCCAACAGCGGACTGGGAACACCCACTTCCACACGCAGAACCTCACGCCCTTCGGCGCGAGGCGTGGCCGGGGTGATCCCCATCAGTTCCTCGAGCGGGAGGGGCACCCGAATGGGCGCCGCACCCGGATCGGCGAGAATCAGTTCGGCGACCGCGGTCTCCGCGTACTGGACTACCGTCGCCACGGCCGTGGTCTCGTCGTCACCGACCGAGCACACGTCGATGCCGAGCAGAGAATTGACGAACTGGCTCTTGCCCTGCTTGAGGGGTCCGACCACCACGATGCGAATACGCGGGTCGTTGACTCTCACCTGAGCGTTCTCGAGTCGGCGCACCAGATCCGTGCGCCCGAAATCCTTCGCCACGACGGCTGTTCGTTCGAGCAACGACGCCGTCGACGACGCGACGCGCGCCTTCCGGCTGCTTACCTGACTCGCTGAATCACTCATGAGCTACGTTGACCCGCAATTCTTCCCGACTCGAATATCCGGCCCTGCGAACGCATAGCGCACGCAGGGCCGGATTTGTTACATCAGGTCATTTTGACCGATTTCAGTTCCTGCGTCAGCAGATCAGGGATGCAGGTGATCGACAACCGCAACCGGGTCGATGTGATCGACCGGCGCTGCAACCGAATCCTCGGCGAAGAGCGAGTGTTCGGTATCGGCGCTCAGACCCGAAGTGGAACCCGAACCGAAAGCATCGGTCGCATCGATCGACGACCACGGGTTCAGCGCACCGGTCAACGAACTCGTCAGGTCCGACACTCCGCTCACTGCTCCACCGAGGGATCCGCCCAGGTCAGCGACTCCGCCGCCGCCAACGGTACCGCCGCCGCCAACGGTACCGCCGCCGTCGACTGTGCCACCGGCAGCTGCGGCTGCGTCGGCACCGATCGAACCCGTCACGTCGGTGACTGCTCCGACAGCCCCGCCGAGCGATCCACCGAGATCGGTGACGCCGTTCAGTGCGCCGCCGAGCGACCCACCCAAACCAGCCGCAGCGTTCGTGGCCGCGTCGAGACCTGCTGTTGCGTCGAGACCTGCTGTTGCGTCCAGCGCGCCGCCCACAGTTGCTCCGAGGTCGCCGGTCACACCGCCGAGGTTCAGGCCTTCTGCCGCGATGCTTCCGAGGTCGACGGAAGGCAGTTCAGCGGAGATCGGGCCGAGGTTCACAGCGCCGAGGTCGACGGAGGGCAAGTCGGCACCGATCGAACCGGTGTCGATTCCGCCGAGGTTCAGTGCCGTGTCCAGCGCTCCACCGAGTGCACCTTCGGCACCGAGAACGCTGTCGAGAGAGCCCCCCAGCCCGAGGCCCGCGCCCAGCGCACCGTCCAGCGCGCCGGTCAGGTCCGTGCCCACGGAACCGACAGCACCCAAGCCGCCTGCACCTGCGAGGGCGGTGTCGAGAGCCGCAGCGACACCGGCTGCCAAGCCTGCTTCACCGCCCAGACCGAGTGCACCACCGAGGTCGATTCCGGTAAGTCCGCCTGCGCCCAGCGCTGCGTCGAGAGCGCCGCCGAGACCGCCCGCGAGCCCGGCATCGACGCCGAGTGCCGAACCGAGAACACCCTCGAGGGCCGTCGACAGATTCGCGCCTCCGGCCAGAGCTGCCGCGAGGTCTGCGCCGAGACCGCCTTCGAGGTCGAGTGCTCCCCCGAGCAGTCCACCGAGTGCGCCACCCAGGTCGGCTCCGACCGTTCCCCCGGCACCGAGGGCGCCGGAGAGTGCCGCGCTGAGCTGCGCGCCGAGGTCTGCTCCGCCGCCGAGTACGGCGTCGAGGTCGAGTCCGCCGCCGAGACCCAGTGCTGCGTCGAGTGCGCCGCCCAATGCAGTTTCCAGACCGCCGCCGACGCCGAGTGCTCCGCCGAGGGCGCCACTCAGGGCAGCACCGAGATCGAGGCCGCCCGCGATATCGGTGAGAACGCTGACATCCGTGATCGCGCCGAGGACGCCGCCGAGCGATGCACCCAGATCGGCGCCGATCGTGCCGCCGGCTCCCAGGACGCCCGAGAGCGCGCCGGACAATGCCGTGCTGAGGTCGCCTGTCAGAGCGCCGGCAAGATCCAGGCCGCCGCCGAGTGCAAGAGCGGATTCCAGTGCGCCGGTCAGGCTCGTGCCCAGTTCGCCGCCGATGTCAAGGAGACCGCTGAGGTCTGCTGCGCCGCCGAGGAGTCCACCGAGAGCCAGGCCGAGATCGGCTCCGAGGTCACCACCGATGGCGAATACGGGTGCGAGAGCTCCGCTGAGCCCTGCCGTCAGGTCGAGTCCGCCGACTGCGCCGATCGCGGCGTCGAGGGCTGCTCCCAGCTCCGCAGTCAGGCCGCCGGTCACACCGAGGGCGCCGCCCAGAGCCGCGCTGAGCTGTGCGCCCAGATCGAGAGCTCCTTCGAGATCGAGTGCGCCGCCCAAACCGAGACCGGCTTCGATCACAGCGCCGAAGGCTGCGCCGAGTTCGGCACTGATCTCGCCACCGATGGCAAGCGCAGCGCTGAGGGCTGCTGCGAAGTCGCCGACCAGGTCGAACTGGCCGCCGAGGGCGCCTCCGACTCCGATTCCTGCACCGGCGCCGAGACCCAGGCTGCCGCCGAGGCCACCACCGAGACCACCGGTGAGTCCACCACCGAGACCACCGCCGAGTCCGAGACCACCGCCGATTGCACCGGCAGCGGACGCACCGGCGTTGACGATCGCGGACAGGTCGGCGCCACCACCGGCAAAGAGTCCGGACTCGGCCACCAGCGGAGCGACCGCGACGATGTCGGCGGGGCTGACGTCGCACAGACCGGCAGCATCGAGTGCCGCGGTCGGGTTGGCGCAGTAGTTGGCAGCTGCCTCGTCGTCACGAAGTAGCCCGAGGATGAATTCGAGTACGGCGTTCGTTGCCATGGCGGGTTCTCCTGAAGTTCGTTGACCGGGTTGTTGCCGGTGGGTAGTTGCCGGTGGTCCGGAAACTGGTGCGCTGCCAGAGGTAGCGAGTGGAATCAACGCTAAGAACTTTTGCGACTGGGGCCAACGGGGAGCACCCCCCTCTTCTCCAGGGACAGGTGGGGAAGCCCCCCATTGGGCTACGCCCGGTCGGAATAGGGGATTTGCCCCGATTAGGGGATCGGTCCCCTACTTCGTCGCGACGCCTCCGATCCGGTAACGATCTAGGTCCTGAAACCGACATCGCAGACAACCGCGACAGTCCTTCTGTCGCCCACGACCAGGGGAGTTCGTTCATGGCGGCAGGGCTCGGCATCAGCATCGGTTCGGCCACTCTCGTAGCTGTCACCGACGGCTCGACCGGTGAAACGCAACAGGTCCGCTTACCCAGTGCGCTGCAATTGGACGACGGATCCGTCATCACCGGATTTGTCGAGCGCGTCGGAGACCCGATTCCGATACTTGCGGCCGACGGTACCGAGTACCGCGGCGAGGCTCTCGCGGCGACAGCGGTCGGCGCACTGGTAGACCAGGCAGGCGGTAACGAAGGGCCAACTGTCGTCCTGGCTCACCCGGTGGGGTGGAACCGCCACACGGCACGCACCATGGAGTCCGCTCTGGACCACGTCGGAATTCACGGGGCGACTCTCGTCGCCGAACCCGCAGCCGTCATGGCGTGGCTCGCCGCTTCCGGAACTGTCGTCAGCGACGGTCTGACCGTCGTCTACGACCTCGGTGCTCGCTCGCTCGACGTCACGATGATGTCCACGACCGACGGACGAAGCGAGATCTTCGGTAAGCCGCTGCGCAGCGAGGACATCGGCGGCGACGAATTCGATCACCTCGTCACCGTTCACCTGCTCGATGCGGTTTCCGACCAGTTCGCAACCCTTGATCCCTTTGCACCCGAGACGATTGCAGCGCTGGAAACTCTGCGCGAGCATGCCCGCGCAGCCAAGGAGGAACTTTCCACCGAGACGGAAACCGTTGCCCGCGTGGCGCTTCCCGGTGCCGTCAGCGACGTTCGACTCGTTCGTTCCGAACTCGAAGATCTGATCCGGCCCGCCCTCACCGAATCGGTGGCATTGGTTCGCGAAAGCCTGCGATCTGCCGGCGTCGAGTCCAGTGACGTCAATCAGGTTGTCCTGGCCGGCGGAAGCTCGTCCATTCCCCTTGTCGCCGAACTACTGTCCGCGGAGCTTCGTGTCCCGGTGATCGCCGACGCCGATCCAGCGTCGTGCGCGGCGTCCGGCGCCGCGGCCCTCGCACTCGACGCCAGAGACTCGCAAGTGCCGGCCGCTGCCACTGCAGTGATTCCCGCCGAGCCGTCTCGCAAGCCCGCACCGGTTCCCGCCTTCTCCACTCCGTTGCTTGCCGAGCCGACCGAAGAAGAGAACACGGCGACTCGACGCTCGTCGAGGGTCGGCGTAGTTGCTGCAGTGGTGGGAGCATTCATCGTGCTCGCCGCAGGCGGGCTCGGAATCGGAACTGCCATGGACAAGATCAACGTTCCGTCCAGTTCGGCGAACACCACCAGCGAGTCCACCTCCTCGACCGCATCGACCACCGCGGGCTCTACTCCCGGCAGCACCACGGCAGCGGAAGCGGCAGGCACCGGATCCACGACTGCGAACAACGGCACTCGAAGCAATCAGCCCGGTTCTCCTGCTGCCGCAGGCGGCTCTACGACGGCGCCGGGGGCAGTTCCGGTTGCCGGCGCACCGGCGGGATCCTCGCCCGCACCGGGCGAGACCGCTCCGTCGGCGCCTGCACCTGCCGCACCCGGCGCCCCGGCGCCCGCACCTGCTCCCGCCCCGGCACCAGCACCCGCACCCGCGCCTGGAGCCGGCGTCGGGACCGGTGTCGGTGACGCTGCGACCGGCATCGGAAACGGAGTCGGCGGTCTGGTCGACGGTGTCGGCAACGGAGTCGGCGGCGTGGTCGGAGGTCTCGGTAACGTCGTCGGTGGTGTCGGAAACGTGGTCGGTGGTGTCGTCGGCGGCGTCACCGCACCGATCCGCTGACCGGCGGTCTTTCGATGAACCGTGACAACTGCACCGAATCGTCGTTCATCGCAGGACTTTTGCGCGACGTCGACCTGACTGCATCGCCACTGCGCCTATTCGTCACCGGGACCGATGCCAGCGCTCGGCCCCAAGTGACGAGGGTTGTACGGAAGCGAATCGAATCGGGTGACAAGCCCGTGGTCACCGCAGTCACGCATGACGTCCCCGCCGACGCGATTGTGGTGATCGCGGACGCGCAAGCTCTGACCTCCGATGAAATCCGTGCCCTGAAAGAGCTTGTCCAACGTGACGACCTCGGAGTTGTCGTAGCCTCCGATCGGATCGATCCACCACTCGCACCGATCTACTCGAACATCTCGAGTTTCGGCACCGTGTTGCATCTGAACCCGTTGAACCGAAACGATATTCGGAAGATCGCGGCCGAGCGAAGAGTCCCGCTCGACGACCGCGCCGTGGTGGCGCTCGAGCATCTGTCCGGTGGTTCCTTCGGGGCGATCGAAGCGTACTTCGCCGCCGCCTCGGCAGGCCGCCTGGAAATGCCGAACGCCATACGCACACACATCCTCCACCAGGTCACCGCTCTGCATCCGATCGAGCGCGAGATCCTCGAAGTTTCACTCG
Organism: Rhodococcus sp. D-46; assembly: GCF_011290655.1. NCBI lineage: Bacteria > Bacillati > Actinomycetota > Actinomycetes > Mycobacteriales > Nocardiaceae > Rhodococcus > Rhodococcus sp. D-46. The sequence goes on along the minus strand of NZ_JAANTF010000008.1, from coordinate 216,719 downwards.
CCGTCCCGGACATCGACGCCTTCGAGCTCGATCTGGGACAGGAGAAGTTCAGCCTCACAGCTGCATTCGACCGGGCACTGGCGACCGGACTGTTCGGTTCGCGATCACCACTCGTCGCGAGCGTGCTCGCCGAGTCGACGAGCACCGGGCGTATCCGCAGCGAGCTGATCAGAATCGTCGCATCACGCGCACACACGAGAACCCTCGATATCGACACAGCACGAAGACTTTTCGACTCCGGAATCCGCCACCGCGATCTCACGGGTGTACTACGAGACGCCGTCGAGGCGAGCACGCCGGCGGTCGCGGCAGATCTCTTTCGCCGCGTGAATTCGATCGAGCCTCTCGGCGTGGCCGACACGCTGCTGTACGCCCAGGTCTCGGCTCGCAGTGGTGACCTCGACACTGCCTGCCGTCTGGCCGATTCCGTCATCGCCGCACCCGATCTCGACGACGCGAGATTGGCTGCGGCGGTGCGAATCCGCGCAGCTTCGTCCGCAGCATGCGGCCAACTCGGCGCCGCTGCAGATCTCTACACCTGGCTGGGGCCAGGGCGCACCGGAAACGAATCCCCCTTCGCCGCAATCACTTTCCTCGGCATCGGCAAGGTCGATGACGCGAACGCGGCGCTCACCGGACACACCGGATCACCGTCGAGCTCGACGGTCGGCGCTACCACACTGGCCAACGGACTGATGCAATCGGTCACCGGGAGCGCACCGAGTGCGCTCAACACGATGTCGCGCGCACTCTCGCTCCCCGGCGGAGCCGACACATCTGAATTCCAGCCTGATTCCGCCCCGGCGCTGGTAGCTCTCGCACTCCTGCACAACGGCGCCCATGAACGGGCCGCCGCTGTCGTCACGTCCGCGATCGCCGCCGACGACGCAAGCAGCCACACGTGGGCGCGACTTCACCTTCTCGGCGCCTGGATCGCGATGGTCCGCGGGCAGGACACGATTCTCGAAGACCTACCGCAGGAGGTAGTCCGCGGCCCCCTCCGTGAGCGTGACGCACTGTTTCTGCATGCTCTGATCGTGGGTCTCGCTCGGCGTTCCGGCGATCTCGCCCAGCTGCGTCGAGCTTGGTCGGGCGCGGCAGGCACCCTCTCGTCCTGCAGCGTTGATCTGTTCAATCTGCTTCCCATCGGCGAACTGTGGCTTGCGGCAGTACGGCTCGAGGAGACCGAGCAGGTCGAGCATCTCGTCGACGACGCGCGCTCACTCCTCCGCGCGCTCGGCGAGCCGCCGCTGTGGTCGTCGCCGCTGCATTGGTACGGCGTCCAGGCGTCGATCCTCTCGCAGTCGCCGGCCGATCTCCTCCCACACGCCCATACACTCGCCGAATCAGCCAAAACTCACACTTACGCAGCCGGTTTGGCGATCGCCGGACGCCAGTGGCTCCTACTGATGCAAGGCAACGTCGACGCAGACGGTGTCGAAGCCGCCGCACGAACGCTCAGTCGGATCGGACTCCCGTGGGACGCCGCTCGCCTCGCCGGCGAAGCAGCGCTGCGCACCCCGGACACCAAATCGGCCACGGCACTGCTCCACGTTGCGCGCTCGCTACGCACAACGTCGACGGCCGAGACAAGTGCAACCGATACCGCCACAAGTGCGGCGCCACCGTCGGTGTTGACCGAGCGCGAACAAGAAGTTGCCGAACTCGTCGTCGTCGGACTGACGTATCGGGAAATCGGCGAACGCCTCTACATCTCCGCTAAAACCGTCGAGCACCATGTCGCACGCATCAAGCGGCGCGTCGGGGCGCAGTCTCGTTCGGAACTGCTCACCATCCTTCGCAGCATGACACCGCCGAACAAGTAGTTAGCTGCATATTGTCCAGAGGGTTGCGTATATCCGTTTAAGTGATAGCTTTCACAGGAATCAGGACATGCCTGCCGAGCAAAGTTCGGTAACTGTGAAACGGGGATCGCTATGAAGTGGGGAGTCGGACTCGCCGTCGGCAACAAACGAAGCATTGCTGCGATCGCGAGACCTGACTCGGAGCTGGTGACCCTCGAACGCGAATCGGTTCTGCACCACGCCCCCGACGGCACCGTGCAGCTAGGCGGAACCGCGGCGGGGTCCACCGGGTTGCGCGGGTTCCTCGACAGGGTCGGCACCGACGATACCGACAACTTCTCCGAGCACATGACGCGAGGGGAGGAACTGGTAGCGACAGCAATGTATTGCCTGGTCAAGGAAGTCCGAACACTCACCGATCAGAACCTGAACATCTCTGCGGTGATCCCCGCAGGTTGGTCGAGCGATTCCGTCGACGTACTGCGCGGCGCACTCGACAGCATGAATCTCGACGGCGTCGAACTGATTTCAGAAGATGAAGCCTCTGCGGCTTGGCTCGCGGATCCGGACGCCGACGACCGTGCTGCTCGCGGAGCCGCAGCGTTGGCCGCACCCTTCTCGATCACCTCTACCTGTCCCGAACCCCAGCCAACCGATTTTGCCGAGCCAGAGGACACCCCCGAAGAGTTTCCGCCGTTCGTTCTGATCGAACCGGAGCCGGAATCCGGCGTGGAGGCACCGGTCACGAAAGAACCGAGCATCGACGGTTGGCTGAATCGCCAGTGGCGGTCGGAGCGCCGACCGATCATCGCCGCAGCAGCCGCCGCAGTCTTTCTGACGGTGTCGGGTTGCGCGGCAGCGGTCATCATCGGACACACTCCGACCATTTCAGCACCCAGGATTCTCGACGCACAATCTTCCCTGTCCCCCGGGACGGACACAGCTGCCACCCCGACGAGTTCATCCGGGACAGGCACGCAATCAGCGACCTCACCCCCACCGGAAGTACCCGCTCTCGGCGCGCAGCCGACGGCGCAGTCGTGGGCATCCGAAGCGGAATCGACCTCATCCGAATCCCAGCCCATTCCGGTGAGTCCGGGCACCGGTACAGAGAAATCCACTACGGCGAACGTCCCCGCGCAACAGGGATCGCCGATCACCATCCAGATCGATCCCCTTCGGATCGAGAACCTGCCGCCGGTCGTCGGACCGCTGGATCCGGTCGATCCGGATACCCCGGACACTCCCGCCGTGACCGCCCCCACTGATACACAGACAACGCCGACGCAGCCGTCCAACCCGACCGACACAACCGATCCGGTGGTTCCGAATCCCGACATGCCCGTCATGCCATTGGCCCCGAGACCCGGAATGCCAAGTTAGACAGAATAACTCGACTTGCCGACAACAGGCACATATTCCTCGTCGAAACTTTTCCCCTATGGTGGGTGCGGTACCTACCGGCTCGGTGCCGGGGACTTGAAGGGATTTCATGCGTAACTCGTTGGCGATCCGCACCGCTGTGGTCGGCGCCTCGGCACTACTGCTCGCAGCTCCATTCACCACGACGGCATCGGCAGAGCCCGCCTCCGACACGCATGTCGAACAGCTCGGGGCAGATCAGCTTCCGGCTGAGCTGATCGAGGCGATCACACGCGATCTGAAGATCTCCCCACAGGAGTATCTGGACCGCGCTGCCAAAGCTCAGGAACTCGGTGCATACGCCCAGGAATTCAAGTCCGAGCGCCCTGGCGACTACGCCGGCTCGTGGATGGGACTCGACGGTCAACCCGTCGTAGCCGTCACCACCACCGAAGCTGCACGCATCGCGGCCGACGACGGTTACCGCACGCACGTCGCCCCCGTCTCCGCCGACACCCTCGAGAAGACGCTGGCCGACGTCAACGGATGGATTGCCGGGCTGCCCAAGGAAATCTCACGCGCAGTCAATTCGGCGACTATCGACGTCCTGAACAACCAGGTCGTCATCGACGTCGCGAACAGCCCCGTCGGGCAGGCGCTCAATCTTCCGACCCTGCTCGAGAACACCAAGATCGTTCTCAGCCCGGACGGTGGCGGATCGGTTGATCCCGGAGCACTCGGCGGCGACACCTACATCACGTCGACAGGCCCCATTCGCGAGACACCGACCGAGAACATCTCGGTCTGCTCGTTCGGGTTCAACGCCGTCGACGATCAGAACAATGCTCTCAATATCAGTGCCGGACACTGCAATCCGGCCGAGGGTTCGAAGTCGCCCGTCTACCTGCCGAATCACGCGAACGTCGACGACAGTCAGTTGATCGGAGCATTCTCACAGTCTTCCGTCGGCAACAACGCCGGCGATCTCGATTACTCGGTCATCAAGTTCGACCAGTCCGGCATCGACGCGGGCCTCGACCGTGCTGCCGTCCGCGGTGCCAACGGGACCACCCTCGCGATCACGGGAACAGCACGTCCCGTGATCGGCGCTCCCATCTGCAAGTCCGGCCAGACGTCGTCCTTCACCTGTGGTGTCGTGGCAGCCGATCGCGTCGAAACTCAACTGGTCATGGCGGACGGTGATTCACGAACCGTTCGCGGATTCGCCGGCACCGCGTGCACCCTCGCCGGGGACAGTGGCGGCGCCATCGTCTCCGGAACCTTGGCTCTGGGCATCACCAGCGGCTCCAACAGCAGCGGAGCACCCAGTTGCAACGAAGCGAACCTGGTACTGGCGACCTCCGGTGGAACCTCGAATCTGGGTATTCCGGTCGGAGACATCCTCGACGCGGCAGATCGCGCTTCCGGTGGCGGTGTCGGTGCCGGAATCCGCGTCCGCACTGCAGGTTGACCAACCACTGATTCACGCACTGTGCCCGCCGATCCGTTTCGCGATTGGCGGGCACAGTGCTGTTGTCGGTCGGGGTCAGCGCTGTCTGCTCATGTAACGGGTGGGAATAGCGCGTTCGAACCCATATAGTCATGGTCGACTGTGATCGGCTCACCACAAGTCCGTGAGCCGTATCCGTGTGCTCCCAGGGGGGTGGTACGCGGTCAACGAAGTGGAAAGGCCCACATGCGAAGCTCCATCGCACGTCGCGCCGCAGTGTTCGGTTCGGCCGCGCTGCTGCTCCTCGGACCGATTACCGCGGTCGCGAACGCAGAACCGAACGAATCCGGGGTATCCGATCAGGCAGCCCATCTGCCCGTGGAACTCGCCGAAGCCCTACAGCACGACTTGGCGCTGACGCCCGACCAGTTCGTCTCGCGTTCCGAACTCGCGCAGAAGCTCGCGGAGTTCGCCGCCATCGCGCGCGTCCAGTTTCCCGACTCTTTTGCCGGAGTGTGGCTCGACGACCTCGGCAAGGGCATCGTCGCTCTCGCTGACGGTCGCGACAAGGATGCTGCCCGCGAGGCCGCCGAGAAGGCCGGTTTCGAGGTCAAGGACGTCGCGCAGAGCGAGCAGGCTCTGCAAGGTCAACTCTCGGCACTCAACACCTGGCTCGATTCGCAGCCTGCCGAGGTCGCAGACCTCGTGCGTGGCATCGCCGTCGACGTCGTCGGCAACGGAGTCGCCCTCACGGCCGATCCTGCCGCCGGCATCGAATTGCCTGAATTCCTGAAGCGGACCGTCGTCCATACCGCTGCTCCGCTACTGGTTCCCCCGATCGTCGCGGACCTCATCCCCGCAACCGGATCCGCAACCGGCGACGCTGCACTGGGCGGAGACGCCTTCGGCGCAACCTCCGGTAACACAGGACTGCGTTGTTCGTTCGGCTTCAACGGCACCGACGGTTCAGGACGCACAGTCAACATCAGCGCCGGTCACTGCGATCCCAACCGTGCCGCTGCCGGCACCTCGAACTCCAGCCAGGTCTTCCCGATGGTGAACAACCAGACCGGGCCCCGCGTCGGGTACTTCGCCAAGAGCAGCTTCGACGGGCGCGACTACTCGATCATCAACATCGACGACAACGCGAAGTACCGCTTCGAGAACAACAGCGTGCGGGTCCCGTTCAACCGCTCGGTCAACATCACCGGTACCGCCGATCCTGTCGTGGGCGCCCCGGTCTGCAAGGCAGGATCGACCACAGGCTTCAGCTGCGGCGTCGTCACCGGCGTCAACCGCGTCGCAAAGGTTTTGGATCACACCCTCGACAACGGCTTCACCACCAACATCTGCGTCCTGCAGGGTGACAGCGGTGGCCCGATCGTCTCCGGAACGTTGGCAGTGGGCATCACGAGTGCGTCCAACGTCGCCACCTCTCCCCTGTGCGAGATCGCTCAGGCAGAGACACTGTTCGGGCAAGAAGCCCCGACCCAGTACGCGACGCCGATCAACGACATCCTCGCCGCCAACCCAGGCCTGAAGGTTCGCGACTACTGATCACACGCATTCCTCGAGACAGCAAAACGGGCGCCACACCTTCTGAAGGTGTGGCGCCCGTTTCGGCATTCGTGACGCTCTACTGGAAGAGAGTTGTTCCAGCCGGAGCGTTCAGAACCTTGATCAGGTCCAAGCCCGCGACGACGGCGGTTCCGCCGCCGGCGAGGATGGTACCGGCGACTCCACCGATACCGGCCCCTGTGACCATGCCGGGCAGGCAGCCGACGACCAGGCCGGGCAGACCCACGATGCAACCGATGACCGCCCCGACGATCGTGCCGGTGAGGCTACCGATCTGCGTGGCAAGCCCGAGCTGTGACTGGAACTTCTCGATTGCCTTCTGATCCTCGTCAGGCGAAGCAACCGGGGTGAACTCGGCAGCGACCGGCTTTGGCTTGGAGCTGGCCGGGTCCAGGTTCGGCTTGAGGGTGAGGGTCTTGCCGTCCTCACTGACGGTCTCGTCGAACGGGAACTGAACGTCGCCGAGGTTGAACGCGAGCGGAAGACTCACGAGAGTTGCGCCCTGGCTGTTCTGCAAGTCGACGTGAGTTCCGTCGCCCGAGACCCGGAATGCTCCGGCGTCGATGGTGGTGACAACGGCCTGGTCGGCGACCTCGGCGGTGTACGAAACGTCGGGTGACGTCTCCGGAGCTGCGTAAGAAGTACCTGCAGCGATGCCCGTAGCGGCAATGGTCATCGCTGCGACGGCCGCAGCTTTTCGAATGAACATTTTTGATCCTCCCCGGGATCGGGCGGGCGTCAGTCGATGACTCACACCACCCGTTTCCCCTGTGCGTGACGGGCGTAACGATAACAGCCGGTCGGTTGTTCTCACCTGCTCGGAACCCGACTTAGGGCTGCCTGACAGATGGACACCTGACGGGCACCGCCTAACGTGACGACCAGACATGTCTGCGTCTGGCCCAGCCCGTCCGACGCAGAAGATCGATCTCTCCAGGCCACGAGCGGTTACCAGCCGGTACCCACAGGCTGGTAATGCTAGTTACTGGCGGGTAACATAACGCAGGTTAGTATCAGTGGGCTGTCCCGAGGTGGCCGACGCGTCGCCCTGAAACGAAAGGCCGCGACATGAATGCCCTGACGATTACGTTGGGCACGATTGGTGCTCTGCTGAGCTTGGTGTGTTGGTACATCTTCCTCTCAGGCGCGCTGAGGATGTTCAACACCGTGCGCATCGGCCAGTCGGCACCCGATCGATGGCGCCCGTTCTTCCCTCGCTTCAAGCAGATGATCATCGAGTTCATCGCGCACACGCGCATGAACAAGTTCCGCAGCGTCGGCTGGGCCCACTGGCTCGTCATGGTCGGCTTCCTCGGTGGGTTCCTGCTGTGGTTCGAGGCCTACGGCCAGACGTTCAACCCCGAGTTCCACTGGCCCATCTTCGGTAATACGTGGGCGTGGCACCTGTGGGACGAGATCCTCGGCCTGGGCACCGTCATCGGTATCACCACGCTGATCGTGATCCGTCAGCTCAACCACCCGCGTCTGCCCGCGCGCCTGTCCCGTTTCGGCGGCTCCAACTTCAAGGCTGCCTACGTCATCGAAGGCATCGTCCTGCTCGAGGGCCTGGGCATGATCATGGTCAAGGCAGGCAAGATCGCGACCTACGGTCACGCCAACCCGTGGACCGACTTCTTCACCATGCAGGTCGCGAAACTGCTTCCCGCCAGCCCCGTCATGATCTCGGTGTTCGCATTCGTGAAGCTGATGACCGGCATGATCTGGCTCGCGATCGTGGGCCGCAACATCACCTGGGGCGTCGCGTGGCACCGCTTCTCGGCGTTCTTCAACATCTACTTCAAGCGTGAAGACGACGGCACCGTCGCGCTCGGCGCAGCAAAGCCCATGATGTCCAAGGGCAAAGTCCTGACGATGGAGAACGTCGACCCCGACACCGACACTCTCGGCGCCGGAAACATCGAAGACTTCTCCTGGAAGGGCTGGCTGGACTTCACCACCTGCACCGAGTGCGGGCGTTGCCAGTCCCAGTGCCCTGCTTGGAACACCGGAAAGCCGCTCTCGCCCAAGCTGCTCATCATGTCGCTGCGTGACCACGGCTACGCCAAGGCCCCGTACCTGCTCGCTGGTGGACGCAAGGACATGGGCGGCGACGAGATCGGTCTCGTCGACAGCGAAGGCAATGTCAAGGAAGCCGCACTCGCAGCCATCCCCGAGGCCGCACGTCTCGAGGCCGACCGCAAGCTCGTCGGTGAAACCGTCGAAGGTGAGATGGCCCCGGTCATCGACGCCGAAACCTTGTGGAGCTGCACCAACTGCGGTGCCTGCGTCGAACAGTGCCCCGTCGACATCGAACACGTCGACCACATCATCGACATGCGTCGCTACCAGGTCCTGATCGAATCGGAGTTCCCCTCCGAGCTCGCCGGCCTGTTCAAGAACCTCGAGAACAAGGGCAACCCCTGGGGTCAGAACTCCAAGGACCGTCTCAACTGGATCAACGAGATGGACTTCGAGATCCCTGTCTTCGGCAAGGACGCCGACAGCTTCGAGGACTACGAGTACCTCTTCTGGGTCGGCTGCGCCGGCGCCTACGAAGACCGTGCCAAGAAGACCACCAAGGCTGTCGCCGAACTCCTCGCCACCGCGGGAGTGAAGTTCATGGTCCTGGGCGCCGACGAAACCTGCACCGGCGACTCCGCACGTCGTGCCGGCAACGAGTTCTTGTTCCAGCAGCTCGCGATGCAGAACATCGAGATGCTCAATTCGGTCTTCGACGGTATCGAGCAGAAGAAGCGCAAGATCGTCGTCACCTGTGCGCACTGCTTCAACGCCCTCGGCAACGAGTACCCGGAGGTGGGCGGCGACTACGAGGTCGTGCACCACACTCAGCTGCTCAACCGTCTGGTGCGCCAGAAGAAGCTGATCCCGGTTGCGTCCGTGAGCGAAGACGTCACCTACCACGACCCGTGCTTCCTCGGACGCCACAACAAGGTTTACGACGCTCCCCGTGAACTCATGGAAGCCTCAGGCTCCAAGCTCGTCGAAATGCCGCGTCACGGCGAACGTTCCATGTGCTGTGGTGCCGGTGGTGCTCGCATGTGGATGGAAGAGAACATCGGCAAGCGCATCAACGTCGACCGCGTCGACGAAGCGCTCTCCACCAACCCCAAGAAGATCGCCACGGGTTGCCCGTTCTGCCGCGTCATGCTCACCGACGGCGTCACTGCCCGCCAGGAGCAAGGCCAGGGCGAAGGCGTCGAGGTCGTCGACGTCGCGCAGCTGATGCTGAACTCCGTCACCCGCCTCGATCCCGCCCAGCTCGGCGAGAACATCAAGGTGATCCCGCGTGAGAAGGCCCCGGTCGCTGCTGAGGCAAAGGCTGAGACCGTCGAGCAGGATCGGGTCGCCGAAGTCGAGGAAGCCGCCGCGACTCCGGAAGCCAAGGCTGCACCGGCAGGCAAGGGTCTGGCCATGAAGGGCCTCGCCAAAGCACCAGGCGCAAAAGCTCCCGGAGCCAAGGCACCAGGCAAGGGCCTCGGAATGGCCGGCGGGGCAAAGGCTCCCGGCGCCAAGAAGGCGGCTCCCGCCGCAAGCGCGGAAGCTCCCGCCGCCGAAGCTGCTGCACCGGCCACACCTGTGGCAAAGCCCAAGGGTCTCGGTCTTGCGGGCGGAGCCAAGGCTCCCGGCGGCAAGGGACTGCAGATGAAGGGCGCCGCCAAGGCACCCGGAGCAAAGGCTGCTCCTGCTTCTGAAGCACCTGCTGCTGCTCCGGCAGCTGAGGCTGCTCAGGCTGGTGCACCCGAAGCTGCTGCACCCGTCGCCAAGCCGAAGGGTCTGGGCCTGGCGTCCGGCGCCAAGGCACCCGGCGGCAAGGGACTGCAGATGAAGGGTGGGGCCAAGGCTCCTGGTGCAAAGGCTGCTCCGGCTTCTGAAGCACCTGCTGCTGCTCCGGCAGAGGCTCCGGCCGCCGAGGCGGAAGCCCCGAAGGCTCCGCCTGCTGCCAAGGCCGGCGGACTCGGATTCAAGTCGGGCGCAAAGGCTCCCGGCGCTCGGAAGGCAGCTCCCGCTGCGGCCCCGGCGCCGGCTGCTGAGGCCCCGGCTCCCGAGGCCGAACCTGTGAAGGCAGAACCCGCTGAAGCGCCTGCTGAGGCGTCCGCACCCGCGGAAGCTCCGGCGCCTGCTGCCGCGCCGCCCGCCCCCAAGGCAGGCGGACTCGGATTCAAGGCCGGCGCGAAGGCTCCTGGCCGCAAGAAGTAAGCGCACCACACGCGAATGCCCTCACCGTCATGGTGAGGGCATTCGTGTTTGTGCGGGAGCCTTTGCCGACCGAGCACCCTTTCCCTCGACCCAACACACCGTCCAGCACACGGAAACCGGTGCTCGCCCTATGCAAGTGGTGCCCACTCCCCGCCAACTCGAGGCCGGCGTGTCAGTCGGCGACAAGCATCACCGCACCGCGCGCACGCCCGACGCCCCTTTCCTGCTGCCGGCCGATGACGTATCGCCCCGGAGCGATACCGGTCGCGCCGTGCTCCGGGTGGATGAGGTACGCGGTCACCCGGGTGTCGAGCACGCCGAGTGCAAGGCCCCGAGCATCTTTCACCGGCGTCGACCACGTGCACTCCCCTTCGTCTGCAACCAGACTGTGGGGGTTCCCTCCCGCCGCACTTCGCAGCAGTTCCACGCCGGAGAGCGGCACTCTCACAGAGCGTGTCCATGGCAGAGGCGCCACGATATTTGCGAGCAGCGAAAACGGGATCACGATGAGATCGCCTTGCGCCTGGAGTCCGTCGATCACAGGAATGGACACTTCCTGGTCCAGGTAGTCGAAGACATCGAGGCCGGTGAGGGTGGTGAGAGCGGACAAGGTCATGTTCGAGTTCATAAGTATCACCCAGGGTTTGAGGATTGAGGGTAGAGGGTTCGGGATTCAGGTTCGACGAACGAGACGGGAATAGTCGGTACCGGTGATGCCGTAAGTCCATCCGGCGGCATCCAACGCGGAGGTAAACCATCCGGGTACGTGAAGGCCGTATCGACGCCGATGCCCGTCGCGTTCGAGAGAACCGTTGACCGCGAGGAGAATCCGTCCACTTCGACCCCAGCCCTCCGGCGACGCGTAGAGCTGCAGCAGGCAACCGGCGTTACCGGGATCGTCGGTTTGGTCGACCAGTGTCAGGCCGGCCAGCTCGATGTAGGAATCCCACCCGATCCGCTCGATTGCACATCGACGGATCTCTACATTGCGCTCGTGTGCGATGCGTTCGGCGGTCGGGTCGAGCACCACCCAGTCGGGAACGATCGCTCCGTGCAGAACGAACGCCCTTGTTCCGTCTGCGAATTCGAGTGCCGGGGCATCAGAGTGGTGGAGTCGGCGTTCTCCCCGCGCACTGCCCGGTATCCGCTCCGAGTGCAAGACCCTGGGTCGTTCCGCCATGATGCACACGTCGTCGAACGCCCACCACCACCCGGTCGAGTCAGCCAGTGCGGTCTGCACATCGAGAAGTTCACGGTCTTCCGAGCGGAAGGTCGCAAGACCGTATCGATGGCATGTGTCGTAGTACGCGATTCGATGGGCGTCCTGCTGCCCGTACCAGGTCACTTCCCCGGCCACCGGGGTCGACATCGTTCGTATCGCAGCTGCGACGCCGTCGAACAGCGTGGTGTGCAACGATTCCCAAATGGACGCCCTGATCAAGCGCTCCCCCTGCCGGCGTTCCATCTGCCAGCCAGTTCTCCGACATTCGATTCGCGCGTCCATGCGTCGGCGCGATGCCGCAAACATGCTCGCGATGTACCCGGAAGCGCAGTCGAGGCCGGTGCCGTCCAATGACATCTTGGTCGACAGTCCTTCGGTGACGATCAGGTCCGAACCAGCAGACGGCGACGGGACCCAGACGAACTCCGGTTTCGGGAGCCCGGAGCGTCGATACAGTTGCGCGACAGAGGCTTCTGCGGTGTTTCGATCAGCAGGACGAGTACACAATCCGCGTTTCAGCCACACGTCGCGGATCTTTTCCAGGGCCAGACTGTCTTCATCGAAGAGATTGAAGTTCTCGGGCAATGTCGCTCGATGTGATGCCGACGAGCGAATCGGTGCGGCGCTCACGAGACGGTGGCGGTGTCCGCCTTTCCTGTAGTCATAGTTGAACAGCCTGGCACGCGAACGCTCCGGACGCAAGGGTTTCCTAGAGCGCGACACCGGGAACCTGCCACCGTTTCCCCATACCGAACACCCTCTCCAGCGACGCGAAACCGGTTCGAACTGTGGACAAGTGGTGTTCACTCACGGCTATCCACACCCCCGGGGTCACGGCTTCCTTTCCAGCGCCGGGCACAGCAAGATCGATCGACATGGGGGAACAGACACATATCATCCGCAGGCCGGACCAACTGTCGATCGGTCGCACCGATGCCGAGATCCGACAGGCCTGCGCTAGTGGAACCTGGGCCAGAATCCATCGTGGTGCGTACGTGGACAGCGGCCACCTGTCCCGCCTCGACGCATACGGACGACATCGATTACGGGCAGAGGCCGTGGCCTGCGCCGCTTCACCCGGTGCCACTGTCAGCCACGTCTCGGCTGCGGTTCTGCACGGTTTCGAACTCTGGAACACTCCGCTCGAGGTCGTTCACCTGTCCCGGAACCGGCGAGGTGGTGGCCGAAAGTCCGCCCGACGTCACGTGCACTCGACATGGCTGGCGGACAACGAGATCACCGAAGTCGATGGGCTGCGCGTCACGACTCCGGCACGAACAGTTGCGGATCTCGCGAGGACACTCACTTTCGAACAGGCTCTCGTCGTGGGCAATTCAGCGTTGCACCGTTCAAGGTTGACCAAGGACGCGGTTGCAGCCTCGCTGGCACTCAGCCCGAACCATCCGCGCCATCGACATGCGCTCCACGCGCTCACCGCGATGGACTCCCGTATCGAAAGCGTCGGTGAATCACGGAGCCTCGCATTGTTCCTGCACGAACACCTGCCGCTCCCCGAACCCCAGGTCGACATCCACGACGCTCGAGGGTTCGCCGGCCGCGTCGACTTCCTGTGGCGTGAGCAGCGCACCATCGGAGAGTTCGACGGCCGCATCAAGTACGGCCGACTGGTGCCCGCCGGTCGCAGCCCCGAGGACGCGCTCTGGAACGAGAAGCTCCGCGAAGACCGACTCCGTGACGCAGGGTGGGAGGTCGCGAGGTGGACGTGGGCCGACCTGTCGACCCCGTCACTGGTGGCAAGTCGGATCCTGGCGGCCTTCGCGCGCAGCCACGGGGCCGTCAGCTACTGATCGCAGGCTTCCACAGCTCGAGCGTCGGAATGCCGGGTGGAGTGAATCCGAGCACCTGCCCGTAGAAGGACAGCTCGGCGTTGCGTGAGCTGATGATGGTCGACTGCTTGCGGAATCCGTGAAATTCACCCTCGTAGGCCAGGTACGCGTGCGGAATGCCCTTGGCCACCAGAGCATCCCGGAATCGCTCCGCCTGCGAGGGTGGCACGATCGGATCGTCGAGACCCTGGAGAAGCAACACCGGGCAGTTCAACCCGTCGACGTTGTTGAGTGGAGCACGTTCCGCGTACAGGTCGGCAGATTCCGGCAGCGGGCCGATCAAACCGTCGACGTAACGCGATTCGAAATCGTGAGTTTCCTGCACGAACAGGTCCAGTTCGGCCACGCCGAAATAGGAAGCACCACAAGCGAACACGTCGGACGTCGTCAGTGCGGCCAGAACGGTCCAACCACCGGCGGATCCGCCTTCGATGGCAAGGCGGGCCGGATCGGCAAGCCCCTGCTCGGCCAACCCGTTGACGGCGGTGACGACGTCCTGCACGTCGACGACACCCCACTGACCACGCAATCGATTACGGTACTCACGTCCGTAACCGGTCGACCCGCCGTAGTTCACGTCGACGACGCCGATTCCGCGGCTGGTGAAGAAGGCGTAGACGAGGTTGAGGGCCGGTGCGACGTGCGCCGTCGGCCCACCGTGAACAAACGCGACATACGGCGGTCGTTCATCGTCGAGCCCTTTGTATCGCGGACTGCGCGGCGGATACGCAACGGCGTGAACTTCTCGCCCGTGTCCGTGAGCCACGACGGCTCGCGCTTCCGGAAGGTAGGCAGACTCGGGCAATTCTTCGACCGACGAACGGATTTCGGTGAGTTCGCCGGTACCGAGGTCCAGTTCACGTAGCGCGCCCGCCAGTTTCGCACCTCCCGAGATGAGCAGTAACCGATCGCCGCGAACCTGCATGAGGCCGATGCTGGTGACACCCGGGGTCGCGATGTCGCGCAGTTCCCCCGACGCCGGGTCGAGTACCGCCAGCGTGTCGGTTCCGACGGTGCGTGCGGTGAGAAGGTGCCCGTTGCCGAGTTCGACGAACCAGCGCCCACCGAAGCGCCACTGCGGGCCACCGAAATCCGCGTTCACCGGGCAAATCGGGCTGATCTTGCCGCCGACGCGATAGATGTTCCACCAGCCGCTGCGATCGCTGATTGCGTAGAGTTCGTCGTCGGTGATCCACTCCGGCTGCAGGACGGACTCTTCAAGTCCGCCGATCAGCACGGAATACGCCTGAGCGACGCCGTCGACGAGTGGAGCTACCCTCAGTTCGGTACCGTCCCAGGGCATTTGCGGATGGTTCCATGCGATCCAGGCGATCTTGGTTCCACTCGGCGAAAGCCTCGGTGACGAGAGGAAGTCCGAGCCGCCGACGATCGAGCGGATGTTGCCGGAACCGTCCAGCGGAATCGCGCAGATATCGCGAGTGATCGCCCCGTCCTCCGCGTGCGCTTCCCGAACCGCCCACACCTCGCCGTTCACGATCTGCAGGTCTGCGTATCGCAATGCGGCCGGCGACGCCGGTTCGGGCGTCAGAGCCCGTGGAGTGACTCCTTCGAGGATGTACACCCGTTGATCGGAGAATTCACTGAAGACCAGTTTTCCGGACTCGGTGACCGTCCAGGCGCCACCGCCGTACTCGTGAACCCTGGTACGCGCGTTCCACGGCGCGGGGAGGATGTCGACGGGTTGGTTGTCGAGACCGGATCGACGGATCGAGGTCCGACCACCCTCGGTCGGACGAAGTTCAGCCCACCAGATCTCGTCACCGACGTATCGTCCACCCTCGACAGGGTGCCCACCTGCAGCCAGATCAGCTGCTCCGATCGGAGAAGTCCACGATCCGTACGGGGCTGCAATCTGCTCGCTGGGGGTCATCGCTCGACAATAGCCAACGGGGCGTGCGACACGGTCCCCGACAATGCACTTGCACAGTGGTGGAATCATGTAACTCGTGAGCACACCAGAACCCGTCCGCCACCGTCAGCCGCAGCGCGAGCTGGAGCAGTCGTCGAAGCTCCAGAACGTCCTGTACGAAATCCGTGGACCGGTACACGCGCATGCCGCCCGGTTGGAGGCGGAAGGACACCGGATCCTCAAGCTCAACATCGGCAACCCGGCACCGTTCGGATTCGACGCCCCCGATGTGATCATGCGGGACATGATCGCCGCCCTGCCCTATGCACAGGGCTATTCGGAGTCGAAGGGCATTCTGTCGGCGCGGCGCGCAATCGTGACGCGTTACGAGCTGGTTCCCGGCTTCCCCGAGCTCGACGTCGACGACATCTACCTCGGCAACGGTGTTTCCGAACTGATCACGATGACCATGCAGGCCCTCCTCAACAACGGCGACGAGGTTCTGATCCCAGCACCGGACTACCCCCTGTGGACTGCGATGACGAGCTTGTCCGGAGGCACGCCCGTCCACTATCTCTGCGACGAGGCCAACGACTGGAATCCCGATATCGCCGATATCGAATCCAAGATCACCGACAAGACCAAGGCTCTCCTCGTCATCAACCCGAACAACCCCACGGGTGCGGTGTACTCGATGGAGGTTCTGCAGCAGTTGGTCGATCTGGCACGCAAGCATCAGCTTCTGCTGCTCGCCGACGAGATCTACGACAAGATCCTCTACGACGACGCCAAGCACATCTCGCTGGCAACACTTGCCCCTGATCTGCTGTGCCTGACGTTCAACGGCCTCTCGAAGGCCTACCGCGTCGCCGGCTACCGCTCCGGCTGGGTGGCGATCACGGGCCCGAAGGATCACGCGGCCGGCTTCCTCGAGGGACTCGATCTCTTGGCGTCGACCCGTCTGTGCCCCAACGTCCCCGGACAGCACGCCATTCAGGTCGCCCTCGGCGGTCACCAGAGCATCGAAGACCTGATCCTGCCCGGCGGCCGCCTGCTCGAGCAGCGCGACGTCGCTTGGGAGCGATTGAACATGATTCCGGGCGTTTCGTGTGTGAAGCCTCGCGGCGCGCTCTACGCGTTCCCTCGTCTGGATCCGAACGTCTACGAGATCCACGACGACGAGAAATTGGTTCAGGACCTGCTTCTCCAGGAGAAGATCCTGATGGTTCAAGGCACCGGGTTCAATTGGCCGAATCACGATCACCTTCGGATCGTCACCCTTCCGTGGGCCCGAGATCTCGCCGTGGCCATCGAGCGATTCGGCAACTTCCTCACCAGTTACAAACAGTAGATTCTCACGCTGAATCCGGCTGAAATCGAGTAAACAATTCGTTGTACAAATGCCCCGTAAACGTAAAACTGCGGGGCATTTGTGCGACCTTGGTCACATTTTTCGCAAACCATGCGGTTTGATTGACTCTTTAACTATTTAGTGACCTGCCCCGATGTGAAAACGGTCCAACCGGTACGTGATTCGTTGTGAAATTGGTAGTTGGACAACGCGCCAAATCGGTTTGAAGTTGGGTACATTAGTTAGCAGCACTTCGGTGCCGCGAGCACCTGGTATCCCTCCCCCCCCTGTGGATACCAGGTTGGTGGCGGGGACAACCCCCCCTGTTCCCCGCCACCCAGCTCGACCAATCCCAGTTTCACAACCCCTCATCGGTAGCACCGGTTTTCGCCGACTCTGCCTTGCAGCGACACTGCCTTTCACCGACACTGCCGTCAGAAGCTGACCATTCGCTTCGGAGCCGATAACATTGCACCGGTGCAAATCCCCAGTCCGACACTCAGTTTCCGATGAGTCACGGCCACGGCCACGGTGGCCCCATTCAGATCGGCCCCACCGCATCACGCGTCGTCATCGGGTTGCTCGTCGTCATCGGCATGGTCGTCGTCGCGGCAGCTGTCGCACTGTGGCCGGACAAGAACACCATTCCCGTCCCACTCCCCTTCCAGAATGCCGACGGCAGCTCGGTGGAAACCGAGGCGGGCACCGTCACGATGCAGGATCTCGGTGACTGCGGAAGTTCCTCTGCCGGAAGGGTATTCGTCGGTGCCCCGCAACCGCCGCCTACCTCCGCCTACCAGTGCCAGCGAAGTATCGTCGATATCGAATCCGGGCCGAATGCCGGAACGAAGACATTGCTCGAGGTCATTCCGGGCGCCGGTCAGCCGGACCTTCGCGTGGGTGACCACATTCGCCTGGTGCGTCAGACCGACCCGAACGGAAACACGCAGTACTCCTTCGAAGACTATTCGCGTGGGCTCCCGCTGGCGTTGATCGTCATCGCGTTCGCCGTCGTCATCATCGCAGTCGCACGGTGGAGAGGGCTGCGCGCACTCGTCGGCCTGGTGATCGCCTTCGGCGTAGTCGTCGGGTTTCTCCTACCCGCTCTGCTCGACGGCAAGCCTGCGATACCGGTTGCGCTGGTCGCCGGGGCGGTGATCTTGTACGCGGTTCTCTATCTGGCGCACGGGGTCTCACTCAAGACCAGTTCTGCTTTGCTTGGCACCCTTGCCGCCATGGTGCTCGCCGCGGTTCTCTCCTACCTCTGCATTGAACTGACACACCTCACCGGTTTGTCTGAAGAGCAGAACACCAATGTTCAGACCTATATCGAGCACATAGACATCACCGGCCTGCTGCTGGCGGGCTTCATCATCGGCTCGCTCGGCGTTCTCAACGACGTCACCATCACCCAGGCATCCTCGGCATTCGAGTTGGCCGAACTCGACAAGCATGCGTCCCGTCGAAAAGTCTTCGGCGGTGCGATGCGGGTCGGACGTGATCACATCGCCAGCACGGTCTACACCTTGGTTCTCGCGTACGCGGGTGGGGCGCTGCCGCTGCTACTGCTCTTCAGCGTCAGCGGGCGCCCACTTCAGGACGTCCTGGTCGGTGACGCCGTCGCAATCGAGATCGTAAGGTCCGCTGTCGGCGGAATAGCCCTGGCGCTTTCGGTTCCACTCACCACTGCCATCGCCGTGATTCTCGCCCGTCCGCCCGGTAGCGCGGTCAAGGCCGGCCCCATGTCAGGTGGCCGACACTCCAAACGCTGAAAGCGAGCCTCAGAGTCCGGGAATCGGTGGGAGGACCGGCAACAGAATCGGCGGAAGCCCCGGGATGTAGATCGCCGGCGGTGGCGGCGCGGGCGCGGGCGCGGGAGGCACGTAAGTGTCCTGCACGACTGGCGGAGCCTCGACGACCGGAGGGGCTTCCTCCGTCGTCGTCGGGGGCGGGGTCGTTGTGGTCGTAGGCGGCGGAGTAGTCGTGGTCGTCGGTGCCGTCGTGGTCACCTCGGTTGCCACGGGTCCGGCGTCCTCGGAATCAAAGACCTTTCCTCCGTAGCCCAATCCCAGCCCCACGATCACGATCGCCGCGATCACACCGGCGCCGAGGCCCGCGAACCGTAGCGGGTTTCTCGGCTCTTTGGATGTCGATTCAACGGGTTGTGTCCCGGCGAGCCAGGACGGGTGTGCGGCCCCTGCCCCGGGTGCCTCGCCTTCGTACATCGCCGAGTACGCCTGGGCGTCAACCATCACGGCCTCGGTGTCTGCGTCACGTTCTGTGCTGAATCCGTCCGTGGCCTGGTCGCTGTCGGCGACCACGAGATCTGCGGCCGGATCGAATCGTTGCTCGTGTCGGTTCGGTCGCGGCTGAGGCAGTTCCGCCGCGTAAGGGCTCGGCACCTGTTCTTGCGGAACGGACTTCGTGCCGGAAGTGACTTCGGACAAGGCATTCGGCCGCTCCGATTCCGCGAGCGTTGCGACCCCTCCGTGGCTGAACGCCTGAACCGGAACGGGTACCTCCGCCGGGGTGTGGATCGGATACGGCGCAAAGATCGGCGCTACAGCCGGAACCTGAACCGGGGCAGATACCGCGCGCGCCGATGGCGTCATCGACGATTCCGCGATCAGCGCAGCGCCTTGCGCAGTCACGAGTTCCGGCTGCTCGGGCGCGATGAGGGGGCACTCCAGCCACGCGGCGAGGGTCGCCCGCACGATCGGAATGCGTGCACCGCCACCGATCAGGAGAATCGCGTCGGGGTTACGGCCGGACGTTGCGATGACCTCTCGTATCTCGCGTGCGAAGGCCTCCACCGACGCGACGACCAACGAATCGAAAACTTCCCGCGACAGCAGGAGAAGCCCGCCGGGGCCGGGCAGGCACACCGCACTTCGTGAGGACAGCTGTTCCTTCGCGAGTCGGCATCGCGCCTGCAGTTCGGCATCGCCGCCCGGGTCGGCCGGCGTAGCTATACGGCGACGCACGGTCTGATCCGAGTAGACGAGCTCGTCGAAGTGATCTCCACTGACCCGCGTCGACCGGGCGGTGACGACGGTAGACCGCATCTGCCTGTCCACAATGCTGATCGTCGATCCAGAACTACCGATGTCGACGACGACGAGTGTGCTCTGGTCGGTCAACGCACCGGACTCCTCGAGCATTCGAAGCGTCGCGACTACTTCGGGAACCAGCTCGAAGTTGTCGATGCCCTTCTGTTCGAACGCTGTTTGGAGTGCTCCGGCCTGCGCTTGATCCCGGTAAGCGACGACCGTATTGCTGCCGAGGTCGGCATTCTCGGTCAAGGCCACGCCGGTTGCCTCCGCTGCGACTTCCTCGGGAATCTCGCGGCCTCGATCGACCGCTCTGGATCGGAACACCGGACCACTGTGGTCGGGCGTCCCCGGGCGCGCCAAACGCACAGCGCTGGCTCCCACCGTCACACCCAAAACCAAGTTCATGATCCACCTTCGTCGACCGTCGACGGGTTCCGTCACCAGACCCCGTCATTCCCCGGCCGGAAGTCTACCCACTGGGCATGGTCTGCGAGGTTCGCGCATCTCACCTAAGGCCTTCTCGCAGCTATTTTCTCGCTACCTGGACGTTCGACCTACCGCCCCAATCCGCGATAGTTCCAACCGGCGGCGCGCCACAGGTCCGGATCGAGGCAATTTCTGGCGTCAACGATCACCCGCCGCCGAACGAGTGGTTCCAAATCGGCGGGCATCAATGAGGCGAACTCGTCCCATTCAGTGGCGATCAAGACCACATCAGCATTCCTGCAAGCTTCTGACGTGGAGGTTGCGTAGTGAAGGGTGGGAAACAGTCGGCGAGAATTATCCATTGCCTTCGGATCGAAAACGGTGACCGCCGCCCCGTGCAACTGCATCATTCCTGCAACGTTGAGCGCAGGCGAATCGCGTACATCGTCGGATTCGGGCTTGAACGCGGCTCCCAGCACCGACACGTTAGCTCCCAGCAAACTGCCATCGCAGGCTGCCGTCACCAGTTCCACAGCTTTTGTCCGTCGTCGCATGTTGATGCTGTCGACCTCGCGGAGGAAGTACAGCGCCTGGTCGACACCCAACTCCCCGGCGCGTGCCATGAACGCCCGAATGTCCTTCGGCAGGCAACCACCGCCGAACCCCAAGCCCGCATTGAGGAATCGTCTACCGATCCGAGCGTCGTACCCGAGAGCGTCGGCCAACATCGTGACGTCGGCGCCGGTCGCCTCGCACACCTCCGCAATCGCATTGATGAAGGACACCTTGGTCGCGAGAAACGCATTCGCAGATCCTTTGACCAACTCGGACGTCGCCAGATCGGTCACGAGGAAGGGCACCCCCGCGTCCAGTATCTCGGCATACACCTCGCGAAGAACGCCTTCGGCGTTTCCCGGCCGGTCACGATCGATCCCCAGAACCAACCGGTCAGGGCTCAAGGTGTCCGCGATCGCGTGTCCTTCACGCAGGAACTCCGGATTCCAGGCCACCTCTACCGAGCCACCCGCCGGCGCAGTCGCTCGGAGCCGCTCGCCGAGAGCCGCTGCCGTGCCTACCGGCACCGTCGACTTCCCGACTATCAGCGAAGGCTTTCGCAACAACGGCGCCAACATGTCGATCACCGAATGAACATGACTCAGATCTGCGGCGTACTCCCCCTTCTTCTGAGGCGTCCCCACACCGACGAAATGGATGTCCGCAAAATCCGCGGCATCGGAGTAGGAAGTCGTGAACTGCAGCCGACCCGACGCCAGATTCTTCTCCAGCATGTCGGTCAGACCCGGCTCGAAGAACGGGACCTCCCCACGAGACAACTTGTCGACCTTGGACTGGTCGATGTCGACTCCCAGCACGTCGTGGCCAAGTTCGGCCATACACACTGCGTGGGTCGCCCCCAGGTATCCCGTTCCGAACACGGTCATCTTCATGTGTTGTTGGTATGCGTCCGAACTTTCCGAAACGCGTACGCCAGGTGGGCGCGAAACCAACATCGGGCGTACGACGAGTGCGTCGCGTGTGCAACCTATGCTTCTGCCATGCACGTTCTCTTCGTTTGTACGGGAAACATCTGCCGATCACCCACGGGCGAACGCCTTGCACGTGCTTATGCCGCCGAAGCCGGGGTCACCGGATTCACCGCCTCGAGTGCCGGAACCCGGGCGATGGTCGGACACCCGATCGAGCCAACTGCTGCGAGGGTTCTCGCGGGGCTCGGCGGCGACCCCACGGAGTTTCAAGCCCGACGCATGACAACAGCGCTGGCCTCGGACGCCGACCTCATTCTCACGATGACCGAAAGTCAGCGAGACAAGGTCCTGGCGATGGCTCCGGCGCGGCTCAAGCGCACGTTCACACTTCGAGAAGCCGCACGGTTGGGCTCGCTCGCAGATGCAGGAACTGTCGAGGACCTCGCCGCCGCCAGACCCCGATTTCGTGCCACCGAACCCGAGGACGTCATGGATCCGATGGGTAAGGAAGAGAACGTGTTTCACGAGATCGGACTTGAGATCGCCGATCTCCTCGGCCCGCTGCTCAGCCGACTTCGCTTCGGTGAGCGTTGAGCGCGGGCACCGCGGTCAACTGCGGTAGCGACTTGTCCGACTCATAGTAGTAGCTGTACTCGTACGCATTGCGTCCGCGAGACGGCGTCATCGTGATGACAGTGCCCAGGACGTGCGCACCCACACTCTGTAGGTTTCCGACCGCGCGCGCCAGTTGATCGCACTTCGTGGAGCCGTGTCGGGCGATCACCAGGGCACCGTCCGACATCGCGGCCAGGACCGCGGCATCCGTGACGGGTAGCAACGGCGAGGCGTCGATGATGACGTAGTCGTATCGCGCCCGCAGTTCCTCGAGAACATGTTTGGCCGTGTCCGTGCCGAGTAGTTCGCTCGGGTTCGGCGGGATCGGTCCGGAGGCGAGCACTGTCAGCCCGTCGAACTCGGTCGGCTGAAGCACATCGTCCAGCGTCGCTTGACCGGAGAGCACCGAACTGACGCCGACACTTCCGAGCAATCCCAAATACTTCGATACTCGCGGCTTCCGGAGGTCGCCTTCCATCAGGCACACTGATTTGCCGGCCTCCGCCAAGACGAGAGCGATGTTCACGGCCGTGGTCGTCTTACCTTCGGAGGGAAGCGAACTCGTGACGACGATGACACGCGGTGGATGGTCCACCTCGAGGAACTGAAGGTTGGTGCGCAACTCACGGAAGGCTTCGGCACTCACGGAACTTCCGTCACTGAAAGCGATCGCGTGATTGACTTCGACGTCCTTGTCGAACGGGATCGTGCCCACCATCGCCGAACCCGCGATCTCTTCTACAGTTCGACGATCTTTCACCGTGTTGTCGAGTCGATCACGAATCAACGCAAGCGCGATCCCCACAACCAGTCCCGCCACTGCGCCGAGCGCGAGGTTGCGCGAAGTCTTGGGTGACACCGGAACAGTCGGCTGTTGAGCCTGCTGTTCGACGACCACACGTGCAGGCGGTGTTCCGCCGTTCTCGGGTGTCTCCAGTTCCTTTGCCAATGCCACGAATTCGGATGAGAGAGTGTTCGCGATCTCGCGTGCGAGTTCCGGTGACGCGTCCTTGACTGCGAGGTCGATCAACACAGTGTCGGGCGCCGACGTCGCAGTGACCTTGGAGGCCAACTCGTCAGCCGACATCCCGCCGACCACCCTCGGTCCCAGTTCGTCGATCGTCCGCTGTGCGAGTGTTCGGCCGGTCAGGAGTTTTGTATAGGACAGAACTCGCTGCTGTGAAAGTTGACTGCCCTGCAGTGCCTCGTTGACCGAGGTACCCGCCGACGTCGAAACGAACAGCCTCGTCGAGGCCTGGTAAACGGGCGTCGAAAGAAGAGAAGCGCCAAGGGCTCCGAGGATTCCGAGCACGGTTACAGCAGCGACGATTCGCCATCTGGCTTGCAATATCTTCAGGTAGTCGACAATTTCCATCTTGATGTCTCCTTCGGCTCACGCATGTCCACTGCGGGTCTGAGCGGTCTTTGCCGGTCGGACCGCGAGGGCGAACCGGGCTTTATCAATTTCGATATAGATCAGCTGCGACGGACGAGACGTCCTGTGCTCACGGGCGTCCCAGTCCGCGGTAGTTCCAACCTGCGCCTCGCCAGTCGTCGGGGGAAAGGCAATTGCGCCCGTCGACGATCACTTTGTTGCGAACCACCGAATCGAGATCGGACGGCTGCAACTTCAAGAATTCGAGCCACTCGGTCAATACCAGGACGACGTCGGCACCTTCGCAGGCCTCCAATGCATTTGCCGAGTAGGTCAGCGTCGGGAACAGCGCGCGCGAATTGTCCATGGCCTTTGGGTCGTACACGTTCACTGCAGCACCTTGGAGCTGAATCTGACCCGCGACGTTGAGCGCCGGCGAATCACGAACGTCGTCCGAGTCCGGTTTGAACGCGGCACCCAGAACTGCGACTCTCGCACCGAGAAGCGATCCGCATGCCTCCCGCGCCAGTTCGACCATGCGTGTACGTCTGCGCATATTGATGTTGTCGACTTCGCGCAGGAACGTCAGTGCTTGGTCGGCACCGAGTTCACCGGCGCGAGCCATGAAGGCGCGGATGTCCTTCGGCAAACACCCTCCGCCGAAACCAATTCCCGCGTTGAGGAATCGACGTCCGATCCGAACGTCGTGCCCGATCGCGTCGGCGAGCACTGTGACGTCGGCGCCCGCGGCCTCGCACACTTCGGAGATGGCGTTGATGAACGAGATCTTGGTGGCCAGGAAAGCGTTCGCTGACGCTTTCACCAACTCCGCCGTCGCAAGGTCCGTGACGAGAAACGGAATCTCCTCATCGAGGAGCTCTGCATAAACTTCGCGCGCAACAGATTCCGCTCGACCGCGGACATTTCGATCGACTCCGAGCACAAGTCGGTCCGGGTGCAACGTGTCCTGGACGGCAAATCCTTCACGGAGAAACTCGGGATTCCACGCGACTTCGACGCCGTCACCGATCGGTGCCAGTTCCCGCGCGCGTTTGCCGAGCCGTTCCGCGGTGCCCACCGGTACTGTGGACTTGCCGAAGATGACCGAGGGCTTGGTGAGCAGCGGCGCCAAAGTCTCGATCACGGCATCCACGTAGACCATGTCCGCGGCGAACTCACCCTTCTTCTGCGGCGTACCGACCCCGAGGAAGAACACGACCGCAAATTCTGCGGCTTCCTCGTACGACGACGTGAACTTCAGTCGCCCTCGATCGATGTTGTTTCGTAGGACCTCGCCCAACCCTGGCTCGTAGAACGGAACTTCACCTGCTGCCAGTTTCTCCAGCTTTGCCGCATCGACATCCACTCCGAGGACCTCGTGACCGAGTTCGGCCATACAGGCCGCGTGTGTCGCGCCCAGGTATCCCGTGCCGAATACTGCTATGCGAGTGCTCATGTTGCTCGATCTGCTTTCTCGAGAGTGTGCGAAGTGTGTTGATGGGAAAAGTGATTCAGGTGCGTACGGCACCGATGTTGTCGCGGTACCACGAGATCGTCGACGCGATTCCTTCGCGCAATCCGATTGTCGGCCGCCATCCGAGTTCACGAATCATGCTCACGTCCAGCAGTTTCTGCATCGTTCCGTCAAGCTTCGAGGTGTCCCACTGCGTCTCGCCGGTGTATCCGACCTCGTCGGCGACCATCGAAGCGATCTCGCGAATTGTGTGGTCTTCGCCGGTTCCGACGTTGACATGCGATGCACCGTCGTAGTTGTCGAGCAGATGCAGACACGCCGACGCCAAGTCGTCGACATGCAGGAATTCACGTCGCGGATTGCCACTCCCCCAGTTGACAACCGACTGGACTGCCGACGACTGCGCCTCGTCGTAACGCCGAACGAGGGCGGGAAGTACGTGCGATCCGTGCGGCGAAAAATTGTCTCCCGGGCCGTACAGGTTGGTGGGCATAGCTGAGATCCAGGGGCGACCATGCTGCCGCCTGGCAGCTTGAACATGGAGTATTCCCGCGATCTTTGCTATTGCATAGGCGTCGTTGGTCGGCTCGAGATGCCCGGTGAGCAGGTATTCCTCCTTGATCGGTTGCGGTGCCAATTTCGGGTAGATGCACGATGATCCGAGGAACAGGAGACGCTCGACGCCGTGTGCGAGGGCAGCGTCGAGCACGTTCACCTGGATGCGCAGATTCTCCGACAGGAAGTCGACGAGGAAAGTGCTGTTCGCCGCAATCCCCCCAACTTTTGCTGCTGCAAGGATCACGTTGGTCGGCTTTTCGCGGGCGAAGAAATCGAAAGCAGCTTCCCGGTCACGTAGATCGAGTTCGGCCGACGTCTTTCCGAGCAACCTGGTGAAGCCCGCAGATTCCAGGTGTCGCCACACCGAAGAGCCGACCAGACCTCGGTGGCCGGCCACGTAGAACGGTGCGCCTCGATCGAGTGGTCGCGCTGCGAATGAATCACTCATCGCGTCGCCGACCAGTCGGGAAGTGCCGGAGTGTCGATCCACGGTCGCCCTTCGTGTTCGAGCGCTTCGATGTCTGCCTCGACCATGATCCGGGCCAGTTCGGGTGTGTGCACGCCGGCCTTCCAACCGAGTTTGCGCTCGGCATGACTCGGATCCCCGATCAGTGCGTCCACCTCGG
Organism: Rhodococcus sp. D-46; assembly: GCF_011290655.1. Lineage (NCBI taxonomy): Bacteria > Bacillati > Actinomycetota > Actinomycetes > Mycobacteriales > Nocardiaceae > Rhodococcus > Rhodococcus sp. D-46. The sequence continues at coordinate 190,402 of NZ_JAANTF010000008.1, read as the reverse complement.
TCGGCCGAAGATACCGTTCGTCGAATCGAACGTGGTTTTCCCAGTTCAGACCTGCATGTTCGAACGCGACGGTCAGGAAGTCGCGCACCGAGTAGTTGCCACCGGTGGCGAGCACAAAATCCTCAGGCTCGTCGACCTGCAGCATGCGCCACATTCCCTCCACGTACTCCGGCGCATATCCCCAGTCGCGAATCGCATCGAGATTGCCCATGTACAGATGATCCTCGATACCTGCCTGGATGCGTGCGACCGCGCGCGTGATCTTCCGCGTCACGAATGTCTCACCACGCCTAGGGGATTCGTGATTGAACAGAATTCCGTTCACAGCGAAGATCCCGTATGCCTCACGATAGTTCTTGGTGATCCAGTACGAGTACACCTTCGCCGCACCGTAGGGCGAACGTGGGTAGAACGGTGTCTCCTCGTTCTGCGGTGGCGGTGTGGCACCGAACATCTCGGAACTCGACGCCTGGTAGAACCGGCAGTCGAGTCCGGCCATCCGAACCGCTTCGAGTAGTCGGATCGACCCGACGCCAGTGGTGTTCCCGGTGTGTTCGGGTTCGTCGAAGCTGACCCTGACGTGAGACTGCGCAGCGAGGTTGTACACCTCGTCCGGCTTGATCTGCGCGAGTAGTGTCACCAGGCGCGCTCCGTCACTGAGGTCACCGTAGTGAAGAAAAAGTCGAGCATCCGCATCGTGCGGGTCAACGTAGATGTGGTTGATCCTCGAAGTGTTGAACGTCGAGGATCGACGGATCAGTCCGTGAACCTCGTAGCCTTTGGAGAGCAGCAACTCGGCAAGGTAAGAGCCGTCCTGCCCCGTGATTCCGGTAATCAGTGCGCGTTTCATCCTGCGTTCCTTCCGTTGCGGGACAGCCCGCCTGATAGTTGCGAAACCACGGTTGTGGTCCGTAGTCCTCCGAATCGCTCGGCAGTCTTGATCTCGCTCATGCGCGTCCCCCCAAACGGCCGAAGACTTTTCGTATGTCACGTGATGCCAGCCGTACGAATGTCGAGTTACCGAACAGGTAGCGCCGCCACAGACGTTTGGGTTCGGATACAAGTCGATACAACCACTCGAAACCCGAGTTCTGGACGAAAGATGGTGCCTCCGAGACAGTTCCGGCCAAGAAGTCGAAGGCCGCGCCGACACCGACGGCCACGTAGTCGGTTCGATCCGCTATCGCCTTCGTGACAAAGTCCTGCTTCGGCGCACCCAGACCGACCCACACGATGTCCGGTGACGTCGGATCGATCTTCGTGATGATGTCGTCGACGAACTCCTTGCTGAACGCGGCAAACGGCGGGGCATATGTGCCGGCCACCTTGATTCCCGGGTATAACTCCTCGACTCGATCCGTCAAGAGATTCAACGTCTCTTCTGTCGTGCCGACAAAATGGTGACGAAGGCTGTAGCGGCGTCCCTTGTCCAGGGTGGCCTCGAAGAACGACGGACCCCGGACTGGTCGAACACCGACGTGATCGGCGGTGCCGCCGATCAGGCGCATCACCCAGCTGACCGGGGTTCCGTCTGCGAAGTTCACACCGGGACCCTTCAAAACCGCGGAGTAGTCGCGATCACTGTGCGCCGCCGACACGCAGTAGGAATTCGACAACCTCACGGAGACTCCGGTTCCGGCTCCCTCTCGTCTGTCGTTGACCACCCAATCGGTAGCTCTCTCGAGATTGGTCGCGGCAAACGGAATGCCACCCACCTCGATGACCTCGAACGGACTGCTCATCTGTCTCAACACTTTTCCGAGTTCGTTTGTCGACGTTCATTGCACTGGCCGTAGCTGCGCGACAAGACCGATGTCAACCGGGACCGAGTCCAATCACGTTGCGGTTCAAAGAGAGAAAGCTCGGTCTCGACAATCGATCGAGCGATACGAGAGGCGAGAGTCGACGCCGGAGCAACCGGGATCGTCACGGCGTTCCTACCTGCCAGTGTCGGCACACCGCCGAGATCCAAACAGACCACCGGCAGGCCCACCGCAGCCGCTTCGGCCGCCACCCAGCCGCCCGAATCGTGCATGCTCGGGAAGAGCAGAGCGGAGGAGGCCCCCATCTCGCCCACCACTTCCGATCTGTCGCGCCATCCGCGAAGCGTGATCTGACCGCGCCGATACGGAAGCGACTTCTCGATCCGCCCGCGGGCGGGTCCCTCCCCGACAAAGGTCATGGACCACTCGGTACCCAGCTGCTCGAGCGCATCCAGAATCAGGTCGATTCCTTTGTATTGCAACAGTCTTCCTACGAACAAGAGCCTTCGTTTCGGCCGGGGTACCGCTTGCTTCTCGATTCCGTCGTAGTCCAGAACACAATTGGGTTGGACGACGACGTTTCTTGCCCGCGGTGCGCCGCGTCCGCTGTCGGAATTCATCGCGATGAAAGTGTCAACTCGTCCAGCCATGAAGATGTGCGTCAGTGACCGAACGGCTTTCGTCGAGCAGGTTCGAACTGCCGTGGTTGCCAGATACCGCATGCCGATGCGCTTGGCGAGCGGCATCGGCGGGTAGGTGTTGCCCCCGGCAGGCCCCCATACGAGTCGTGCGCCGCCGGCTCCACCGAACAGCACCGGTGGGGGCAGCCAGTCAGAGGCGAAAGTTGCATGGTGCAGGACGTCGAAGTTTGCCGCTTCACGCCGAACGAACAGTGAAGTGTGCCAGAGCCATCGGAGGTATCGGCCGTACGATCCGGCTTCTTCCGCGGGCAAAGTCGCTATTCGCACGACACGAACTTCGCAACCGAGCTGTTCACACTCTGATTCCAATGCGGGAGCCTCACCGGACCGAGTCACCACCGTGATCGACTCACACAGTTCGGAAGCCGCCGAGAGAAGCGCCCAACCCGCACCGGATTCACTCCCCTGATTCGGATCGCAGGCGTATGCCGTCATCAACAACCGTGTCATCGCGTTACCACCAGCCTCTGTGCGCGCGGCGTCCGAGAATCGCTGCGGCTGAATCGCTCTGAGAACCAACCGATGTTGCGTGCACCGTTGTCGAGAACCACGCGCTTGATCCGTGGACTGATCAAGGCAACGGGGATCAACGCCGCCGACGCGAGTACGAGCAGAGCGCGTTTGGCACTCTGAGCCGCCAACAGTGGCAGCTCGAGCTGTCCCTGACAGACCGCGAGGATTCGTCCGTTGTTGACATACCGGGCGAAGAGCCAGGAATCCCGACGCCGATCCTCGCCGACGGGTTCGTACGCAAGCGCCTCGTCGCACCACAACAACCGGACACCGCCGGCGCTCATCCTGAGCGTGAACTCGGTGTCCTCGCCGCCAGGTAGATCCCAGTCGTCACTGAAGTTCAAGCCGTTCAAAGCCTTCAGGTCCAACAACAGATTTCCAGCGCCTGCAGACGCAACCGGGGTGCCGGTCGAATGGCGAACGCGAGTGTGCAATGGAAGTTCCGAGGCAGGCAGACCCACCGGAATCACAGGACCGGCCACAGCACCTGCGTCGAAATCTGCTGCGCAGGTGAGGAGATTCGACAGCCAGTCGACATCGACGTACTCGTCGTCGTCGACGAAGACGATGTAACGACGATCTCGTGCACGGGCGAGATCGACCAGCGCACGTCGCGCCGGAGATACCCCGCCGAATCCGAGATGCAGTCGTTCGATCCCGTCGGCAACATACGTCGGCGTGGTGGATTCCGGATCGTTGTCGCCTACTACGACCTGGGCGGAGGCACCGGAAGCCTGGATCGATGCCCGGACGCTGTCGATGCAGACAGCCAGTTCCGATTCACGACGGAAGGTCAGAATCGCCACTACGACGCCGTTGGGATTCTTCATGAGAGGTCAACTTTCGGTCGGGCGTCACGGTTCATCGAAACCAGAAGTGCGACGCTCGCGCTGGCGCACGCCGACACGGCCAATGCTCCTGCGACGTATACGGCGCTGTCGGTCAGTCCCGCCCCGAGAACGATCAGAAACTGTAGAGGCAACAGCATGGCGCGAAATGTGTTGAGGTTTGCGGTCTTGTCCACGACGCGGATCGAGGTACCGACGCCCAGAAGAATCCCGTTGAACGCCACCGCCAACCCGCACAGCAGAATGACCGGTATCAAGTTCGGAAAGTGCGGCCCGACCAGATGATCCATCAATCGCACTCCCGAGAGTCGAATCTCGAGCGTGAGACAGATCAGCGAAACGCAGATGATCGAAACCCAGAAGATCTGCAAGCCCACTCGGCGGCCGAGTGTCATGCACTCGCTCGGGCTCATCGCTTCGACACCACCGCCGAACTTACGCATCAGAATTGGCGAGATGCCCGCGAACATCAAGGACAGCGGACCGAGCAGTGTCTGGGCAGTTCTGATCTCACCGATCATCGAGATCGACGCCACCACAGTGAGTATCAAGAACATCGCCTGCTGAGCAGCTGATCCCATCAATATCTCGATCGCAAACGGCACGGATCTATATCGGTGAGTGCACGAGTACCTGATCGACGGTACCGGCGGTACCAGACGCATGGATGCGTGACCGAGAGCGAGCGCGACGAAGACACCGACCGTATAGGTCACGAGTGCAAGTGTCAGATTCTCGACCAGGAAAGCTGCAATAAGGACGAACGAGAGTGTCACGATCTGTATCGACACAGAGATCCAACTCGCACCGTCGTGCATCAGCATCGTGCGTATCACGTCCAACACCACGAAACCAGCTGCAGCCAAGGCGTATACCGTGAGATTCATCGAGTCCGAGCCGGCGATCACGAACAGTGCCCACACCGATGTCACCGATACCGCCGCCAGCACGATCGTGGGCGCCAACGCCGGTCCACGCTCGTCGGACCCCGCCCCTCGCGACAGCCAGACGTCGACGCCGATCGCTCTCCCCAGTGCCAGTGCCAACAGACCCGCCGATTGAATCACGGCAACCTGGCCGACTTCGATCGGACCACCGAGTCGTGCCACCGAGGTGAGAACGACAAAAGTGAGGACGCTCGAAAGCCCTTGATCGGCCATGAATGTCACATGCCGAGTGCGATCTTTCACGATCTCACCTCGTCGATGAGCTCACGCATCGACGTCGCCGCTTTGCGCGATGTGAAGCGATTCGAGTAGTGACGATAAGCGGATCTGCGTATCGCCGATCGATCGTCCGCTCCGAAGATTCGATCGAGGGCCTCGCGTATCGACGACTCTTCCAAGGTATTGAGAGGCGTTCCGCCCGGTCCGACGATGTCCGCGAGTGCACCGTTGGTTGCGTAGATGACCGGGGTGCCAACCGACATCGATTCGATCGCAACGCGTCCGAACGGTTCTGCCCATTGAGACGGCACCACGGACGCCGCACTGTCGCGAAGTATCTCGATCACATCTTCGTGCGAAGTGAATCCGGCCAGCGTGACGTTGTCGAGAGCTGCGCTTATGCTGGAGATCTCGCCGTACTGCGGTCCGTCACCGAGAACTGTGAGCGAGGGACTTCCAGCGCCCTGCGGCCAGTTGCGCACCAAATCCAGGACGCCCTTCTCCGGTGTCAGTCGGCTGACGCACACAACCGAATCAGTGCCCCGAAACTCGGGTTCATTTTCTTCGAATCCGAAGTTCGGACGAACCACGACGCGGCCAGAACTGATCAGTCGTCCTTCGACCAGACGTGCTGTCATCGCGCTCGTTGCGACGAACCTGTGCTGCTTCCACCCAAAGACGCTCAGCTTGACCGCCGTGGCGCTCAGGTAGCAGACAAGGCTCTGTAGTCGGCTGTTTCCGTAGCATCCGTTGCGGACACAACTCGTGAAGTATTTGGTGGAACCGCATTCGGTGCACGTGCCATCTGCGCGCAACTTGGCTGACGGTGTGGCGAGGCGATAGTTCCGAACCGCCTGCAACGTAGGAATTGCGGCGGCTCTTGCGGCCACGAGCAACGAAGCCGAGAACGCCGGCCAGAGATTGTTCACGTAGATGACGTCGGGGCGCTCCGAACGGATGATGCGCAACGCATCGACGAGTACGCGAGGACTGAACACTGCGGTGACTGCCGCCCACGGTCCCCGGGAGATCTTGGAATTCTCGGTGGTGCACTGAACCGTCTCGTATCCGATCGATTTCAGGAGCTTGGATTCGTTGGCGAAGCTCTGCTCCTCACCACCCGGATTCCGATAGATCGCATGGAACATCAAGGCTTTCGGCGGCGTGAATCCACCGGCGGACGTCGGGTTCACTTCAGGCTTCGAACGCGCTACATCGAACGACTTGTACATCTCAGTGACCTCCTCTTCGCTCCGGAGCGAACCTGTACGCGTCGTTCTTGTCGGCACGAACCCCACGGATCGACAACTCGGCGTTGCCCGCATTGTGGGAGCGGTGGGTCGAGGGTCCGTACGGCGCCAGGAAGACCCATGCGATCAGCCACATGGCGCCGAAGAAGAGCGTCGACTCCGTCAAGTCCATCGAGAAGACGAGAGCCATGATCGCGACGACGGCGATGTACTCCGTTCTGCTGCGGGCTCGCCCGAGCGCCGTGCTCAGAAGCAGGTAATAGCCGGCCAACAGCAGCAGGAATCCGATCCAACCGATCTGCAGCCGAATGTCGAGCATTCCGTTGTGTGCGCTGGTCGCCGGAAAGGACAGCTTTGACCGAATCATCTGCCCCACTGCACTGTCCGGCGCCCACACCGAGCCGAAGCCCCATCCGAGCAGAGGCCGCTGTTCGGCGTAGTAGTCGGATACCGTCCAGAGATGTAACCGGCCGGTCAGCGTGACATCTCGCGAGAGTAGCGCCGCGACATCGGGTCCGAGCACCTTCATCGCGCCGGACACCCCGAGGTACAGGCCGATGATCACAGTCGAGGCGAGGTGAGCGTTCGGTGTCCGTCGAAAGCACCTCAGAGCAAGCATTGTCGCCAGCGCAATCCCCGCAGCGACGAGACCGGTCTGGCTCCGGGCCTCGAACAACACGATGCCGGCGACAGCCAGCGCCGCCACCCACGGAATACGCTTGCCGTCGGGAAGCATGAGCATGACACCGACAAGTACAACTTCGATGGCAGCCATTCGTCCCAAAGTGTTCTTGTGCGTGAAGATTCCGCGATAAGCAACGGCGCGGGTGTCCACGTCGATGCCAGTCGAAGGATCGAGGAACACGACCATCAGCGACAGCACGAGAAGTACCAGCAAGGTGAGGGCAACAGTCCGCACTCGCACCGCGAAGGTCAACTCACGGGCGACGATGATTCCCGTGATCGCCAGGCACACGACGACGATGCCGGCGACGGCGGAGTTCCGGGGCAGTGTAGACCAGTACCAGCTGGTTGCCGGGACGCCGGCCGAGATCATAAGCGTGAAGACAGGCCACGTCGTATTGCGTGAGTATCGCCGGTCGAGGAAGTAGACCAACGCAAGTGTCGCCGAAAGAACGGCCGAACCGTGTACGAGCAACGATCCGAGCGCTGTCCTCTGCGTGTACGCCTGAAAGGCTCCGCTCGCGCCGATGACCGCGATCACCAATGCCGTTCGCAAGATCAGCGGATTGTTCGGTGCCTCATTTTCGCAAGGCGCCGGTACCGCCTTCTTGTCAGTAGGCGCCATCACTTCCCACCACCGCCTTGAGCGTCTTCGCGACGATCATGACGTCACCCATCATCGACCAGTTGTCGACGTAGGAAAGATCCAGGCGGACAGTGTCTTCCCACGAAAGATCAGAACGTCCGCTGACCTGCCACAGGCCGGTGACACCGGGCTTGACCAGTAGCCGACGACTGACCGCACCGTCGTACATCTCGACCTCGCGCCGAAGCGGTGGCCGCGGGCCTACAACGCTCATCTCACGCCGGAGGACATTGACGAACTGGGGCAACTCGTCGATCGAGTATCGGCGCATGAATCGACCGACCGTCGTCACACGCGGATCGTCTCGCATCTTGAAAAGCACTCCGGCGCCTTCGTTCTCCTTCATCAGCGCCGTGACCTGTGAATCCGCATTCTGGACCATCGAGCGGAACTTGAGCATGGGGAACGGCTGACCGTCCAACCCCATCCGCTCGGACTTGTACAGAACCGGCCCCTTGCTCGTGAGCTTGACGGCGATCGCAGCCGCCAGTAGCACCGGACTGATCACGGCGAGTACCACGGTTGAGAAGACGATGTCGAAGGTCGTCTTCGTGAACTTCTGCGCGCCGTGATAACGCGGACGCTCGACATGGATCAGCGGAAATCCAGCGACCGGGCGCATCGAGAGCCTCGGCCCGGACACATCCAGAATCCCTGGTGCAACAACAAGGTCCACATGATCGCGCTCGAGATCCCAGGCCAACGTGCGCAGCCTTTCCGGTCCGAACCGCTCCGACGCCGTCACTGCCACCGTGTCGGCACCGACCTGTTCGATCGCGTCGGTGACACTGTGCTCGTCTCCGAGCACCGGAATGTCCCGACCGTTCACTGTGACAACTTCGCCCACGTCTCCTCCGTAGCCGGGTACGCAGACTCCGACAACTCGGTATCCATGGGCATCGTCGCGCTCGAGGTTGCGTGCAAGATCGACAACCGCCCCTCGCACACCGACCACAAGTACGGCAGTTCGAAATTCACCTCGGGCTCGCTCACGAGCAATCACCCGTCGCCAGATCCAACGACTCGCGATCAAGGCGGTCAATCCCATCGGAAACGCCACGGCAAGGTACAGGCGCGCGATCTCCAGGTGAAGGAGAAGGCTGGCGATCGCAATCAGTCCGAACAGGCGGAGCGTTCCGACAGCGATCAATCGGTACTCTTCAGGGCCGCTTCCGATCACGCGAGGAGATCTGGTACGAAATACCCTCAGTACGGCAAACCAGCCGATAATCAGGGCGAAAGACAGTGCGGTGTAGCTGAAATGGCCGAATGCTTCACCGTCGACGACATCCGCGTCGCTACCGAATCGCCACCATTGAGCCAGAAACACAACTGCCGCAACGATGATCGTGTCGGTGATCGCCAGACGACGAAGATACGCAGATTGCCATTTCCTGCGTGCGGAAACTCCACCGGCCCTCTCCGGCGTTACTCGTCGGTGTTGTTGTGGCCGCTCTTTCGTGGGCGCGGCCATCTCGAGAACCGTCATGTGTTCAGAAACCTTTCCCCATGCACAGAATTCGGCCTGAAGATGTTCACCGGCCGAGGTCCATCGGACCGCCTTGCCGATTCCCGAAACTTCGACAGCGAAGCAACTGCTCCGCATTGCTGCGTTCAGTGCGTATGGTTGCATTACGTGCGCCTTGCAGTTAACCCGGCGACTATTGTCAGGCCTCGGCCCAACTGTCGATTATTGCGGCATTGCCGCAGCTCACACCCCGTGATTGAAGCAGAGTCCACTAACAACCCAAACACAGGACGATCGGCGATTTCTCCTCGCCCGCTGACGTCGCCGGCCTCGATATTGCCAGGACTCACATCTTGGCAACTCTTCGGCTAGCTGGTCAGTACCAGTGAGGAGTTTGCCACATTCCGGACAGCGTGGCAATAGCGCTTTCCGAAGTTCTTCCCGACGCCAGCATTGACGTCAGTTATTCACCCTCCGACAAGAAGGAGTGAACATTGCTCACCATTACCATTGCGTACCTATAGTTTTCATCGCCTAGCCCATTTGGGCTCCGCGTTTGGACGGAAACCAGCACGCGGTTGGTAAACACTCTGCAATCCGTACTTTGATGCGCTCAGCATCCACTCAGCCTTGGACGATTGTTCGGCACTTCGCCTCTGGGCGTCTTACCTACTCCTAGCCGGCAATGCGCGAACCTACGATCGGGCGACACCGAGAATTCAGACATGCAAAAGGAGGAGTGTAGACCGCCAGCGATCGCCGGTGATGTCCTGAAATAGTTGCAGCACAGCCCAATTAGGGACATGCGAGTTGCGCAGCCGCTCGGCTGCAAAGCGAGGCGACCGCTACCGATGTCTATGTCTATGTCTATGGCCATGGCCATGGCCATGGCCATGGCCATGGCCATGGCAAGCGTGTGTGGCCGTGTAGGGTCAACGGACACTCGACACGCTCGTTCGCACCCAGTAGCGGAGCGTGTCTCTCGAACAACCGACATTGCGGGACAACTGATCAGCTGGGCGCACGCTATCGAGTAAACCCCCCTCACACTTCGATTGTCTTACGCGAAACCGGGTTCCTTTCGTCGCAGGTAACCAGGACGCGACTGAGCCCCACCGGGTCGCCGACATACGCGAGCACCTCACCCAGAGCAGTCGACGCTATCCTTTCCGGCCCTCAGACCGACGGACCCCGTGGCCGATATGACCACCGACATCGGCCAAGAACGCGTTCATGCTGTGTCGCAGCTGGCCGACAACCCCCCGCACCCGCTGTCCAAATCCATCGCAGGATGCCAGATCGACATCTAGGCATTGCGAAACTCTCGAGGCCGAATCGGGCTGGTCCTCCTGCGGTCCGCCACACTCGCTACTCGATTCCAACCGAGACGCCCACAAGGCCTCGTCGGGCGCAACCAGATCGACAGTCATAGAGGCACCGGTCAAGCAGGGACAGCTCAGACCGCAGCGTCACATCCCGCATGCCCGTGCCTACCCGATTACTGCGACGGCCGATGAACCCGTATTCCGCACTGCGCGTCGCAGACTCAGAGGACCTGACTAGAGATCGCGTCCGATTCACCACACAGAGAAGGGCCCCCGAGCATTGCTCGAGGGCCCTGTGAGGCGTCGGGATTTTAAAGTACGACCAGGTCAGATGACTGTCGACGTGACCTTTCGTCCGCCGACTGGATTGCTGTCCACGGACCCTTCCACGGCCAAGTCAGCGACAACCGGATCGGAATCGTAGTAGTACTTGTACTCGTAGACACCACGACCGTTCAGCGGGGTCATCGTGATGACAGTACCAAGAATCGTCGCGCCCACACTGTGGAGATTGCCGACCGCCCTGCTCAGCTGTTCCCTCTTCGTCGTGCCGTGACGAGCAATCACTAGCGCACCGTCCGCCAGCGCTGAAAGAACTGCAGCATCCGTAACCGGAAGCAACGGCGAGGCGTCGATGATGACGTAGTCGAACCTTCTGCGGAGATCGGTAAAGACCGCATGGGCAGTGTCAGTGCCCAGAAGTTCGCTCGGGTTCGGGGGAATCGGACCTGAGGCAAGAACCGTCAGGTCAGCATTGCTCGTGACTTGAAGTACGTCGTCGAGATCTGCTTGCCCGGCCAGGACCGAGCTCAGACCAACGCTTCCGATAAGTCCCAGATACTTCGAAACGCGAGGCTTACGGAGGTCACCTTCGACGAGACACACCTTCTTGCCTGCCTCGGCCAACACGAGTGCGATGTTCACCGCAGTCGTGGTCTTTCCCTCGGAGGGAAGAGAACTCGTAACGACGATGACACTCGGTGGGCGATCCACGGCCAGGAACTGCAGATTGGTTCGCAGCTCGCGGTACGCCTCGGCACTTGCGGAGTTGCCCTCGTGGAAGTTGATCGCTTGATGAACTTCGCGTTCCTTGTCGAACGGAATTGTTCCCACCATCGCCGCGCCGGCGATGTCTTCGACCACCTTGCGCTCTTTGACGGTGTTGTCCAGGCGATCACGCACCACAGCCAACCCGATCCCCAGCAGAAGCCCGATCGCGGCACCGAGCGCCACGTTCCGCGAAGTCTTCGGCGACACCGGTTCCGCGGGAGTTTGTGCTCGCTGTTCGACAACGACGCGCGCAGGTGCTGTGCCACCATTTGCGGGCGTACCCAGATCTTTGACCATCACGACAAACTCGTCCGAGAGCGCATTTGCGATTTCACGTGCCAGTTCAGGCGACGCATCTTGCACGCTCAAATCGAGCAGTACTGTATCCGGCGCCGATGTGGCGGTCACCTTGGACGAAATCTCCGCAGCGGAAAGCCCGCCGAGTCGATCGGGCCCGACTGAATCGATCGTTCTCTGTGCCAGTGTCTCGCCGGTAAGGAGCTTGGCGTAGGAAGTGACCAACTGCTGTGAGAGCTGGTTACCTTGGTAAGCCTCGTTCACGGTTGTTCCGGTAGAAGTCGACACGAACAGGCGCGTGGAAGCCTGGTAGATCGGCGTGGCAATCAACGAGGCGCCCAATGCGCCCAAGATCACGACCACAGTGACGACAGCGACTATCTTCCACCGTGCCTGCAAAATCTTCAGGTAGTCCCGTACATCCATCGTCGAATCTCCTTCGGCTCGAACACGTATCACGTCTTCGAGTAGTAATCGACAGCCGCTGTCGAGCCGCTGCACTCAATGCAGGCTGAACGAGGCAGCCAATCTTCTATCGCGTGTCCCTGCGTCACAGCGCGAGGTATTTGCCGAAACAGCCAGGGGGGAGAGGCCTTCACGGCATCTCACACATCTCACTTCCTGGCCGATGCATGATCGGGAAGTGGCGAACACGCGACACTGACAAACCCGCGACACTGACATCGGGCCCACTCACACATCGCGCAGAGCAGACACAACGTGCAGCCAGGCTGAACTCTACTGCGTCATTGGTCTTTTCACCACCGCAACGGAGCCTCGAAACTTCCTAGACATCGTCAGTCGACTGTGCCGACCATGAAAGGGTCACATACCACAGCGGGCCGTAGGACCAACGTCCGTCGACGACCAACTACGCAACTTGCCGACGGAAGTTGATGCATACCAACCGAACAAGGCAACATGCCCCTCACCCTGTGATGCACGAGCGGCTATCCCAGCATCTCCCCCGGCCACAGCTCGCTCGCTGACGGACTTTGGTCCCGGGCACACGGCCACTTCCCCTCGATGCCTACAACACCTACCCTCCGTGAAGGTTTCACCGGTTTACGGCCTTCCGAGACCTCGGTAGGTCCACCCTGCGTCGCGCCAGGTGGTCGGTTCCAGACAGTTACGTCCGTCGATGATGACCTTCTTGCGGACGACAGGTTCGAGGTCCGACGGCAACAACTTTCGAAACTCGGCCCACTCGGTCAGAACCAAGACGACATCAGCGCCTGCGCACGCTTCAAGTGCGCTCGAAGTGTAAGTGAGGGTGGGGAACAACGCCTTCGAGTTTCCCATCGCCTTCGGGTCATAGACATTGACGGCAGCGCCTTGCAGCTGAATCTGCCCGGCAACGTTCAGCGCAGGTGAGTCGCGCACGTCGTCGGAGTCAGGCTTGAAGGCTGCCCCGAGAACCGCCACATTGGCTCCGAGTAGAGAACCACACGCTTCTCGAGCCAGTTCGACCATCCGAGTACGACGACGCATGTTGATATTGTCGACTTCGCGTAGGAATGTGAGTGCTTGATCTGCTCCCAGCTCACCAGCACGTGCCATGAAAGCACGGATGTCCTTCGGTAAGCAGCCCCCACCGAAACCGATTCCGGCGTTGAGGAATCGCCTACCAATTCTCTCGTCATGGCCGATGGCATCGGCAAGAACGGTCACATCCGCACCTGAAGCCTCGCACACCTCCGAGATCGCATTGATGAACGAGATCTTCGTTGCCAGAAATGCATTGGCTGATGCTTTGACCAACTCCGAAGTCGCAAGGTCGGTCACAACAAAGGGAATACCTTCGTTCAAGAGTTGCTCGTACACTTCACGCGCAATCGATTCCGCACGTCCGGGTCGATTGCGGTCGACCCCGAGCACAAGCCGGTCCGGGTGAAGCGTGTCTTTCACCGCGTAGCCTTCCCGGAGAAATTCCGGGTTCCACGCCACCTCCACGTCTTGTCCGGCAGGCGCCAGTTCCCGTGCCCGCGCACCCAATCGCTCTGCTGTACCGACTGGCACAGTTGATTTCCCGAAGATTACGGTCGGCCTGGTCAAGAGGGGTGCGAGTGTCTCGATCACCGAATCGACAAAACGCATGTCGGCCGCGAACTCCCCCTTCTTCTGCGGCGTACCGACGCCGAGGAAGTGGATGTCGGCGAACTCTGCGGCCTCCTCGTAGGAAGCCGTGAATCGAAGACGTCCCGCGGCTATGTTGCGGCGCAGTACTTCCTCGAGTCCCGGTTCGTAGAAAGGAACCTCCCCAGCTTCGAGCATAGCGAGCTTGTTCGGATCAACATCCACCCCGAGAACCTCGTGACCCAACTCGGCCATGCAAGCTGCGTGTGTCGCCCCGAGGTAGCCTGTGCCGAATACCGCAATACGAGAAGTCATAACGATGTCTGCCTGTCGAAGTCGAGTTTACGTCGAATAATGCTGTAGTACTTCATGTCCTGATCGAATCGACGTTCTGTCGATACCACTCCACGGTCGATGCGATCCCCGCACGAAGATCAATCTTGGGCTGCCACCCCAAATCTCGAAGCTTCCCGATGTCAAGCAACTTCCGCGGCGTCCCGTCAGGTTTCGAATGATCCCATTCGATCTCGCCGTCGAACCCGATCTCGTCCGCCACGATCGCAGAGATCTCCGCGATGCTCTGGTCCTCGCCTGTACCAACATTGACGTGTTCTGCTCCGTCATAGTGGTCGAGCAAATGAAGGCAGGCATCCGCCATGTCGTCGACGTGGAGAAACTCGCGCCTCGGCGTCCCGCTGCCCCAGTTCACGACTGAAGCAGCTCCATCACGGCGCGCGTCGTCGAAGCGTCTGATGAGGGCTGGCAGCACATGAGAGCCCTTGGCAGAGAAGTTGTCACCCGGGCCGTAGAGATTGGTCGGCATCGCGGCGATCCACGGACGCCCGAACTGCTTTCGAACAGCCTGCACCTGCAGGATTCCCGCGATCTTGGCGATGGCATATGCATCGTTCGTCGGTTCCAAATGACCGGTCAGCAAATATTCTTCGCGAATCGGTTGAGGAGCGAATTTCGGGTAGATGCAGGATGATCCGAGGAACAGCAGGCGATCTACGTCGAACTCGGCCGCCGCGTCCATCACGTTCACCTGGATGCGAAGGTTGTCGGAGATGAAGTCCACCGGCAGTGTGCTGTTCGCCAGTATCCCGCCCACCTTGGCTGCCGCGAGTACCACGTTCTTCGGCCTCTCGGCGGCGAAGAACTCGAACACGGCACCGCGGTCGCGAAGATCGAGTTCGGCGGACGTGCGACCGACAAGGCGATTGAAACCGTCGGCCTCCAAACGACGCCAGATCGCTGAACCCACGAGTCCACGATGGCCCGCGACGTACACCGCATCGTTCCGATCGAGGGACTTCTGCGCGTACTCCCCCGTCATCGGGCATGCTCCCAATCCACCAGGTTCGGGCGGTCGATCCAGGGCTTGCCCTCACACTTCAGAGCCTCTATGTCCGCATCGACCATGATTCGAGCCAGCTCGGGGGTATGTACAGTCGCCTTCCAGCCGAGCTTCTGCTCCGCCTTACCTGCATCTCCGATCAACGCGTCTACTTCCGTCGGCCGCAGATAGCGCTCGTCGAAGCGCACATGATCTTCCCAGTTCAGACCCGCGTGCTCGAAGGCCACCGTCAGGAAATCCTTGACCGAGTAGTTACCGCCTGTCGCGAGCACGTAATCGTCCGGCTCGTCGGCCTGAAGCATCCTCCACATTCCCTCCACGTACTCCGGCGCGTAGCCCCAGTCGCGGATTGCATCGAGATTACCCATGTACAAATCGTTTTCCAGGCCGGCCTTGATCCGCGCCACCGCTCGCGTGATCTTGCGAGTTACGAATGTTTCGCCTCGCCGCGGAGATTCGTGGTTGAACAGAATTCCGTTCACGGCAAAGATCCCGTACGCCTCGCGGTAGTTCTTGGTGATCCAGTACGAGTACACCTTCGCCGCACCGTACGGCGATCGCGGATAGAAGGGAGTCTGCTCGTCCTGCGGAGGCGGTGTCGCACCGAACATCTCGGAGCTGGACGCCTGGTAGAACCTGCATTCGAGACCAGCCATCCGGACTGCTTCGAGCAGCCTGATCGACCCGATTCCCGTCGTGTCACCGGTATGTTCGGGCTCGTCGAAACTTACCCGTACATGGGACTGCGCTGCGAGGTTGTAGACCTCGTCCGGGCGTATCTGTGCGAGAAGAGTGACCAAACGCGCCCCGTCGCTGAGATCTCCGTAATGAAGGAACAGTTTTGCATCCGGCGTGTGGGGATCCACATACATGTGATCGATTCGAGCTGTATTGAACGTGGACGATCTACGAATAAGTCCGTGGACCTCGTATCCCTTGCCCAGCAACAACTCCGCGAGATAGGAGCCGTCTTGACCGGTGATGCCTGTGATCAGTGCCTTCTTCATTTCTCTCCTTCATGTATGTGCGACTTCACGATTTTCGGGCAGCTATTCACACGGTCACGCCTGCCTCCACCGCCTTCTCCATGCTTGAAATTCGCCGAACCGAAATATAGATACACGGAATAACCTGGAGTACAACCATTCCTGCGGATAGTCCCAAGTAGAGTGCGGCGGCTCCGAGTTCAGGAATCAGGGATATTGCCAATACCATTCCGACGAGGCCGCTCAGCCAGACACAGAGGACTTGCAACCATAGTCCTCGCGGGTCCATGAGGAACATCGCCGCCGGCTGATGCACCGAAGCAACAAGGATGTAAACACTTCCGGCCAAAACGGTTGCCAGCGGGACGACAAGACTTCCACCCGAGACAAACCGAATTCCCGGATAGCTGATGACGACCAGAGCAAGCGCAAATACGGCGCCCACAGTGCCGAGAAGTACTATATGCTGGGCGAATTCACGCACCCGAAGTGTCCCGATTCGGTATCGCTCGCGATATCTTGACCACAAGTTCTGGCCCATCACTCCCAAGATAGCCAGCAGGGGTCCAGCGAATTGCGCCACCACCGAATATTGTGCGACGTCTTCGACCGTTCCAAAAGTGGAGATCAGCAACCTATGGCTCTGGAACCCGACAACCATGCCGATCGATATGAGAAAAAACGGAACCGCCGTTTCAGCTATGCGAACTCGCACCGGGCTTGTAAGACGCCAGCCGATCAACGAACCCTCATCGCCGGAAATCGATCGAAGCGCGAGAGCAAGGGTAAGAAATCCGACGGCGAGGTAGCCTGCGCACGGTGCCAGAACAAACAGGTAGGCCGGCGCCTGAGTAGTCCAACAAACCCCTATCACGATCAGTTGAATGATCGGACCGATCAACGCTGCGGTAACGACAACGCGCATCTTTCCGCAACCCTGCAGGATGCGTGACCCCAAACCCAATGGAATACCAACTGCCGCAGATACAATCACTACTGTGGCCAGCGCCGACGCATGATCCATCTCACCGACTGCGCCTAGAACTGGCACCCACAGCCCCATCTGATAGAACAGGAACGCGAGGCTTGCGACAGCGAGGGATACCAGAACGGTGACCAGACTCGCCCGCCGAAAATGGGATTGGAACGACATCCGATCGAGTGCACCACTTCGGTAATCTGCTGTCGCGTTCACCATGGTCGCGCCGATACCGAAGTCCGCGAAGGGAAGTAGATTCAACATGGACGCCATCAGCGCATAGAAGGCGTAGTACTCGACGCCGTAGTCCCGAGACAGAATTGCTATTACGGCGAAGTTCGCGCAAGCGCCGGCCAGCAGACCTACCAGTCGAAAGAACCCGGTCCCGCCCAGGTCGATCGACTTCGCCGACCTCACGTATGAGCTGACCACTGTGTTCACCCTCGTGTCTCCGAGGTTCCAGCGCCAGACACGATTGTGGACTGCTTCAGACCGCTGTCGCCGATCCGAGCGAGTACCTTGTAGCACGCGGCAACTGCTACCTTCACGCAACCCCGCCAGTACAAACCTTGCGCGAACGACGCTCGTCCCATGCGTGCGTTCGCAGCTGCGGCAACCGCCGATGCGCTCATCAGCCGAACTGGGATCCCCAGATGTCGCGCGTAGTGCCCCCTGATCGATTCCTTGCACAACAGCGATTTCTCAGGAGAACCAATGGATTTGCCTGCGTACATCGAATACACGAGGGAAACGGTGTTGTGTTGAACGACTCGGCCGACGACGGATAGACGAATGAACATTTCGTAGTCGTCGGCGTAACGCTCGACGATCTCCGGTACGTCCAGCGCAATCGCTGCTTCGTAATCGGCACGCCGAACCAGCGCCGCTCCCGGTGGAAACGGACCATACCCTTGTGTCAACAGGGTTCGAGTATTGATCTCGGAGTACGACTGATTGTTCAACCGACTACGCCCACGTGGGAGACTCGCCATCACACGTCCAGCGACGACTGCGCAGTCCGCCTGTGCAGAGAGAATACGCAAGGACTCGTGAATGCCGGGTGCGACCAGAAGATCATCCGCGTCCAGGAACACGATGTACGGTGCCGTGACGAGCGTGGCCCCCCGTCGTCTCGCGAGGTATGCACCCGCATTTGGCTGCGTCAGGACACGTATATCGTGGGCGCGACATAACGCGGCGGTACTGTCTGTGGATCCGTCGTCCACCACGATGACTTCCGAAGCGCCCGCATTGTGCGCGCTCTCGATTGACGCCAAAAGTGTGGCTTCCGCGTTGAAAGCTGGTATGACAACTGCGAATTCCGCACTTGATTGCGTTGTGGGTTCCAAATAGTCATCGGACACGAGGAGTCACCCCTGCTAGAACTCGTCTTTGAACACGGTCGGTTTTTGCGAGAAGCG
Organism: Rhodococcus sp. D-46; assembly: GCF_011290655.1. Taxonomy (NCBI): domain Bacteria; kingdom Bacillati; phylum Actinomycetota; class Actinomycetes; order Mycobacteriales; family Nocardiaceae; genus Rhodococcus; species Rhodococcus sp. D-46. The sequence continues at coordinate 171,872 of NZ_JAANTF010000008.1, read as the reverse complement.
CAACCCCCAAGGACACCGCATAATCGAGCCACTGCGCCCTGAAGACTGTAATTCCGGTCAGGGCGCGTGATCGCCGCATGTCCCGGTAATGATCCATCATGCCCCGCACCGAACCAGCGCCGGCCGAATCAAAGTCACAGAAGAACTCGGTCCACACGCGCGGTTGCGATCGGACCGCCATCTTCAACAGATACAGTTGGTCGGCACTGAGTCCGAATTCGGTATCGTAACCGCCGATCTCAACATGCAGCGACTTCTCGATCACACATGCTTGATGGGGAATGATGTTTCCACCTAGCGCGAATCGGGACAGACTGAACGGGATACGGCCACCGATTCCGATGGAACTTCCGGAGTCGTGGATGTTGCTCAGCCCGTAACCCCACCGCCAAGAGACGCCCCCTCCTTGATGATCTCGAGAGACTCTCTCCAGAACGTCACATGAATGGAACACGTCGGACGAGTGCATGAACCACAGCAACTCGCCACTCGCCAGTTCCGCACCGATGTTCATTGCGTCATAGCGACCGCTGTCGAGGCCTGTGTTCCACACTAACGAATCACCCAACGAATCAAGGTATTCGACAGTTCCATCCGTCGAACCACCATCGATCACGATGTGTTCGACTCCCTGTGCACTCTGAGCCCGGACGCTCTCGATCGTGCGGACCAGCCCCGAAAGATCATTCCTGGTGATGGTAATGACGGTGACCGATGAAGTCATCGAGAAGCCCCTATCGCGAATGCATAGGCGTCGATGAGTGCTGTACGCGAACTCATGACGTCCACTGTTCGGTTGAAATATTGTGTCTTGGCTTGAACAGTCGTTCGGTAGTCCAGGCAGTCGAAGTAATGTGTGACGGCCATTGACAGAGACTCCGCAGTATTGCCAGCGACTGGATAGCCAAGCGAGACCATACTTTTGATGTCACGACTGATCACCGAGACACCGACCGCGGCGGCTTCCGCAGCGGAAATCGGAGCGCCCTCCCAGGCCGCGGTATGGAGATACAGCGAACTGGCGCGCACTTCATCCAGCACCTGTTCAGCTGGAATCCAGCCCGTCACCCGAACCCCGGATTCCACGAGACTTTCTTTCAACCCGGCTTCGCCGTCTCCTACCCACACGAACTCGAACCTGCTCGACAACCTTGCTGCAATATCGGCGAACAGTTGGGGATCCTTTTGGGGAAATATCCTTCCCACCATCACTACTCGGCTTCTTTCAGCCGATGCTTCCGCTGTCCGAGGGCTGCTTGCGCGCAAATATGCGCCGTGATCGGTCGGGGATACATTGCCGACCACGATGGAGGTGGAGGAGTTCGACAACTCCGTAGTCAACTCGGCTTCTCGTCCACTCACGGCAACAACGCACTGACGCCGAATCGAGAGTAGCCCACGCTCAACGGACTTGTAGAGTACCCGCGCCAGGGGACTGACGTCGGTGCGCTCGAATGCGTAACAGTGTGGGGTGTATACGATTCCAGCTCGGTGCCCCGGGATGATCCGGGCGAGACCGGCAAGACTGGAATGCAGGTGGAGAACATCGAAATCTCCCCGGCGCACCATACGAATCGCGGACAGCAAAAGTGCGGCCAAACTTCCAGGTACCAATGTCACGCTGAGTTCGGAGGGGAAATTGTATGTGCTCTGCCCGGCCCGTTCGCGAGCAATCACGCAGTGATGCATTTCTGGCGTCAACGCCTGATAGTTCAAGATCGCGGTGCTTACACCTCCTCCGAGCGCTTCCGTGACATGCAGAACTTTCATCGCGCACCATCCCTCGTCAGGCCGGCATCAACATGTGAGCTTCGAATATCTTCCATCGCAAGGTCTTCCGTCTCCGAAGTATCAACTGATCTTTTCCGCATACCCGAGGAGCACAAGAGAAGAATGAGAGGGCACAGGAAGGGAAGCAGACCGGTTCGATACGGTTGGATGGGCGCCTCCAGAAATCCCACAGCGACCGTAGTTACGATCAGCGCCCATGCCAAGTATCGATTTTCCACGTCAGTGGTCAGCAACGCCCAGGCCGCAGCGACGACAAGCACGGCAATTCCGAGAAACCCGACGGCAACGCCGAGTTCTAACCAAATGTTGTGCGCGGCATAGTTGGAGGAGAAGCGATACGCGTTATGCTCCGTCCAATAGTTCGCGCCGTGACCAACATTCGGACTCTCCGAAATCAGCTCCTTCGCCCTCATCCACAAAGCACCGCGATAGGTGTAATCGCGGAGCCCGTAAACTCGGAACACTGGCACAAAAGAAATCACCAACGCAACCATCGCAGCTGCCAGAGCCACAACCCGCGACATGCGGTTTCCGATACCGAGGACTACGAGGTAGCCGAGAACCAGACCGATCATCGCTGTTCGACTGCCAGAAATTTCGATCACGATGAGGCTCGCCAGTCCAACCGCCGCAACTGTGATCCAGTGTTGCCGATACACGGCAACGACGCTCAGCAGTGCGACACACAGCCCCAGGAAGTTGCCATTGCCTGTGATCGATGACGTGAGCACTTGGCCCGCCACAGTGCACTTGTCCAACCGACAGGTCTCGACCACAGCCTCAGGCCAGACGACGAAAACCACAGCCATGCTCAGACAAAGCGCAAGCAGACCCTGGTAACAAAGACGGGGCCAGTTCAGTACGTCAACCGAGAGCGCGCGGCACCACAGGAGCGTAGGCACAATCATGAATATCGCTCCGACGACACCGATGTCCACGACCCCGAAGATGAGGATCGGCATGATCGCCACCGCCATGACCAGTATCGCGGGGATATAGGGGAATGAATCTCGGGACCCGAGAGAGGCGATGAAAATCGCGATTCCGATGACAATCGAAGGCACGTAGGAGATCACGAAGACCGCGGAGCCAGAAACTGGAAGGTATAGGGCAAGGACGCTACCTAACACCGCCTTGAAAAGGACCGGCCATACCACCGATACCCAAAACCAGATCCCGATCAGCCCGCTTCTGGTACCTGTTGAGGTTTGACGGCGGGTTGGCAACACCGTCACCCCACGTACACGTGCGATCAGCAAGAGAAAAACACTGGCAAACAACAGGAACGAGAGGTTCATGTCATTGGCCAGCCGTCGGCAGGTGGCATGGCACAGCCAGGGAGCCGAGTAGGCGTTCCCTCTGGGACGCGACGGCCTCGATGCGTGAATCGATCAGGCGCCAGTAAGTGGCTGGATCGTCTCGTATCGATTCCACCGCGTCGAGAACGCGAGTTGCCGAAGTCCGTCGGGCATCGAGAACGTACTGTTCCAACCCCAGATCATGAAATGCTCCCCATGATTTTCGTTCGTAGCCCAGGTGCACACTCGGCTTTCCGGCGAGCAATGCAGACAACGATCCATGCAGGCGTGTACTGACAACGACGCGATTCTCCGCGCTCTCCAGATAGTGCTGCAATGGCTTTGGGGTTCCCGAGGAGTATTTGACGGTGAGTGGAGTGTCATTGTTTCCGCCACCGGTGGACTGAATCGCCCATACAACATGATCTGACCGAGCCAAGTCGGACAGAGTGTTCTCGTAGGATCCAGGGCGGGACAGCTCACGTGCCACGACTACCGGGCCATGCGTGATCTCGATAGTACGAGGTGTACGGACCTCCGCCATCTTGAGAACCGCCAGATCCGAGATTCGTTCGACATTGGTCAGGTCGGCGAACAATTCCCGTGATCGATCGTCACGAACGAGCACCTGATCCATCGCCTTCAGTGAACTCGCGATACGCCGACGGAGAATGTTCGGGAACGGACCGATACTCTGCGGCAGATAGATCTTGCGCGCACGACTTCGTGCGGCAAGATCGAGTTGACCGAAATGCGCCCCCGCAGTTTTCAGGGCCTCGGAAACGGACGAACCCCGAAGGTATCCGCCCCCGACAGCGACTATCAAATCCGCTTGCTCGAACAGTATCCTGACAGGTGCCGGCCCGCCGGTGACGGTACTGGCCAGCATGGAAACACGTACGGATGCCTTCTTTTTCGGGTTCGGAATCCATGCCGACGTCCACTGATGAAACTTGACATGATTCGCGATCGGATGGTGGCGGAACGATTCGGCATCAGTGGCAATCACGTCGACGACAGAATCCGGCCACACCGATCTCAGCAATTCGAGTGTTTCCTCCACCAGCAACCGGTCGCCGGAGTTTTGAGCACTGTATGCGTGAATGACCAGGATGCGCGGGTGGTCACGATTGTATTCGGGCAACGATCTCACTCCTGGTCGTCATGGTTCGGGACGCCTGCAAACCCATTGAATAGGCGAAATCTCGGTACTCGTCACTCGATACGACGCCGAGGGCGGACCGAAGGCTGGCCGCGCCGGTAAATGTGAGCACCGGCCCGGAGGTTCGCAGATCCTCGAATGCAGGTAGATGGGCAGCAACAACCGGCCGGCCGCGCGCCCACGCCTCCCATACGAACACAGGGTTGAGTTCGTTTCGGCTGGGCATAAATGCCGCGTCTGACCAATCCAGATAGGGCACAACGTCATCGACGCGTCCCACTAGTTCCACCGTATGCGAAGAAGGCTTCGTATTGCCGAACCGCCGTTTCAGGTCTTCTTCTTCCGGTCCTGATCCCAAGATCTTTATTTCACACGGAATCTCGATATCTGACAGCAGTTCGGGAATACGATCGAAGCCCTTCTGCTTGGATAGACGGCCACAGGCCAGGAGCCGTAGAGGTGCCCCCGAAGATTCACGACGAATGGTTTCTCTCGAGTCAACTCGGATCAAGTTCGGCTCGTAAACAAGCCGAGCGTGCGGTCCGTAACGTCGTTGACGAATCTGACTCACGGCTGATTCCGAAGGCGCGGTGATCAGCTTTGCGTGCCGAAGTGCTTTACGAACGAGCATGTTCTCGACCAGGGAGAAAACGCCAGTTTCATCCGCACTCGGCAACTGATGGAAGGTCGCAATCAGCTCACTCGGAAGACGTTTGAGCAAACTCGAAACGCCTAGTGCGACATGGCTACCCCTCATCAGTGAATAGACCACATCCGAATGCTGTAGATGTGTTGCTATGGCACGACTGGCTCCGACCAGTCCGCCAGGACTCCTTGGATAGTCGAGCATGACGAACTCGTCTGCGAGGTCCGCAACCTCGTTGAAGTCGCGGCAGCCTGCAAACAAAGTGACCACGGTCGTATGTGTGTCGGTAAGCCCGCGCAATAACCCGCACAATGATTTCTGTGCACCCCCACCTTCCAACCAGGGCGCCACAACAAGCAACGACTTCAACTTTGGCGGTTCCGACACAAACTTCTCCTGGTCAATTTGCTCCATCACTTCCCAACATCGCCTTGAGCGCCTTCGCGACGATCGTGTTCTCGCTCGCCATCGACCAGTTGTCGACGTACGAAAGATCAAGGGGAGCTATGCCTTTCCACCGAGAACGTCACGAACTGAAGTCGGTCCCGAATCCGCATTCACGTCTCAGTACGCACCGTCACTGGCCAACACCGCTTTCAACGTTTTGCCGACGATCAATACATCACCCATCAGCGACCAGTTGTCGACGTACGAAAGGTCCAGTCGTACAGTCTCTTCCCAAGAAAGGTCCGATCGTCCACTGACCTGCCACAATCCTGTGATCCCCGGCTTGACAAGAAGTCGGCGACTGACAGTTCCGTCGTAGGCCTCGACCTCGCGGCGAAGCGGAGGCCTGGGGCCGACCACGCTCATCTCGCGCCGAAGAACATTGACGAACTGTGGCAGCTCGTCAATCGAGTAACGGCGCAAGAAGCGCCCGACCGGTGTAACGCGCGGGTCGTCGCGCATCTTGAAGAGCACACCGGCGCCGTCGTTCTGGGCCATCAACGACTCCACCTGTGAGTCTGCGTTCTGGACCATCGAACGGAACTTCAGCATCGGGAATGGTTTGCCGTCCAGTCCCATTCGCTCCGCTCGATACAACACCGGGCCCGGGCTCGAGAGCTTGACCGCCAGAGCCGCGGCCAGGAGAACAGGTGCAATTGCTGCCAGTAACAATGACGCGAAAATTACGTCGAACGACGATTTCGCAAAGCGTTGCGCACCATGATATTTCGGGCGCTCGACGCGTATCAAAGGCTGACCGGCCACCGGCCGCATCGACAGGCGCGGCCCCGACACGTCGACGATACTTGGCGCAACGACCAGATCTACGTCCCGCGATTCCAGATCCCAGGCAAGTGCACGGATGCCATCCGAGCCGAGATGTTCGGTTGCCGTCACGGCAACGGTGTCTGCGCCGACAAGTTCCAGCGCTTCGACTACCGATGTCTCACCACCGAGGAGCGGTATGTCACGCCCGTCGACTGCGATGGACTCGTCCGCGCGCCGAAGGAACCCCGGCACACACACTCCCACCACGCGGAAACCGTCTGCGCTACCCCGCTCGAAGTTTCGTGCAAGTTCAGCGCCGGCATCCTTGCTGCCCACCACCAGTACCGATGTGAGGCACTCCCCGCGAGTACGCCTTCGCACGATCACCCCACGCCAGAGCCAACGGCTCACCAGTAGCGCGAGAAGGCCGACAGGGAACGCGAATGCGAGGTAGAGCCGGGCGATATCGAGACGAAGCAGAAGGCTTACTATCGCAATGACGCCGAACAATCTCATCGCGGACACCAGGATTCGCCGATACTCCTCAGGACCGCTTCCGATCACACTCGCAGATCTGGTCCTGAATATCTGCAACGTCGCTAGCCACGCGATCACCACGCCGATCGACAAACCGGTGTAGCTGAACTGCCCGAGCTCACGAGCGTCGACGGCGGTCGGCGCGGCGCCGAATCGAAGCCACTGCGCAGCCGAAACCGCCGCTACGACAATCAGCGAATCCGTCACTGCCAGAGCACGTATGTATCGATGCTGCCACGCAGCACGCGAGGAAAACTCCGCACGGGAGTCCGGCACGATGCGCGGACGCCGATACCCGAGCGACGGCGCCATGGACATGTCCAATGCCGACATCTGACCAACCTTCCCGTTTGCGAGCCGCCAGGCCCCGACCGTTCTTCGGAATTTCCCGTTTGCACCCGAACGCTTCAGGCACAGCTAAAGATGGAGAAGAGCAAATGTTCCGCTTAGGTATCGGCAACATTGCAACTCGATAATCCGGAGGCATTGCACGTGCCGCGTGAGTACTATGAGAACATCTCCAAGGCCGGAGTTCAATTCGAATAATGTTGCAGGTCAAGACTCTAACCGGCAATTTTTCTTCCCAGCACACACCCAAAGGATGTTGGACGATCGTTCACGTTCAATCGCCGCAATGTCACGGTGCCATTTACGCTGTAGTTACCATTTAGTAGCTATAGTTCAGCTATTGAGTAAATCCGCGGAAACGTCGAGGGCTTAGGTCCCGACGACTGCAATAGCTCACAAAGCGGACATTGCCTCTCACTGCTGACCACAGTTCTTTCGCATGGGTAACTGGACCCGAATCCACGCAACCGAGAACCGTCCCTGCACGCCGGGGACCTATGTCCCCGTAGGTCGAATCCGCCGGACCTGATTGAACTTTCTGCAATTCGCAAGTGAATTGCCCTTCGATATGGAGTAATTCGGCAGACCCGAAATCCCGCCATGCCATCCGGCCAACCCAGACCCGCACTGGGTACCGAAAAAAAGATTTCAAAATTCCCACTATGTGAGATGTGAGCATGTGAGACGTTCCGGCCGGACTGCTCGGGGACTGGCGCTTCGACGTGGCGAGGGCGATATGTCTCGATCAAGTAATGTCTGCATATGGCGCCGGACCGATGGCGATGGTCGGCAGTCCCCAGCGGTGCGCAGCCTCGAATCGCACGCAGATGTCGGGTAGTAAGCGAATGGAACTGGAAATGTTGAAGATTCGTGAGATCCGCTCCGAGTCCGGGATCATTCCTCGACTCGCAGTGCGGTGGTTGATGATCGCGCTCGCCACGATCTTTGCATTTTGGCCCACCTGGACCAAGCTTTGGCAGAGCACGGCCAGCGGAACTGCCATCGGCTACGTCTTCGCTCTACCGCTCTTGTGCCTGGTTGCAGCCGTCGGAACAGACTTGAGGCGCGGCCCGGAGCTTCCGATTCACGATCGTGAGACCGACAAGATAGTCGGCTGCATCGGTCTCTTCGTCGCGTTGGGACTTCAAGCGCTCCTGCTACCGCGTTTCGCAGAGACCTACGAACTGATGCATATCGACGTCATCGCAGCCTGGGTATTCGTCTGGAGCGCAGCGGTTCTGATGTTCGGCCTCCGTCCGGTCAATCGGTACTGGGCAATCTGGGTGGTCCCGATCATCTTGGCGCCGCTGCATTACCGCGCCATCGCGACCGAAATGGGCGGGACTCGTTTCGACTACAGCGTCCTCATGGTGCTTGTCGCGTCTGCCGCGACCACGATCGCCGTCAGTAGAACGTGGAGGCGAGGGGCGATCGCCTTCGTCGCCGCAACGGTGCTCGGTGTGGTGATTCTCTACTTCACGATTCAGAAGTATCCCACTGCTCCGCTTTTCGCCGTGCAGTTGTTTCCGGCACTCGGAACCGCAATCGTCGTCGGCGGCGCCTTCTATCTGTACGAACGCCGGGGTAAGTCGCTCAAACCGTTCGACCGACCACTCCGAAAGCCCTCGACAGCCACAAGCAACTGGACCATCCTCGCGGTGTTTGCCGCCGCAGTGCTGATGTTCTTCACGCCGCTGCCATCGACAAGTTTGACAGTCAACGTCGGTCCGCCCCCGGCTACTGCGGATCCTCGACTTGTCGTTCCACTGGGCTGGCATCAGATTGGAGCATCCGAATACGACTGGCCCCGTCGCTACTTCGGCAGCACCTCCGAGCTGAGTCGTCAGACCATTCGGGCCGACACTCCGAATCCCGCTTGGGACTCACAGATGCGGCCTCGCACGGTACAGATTGACGTCGTCCAGGTCCGTCGACCCTCCACGCTCGCCGTGTATCCCAGCAAGACCACCTACGACCTGGAGAACGCGAGAGTCAGCCCGACGGTCACGCTGGAGCTGCCGCACGGGATCGTCGCCGAGATGTACACGATCGTCGACGACGCTCTCCTTCTCACATGGAGCAATCTCAATTTCGTCTGGACGCGGGGCGACGGAGCCGCGCAACGAGTCAGCCTGATCAGCGTCGACAATCACGAACCCGACGCCTACTTCCCCGAACCGAAGCCGTCGATGGCGTCCAACGGTAGCAATACCCTCGCCGTTCTACTGCGTGGTGAAACCTCGACCGAAGACACCGAATCCGAGTACAAGGACCTGGACATGCTCGAAGCACTCGCTCGACTACTCGTGGAGGCTCAGACGTGGTGAACGAAAACCGAAGCCAGTCCAACAGTGTCGTGGTCAGCGGTGACCCGGATACAGCGGAGTACCGCGAGGCCGCCCTGCACGATGCAGTGAACGGTCTACGCGAGCGCCATCCGATCTCATCCGCCTCCGTGGCCTTCTATCCGTGGCAGCGAAATACGTTGTTGGCAGGCTTTGTGCTGGTCGTCGTCAGCCTCGTGTTCTTCCTCGTCCCGACTCTCATCGCGCTGACATTGATCTGCACCATTGGATACATCTGGGCGATGGTCGACCGTCTGATCTTGTTCACGAGGGGTCTCGATGCGTCCTCGATCATGACGATCAGTGACGAAGAGGCACTTGCTCTTTCATACGACGACCTTCCCACCTATACCATTCTGGTCCCCGCATACAACGAGCCTGAAGTCGTCGGCGACCTCATCGCAGCCATGCGAGCGATCGAGTATCCGGCAGACAAGATGCAAGTCCTTCTCCTACTGGAGGAAGACGACGCCGTCACTATCGAAGCTGCACTTGCCGCCGGTGTGGACGAGGTCGTCAGCATTCTGAAGGTGCCCGCGGCCGATCCACGAACCAAACCGAAAGCATGCAACTACGGTCTGCATTTCTCGACGGGCGAGATCGTCACGATCTACGACGCCGAGGATTCCCCCGACCCACTCCAATTACGTCGAGTAGTCGCAACTTTCGCGAAACTTCCCGAGAACACTGCTTGTGTTCAGGCCAAACTTGCATTCCACAACGGAACTCAGAACCTGTTGACCGCGTGGTTCACCGCCGATTACGCGCTGTGGTTCAGCTTCATCCTTCCTGGATTGATGCGGAGCAATTCACCGATTCCTCTCGGCGGCACTTCGAATCACCTACGCCGTAGCGTCCTCGACGAGATCGGGGCGTGGGATCCTTTCAATGTCACGGAGGATGCGGACCTCGGCGTGCGGATTGCAGAGAGCGGATATCGCACCGCGGTCTTGAATTCCACCACGCTCGAAGAAGCCAACAGTGACACGATCAACTGGATCAGACAGCGCTCGCGTTGGTACAAGGGCTATTTGCAGACGTGGCTCGTCCACATGCGCCAACCCGTCAAATTATGGCGAGGATTGGGTCCGATCGGCTTTCTCCGATTCACGATTCTCATGGCCGGCACACCTTTGGTCGCCACTTTGAACATGGTGTTCTGGCTCATCAGTCTGGACTGGATTCTCGGACAACCTGAAGTGATCCACCAGGTCTTCCCCAACTATGTCTATTTCCCCGCGTTGATCTCTCTGGCATTCGGTAATGCCGCTGTTCTCTACATGAACCTCGTGGCGTGCCGAGAAACGCGAAACGCGATGCTCCTCCTCGCCTGTCTGACTGCTCCGTTGTATTGGGTGCTGATGAGCATCGCGGCGATCAAGGGGACCTACCAATTGATTCGCAACCCGTCCTACTGGGAAAAAACCTTCCACGGTCTGAACACGTGACAACGCAACCCTCACGTTCTACACAGGTGTGAGTTATGTCTACTGATCCGCCTCACCCACAATTTCACCCGATTTCGGGTTTCACCGGAAAACGCACAGCTAGATGGTTGCGGTAAACACACAATCCAGTCACAAAACTTAACTACCGGTACGCGAGAACTGCGGTGATTGGTTGCCGAATGATCACAGATCAGCCGTCGAGCGCCTTACGTGTCGAGACGGCGCTGGCTTACCGCGCAGCACTCAGGCACTATGACCGGTATGAGCGGTTTTTCGGAATGGGTGAAGCATCAACTGGAACTTCGCCAAGAAACTGACGTAGCCGATGCTGCGCGTGCGCTGGGAATACGCCCCTCCGAGCTCGGTCGGTGGCTGTCCGCGAAACGCCCTCCCACGCAGGACACGATCAGAACTGCTTGCCGCGTCTTCGACGTCCACGTCCAGGAAATTCTTGTCGCGGCGGGCTACATGACACCTGACGAGTCGGGTCTGGACGACAAGCCGATTTCGCTGTCGTCGCTCAGCACGCAAGATCTCCTCGATGAGCTGGCGAGACGCTCCGCGTCGCATAGCCTTGCAAGTCAGTAGGTCAGCTGCGGATCCGGCTGATCCAATCGTTCCTTGAGCCAGACTCGCAACTCCGGTCCGTACTCGGTGCGACTGAGCGCATGGTCGAGAGATGCTCGCAGAAAGCCTCCCGGGTTACCAAGATCGTGGCGGGTTCCGTGATGGACGACGACGTGAACCGGATGCCCCTCCGCGATCAACAGCGCTATCGCATCCGTCAGTTGTAGTTCGCCACCCTGCCCGGGTGAGATTCGTCTGAGCGCGTCGAACACGGCGCGATCGAGAAGGTATCGTCCGGCCGCGGCGAGAGTGGACGGAGCATCCTCAGGAGCCGGCTTCTCAACCATGCCGATGACGGCAAGTACATCGGGATCGCTGCCCTCCACAGGTGTTTGGACGTCGAATACTCCGTAGGCCCCAACACGATCGGGCGCGACGTCGAACGCGCACAGCACAGAACCACCACGCTCGGCACGTACCTTCGCCATCGCGTCGAGAATGCCGCAGGGGTGGACCAGATCGTCGGGAAGCAGCACCGCGAACGAGTCCTCGTCCGCATCCAGCACCGATTCGACCAGACCGACAGCGTGTCCCAATCCCAGCGGAGACTCTTGCACAACCGGCTCCACCGAGATCAGGCCCGGAGCCCGACGCACACGTTCGAGTAGATGGTGCTTCCCGCTGGCGGCGAGCTTGCCCTCGAGCACCAGGTCCTCGACGAAATGCCCTACGACCGATGCCTTGCCCGGCGCAGTGACGATCACCAGACGTTCCGCGCCTGCTTGCGCCGCTTCGCTGGCGACCAGCTCGATCCCGGGTGTATCGACCACGGGGAGCAACTCTTTCGGAACCGTCTTGGTGGCCGGGAGGAAACGAGTCCCCATTCCGGCAGCCGGAACCACAGCAGTCTTGAAAGGCCGTTCAGCGCACCCAGTCATCGTTCACCTCTCCGCTCACGCGATGTTTCACACACTTACCGTTACGCGCATGCAGCGGTCGTCCCCCCATTTCGACGACCGAAGCTCACACCGCATGTACAGCCTGCGCACAAGGTCTACCGGGCGGCCGATGCCGCCGCAAGTTGACTCGAACTCGGAATTCGTTGCGCGCGAGAGCTACACACCACCCCTCGATGTCACTTCCACGAGGGGCGCGCCGCACTCCGCGCACTACCCGTTACCGCGGCGAACGGTTGTGATCGTATTTCGACGTTGACCACGGCGGGACGTAGCAACTGACCAAAGAGACAGGTACGACACAACTTCCGAACTCAGCGCCTCAACCGGACCGTCCCCAGCCGACCCGGACGTAGGTCCTGGAGGCGTCGCATCGATGGTCCCGTGCGACTTCACCAGCCTTCAAGTTCGGTTATCCACAGGTGAATGCCACTGAATACCATTGAATACGAACGAAATACGATCATCACGCCGCAACACCAGGTTCAGGTTGTTATCAAATCGTGACCATACTCCCACTGGGCGGAACTCCCAGTGGACTACTCGCAGTGTCCTAACTTGCCAGTGAAGCAATCACGTCGAAGAGTGGATCGTCAGGCCCGATATCCATCGTGCATTCGTTCGGCCGTGGATCCGGCACGAATGCCCACAGGAGAGCTCCGGCCGTACCGGCCACCTTCTGCCCCGTCAGCTTCGTCTCGATATTCGTGGCTCTGGTCGCCAGTGATTCACAACTGCCTGCCAATTCGCCTGTCTCGGCGACCAACAACGGCTTACCGACGTTCGCGGCCTGTTCGATGCGACGCGCCAGTCCGTTCCACTGGTCGCCCGGAAGCGGAACCCCGTCTGCTCCGTAGTCGTGATACTGCAGAACGTCGACGAAGTCGGACTCGCTCACGTACTGGTAGTCGTCACCCGCAGTGCCGCACTGACCGCCCCCGACGTATCCGGCCGTGATCAGGGTGTTCGGATCGATCGCCCGAAGTTCGGCGCCTGCCGTGTCGAAGAACTCCCGCAACACCTGCGCGGAATCAGACGGGCACGTTCTTGTCCACCAATTGCAGGCGGCATCGGTACACAGGCTCGGTTCCGGCTCCCCCACCAATTCCCACGCCGCGACGGAAGGCTCGTTCTTCCAACGGTCGACGGCGGTGTGCATCCAGTCCTGGAAGCTCATGGTGGCTCGACCTGGGATCAGGTTCGCGACCTTCCACTCGTCGGTGTACCAGTCCCTGGATTTGAACAGCCCGTCATCACACCCGCTGTCCTGGGGTGAGAGCACCGGAATCGTGAACTGATTGTGTCGCGCCGCAGCGTCGAACACCGCGTCCATCGGGCCGAAATCCATATCCCCGGACACCTTGTTCACCGCGAGCGCCTGGAACGCGTTGAAACGCGTGACGGAGTTCGGTGGCAGAGAACCGAAGTAGGCATCGAGATCGACCATGGCGCCACAGCCGAAGTTCACCGACCAATCAGTGGCCAGTTGATAAGCATTCAGCCCGGTAGGCCACCATGGCTGTCCGTCGAGCGTCAGTCCGCTCGACGACGCTCCCACCCGAACCGTCTTGGGCGAATCGGCAACCACCGGCGTCGTGAACATTCCTGTCACCACCGCGACGGTTGCAAAGCTGACTACAGCGGCAGCGATACGGCGACGCACTGTGCCAGGCACACGCGGACGCACTTCTTCAGAAGACATCTACAACCATCCACGTCATACGGACAATCCTCCCACACGAATTGCCTCATCGACCCGTTTGCCGTTCACCGGTGACGCGATACAAACGCCAGGCCGAAGGGTCCATGCCGCCGTCGTTGGGAACCTCGAGTACCAGCGCTCCCACACCGCCGGCCCCGGTGTCGTACATCGTCGGATAGCGCCGATTGACCGCGTCCGACACACCGCGACCGGTGTTCGGCACCGACAGGATGTATTCGACGTGATGTTCGGCGGGGTTGTTCAGTACGCGCACGAAGTCCGCATCGGAAGGCACGACGAATTGCCGAGGGTTGTTCGACGACGCCACGACGGCATAGCTCTGCACGGTGTCGAGCAGAACCGACCCCTCCGGCAGAGCCAAGTCGTCCAGGTATCTGGCGATGCGACGCTCGGCCGCAAACGTGCGCAGATTCGTCTGCTCCTCCAGGTTCTGCCGGCCCGGAATGATCGCACTGGCAATGGAATGCTCGAGCACTGCGATCCGCGCATTACCCATCGCGACAAACGTGACCAGCGTCGACCCGACCAGCAAGCACAGAGAGATCACAAGGGGCAGAGAGGGCCCCGACTGCTCGGGGTACGTCGATACCGAGCGTGACGCAGCAGCCCCCGGTCGACGCGTGACGACCGGCGCACCGCGAGGTGCGATCAGGACGACCAACACGAAACACAGCGGAATGATCGAAATGTAGAAGCGCAGAAGGGGAAACGTCGATCCCATCACGTAGAGCAAGGTTTGGGCACCGAGGATGGCGCCGAACAACACAAGAGGCACGACCACTTCGGTGTCGCGCCGCCGAAGTGCGTAGATGATTGCAAGGACCGCGAGCACCGGGAGCGCCGGGCCGAGTACGGCCATTTCGGTAATCGAGAACGCGAGACGGGCGATCGGTGAGTCGGTTCCGGCACCAGCCTGCTCCAGGATGGAACTGTTCCCGTAGACCGACGAGAACTGTTGGAACGCTTGACCTGTGATGAGCCAACTGGCAAACGACCACAAGGCGAAGGCAAGGAATCCCGGCATCAGCACTACGGCACCGTCGAGGGCTGCTGCCCAGAGCCGCAAGCCAGGCCCCGCGCCCTCGCCGCGCTCCTCAGCAGTCGGGCGGAAACGAAGCCAACTCACCACGGTCACCAGCACCACCGCGACGAACAGCGGGGCCAATGCGTCGTATCTGGTGAGGTACGCCAGAGCGAACGCGAGGCCGGCACCGATGAGGTCGTGTACGTCGTCGCTTCGCATCCACCGAATCAACCGACGTGTCGCCCACAGAACGAAGAAGAGGAACGGAGCTTCGCTCATTCCGCTCGCCGCGTACATGACGATCATCGGGTTGACAGCGAACAGCACGGTCAGGACGACGGTGACCCATCGCGCACACCCACGGTCGCGGCTGATCCCACGTACCTGAATCACAGCACCGGCCATGAAGGCCGCGGACATCACGACCGCAGTGATGTTCCACCGCAGCAGATCCGGCCACCAATGACCCATCAGGCCCAACGGAATCTGGACTGCCGCCGTCAACGGGGTGAACACGAACCCGATCGCCGCGAAGTGCGGATCACGGCTGAGCAGCATCGCCGACACCGCGGCGACGCGGCTGAGCGAATCGGTGAAGATGAACCCGATACCCGCGTTCATCCACACGCCCAACGCGGTGTAGATCGCGAAGAGCGCGACGAACATCCGCCATGGCTTGCGGCCCGGTAGATCGTGGACCGCGACGGACAGGGCCGGGCGATCGGTGACGGTCACTGTCCGCGACGCCGAGCCACGAGCACACCACCGACGGCAACAGCAATCAGAACCACGGTCCCGAATCCGATCCAGCCGATCGTGACCGCGCTCAGTCCGGTCTCCTCTTCGGCCGAGGTCGCGGTGCCCAACGGGGCGACGTTGACTCCGACATCGAAGGGCTCACCTCCCCGAGGCGCGACCAGGAGATCGCCGGTCAGTTCTGCGAACCGGTCCTTCCCACCTTCCAACCAGTCGAGCAGACCGTCGGCATCGGCCGCATCACCCTCAGAGGTCAGCGCCACCACTTCGTTGTGCGAACCCGAAACCACCTGCAAGGCACCGTATTGTCCACCGAATTCCAGACCCTGCAAGCGCAGGAGCCCTTGATCTGCTGTGTCCATGGGTAGAGCCACCGGAGTGGGAAGCGTCCCGTCCGCCGCGATCAACAACGCCGGCAGCGAACTGGTCGCCGCGTCGCCGAACGGGAGCACACGCGGTTGCAGCGGCAGATAGCTCAACCGCTGCATCGCGACAACGAGGCGCTGCGCGCGAACGAGATCTGCGAAATCACCGTGACTCAAACCGACATCGAGTGTGGGCAGCATCGACTGCGGTAATGCCTGGAATCCTCCAGGCGTCGGCGGGAATCCGGTAGTGGACGTAATGGTGCTTGCCGGATCGACAGTGAGCGAAGACGGGCTACTGGTGCCGCATTGGAAGTCGCCGGTCACATCCATCGAGACCTCGAAGGTCAGGTCACGACGCAGGAGTTCGTTCGGAACATCGACGCCGATGTCGAAGCGCCCTGTCTCGTTCACCGTCTGCGAAGCAAGCCGTGAGTCCCCCAGCGAAATCGACAGTTCTCCGTTGCGTGAATTCGGCAGCGGTACATAGGAACCGATCATTCGGATCGACACGTCCTTCATCGGACGCCCCAGTTGCGACTGGCTGAACGGGACGTCGACCTCGATGTGATTGAGACCGGAAGCCGTCAACGTTCCGAGCTTCAGCTCACCGACGGTGATGGCGTCCTGGGAAATCTGGGCAACTGTGTTGTCCGGTGACGCGAGCGCCCTGCTCGCCGCCCAGTAACCGTCGAAGTTCGCCGCCAACAGACTGACCTGAGGAACGAGGGTCTTGTCGTCCCCTGAAATTCGCAGCACTGGTGCAGCACTCGGAGCAGCCGCGAGATCGATGCCGGCGTCCCCACTGTTGCCGAGCACTACAGCTCTCTCGAAAAGTCCCGGCTCAGCGGACGGCAGACTCTGGCCGTTCGGCAGTTGCTCCACCACCACGGCGTCAGGCTGACTTCCGTACTTGTTGACAATCGCTGCACTCAGCTGCAGAGCCGCACTCTGCTGTGACCGTGACGAACCATCCGT
The DNA here is from genome assembly GCF_011290655.1 of Rhodococcus sp. D-46. Taxonomy (NCBI): domain Bacteria; kingdom Bacillati; phylum Actinomycetota; class Actinomycetes; order Mycobacteriales; family Nocardiaceae; genus Rhodococcus; species Rhodococcus sp. D-46. The sequence continues at coordinate 154,713 of NZ_JAANTF010000008.1, read as the reverse complement.
GACGTAGATGGTTGCCTTCCTCAAAATCGGCGGAAAGAAGGTTGCAACAGTCGTGGGCTGCTGCTCGGCACCGTCGTAGGCGACAAAGGCATCCCGGAGCGCAAGGGGCTGGTATCTCGTTCGGTCGTAGCAGCGGTCGTCGACGGGAACGAGGTGAGCGATCATCGACACGGTCACGCTCCGGTCGACCACTTCGAGACCTTGCAACGGAACCGAAATCGGTAGGCCGGTTCCGGCCTGCCCGGCGTCGAAGTCGACGCGGCTCACCAATCTGCCGTCCGCAGTCACTTCGAGCCAACCCCTACTGAAGTCGGTCGGGGCGGTCAGGATTCCGGTCACGGCTGTTGCGGTGAGTCCGTCCGGCACCGGCACGGTCACCAAGACGGGTGCGTCATCGGAGGAGAACACGATGTCTGTTCCTCGTCCGAGTTCGGTGAAGGAGATCGGAGTTGTGGCTGCGGCGGCCACCGAAGTATCTGCGTCGTCCTCGAAATCCTGGGCGGAGGCGACACTGCCGAGCGGAAGCAACAAAGTGACCGCGACAGCCACCGGCATTGCCAGCGCGCGCGTCAGCCAGGTTCGAGAGTGGCCCATCAGCGTGTCTCCTCGACATTTCTTGTTTCCGCGCAATCACCAAACACAAATCACGAGTAGCAATCTCGCCAGTTCGCGACGGTCGCAGGTCCGATCGCACCGTTACGGACAAACAAACCATAACGACCAATTTATGCGTTTGGCTAATTATCCCGGCGGGCGAGACTTTTGTTACGGCATGTCACATGATTAGCAATCACCACCACCGGGAAGTCGAAAGACGCCACTGAAAAGCCCGTCAATACGCCTGAACGTCCGTCCAGTCCGGGCGCTTCACGGGCGGAGAATTCTCAGATAAAGGAAGCTGTGACGATCAATTCGATCATCCCCGCCGGCAAGAGTGCGATCGGAAAGCTAGTCGGTGCGCCGTTCCACTTCGCATCATCGCTGCGCATGGCCAGGGTTTTTCACCCTCACGGGATCGAACTGAAGGGAACATTGAAGCCGGCCACCCCATGGTGGCCGGTATCGGAGTCGTCGACGATTACCGTCACCGCTCGAATGTCGAAAGCCCTCGGAACACCCGGAGACCTACCCGACGTACTCGGCCTGGCGCTTCGGTTGCACGATGTCGGCGCAGATGAAAACCCGTGGGACATTCTTCTCGCAACATCAGGACTTTCTACCTTCTCGAAAATGTTTCCAGCTCCGGCTTTCTCGTGGAACGGCGCGAGATACAGCACACTGGTTCCTTACTCACGCGCGGGCGGTGCCGCGGCGTGGCTGATCGTGACACCGCGCGGTGTCCATCCGGCCGGCACTTCTTTGTCTGCATTGAAAGCTGCGGTCGATCATTCCCCGCTGCACTTCTCCGTGTACCTCGCGAGAATTCAACTTCAGTTGATACCGATCGGGCATCTCTGTCTCGACGAGGTCGAGGACCACCCGGATTGCCTCCAGCCGTCCTTCGATCCGATTCTGAACAGGCCGGCCCACATGCGCATGCTTCCGGAGTGGCTCGCAGAAACGCGCAAGTTCGCGTATCGCGGTAGCCGCAACGGCCGAGGAGACACACAAAAGCGCGGTTGACCGGACTTGCCGATCAACCGCGCCGAAGCTCACTCAGCTTGTGAACTTGTCCTTGATATCCGAGACCTTGTCACTGACAGTGTCTCCGGCCTTCTTGACCTTCGCCTCGCCCTGATCGGCAACACCCTCGGCAGCCAGATCATCGTTGCCCGTGGCGTTTCCGAACTTTTCCTTCGCTTCGCCGATGAGATCCTCAGCGCGGTGCTTTGCCTTGTCGATGAAGTCAGACATGTATTTCTCCTTCTTGAATTCGGTGTGGATTCGGTCGTGCGTTCGGCCGTGGGATTCGGCCGTGGATTCAGTCGAACTCGAACTGCGTGGACAAATGTGTCAGCGTTTTCCGGTGACTGCCTTGACCAGGAACAGCAAGATGACAGCGCCGAGGAGGCAAGTGAGGAAGCTGAAGATCCAGCCCGCGCCCTCGACATCGACGCCGAAGACTCGAAGCAGGAAACCACCGATCAGGCCGCCGATCACACCGACAACGATGTTGAGGAAGATCCCCTGCTGCGCATCGGTTTTCATGATCTTGCTGCCGATCCAACCCGCTAGTCCACCGATGATGATCCAGGCGATGATTCCGAGTGAGAGCATTGTGACTCCTTGAGGTAAGGGACGGCGCAATGAGAGACTGCCGGTGAAGGGAGAGTTCCGAGCGATCGGCCCGCGCAACTAGACCGTGATCGCGGGTTGTGTTTGCACACAACCGGACTCTCCGCCGCACGACGCGGGGGATCGTGCACTCAGTAGCAGCCACATTGTCTGCTTACCTTTCTATCAGGTGTTCACGACAGAACCAAAATGACTGGCGATTCACCACATACGAGAAACGACACTCACCGACGCGCACATGATCAGCGTCACTACGATCGCGATCGCCATCGAAGTGACGGTCGCCAGGAGCACCGTGACGCACAGTGCCACAGCAACATCCATGACTCTGTGCACGATCGGGAGGTCTACCAATACCCGGCCGTCGGGAGGCTCAAACCTCGATTGATCAGAGAGTTCTCGGCTCATCGTGTTTCGCGCTTTCCACGGCGATGTGAGTTCTGGTCGCGACGGATGGATCACCGACCACCGCAGCGACTTGATCCCCCGTGTCGGTGACGCGAGAAATCAGCTCGGACAACGTTTCCGATCCGGATACGACGCTACGTCTCAATGTCACTCGCAAATCGATCGTGCGAACTCCACGATCGAGCAACGCTTTTCCTCGGACACGCGACACTTCGTCGAAGTCCTCCAGTGATGCGCTCGCCCCTTCCGCCACCGCACCCAGATCCGCGGTGATGGAATTGTGTGAGTTCGACCCATGGACGGCGATCTCCTTCACCCGACGCAGCGGCACATGCGCGATCAACCACCGCAACGCGAGGAGGACTAGCAGTACTCCCCCAGCTCCGACAGCCCATGGCCACCACGAGTGATCGACAAGATCTTCAGCCCACGGGATCTCGATACGCGCCGGGAAATCCTTGATCACGTCGCGATTCCACAGGATCGCTGCAACTCCCAGCGCTATCGCGAGCATCCCCACGACGCATGTCGCCACGCGATCCATCGCCGTCGCCGTCCGAGTCATGACAGCGATCCCGTCTGGATACGAACCTTGATTCGCGGCGATGGTGACAGCGACCCGGCCAAGTCCCCCAGCACCGCACGGATTTCCGATTCAGCGGTGGCGGCTCCATCGGGCGTGACCGAGGCCTTCACTTCCAGCTTGCGCCGGGTCGCGTGTGACGAAGCGGATCGAACCTGGGCCAGTGACTCGACGCGAACAGACGCTATCGCCGCTACATCGGCGGGATCGATCCACGTATTCGCGACTCCGACCAAGGCATTGGCAGTCTTTCGTCGCGGTTTGAGTCCGAGGATGACGAACCACAGGCCGAGAACGACGGCTGCGATCCCCGCCGGCAACATCCAACCCTGGTACGCGAGCCCGTCCACATATGCGGCAGCACTTGGTATCCACTGCGACCCGGTGATCACGCCGGTATCCACCAGCGCGTCGCGGACGCCGACCACGCCGAGCGCAAGTAGCGCCGCGGCGATGAGGAATCCCGTGACGGCCGATCCGGGCGCCGCAAGGGGAACAGGAGCAGCAGCCCTCGAGGCATTGGGTGGTGCGACCTTGTCGGCGGTCATCGCACTTTCCTTCCCGCGTCACGCTTGGTCGATGCCGGGAGAACGCTCACGATCGCCACGTCCACGCCGTCTACGTCCAGGCCCGATACAGACTGCAACTGGGTTGTCACGTTCTCTCGCACCGCGGTACCGATGACCGACAAGGATCCGGGCCACTCGATCGCGATGTCCACCTTGGCCCGTACCCGCTTGCCGGATACCAGCACTCGCGCCCTCGGCAATTCGCGCCCGGTCAGTTTGTCCATGCCGGCGGCGTGATGGCGCACCCCCGGGGTTCCGCGCGTCGCCTCGAGAACCAACTTCTGCGCGACTCTGTCTCGAATCGTCAGCGTTCCGCGATCGCCCGGCTCACCAAGCACAGACGACTCCGGTCGAGCTGTCTCAGCCACGTCCGCGACCCTTCAGCATCACACCGAGATCGAACTCGCCGTCACGCTGACCACCGACGAGGTATCCGATCACACCGAGAACCAGAGCGATGAGGAATCCGGTGAAACCGCCTGCAGCAGCTGCGACTCCGAGAAGTAGTCCTGCCAGTAGGCCGACAGTCGAGGTGGTCATGTGAATCCTCCGTTGTGGATGATGTTCGTTGGTGCGAGTCAGATCTCGGTGTAGGTCTTGGCACCCGGAAACCGAGCGCGCAAACGCGTGTACTGGGTCCGAGCGGGTTTCGCTATCTGCCGCATCGTGCCGCGCAGTGTCCTGCGCACACCCACACCGATCGGGGACGCGAAGTCCCGGTCGACGCGTTCGAGCGCTCGATTGAGTGCGTCGGCAGATCCGCCCACGTCGGGGTGGTAGCTCCTGATCGCCTCTCGGCGTGCGGATCGGCGATCAGGAACTGGACCACGAGAGTGCTCAGGCATCGTGCGCACGACCGACTACGTCTTCCACTGTCACGTTCACGGGGCCTGTAACGAGTCCTGAAACCGCTTGGCGGATACGTAAAGCCGTATCTCGAACGGCGGCGTCGGCGAAGATGCACACATGGATGTCTGTCGACGACTCCGTCACCCGCACGCCGACGACGCGGCGACCGGGGAGGTACGTGCCAACCTCGCCGAACATTCCGGCATGAAGCGAGGCGACCCCAGGTATCCCCGTCACAGCCGCCGCGATGGTGTCGGCGATTTCGGAACTCACTGCACCCGTGCAGTCTTGGGCTCGCCGGTTTCGTCGTCACTGCCCTCGTCGAGGTGAACGTCGTGAACCGTGATGTTCACCTCGGTCACTTCGAGACCCGTCATCCGTTCGAGCGCCGCAATGACGTTGCGGCGAATGCCGGTGGCCAGATCGGCGAGCGATACGCCGTACTCGGCCACGATGTCGATGTCGACCGCTGCCTGCTTTTCGCCGACCTCGACCGATACTCCCTGGGAGTGGTTGACACTCGCGCCGGGGATCCGCTCGCGCAGTGCCCCGACAACCCGCGACGCTCCGCCGCCGACGTCGTACACGCCGCTCACCTCTCGCGTAGCGATGCCGGCAATCTTCGAGACAACGGTGTCGGCGATCGACGTCTTTCCTTGCGAACTCACGAGAGCCGAGTCGTTCGATGATGCAACATCCTTCGTAGATGCTGTCGCAACCTGCGTGCTGACCATTGTCATCTCCTCCTGTTGATCGATCTACCTGTGTAGTCGTCACTCGAAGGCAAAACCGAATGCCCCAGTCAGGTGACGTGCATCACTGACACTTGTTAGTTACTGTCCGTAACATTCAACGCCCCGGCCGGGCGAACAATCTTCGAACGCAGCCGAGTTTTCCGCATTTCCGCGAGAGGAGCGACTGTGGCGTTACCGCATACACAGGGGCTCACCGAAGCACCTGACGGTTTGGACACCGCGACAGTGAACGCTGCGATACTCGGCGACCGAGAAGCATTCGAGTCACTGGTGCACTACTACGGACCTGCACTTCACCGCTATGCGCGTCGCATGCTCGCAGACGAAGGTGACATTCTCGAGGTAGTCCAGGACACCTTCGTGGCCGCCTGGCGTCGACTCGATTCGTTTCGTGGCGAATCGTCGATGCGAACATGGCTTTTCGCGATCTGTTCCCGAAAGATCGTGGACAGCTATCGAATCAAGAGAGCTCAACCGATCGACGACAGATTGCTCGATCCTCTCGTGCCGTCTCCCGAGGCCGGCCCGTTCGACACGACCTCGAACTCCGCGTTCCTCGAGGCACTGGAAGAAGCGTTGGGTGAACTGCCTTATCGCCAGCGTGCGGCATGGACGCTGCGAGAGGTGGAGATGCTCACGTTCGTTCAAATCGGCAAGATTCTAAGACTCACCCCGGATGCGGTGCGCGGGCATCACCATCGTGCACGGGCTAACCTGAGTGAACGAATGACGAGGTGGCGATGACTGAATCACGAACCGACGCATTGATGGCGCACGCATCCGACGTCCTGCGGAACGCTCCCGAGCCGGGCTGGGATCGAATCAGCGACAAGGTGATCCGGGCGCTACGGTCGACCTCGGCGTCCGGTTGGCCGCTCGACGCACACGCGTCGGAAGGTCCACGTCTAGGCACTGTGTCGGTGAGCGATCACGTACTCCGCACCCACTTGGCCGCCGAGATACGTTCTCGGCACCACTGCTCGCCGAGCAGCATCGAGTTCTTCGTCGACGGCCACGAAATACGTTCACTACGTATCGAACTGGCAGCGCCATACGGAGTGGATCTGGCCGAACTGTCGGACCGGGTTCGGTTCACCGTCGTGGACGTCGTTCACCTGATCCTCGGCGACACGGACCCACCGGTCTCTGCAGAGAGCATCCACGTCGCCGTAGTCGACATCGTCGATGATCTACCTGCCGAAGCGAACACCAAAAGCCACTCCGAACACTAGGTGTTTGTTCGGCAAGTGTTTGGGAACCCGGCACTCATGACCACTCCCCCACCACCGGATCCGGGCCCCGCCCCCGACCCGGGGCCGCCGACACCACCGGCGCCGACACCACCCGATCCGATGAATCCGCCGCCCGTGCCACCGACTCCGACGCCACCGAACCCGTACCCTCCGGATCCGATCCCGCAGATCTGACGTCGGCTGCCCCGAACTTCGGAGTTCAACCGCCGAGTTCGGCGATCATCTCGCTCAACGATTCTGCGGCGATACGTAGTTCACCTTCGTCGGGATTGTCGGGTGAGGACGGTAGACGTTCGGCCAACTGCTCGCGAGTGACAAGCGAGATACCCTCGAGACCGAACCCTTCTTCATCGGGGACGTAGATCTCGATCTCGCCCCCGACCGCTACCAGTTCCGAATGGGGGCCACTGCCCAGCAGTGCACGCAGGTGTTCGGTCGTCACGGTCATATGGTTCACGTGAAATCTCCTGCTTCGGTGACAGCTGACTTTGCCGGTATGGACTCGACGTGACGTACTGGCTCGACGTGACGCACTACCCCTACTGAGTACCCCTCGCGGGTGAGCAGGAAACGACAAGTACATGAACAACGACTTCCCGAAGGAAACGCACACCATGAGTGAACAGAATTCCACCGACCGCACGGATCAGACGGACGAGCCGCAGACCACCGGCACCGACCACGGTCCGGGAACCGGCTCCGACACCGCACCCAAGGACGTTCAGACCGATCCGTCGGGCGAACGTACGTGGGCCGACGAGGGCGGAGCCTCGAGCACCGGCCCGGCGACTGACACCGACTGATCCCGGAAGGTCTGAACCATCGGGACCAAGGTCCCGTGGGCCGACGCTCACGGGACCTTGAAATCCGTACGGATCTAACGCTTTTCACCTGGGTTTTCGCGATGCGGTAAGGTAGGCACTCAGCACGGTTGAGTACCCAGCCGTTGAAGACGAGCACGGTTCGTGCGTTGCTTCCCGTGCCGTTTCCCGGTTTCGAACGAAACCGTTTCGAACCAGACCGTTCGAACGAACCGTTTCGAGCAATCCGTCAGGAGTTTCGATGAACGAGTTTTCGAGAACTACAGATGAGCGTACGGACAGTCCCCCCACCTTCACGACGACCTGTGCCGAAAACATTCAGTCGCTCGTGGTCAGCGGCGAGATCGACGTCCGGTCCCGAGCTGATTTCGCTGCCTGCGTCGACGACCTGATCGGTGAGCGACACCCGTTCGTACTCGACTGCTCGGACGTCCAGTTCATCTCCGTCGGAGGTCTTTCCATCATCGAGACTCTGTCGGCCAAGGCACGGAGGCTCGGCGTGCCGTGGACGCTCGTCGCAGCGCACCCTGTCAGGCGTCCGCTGTCTCTTCTGAAGATGGACACCGACATCGTGTACACCGACTCGACAGCCGATGCAGTCGCGTACCTGTCCTCGACCTCCGTCCTGGACGAGACCCTGGCGGAGCCGATGTCGGCGTGAGTACCGATCTCGAAAAGCTCTCCGAATTCGTCGTCGTCGCAAACCGACTGCCGGTCGATCTCGAAACCGACGAAGACGGAAGCAAGAACTGGAAGCGAAGTCCGGGTGGGCTCGTCACTGCGCTCGAACCCATCCTCCGACAGCGGGATGGCGCCTGGGTCGGCTGGCCGGGGGTCGCGGACGAGAAGGTCGATCCGATAGTGGTTGACGGCCTTCGTCTGTTTCCCGTCGAGCTGACCTCTCAGGACCTCGCCGAGTACTACGAGGGGTTCTCCAACGACACGTTGTGGCCGCTCTACCACGACGTTCTGGTGGCTCCGACGTTCGAGCGGTCGTGGTGGCACACCTACGTCGCAGTCAACCAGCGGTTCGCCGAGGAAACCGCGCGTTGCGCCGCGGACGGAGCGACTGTCTGGGTGCAGGACTATCAGTTGCAACTTGTGCCGGCGATGCTGCGCGAGCTGCGGCCAGATCTGACGATCGGGTTCTTTCTTCATATCCCGTTCCCTCCGGTCGAGCTCTTCATGCAGCTTCCGTGGCGCAAGGAGATCGTCAGGGGAATGCTGGGCGCCGATCTGATCGGCTTCCACTTACCTGGTGGCGCAAACAATTTCCTGTTCTTGGCCCGCAAACTTCTCGGCCTCAAGACGACGACCGCGGGCGTCGGTGTTCGAAGTGCGCTCGGGCATGTGGATTTCGATTCTCGCGTCGTCAAGGTGGGCGCCTTTCCCATCTCCGTCGATACTGCCGAACTCGAGCGCCAGTCGAAAAGCGATTCGGTCCTGCGTCGCGCGCGCGAATTGAAGGAAGAGCTGGGAAATCCCGAGAAAATCTTGCTGGGAGTCGACCGGCTGGACTACACCAAGGGTATCGACCTGCGGCTTCAAGCCTTGAAGGAACTCCTCGACGAGGATCGTCTGGATCCGGAGAAGTACACGATGGTGCAGCTCGCGACGCCCAGTCGTGAACGCGTGCAGCACTATATCGACCTGCGTAGCGTCATCGAAGAGCAGGTGGGCCGCATCAACGGTGACCACAGTCAGATCGGCCGCCCCGTCGTTCACTACCTGTATCAGCCGATCGACCGTGAAGAACTGATCGCACTGTTCGTCGCTGCCGACGTCATGCTCGTGACGCCGATGCGCGACGGGATGAATCTGGTGGCCAAGGAGTACGTGGCCTGTCGTGGCGACCTCGGAGGTGCTCTCGTTCTCAGCGAGTTCACCGGTGCCGCAATGGAATTACGACAGTCATACCTGGTCAACCCGCACGATTTGGACGGCGTGAAGAATACGATCCTGACCGCGGTTCATCAGGATCCGAAGGAAGGCCGTCGCCGTATGGCTGCGCTACATCGACAGGTCATGACACACGATGTGCATCAGTGGGCCGAGTCGTTCCTGACTGCGCTTGCCCCACCCGGACCGCTTCCGGACGATCAGTTCGTCACGGAGCGTGAGTCGAACTTTGCGCGCAACAACTGACCCTCACGGGCTTGCGTCAGTGCGCTCGGAGACTCGAGCTAGGATTGGTTTCAGTTCATCGTCAAGCAGCGGCTGCGAACTGATCTCCTCGACATAGCCGTGCAATGCTGCATCGGCCCAGAAAGACAGGCCGACCATGCCCCTCACGATGAAGTACTCCGAAACCTACAACGACGCTCTCATTGCGCTCGCTGCCGCTACTCATCGGCCGGCCAACGTGGTGAACCTGTTCGGCGAGTACGCCATTCGTGTTGACCTCGAATACAACCGGTTCCTTCTGGCGACCAATACCGCGGCTGGACTCTCCGATCGACCCGACAACGGAGAATCATGGCTGGTGCGGTTCTTCCAATCCGAGAACACCGACACTCCGGATCGCCTCCTCGCGGAGGCGTCGCATCAATGGTTGGTCGATGCGTTGGACGCCGCGCTCGAACAGATCGCAGCGGCAGGGAACAAAATCTCCGCCGACGCGGACTTCGGCGACCCTACCCGCACCGAAACTCCATCCTGAACGGCATCGTCTCGAGCAGCACCACTAGTCCCCCTCGGCGGTCAACTGGCTGATTCGAGCCGCTAAGACTGCATTCTCGGCCTCGAGGGACAGAATCAGACGAATACCGACGAGATTGACTCCGTCGTCGATCAGCGCGGTGATTCGTCCGAGCGTATCCAGGTCGGCCTCGCTGTACCGGCGCGTACCGCCATCGGTGCGGGTTGGTGTGAGCAAGCCCCTTCGCTCGTAAAGGCGCAGCGTCTGAGGTCCTACCCCGGACAGTTCAGACATCACTGAGATCCCGTACACGCCGCGCAGCGCCCGGGTCTGGGATTCCGACGTCACTGGAACCTCCTAGTTCGGTGTGGGCTGTCTCAATCGGCGTCACCCGACCTTAGCACCATCACGCAGTGAATCTGACGCCCAGGACATAGATTCAAGCGTGTCCAGGACCACTGACAACAAGAATCGTCGAGCAGAAAAGGCGTGAAATGGCAGATCAAAGCCGATTTCGACAAGATTGCACAATGCGCTTTCCTTCGCCCGCGAATCGAAGTAGCCTTGCCAATTATCTACATCGGCTGATATAGATTTTGTAGCACCTGAAAGCGCCATAACTGGAGCTCGAAGGCGCAGAACACCCAGACGTCGGAGTCGGTGGTTCAGCCGACTCCCTCACGGCACACTCTTCACCGGGAGCAAGATGACGACGATCGACATCCCGCCCACACAGGGCGAGAGCACCACCGGCATCGGAATCACTGTCGCAAGTGCGACTTTGACAACCGAAGAGGTCAAGCGCCGAATCGCGATGATGTACGGCGACCCGGTGACAGAGGAGCCAGTAGCACTCGCGCACTGAACCTGACCGACACGCGATCCGATTGACGATGGCGCGAGACCGCCCCACTGGAGGGCGATCCCCATCAAGACGAGAGGAAAACATATGTCCGAGTTCACCGTACCGGGACTGAGCAGCGCAGACGGTTCGTCCGTCGCCGATATTCTGCAGGAACGCCTCAGCGCCTACAACGATCTTCACCTCACGCTCAAGCACGTTCACTGGAACGTCGTGGGCCCCAACTTCATCGGCGTGCACGAGATGATCGACCCCCAGGTGGAGTTGGTTCGCGGCTACGCCGACGATGTGGCCGAACGTATCGCGGCACTGGGTAACTCACCCAAGGGCACCGCGGGAGCAATCGAGCGCGATCGAACGTGGGACGACTACTCCGTCGGCCGCGACGACGCTCGTGCGCACCTCGCTGCGCTCGACCTCGTCTACACCGGGATCATCACCGACAGTCGCACCGCAATCGACAGGGTCGGCAAGATCGATCCGATCACCGAGGACATGTTGATCGGCCAGACGGCGCAGTTGGAAAAGTTCCAGTGGTTCGTTCGTGCTCACCTCGAGAACTCGGGTGGCAGCCTCGTACACGAAGGCGCGTCCACCGAGCAGGATGCCGCAAATGAGGCGCGTCAGAACTGATGCACCGTCCGCGGTTTCGGCCGATCGGGGGTCGGCCGAAACCGCACTCCCCACAACAGGAAAGGGCAAGAGCATGTCTGCGGACTCGCGCGGCACCTCGACACAAACACGTCGCGAGTATCAGATGTTCGTGTTGCAGCAGCGTTTGTTGTTCGGATCGATCCTGGCAGGCACCGCCCTTGGAGTTCTCGCGATCACCTACTTCTGAAATATCAGGGGCCGCAACCGTCGAAGACAGGACAGAAACGACACAATCATGAGTTCGAGCACTCTCCGCTCGATCGTTCGTAGCGATCGATTTGCGGCAAGCAGTTCTTCTCTTCTGCTCGTGGACAGCGATTTTCGTATCCAGGGCGCAAACGACGAATACCTTGCCGTATCCGGTCGCAGCCTCGATCAATTGCACCGAGTGGAAGTGTTCGAAGCCTTCCCCGACAATCCCGACGACTCGTTTGCCGATGGAATCTTCTCGTTGACAGCGTCATTCGAGCGCACGATGCGGTCCCGAACTCGGGACACACTGCCGACTCAGCGTTACGACGTGCGCGACGAGCGCGGGAGCGGGATGTTTGTCACCCGATATTGGAATACGGTGAATTCCGCCGTCACCGATGATGACGGCAGAGTCATCGGTGTGCTTCATCGTGTATACGAGGTTCAACGACCGCTGGCTCAGCAGTCCAGTTCGGCGTCAGACGTCCTCACCCGCCTTCGCGCGGAAAATGACGAACTGAGAAGAGCTTTGGATTCTCGGCCCTTGATCGAGCAGGCCAAGGGATTACTGATGGCCGAGCGTGAGTGCTCGGCCGACCAAGCCTTCGACTTTCTGGTCCAGATGTCGCAGGAATGGAACGTCAAGGTGCGCGACATCGCCGGTGGTCTTGTCGCCGCAGCAGAACGACGTGCCGTGGATCAAAAGAATTCCTGACGACCGGGATTCAAAAGTTGTACGGCTGGGTAATGACCGACCAGAGGTACCCCCGAAATCTTCCCCCTCGAGGGAGGAGCCTCGAAGGTCCCGCCGGTTCAGGCCGGCGGGACCGAGCTTTGCCTTAACACCCGACCTGGATCCGCGATCCGAGTCGAGTTCGTCACGCAGCGAAGGGAACGTCCATGTTCATGCGCTCCTACACATCTCCCAGGCCCCTTGCCGACGAGTGGGATTGGCAACTGTCCGGCACCTGCCGCGACACCGACCCCGCTCTGTTCTACGACGACACGAACGAGCGCGGCTCCAGGCGAGCGAAGCGCGAGAGTTCGGCGAAGCTGGTGTGCGCCAGATGCCCTGTCGTGCAGAGATGCCTGGTGCACGCCATCCAGACCGGGGAACCCCACGGTATCTGGGGCGGCATGACGGCGACCGAGCGAGAATCGTTGCGCAAAGCTCGAACTGAACCACTGATCAGTGCCGCGACGAGCTCACGAGAGTAGATAGGAATCTCAGGGCCTGGCCTCGTGGTGCCGCAAACCGTGCGTGCGGCGTCGCTCCTTCATCTCGGCTTCGAAGAGGTGCGGCACTCCGCCTGCCAGCTTGTCGCGCACCACTTTCTCGCATTCACGAAAAAACGACCAGTAGTTCTCGTCGAACTCTTCGACCAACTGGAAAGTCCAGCGCCCCTCGACCACGTTCCGGCCCATCAACTCGCCCTCGACCTGATCGGCCAGGTCGTCGTTGCCGCTGGATCGCAGTAGCTCGACGACCTCGTCGAGCATCAGATCGGCATGCCCTATCAGCTGATGGAAGTCGTACAGGGCACCGCGTGCCCGTTCCACCGTTTCAAGGGCGTTCGACAGCACTCCTGCCGCCTTCACCTCGTCATCAGTGACACCTTCCGGTCGTATGTGTACGGGGATCTGTCTGTCCGAATGGGTGTCCATGAAGCGGCTGTACCCGAACGACGCGAAAATGAAAGATGAGGATTCGGTACGTCCGCACCACAGGTGATGTGTCTCACAATTCATCCTCTAGTTCGGGTAAAGAGGGTTAGTTCGCCGGGCGAAGGGTAATCCAAGGCCATGAATACTTCCGGGGTAGAGATGGCTGGCACGCACGGCCGGTACCGGTCCTTGCCTCGGTCCGCCGGAATTACGCCACATCTACCTACAGGAAGCCCCTTGATCCCTCTGTCGAGTCCGACCGAAACCGAACTAACTCACGACTCCATCGCCTCGCTCCGCGTCCGCGCGTCGTACTCTCAACTTCCCACTCTGCGCGGAATCACCCGAACGGTTGCCAACAACACCGGACTCGATGTCGACGGAACAGCCGACCTTGCTCTGGCGATGGACGAAGTCGCGAGCATCCTCATCGGCCACGCGATACCGTCCAGCGACTTGACCTGCCGATTCGACACCGTCGGCCGCACACTTCGGACCGTCGTGTCCGTGATCGCGCACTCCGAGATACCCGACAAGTCGCACAGCTTCGGATGGTTCGTTCTCGAAGCGCTGGTCGATTCCGTCCGCTTGGAACAGTCGGAAATCGACGCGGACGGTCACATCACCCTGACGATGACGCTTGAAAAGGGCTTGCCCCAGGAGCGTGCGTGACCGCTGTCCCACCGGACAAGAAGGACCAGTACGAAACAGCTGTCGAACTGTTCGTCTCGATGGCCTCGCTTCCGCCGAATGATCCCAGCCGAGAAAAGATCACCACCTCGATCATCGAACTGTGCCTACCCCTGGCCACACACGTCGCTCGCCGATACCAGGGGCGTGGCCAGCCTTTCGAGGACTTGGAGCAAGTTGCTCGTGTCGGGCTCATACAGGCCGTGCAGCGATTCGACGTCGACAAAGGATCGGATTTCCTGTCGTTCGCCGTCCCGACCGTCATGGGTGAGGTTCGCAAGCATTTTCGCGATCACGGCTGGTCCGTGCGAGTGCCTCGTAGCCTTCAGGAACGGCACCTTGCCCTCAACCGGGCGCTCACGACTTTGTCCCAGACGCTCGGCCGTGCACCGACAGTCGCGGAACTCGCCAAGGAACTCGACATCGAACCGGACGAGGTCGAACAAGGTTTGACCGCCGGTAATTCGTACCGAACCACACCGCTCGACACCGCGTCCGCCGGCGACGGGAGTGGTCTGACTCTGATAGACACTTTGGGACAGTACGACGAAGCGATCAGTCGGATCGACAATCACGAAACCCTGCGGCCCGCGCTCCTGGCACTACCGGAGCGCGAGCGCACGATCGTCGTTCTCAGATTCTTCGGCCATCTCACCCAATCCCAGATTGCCGAAAAGGTCGGCATCTCTCAGATGCATGTATCCAGAATCCTCACTCAGTCACTGAAGCAGCTACGCACCGAGATGGGTGAAATCTTCTGAAGGTACGTCTCGAGGATCAGATGTATTCCTGTGCAAGACGTTCCAGCTCGTCTCGATCGATGAGACCGGGCTGGCCGATGTCGAGGGCCTCGAGATACTTGTTGGCGAGGCGGTAATCGTGCCCCCACCGGCCGTGCTCGCCGTCCTGCTCGGTGCGCTGCACACTGGAACCGGGCGGAACCTCGTCCCGCAAACCGTTGGTCTCCGCGCCGATCAGTGTGTCGAGCTTGGTCGAGATGGCCGTGAGTGCATCGCGGTCGTTCATCTGATTCCCTTCGTCCGGTGACGCTGATCTTCCACCATACCGAAGCGTCGAGCCAAAAACATTGCACCGCTTAATATTCGACCTCTCACCTGGACCGATTCACGCCCTCGAGCTACACTGAACGGTACCGAGGTTGAGAATACAGCCGGGGTTGAAGCCACTGGCGCTCGGTTCGCATCAAGGCTCTGGATCAGGTGAGTATTTCCTGCGCACATCTGTACTGTTCATTTCCATTGAGCTCTAAAGCTTTCCACGCCTGGACGCATTCACTTTCCGCGCCGCCAGATCGGTCGTCAGCCTTTCGATGAAAGCACACAGACCGGATCTGCCATGAATCTGAATGAACTCGACCACACACCGATCGATTCCATCGATCCCTCAACACAATTGGGGCCGATCGTGGAAACGCATGGTTTCGCGGCCTGGCGGATAGCGCCCTCGACAGTCTTGATCCAGGTCGACGTCGACCTCGACAAACTCTCCGCCCCAGCACTACGAGAACTTCTCAACTCGTACGCTGCGGAGTGGTCTCGCGTCATTCTGGACTTGTCCAACTCACTGTTCGTCGGTGCGGTCTGCCTCGAACTGTTCGCCGAGCTGAACTCCCGTTCGCGAGCCAACGACTTCCAGTGGGCCGCGATCGGGTCACACCCGCTTCGACGCTTGCTTCGCGCGGCGCGGGCGGAAGAGGAATTCCCGGTCACCAACTCTGTCGAGGGAGCAATGCGCGCGCTCGACGAAGCAGAGAAGTCACTCGAAGCCTCCTGACGCGACGGCTGCACCGGCGTCGAGCGCCGGGCGCTCGCAGCGACTAAGGTTCGTCGGGCTGTCCGACGAGCTGAGAGAGACCGAGAATGACAATCGCCAAGCGCCTCGATGCCTTGCAACAGAAGCATCCGGCCCTGGGGTTCCCGATAGCGGTCCTCTACAAGTTCCTCGACGATCAAGGTGTTTATCTAGCCGCGCTGATCGCTTACTACGGCTTCGTCTCGCTCTTTCCTCTTCTTCTGTTGCTCTCGACCATTCTCGGCTTCGTGCTGTCGGGCAACCCTGAGCTTCAGCAACAGATCTTGGACTCCGCGCTGCATCAGTTTCCGGTGATCGGTGACGACCTGGGCAATGCGCAACAGATCGGCGGCGGTGTCACGGGTCTGGTGATCGGAATCGTCGGTGGTCTCTACGGTGGCCTCGGTGTCGCTCTGGCTTGCCAGAACGCGATGAACACGGTGTGGTCGGTACCCCGAAACATGCGACCGGATCCCATCCGCGGGCGTCTCCAAGGGCTACTACTCCTCGGCACGATCGGTCTCGCGATCTTGGGGACCACCGCTGTCTCCAACATCGGCGGTGCGCTTCATCTGGGCGGTTCGTTCAGCTTCCTGCTGACCCTTGCGGTAGTCGTCTTGAATGCGGGCATCTTCATCGTCGCTTTCCGGCTCACCTGCGCCCGCCCGCTCTCGGTAGCCGATGTGGCACCTGGAGCGATCGCCGCTGCTGTTCTCTGGCAAGCACTTCAGTCCTTCGGTGCCCTCTATGTGACCTCTGTGGTGCGGGGTGCCTCCACCACCAATGGCGTCTTTGCCATCGTTCTGGGTTTGTTGGCCTTCTTGTTCCTCGCTGCAGCCTCGATCGTCATGTGCGCGGAAATCAACGTCGTGCGAGTCGACAAACTCCATCCGCGGGCGTTGTTGGCTCCGTTCACCGACAACACCGAACTCATCGAAGGCGATCGGCGCACCTTCGCCGATCAAGCAAAAGCACAACGCGCGGTTCCCCACGAGAACATCCATGTGACGTTCGACGGGCACACCAAACCCGACGATTCGGACTGATCTCGACCCCGATCGAGTTGGGTATTTGGTCCCCTCCTCGGTATCGGGGTGGCATTCTGCGCCGCGAATCCAGATTTAACACAGGTGTTGTCATTTCGCGCTGCATCGAAGGGACGAATACATCACAGCAGGTAAACGCGCATAGTTGAACAATCACCTGCTTCCGACGTGGTCCCGGAACGGGACAAAGCCGTCAAATACTGCAACTCGCCATGCATGTAATTGGAGACAGAAAAAGAAGAGCATGGCAGGATCAGGTGTGAGACCGGACTCTCGATGGGAGGGCTCGGCTCGATGGATCCAGGAGAATTTGGTTATGGCTCAGGGCAGTGTCAAGTGGTTCAACGGTGAAAAGGGCTTCGGATTCATCGAGCAGGAAGGTGGCGGACCGGATGTGTTCGTTCACTACTCGGAGATCCAGGGCAGCGGCTACAAGTCCCTCGACGAGGGCCAGAAGGTCGAGTTCGAGATCGGACAGGGCCAGAAGGGCCCCCAGGCTCAGAATGTTCGCGCCATCTGAGTTCGATCCCAGTCTGACTTCAGACTGAAAAGGCTGGACGCTGCACCGCATGGTGCCGGCATCCAGCCTTTTCTTGGTTTCCGGGTCGTCTCGGTTCACGGGTCGGGCTTGTTCCGAATATTGGCACCGGTTACGTCGCTCGCGCCCGCTTCTTCTTGTGGGAGCTGTCGCAGAACGGCGCGATGCCGGTCCGCCCACATCGACACAATGCAACCGTAGAGCGCTTGTTCTCTATCGGAGTGCCGTCGTCACGGAGCAACTCGAAGTCACCACGCACCAGCAGCGGGCCGTCCGTGCAGGCGGTTATGGTGGTGTTGTTACCGGGAACACTCGGTGTTTCGGCAGATGACGATTCGGGAAACGCGGTCATATGTCCTCTTCAGTTCTCGATTCGGCCACTGGTGTGCCCACTTCCATGCCTGTTCCACAGGCCCGCGGCCCACTGAGCGCCACTCTCGTTTCCATTCTGCGCTCCTCGGCCGATCCGAGGGAGATTACGGCTGCCGCTGACGCGTACGAGGATGCACAGTCCACCGACCTCACCTACGACATTCTTCGTGACGACGACGCTCAGCTGACCCTGACGCTCCTCTACGAGCTTCATTTGCAGGGAATCGAGAACGTCTCGGACAAATGGGAGTGGAATCCGGACCTGCTCGCGGTGCGGTCTCGGCTCGAAGAGCGTTTCGAGTCCGCCATCGCGCAACTCGTGGGGACAGTGGAGTCGTCTGGCGACGTCGTGGCCGACCTCTGGTCGATGACCGCCCCCAGTGCAGGCCCAGGTCTTGCGTCCTTCATGGCGAAAGATGCAACGATCGATCAGTTCTCGGAGGTGCTGATTCACCGTTCGCTCAATCAGCTCCGCGAGGCGGATGTGCACACCCTCGGAATTTCGCGCCTCTCCGGTGCCGTCAAGGCCGCCCTCGTCGAAGTGCAGAGCGACGAGTACGGAGGCGGCCGCGCAGAGCGAATGCATTCGCGTCTTTTTGCCGACACCATGCGGGCTGTAGGTCTTTCGGACCGCTACGGCCACTACATCGATTCTGTTCCCGCGGTAACGTTGGCGTCGTTGAATGCTCTCTCGCTCTTCGGTTTTCATCGCCGCCATCTCGGAACGCTGGTCGGGCACCTGTGCGCTGTCGAGACCACGTCTGCGCTGCCGAGCAAACGATACAGCGCAGGACTGCGCCGACTCGGATTCGGTTCGGGCGCGACACTGTTCTACGACGAGCACGTGGAAGCGGATTCCGTTCACGAACAGATCGCCGTTCGGGAACTTGCCGGCGGTCTCGCTTCTTCGCAGCCGCACCGCACTGATGACATCTTGTTCGGCGCCGCAGCGTGCCTGGCGTTCGACGATCTTCTCGGCGATCACCTCACATCGAGTTGGGAGAAGGGCAAGACTTCGTTGCGCGAATGATCACGAGTTGTTCGATTTCCTGACCGGTGGTGATCAACCCTCGTGCCTCGAGCATGGTGCGCCTCTCGCGCATCACGGGCCCGAAGGGAACGTACTTCCGGGCTGAAATCTCTACGGCCATACCGTGTTCTTCGAGTATCGCCTCGGTCTTGTCGACCCCACACAGCACCGATTGCAAGAGAAGCAGTGTGCCGCCCGGGACGAGCACCTCGTGCACGGTGGCTGCGATCCTGTCGATGAGGGCGCGTCCGTCCTTTCCTGCGTCCCAAGCACGTTCGATTCCAGCGGTAGGGAGATCATCTGCAAGAGCAGGGACGTACGGCGGGTTGGAGATCACCAGATCGAAGAGTTCGCCGTGCACCGCCCCGGTGAGGTCGCCACGACGGGAGTCGATCGAGGTTCCGTTGAGGATCCCGTTGAGACGAGCATTGGCACACGCGCGGCGAGATATGTCGACCGCGACGACGTGGCCTGCGCCTGCCGCGGATGCCGCGACAGCGAGGGCGCCGGTCCCCGTGCACAGATCCAGCACCCGACTGCGAGCGGTGAGGCGCTCGAACAGCAGCGCATCCGCCAGTAACGACGTGTCGTGTTGCGGTGGATACACACCAGGTAAACGCAGGATCATCATCGGCTCCTCTTTTTCAGGCGACATCGCACATCGCTGCGTGCGGCTACCCAGGAACCTCGGATTTCATGCAACATCGAAGCAAAGACCGCCTGGAACGGTTACATCGCCGCAATTTGCGGAGTAGACCTGAATCATGACAGGCAATGCGGACACCCCACAGGGAGCCGCGGCGTTTGCTTCCGCAGCAGATTCGCTCGACACCCTCGCCGAAGCGATTGCCGGACTCCGGTCCACTCTGAACACGGACGCGCATCTCGACTCCATGCTCCAACGTCTGGCCGAGACGGCGGTCAAAGCGCTGCCGGATGCCGATGCTGTCAGCGTGACGGTGCTGTCCGCCGATGGCCCACGAACTGCTGCATCTACCGCGGACTACCTTTCCGCGATAGACGATGCCCAGCATTCCGCCGATCGTGGTCCGTGCGTTGACTCCGCGCGCACCATGTCGTCGGTTCGGTCGAAGGTGGGTGATCACGACGACAAATGGCCGGAATTCACCGCCGAGGCCCGGAAACAAGGTGTCCGGTCCTACTTGTCCGTGCCGCTCACCATGGGCGAAGGAAGCACCGAACTTCTCGGCGCGTTCAACGTCTACGGATTCGCCTCGACAGAGTTCAAGCCCTTCGACGAAGAGTTGATGAAATTGTTCACCGCCGGTGCGGGCGCGGCGATCGCAGATTCACGACGCTGGCGTCAGGCACACGAGCACATCGAACAGTTGCACTGCGCCATGGAATCTCGTGCCGAGATCGAACAAGCCAAGGGCGTGCTGATCGCCATCCACGGCATCGACGCCGACGAAGCATTCAGCCGACTCGTTCAGCAATCGCAGCACACCAACGTGAAACTGCACGAGGTGGCCCGGATGCTCGTCGATTCGGTGCGCCACCGCCGGTTCTGAAGATTCTTCGGTGCAAAACCCCGTTTTGCACCCGAAAGCACAGTCGCAAAACCCCGTCTTGTACCCCGCCGGCACATCTCTCAAACGTATCCAGAGATGTTTCACTGAAACAGTTTTCGACCTGCACGGCTGCTGGCGGTCGCGCGGCGGCACCCGTCCGAAATGTGGTTATCTGTTGAGAACCGGGACGAAAGAAGACCCGACCGTACCAGGGTGAGGAAAGGATCGTCACTGTGCCAATCGACCAGGTTCTTGTCGTAGTTCCCGCCCACAACGAAGCCGAAGACCTCCCCAATTGCCTTCGTGCACTCGCAACAGCGGCGTCGGCTTGCGTTGTCCCCGTCCGAGTGGTTGCCGTCCTCGACAACTGTTCGGACGGAACCGCGGGGGTCATCCCCGACGGGGTGGAAGTACTCCGCGTCGAGCATCAGAACGTCGGCCGTTCGCGAGCGACGGGTTTCTCTGCGTTCGGCTCGGATTTGGGGGCCTCAGCGTGGTTCGCCACGACCGATGCCGATTCGGTGGTCGGCCCCACCTGGATTGCGCGCCAATTGGAGTATGCGCGTACTGCGGACGTCGTCGCGGGCACCGTTCGCATCGCGGACTGGGAAGGCCATCCGCACTCCGTTCGCGAACGGTACGAACGTATGTACCACGCACATCCCTATGGTCGACACGGTCACGTCCACGGTGCCAACCTCGGTGTCCGCGCCGATATGTACTGGGACGTCGGAGGATTCTGCGATCTCGAAGAAGACGAGGATGTCGATCTCGTCCGGCGGTTGAGCGAGGCCGGTGCCTGTATCGCGTGGGCAGAGGACATTGCGGTCACCACGTCTGCGCGTCTCGACGGCCGAACTCCGGGCGGCTTTGCCGGACATATCCGTAACCTGGGTGGTACGACCGCCGATAACGAAGAAGCGGAGCTGGCACGATGAAACGACTACACACACTCCTGGACGCAGGTGGACTGTACTTGCCGCTGCCCGGCGGCGGCGCGACGGCCGCACGGTGGACCTCCCTGGCAGAGCTCACACGGGAGAATGTGGTTCTCGGCCGGATGGCTGAGGCTCACACCGATGCCGTCGCGATACTCACCGAACTCGACGGACCGGATCCCGAACCCGGGCAGCTGTGGGGAGTGTGGGCGGCCGAGCCACCCCAACCTGTGGTGAATGCGTCTGAGCACGTGGGGATCTGGACGCTCACCGGTCGCAAGTTGTGGTGTTCCGGCGCCAACACCTGCACGCATGCACTGATCACCGCCTTGGTCGACGGTGTCCCCTCCCTCTTCGCGGTCGAGCTCGGACTACCTGGGGTGCATCCCGTTCCCGATTCGTGGAAGGCCGTCGGTATGGCCGAAAGCGACTCCAGCGCGGTCGACTTCGACATGGTTCCGGCCATACCGGTCGGGACGGCAGGCGACTACCTGAGCCGCCCGGGGTTCTGGCACGGCGCGATCGGCGTGGCTGCATGCTGGTACGGCGGCGCCTGCGGCGTCGCTGATCCGTTGTACGACAAGGCTGCAAGCAGCGAAGATCCCTACGTACTCGCACACCTCGGTGCGGTCGATGCAGCGCTCGCCGCAGCGCGCAACGCGCTCGCAGTCGCGGCGGCCGAGGTCGATGCGGATCCCTTCGACGAAAATGCCGAGGCCATGCAGCGGGCACTCCGTGTGCGCGCAATTGTCGAGCGCGCCGCTACCGAGACCCTGGATCGGGTGGGACGCGCTCTCGGCGCCGCACCGCTCTGCATGGACGCCGCGCACGCCGCACGGGTAGCCGATCTCACCGTCTACTTGCGGCAGAGTCACGCCGAGAAGGATCTCGCCGAGCTGGGCCGGATTGCAGCCAAGGGGAAACGGCCGTGGTGAACTCGAAACTGTTCGCGCAGAAGCCTGTCGACGACGGCGGTACTCCCGAATCGACATGGCGGGAGTGGGGAAGAAGTTTTCCGGAACTGGATCTCACCGGATGCTCACGATTGATCATCGTCGCTCCCCATCCCGACGACGAAATACTCGGTCTGGGCGGAACCGCTCTTCTGGCAATACTTTCCGGCATCAGTGTTCAGGTCGTATCTGTCACCGACGGCGGAGCTTCGCATCCCGATTCACCGACCGTGACTCAGCCCGAGATGGAACGCCGTCGACGGTCCGAGTCGGATCGGGCAGCGCGTGTCCTCGGAATTCCCACACCGGTTCGATTGAGCATCCCGGACGGAAAGATCGGCGAGAACCGACAGGAGTTGACCGACCGCCTCAGCTCGATTCTCGGTGATTCCTCGGCGGATACCTGGTGCGCCTCCACGTGGCGCGGGGACGGCCACCCGGACCACGAAGCCACCGGAGACGCGGCGGCGAGGGCGTGCGCGGACACTGGATCGCGCTTGATCGAGTATCCCATCTGGGCGTGGCATTGGGCCGCGCCGGATCATGCGGCAGTCCCGTGGGAAAGAGCACGAAAGGTGCCCTTGCCCTCCGACGTTCAGGCTGCGAAATCTGCTGCCACCAATGAGTTCACTTCACAGATCGCTCCGCTTTCCGATCATCCCGCGGATGCACCCATCCTCCCCCGCCACGCGATGGAACGATTACTGAGGCCGTACGAGACGGTGTTCGTATGAGCGATCGTGAACTCCCCGCGGATTACTTCGCCAAGATGTATGCCGCACAGTCCGACCCATGGGATTTCGAATCCCGCTGGTACGAGCAGCGGAAGTACGCACTCAGTGTCGCTATGCTCCCGAAACCTCGATACCGTCGCGCATTCGAACCGGGGTGCTCGATCGGGGTTCTCACCGAGAAGTTGTCCGAGCGCTGCGACAGCGTTCTCGCCACCGACATCGTCCCGACCGCACTCGAGAGCGCTCGTGCGAGGCTTACCGGACATGACGCCGAATTTCGGCTCTGGGCCTTGGGTGACGACTGGTCCGAAGAAACCTTCGACCTCGTCGTCATCAGCGAAGTCGGCTACTACCTGACCTTCGAAAAGCTCATCGAGGCAATGCTGCAGGTCGTCGAGCATCTCGAGCCTGGCGGAACGCTGCTGTGCGCCCATTGGCGTCACGTCGTGCCGGAGTATCCGCAAAACGGTGACGCTGTTCATTCGGCTGTGCGCCAGACGCCGGGGTTGGCGCAGTTCGCGTCGTACCAGGACGAGGACGTGCTGATCGATGTCTTCGTGAAGGGTCCGCCGTCACCACCGTCGGTAGCTCGTTCCGAAGGTCTGATCTAGTAAACCTGTGCGCGGTTGAGGAGTGTGGGGGCTCCTCAACCGCGCACCGGGGTCAGTCTCGCTGCTCCAACGCGAGGTCCGTATCCGACTGCAGTTCACCGACTTCGGACTTCAGGATCCGCATCGACCTGCCGAGGCCCCGGGCCGCGTCGGGCAGCTTCTTCGAACCGAACAGCACCACGAGCACTACTGCGACGATCGCCCAGTGAGTCGGGCTGAGCGCGCCCATCAGGCGGGTTCCTTGCCGTCGGGGTACACCGCATCGACCTCTACCTCGACGAGCCAACCGGCAACGGGCAGTCCGGCAACCTCGAGGGCGAATCGGGTGGGCCGGGCGCTGTTTCGCTCGATCGGAGCGATCGGCTCGGCCGTGCCCATCGGCACCAACTCGGTGTCACCCGTGTCGAGATTGGTGTTGGCGAAGAACTGCCGGTACGCGCGATTCCATCCTGTGTAGTCGGCCTTGTCCGATCCCGGCGCGTTGTCGAGGAAGACGCGCATCGTCACGACGTCTTCGAGACTCAATCCCTGAGCTTCGAGGTTGTCGCGGATCTTCTTGAGTACATTGATGCCCTGCGCCTCGGTGACGGTGACACCGGCCGGCAGAACACCGCCGGAGAACTGACCGTCGATGTACGACTCCGGCGAACCTTCCGGCGCCGCCTTGTTTCCTGCCGACGGACCGATGCCGCTGGTCTTGTAGATTGCGGTGTCGCCGCCGATCGCGACGCCCTGAGCGATCATCGGGTTTGCCTGCCCCGCTTCGAGAATCGATTTCGAGGCGAACGAACTCGATGTGGTCTCGGCGTCCGCCTCGTCAGACGAGCAGGCAGTGGCGAAGCCCAGTAGCGTAGTGGCGGCGAATGCCGCTGCAAGGACCTTGGTTCTGCGAGATTTCATGATGTGACCTCCAGAGAAAGTGATGGAAAACGAAGCACGTCAGGCAGTTTGCGCAACACGCTGATGCAGGTGGGTCACGACGTCCTGCGCGGACGTGAAGGCCCCGTGCTGCCAGGCGATGGCATTGGAGAGGTGATCGCCGGCGAAGTAGATCCGGTCGACGGGGTCGAGCAGCTTGGTGTACTCGGGAGTTGCCATGCCGCCGTGGGAATCTCCCGCGCCGGCCCATGATGCCCAGGCGGATTCCGAATACTTGGTGCGACGCCAGCTTCCGGAGAAGGACGACGAGATGTCGCGAGTGTATTTGTCGCCGTGGATTTCTGCGCCTTCGGCGATGGCCTTTGCCAGCCGCTGACGGTGGGTGAGCGATTCGAAAGCCTGTTGACGCTTACCCGAGCTGTAGTACGCGACGACGACGCCGCGGTCGGAGTTGTAGTGATCGTAGGGGAACATGATCTGGGAGATGTCGCGGTCGGTGTTGGACGCGCCACCGTAGATGCGGTCCTCGGTCTCCCACCACCGACGCGAGTATTCGATACCGAGCTTGCCCGACGACGACGGCTTGGCTGCATCCAACGCGAGCAGGATGTCGGAGGGCAGATTGTTGTTCAGCCGCTTGATCAAGTGCGGCGGGATCGTGCAGATTGCGTAGTCGGCGGTGATCGACTTGGATTTGCCGTCGACGACGTAGTCGACGGTGACGCCTTCCGGCACGTTCTTCATGCCGCTGACCTCGGCGCCGAACTCGATGTTGTCCATCCCGATCGCGTCCTGGAACTTGTAGTAGATCCGGTCCATGCCACCGACGGGGGTCATCATCGTCATGGCCTGGTCGTAACCGAACTCGAAGGAGAATGCACGCCCGATGCCGCCCTGGATGACATCGCTCATCCCGAATGGTTCGATCTCGGTTCCGAAGTTGAGGCCGGCGCCCGGCTCCGCGGAGTGCCCTCGACGCGAGGATCCGACGTAGCGGCCGTCGCTGGAGAGATCGCCGAAGTCGGTGAGGAAGGACGAGAGTGCTTCTTTGTCTTCCTTGCTCAAGACCTGGTCGAGAGCGCCCTGATTGGTGGCCTTCTGCAGCAGCTCGGACATGTATCCGTAGGTGTCGGCTTTGGCTGCTCGGTAGGTGATCGACTGATTCGCCAGCGGCTTGTTGCCGGTGTAGTTGACGAAGGTGTTCGCGTTCTGGTTTCCGAACATCTGCAGTTCGACGCCCAGTTCGCGGCAGTAGTCGATGGTGTTGTGATTTTGCGGAATACGCGTCGCACCGAGGTTGTAGAAGTGCCCCTCGGAGAACGAACAGGTCTGTGTCTCACCGTTCAGGTCGGTTTCTTCGGTGCCGTTGCGGATCGACCACACCCGACCACCCGGGCGGTTGCGTGCTTCGAGGACGGTGACCTTGTATCCGGCCTTCTGCAGTTCGTAGGCAGAGCACAGCCCGGACGGTCCGCCGCCGAGGATCACGACGGAGTGATTTCCCTTGACCTTTCCGATCAGGTCACCCGCAGCAGGTGCCTGAAATCGCCTCGGCGTCGACGCCACTGCCGGCGCCAGGCCGATGGACGACATAGCACCGAGCGCCAGGCCCGCGCCGCCGGTGATTCCCAGGCTGCGCATGAAAGATCTACGTGTGTATGGCATTCGAGCTCCCCAGTGTGCTCCCGGTGACCCGGGTGGTTGGTGTTGAACACAGACTTCAGGAGCGTTGGGTCCGGAACTTGACGCACAGGAAACAGTCAGTGGGGACCGAGTGAGAAACCTGCGAGCATCAGCATCGGGCTCTCTCACCCGAGTGCGATCAGCGGAAGCATGCCCGCAATATCGGCGTTACAGAACCGGACTAGCGTGACGCGACATGTCCGCTCTCACCGAAGCCATCGCGCGGTCCTTCACCACGCGCGAGAAGCAGCCCCCGGCGCGATCACCGCTGCGGGCGTTGGGCCGTCGGCAACTCTCGGGCGCCGAAGTGCTGGCCCAGTCGGTGGCAACCACTGCCCCTGCTGTGTCGATGGTCGTTCTGCCCGTCACCATGCTGACACACGGCCGATTGTTGAGCGGGATGATCACCATCATCGCGGCCACCGTGCTGGTGACGCTCATAGCCTTCTGCGTTTCGCAGTTCACTCGCCGAATGGCTGCGTCGGGAGGATTGCACAGCTTCGTCTTTCGTGGCCTGGGCACCCGGGCAGCATTGACCACCGGCATCGCCATGCTGGTCAAGTACGTCGGCAGCGCGGTCATGACGCTCTATCACGGCGGGCAGGCGGCAATCGCGTTGCTCGGCTTCGCGGGTGTGCACGTGGACAAGACTTTTCACGTCATCGTGCTCTATCTGGGGATAGCCTTGCTGATTCTCGGTGCCCTCGTGCGAAGTGTCAGATTCGCCGCGCTCGCGATCCTCGTCGTCGAAAGCTGTTCACTTCTGTTCATCGTCGGGCTCATGATCCTGGGCGGTTCCGGAAGTCAACAAGCGCAGATCGTTCCGCCCACCTCCGGCCACGGACTACTGCTCACCGCTCTGGCTGCCGTGTTCGCTCTCGCCGGATTCGAGAGCGCGGCCTTCTTCGGCCCCGAGGCTCGTCGGCCGCT
This sequence comes from Rhodococcus sp. D-46, assembly GCF_011290655.1. NCBI lineage: Bacteria > Bacillati > Actinomycetota > Actinomycetes > Mycobacteriales > Nocardiaceae > Rhodococcus > Rhodococcus sp. D-46. The sequence continues at coordinate 127,481 of NZ_JAANTF010000008.1, read as the reverse complement.
GGTAACCGTCACCCGCACAGTCCTTCTCACTCCGATCATCTGTGGATCGCTCTTCATCTTCGCGGGCTGGGCCGCTTGGTCCGGGCGCAGTGACACCCTCGTCAACGCCTATCTCCACGGAACGGCGACGGGCGTGAGCCCCGGTGTCGTGATCGCTCTCAACGTCGGTCTGGGTTGCTCGTGGCTGGCGTCGTCGATGGCGTCGTCCAATGCTGCGTCACGCCTGGTCTATTCGTTCGGTGTCGAGCGCCTACTCCCCCGCCGGTTCGCCTCGGTTCACAGTGCCTTCCGTACGCCCTACTTCGCATTGACTACCGTGGTCTGCACCGTCCTGCTGGGCGGCGGAACCTTTGCCGTTCTCGGGCGCGGAGAAATCTTCGACGACGTTCGACTGACTGTTCGCGGCGCCGTCATCGTGGCCTATGCACTGACGGCTATCGCATCCGTTGTCTTCCTGACACGGATCGGCGAGCACACTCCCGGCGTTCTCGCGGCCGCGTCGTGTGGCAGTGGTGCCGGAGCGATAGTCCTCGGTTACCTGGTTTATGCCAACACGATCGACCACGCGTACGTTGCACCGATCGCCGTGCTCGTGATCCTGACTTCGGGCACACTCTGGCAGTTCTACCTGCGACGCCGAAGCCCCAAAAGTCTGCTGCACGTCGGCGCTTTCGACAGTCCCGAAACCGAGGACGTACTACCAGGAGCTGGGGTGTTCGCTACCGACGCAGCCGGAAACATCGTGCTGGTGGGCGAGCCGACTGCCGGCGCCCGCTGATGGTGGGCCGACCACGCGACCTCGGTGGGCACGAACCCCGAGCGGTTCAGCGCGCCCTTGCCCTCCTCGAGTCGGCGGCCAGGCTCGGATCGGGAGCCACCGCCAAGGACATTGCCGCCCTGGCCGACATCCCACCTGCCACTGCGTATCGGTTACTCAACATCCTTGTCGCCGACGGTTACCTGGTTCGGATCGCCGACCTCTCCGGCTTCGCACTAGGCCGACGCACCCGTGAATTAGCCGGGGCTGCCGCCGAACCCACACCCATCGACAATTCGGTGCTCCTCGAAGAACTCCGCGAGCAGCTACGGTTCGGCGTCTATCTCGCGTCGTTTGCGGAAAACCGAATCAGACTGGTGGATCGCGATCCCGACCACGAACTCAGCGGCGAACGCACACTGGTCACGGCCCTTCACGCGTCGGCTATCGGGAAACTGCTCCTCGCCAGCCGACCCGAATTGGCCGAGACCCCATTGCGAAAGGTCACCGCACACACCATCACCGACGGCGACGCATTGGAACTCGAACTCTCGCGGATCCGGCGCGGCGAGCCCGCCCGTGAGGTCGACGAGATTCGTGTCGGACGCTCCGCCGTCGCCGTCCCGATCCACGACGCGGAAAGGTGTGTCGTCGGTGCCTTGGCTGTGATAGGTCCGACCGGCAGACTTTCCGTCGACGACGTAGACCTGGTCGTGCTGTTGCGGGAGTACGCGGAACGCATCGTTGCACCGACGATGTCGAAGGCAAGCTGAAAATCAGAGGCCGAACACACGTTTGGCAAAGCCGAGATGCTCGTCAGCCCAGCCGATGACGCCGAGCGTGGAATCGAGATTCTGCGGCGGAGTGCGCACCAAGGTGTCGCGTCGGACGAGTCGGTCGAAATCGACCTGAGCGCGGTCGAACTGGACCCCTGCCGTGACCATGATGTTCGCCAGTTCTTGCGCCATCACCCCGTACGCGACTGTCGTGGGATGAACGCCGTCGAGCGAGAAGAGGCCGCCCGAAGCGCGGCCGCCGCGACCGTCGGCGGAGAGGAACAGCGAGTCCGGCACGGGTTGCAAGTCGGTCAGTGCTTTGGGGAGGGGGTACGGCGTCCACCATGACGGCCGCGCATTGACGTCGGTGACGTAGCGCCGTGAGGCCACGCGCTCGAGCAACCCGGCAATATCGCAGAGGTACCAGTCCTTCCCCACCCGACGGGCATTCGCGACGGCTTGCTCGATTCCGTCGTTGTACATGTCGATTGCGCTGTCGACGGCCCATGCCTGCGCGCCGGTGATGTGTTGATCGCGTTGTGGGTCGAAGTCGGTGTCGCGCACCCACGGTCGTGCGTAGTACGGGAAGTAGCGGGATCCGATTTCGATCTTGCCGCCGAGCCCGTGGGCGATCGGTGCGATGGTCACGTGTGGGACAGTGCAGAGGATGACGTGCTGCGCGTTGATCTTCCGGATCGCGGCGAGCACCTCGGCATACTCCGACGCGAAGTGCTCAGGCCGCCACACCGTGTAGTCGCGCTTGCCGCCCGGATCACGGAAGTTGTTGCCGCTCCACTCGACTCGAAGTTCGGTGACGGTGCGGAGCGCGTTGTTGGCACCGAGGAAGACGATCAGAGTTTCGATGCCTTCCTTGCCCAACTCCGCTGCTGCGTCGAACGCGGTCATACGCTTCTCGGCGTCGGAGCCTCGCGGCAGAACTCGCAGTGCGGCGCGCTCGCCGTTGTTCTCGACGATCTGGCTGATCAAATCGTCGTGCGGTTGGTGAAGAGCATCCTCGCAGCCCTGCGCCGTCTTGGTCAGAGCGTCACGAAGATCCCACCCGTACACCGAGAGGTTGTGGTTGATTGTCGAGAATGTCGGCGCCTCACTGCCCGGTCCGCGTTCCCAGTAGTCCTCCACCTGGTCCATGAACGCACGTGCAGCAAAGAGTGCGAGCGGAACCTCCCAGAGGTCGAGCCGTGGGCCGAAGCGCTCCTCGAGGGTGCGGAGCAACAGTTCGATGTTGAGCGGAAGCCCGCCCGGGCCGCCGTAACGGGGAAAGCGGAACTGGTCGAGCCGGCCCAGCTGGTGAGCAATGATCGCCGGATACGACAGATCGGTATTGAAGATCGCCCCGCTCTGGAATCCCTGCGACAGCGAATCGCCGATGACCACCAACCGGTGGGGAGCATCTCCCCCTGGCGGAACTACCGGAATCCCCACTGTGGGATCGAACTGCGGAACCCTTGGTCCGCCGGCGGCCGCGGCCACGACGTCGTCGGGAGTATCGGATGGAAGTTCCATGCCCACTCACCTCCGGAAAAGTCCAGCTGGTCAGCTGATCAGTGGTGGCTTACGCCGATCGGCATTGTCCTGCTCCGATTGCTTCTCGATCGACCTGACAACCTCGTCGGCCCACTGTTGATTTCGCCCGTCGAATTCCGCGCGGTCCCGACGCGCGATACCCCGCCCCACCAGGATGGCAATCGGAATGGAACACACGACCCATACGAGTAGTACGCCTCCGACAATCCACCACATAACCAGTAATTGTGCCCGATTCGACGACTGTTGTGCTCCAGGTCGAAACATCTGTCCGAATCGTGGCGGTCAATCCAGGTGAGCGCGCAGGTCAGAAACGATCTGCGTCGACGGTTTCACGGGCTTTGCGAACCTGATTCCAACCACGAGCGGCGATGCCGAAGGCAACAAGCGACATCAGATCCGAGACCGTCAGACCGTGTTCTCTGTTCAACGACCACAAGACCTGACCTTCCAGCGGTCCATTGAAGAACAGCCACGCCACCCCTGCACAGACGGTCACAACAACACTGGCTTTGGACGGCTTCATCAAACACACGGTGCTGGTCACGAACAACAAGTTCATGAAAACCAGACCGTAGAAAATTCCGATCATGCGACTCCCCCCGAAGTTCGTTCGTTCAGCCGCGGTTGAAGTTCAGGTACGCCTTCGACGGTGTCGGGCCGCGCTGGCCCTGGTATTTGGATCCGGCCTCGGAGCTTCCGTAGGGGAACTCTGCAGCGCTCGAGAGCTTGAGCAGGCAGAGCTGTCCGATCTTCATTCCCGGCCAGAGCGTGATCGGCAGGTTTGCGACATTGGACAGCTCCAGTGTGATGTGGCCGCTGAAACCCGGGTCGATGAAGCCGGCGGTGGAGTGCGTCAAAAGGCCCAGGCGCCCGAGGCTCGACTTACCTTCGAGACGGCCGGCGAGGTCGTTCGGCAGTGAGCACACTTCGAGAGTCGAACCGAGAACGAACTCGCCGGGATGCAGTACAAACGGCTCGCCCTCTGCCGGTTCGACCAGGCTGGTCAGCTCGTCCTGGCGCAGTGCCGGGTCGATGTGCGTGTACCGCGTATTGTTGAACACCCGAAACAGACCGTCCAGTCGGACGTCGACGCTCGACGGTTGCACCATGGAGTCGTCGAAAGGGTCGATACCCAGACGTCCAACGGAGATTTCGGCACGGATGTCACGATCGGAGAGCAGCACAGGTAGAGGTTACCGGTTCTGCGGGCAGTGCCGGCCCATCGCCGGGGCGATCACACTGTGGTTACCGAACACGATGCGCGGGTTCTGGACTCCCACGGGAGAGCCCAGCCCCACCTATCTCAAGTTCTCCATGCCGAAAGGCTTTCCCGCGCAGAACTTGTGGGCAAATCATTTACCGATGGCGCCGACTTCCACACGCCTGTGTTGATCAATGACGGCCGGGGACACCGCTGCTTGAAAGCTCGTCTGATAATGTTCGGAAAGCACGTTGGTCGGCGGTGAAAACACGTCCGGTCGGCTGCGACGCCGATGTAGTTCAATGGTAGAACATCAGCTTCCCAAGCTGAATACGCGGGTTCGATTCCCGTCATCGGCTCCACAGATTCTTCGCAGCTAAAAGGGCATTTCCGCTGACGGAAACGCCCTTTTGCTTGCTCGATGACGCCGCGAATACGCCGCGTGGCGAATTGCCACTCTGCAGGTTGCGCGCCTGCCAATGCCCGATACTCTCGGCACCGCATAGTTCCCAACTCCCTACCTGAGCTGAGAGGCCGTCGCAAAATTTACGGAGAAAGCCCTCTGCCAAACCGACGCGGAATTCCAGCCTGATCGCTTCCGGGTACGGTGTATGACATCCCAGGCCTGTTCTCGAATCCCTCTGCTCCGCCATCCAATAGGGCCTGGCGTACACGCGCCTCGGTGGCCTCAATTTCCTTACCCACAGCGAGATACAAATTCCTTGCCAATTCGCGACAAGTATGAGCAAGTTCTGACCCAAGCGGCGATCCGACACCAGTCATAAAGCCGACCCCTACCGTTGGGTTCGATGGATCAGTAAAGTCCATCATTCCGCCCACCATCACAAACTCGAACGGGCTTATAGAATGCGCGATATGCTTGTCACGCATGTTCTTGATGTAGTTGTGCACTGCACGCGCAGCCCCCGGTTCCGACTGGTCCAAGGCATCTAGCATTGCTAGATCTAGCCCACCACGTATACCTGTACCGAAGCATCGAGAATACGCAATCGCGCCTGCCGAGAAATACGCCAGCACGGGCGTATGGTCGATCGGCTCGTCTTCCTCAAGACAATTCTTAAGTTTGTCGAAACATTCTGCGGCAAACTTGAGGTCAAGCGATACCCCAATGAGATTGTATAGCTCCGTCACGTAAGGGACTTCCTCGATATTGACCAATTGCACCATATGGCCGTCATCCCCGTCGGGGCCGCCAACAACACTCTCTGACATGACATCGACAGTAGCAACTATCTCGAAGAATCAACCGCGATATTCCGCAACGTCACAACGTGCAGCGGCGAGCGCGAAAAGGTCCAACCCACCATGACTCATTCTGGGTGGGGCAGGCCGTCGAGGAGCTGCCCCGGCGTCGTCCGCAAGCCTGCCGACAATTTGAGTAGGTTCTCCACACGGGCGCTGCGCTGGCCGCGTTCAACCTGCCCCATATAGGTCCAATGCACGCCGCACTGTTGTGCGGCGTGTTCTTGGCTCCAGCCCAGTTCAGCGCGGCGTGCGCGGACGCGCTCCCCTAGCTCTCGAAGGGTTGGGCTCAGCGGGGGCTTTGCGGCATCGGACACGGCTACCTACTCCATACGTCCCAACTGCAATGATCCAGAGCTGAAACGTCCCATGCATAAACGTCTCAACTCAAAACGTCCTATTATCTATCGACGTAACCGTTCGAGCGACGTTGCGGACACAGGTCCGACGCACACCTCGACTTCAGCAAGGAGCAACAGATGAGCAATTCAAGCGTCGGAGTCCTAGTCGTCCTCGTGGCGGTTTGGCTTGTATGTGGAATGGTGGCAGCGGTAATCGCGGCGCGAAAAAGCCGAAGTGCAGGTGGGTTCTTCGTCCTGGGCTTCCTGTTCGGCCCGATCGGCGTTCTCGTGGCGATCCTCGCCGCTCGCGGAAATCCAGCTGCGCCAAAGGGATCGCGCTCGGTTACGTGCCCGCGCTGCAATGCTCAGCAGAACATCTCCGCAACTCAAGGGCAATACGAGTGCTGGCAGTGCAAGCTGGTCAGCCCCTCCGCCGCCCGCTAGACCGCGCGGATCGGAACCACATTGCCGGTTTCGACCGGTGTAGTTCCCATCGCTCCGAGGGCGGCCATTGCGTCAGCGTGGTCGTCCTCGAAGAGGTGCGCGTAGACCGTAAGTGTGGTGGTGACCTTCGCGTGGCCCATGAACCGCGCAATCTCCAGTGGCGAGATTCCCGCCGCCACGCACAAACTCGCGTACGTGTGGCGGAGCGCGTGGAACTTGAGCGGCGGGAGCAACGCCGCGCGAGGATCGAGTCGGTTCGCCCGCAGCACAGAAGGCCGATAGACCGCCTTGTAGAAGCTCGGGTGGCGCATCGGAACCGACCAATCCAGCGTCAACCGGGCTTCGGCCTCCTCGACCGAGAGCGCGGCCAAGACCTCTTCGGCCTTGGGGACGATTCGTTTGCCGTCCTTGTCGGTCGCGCGCTTCCCGGTCGGCTTAGCCGCGACGAGCGCGGACGCGGGAAAGAGCGGTGCGCCCGGCTCATCGCGACGGGGGTGAGCTGCGAGATAGTCCCGAAGGATTCGTACCGTCGCGGGCGGCAACGGGACTCTACGGCGTGAGCCTTTGGTTTTCGGAGAGTCGTAGGAGATAACGCCGTCAATCACCATTACCGTCCGATCCACCCGCAATAGGCCCGGTTTCGGCGCTGCGTTCGGGTTGAGCGACTTGGCCGGCAACTCAACGTCCCCGAGCTGGAGACCTGCGAGTTCAGCCGCGCGGAGACCCGACCAAGCCGCGACGTGGATCATGACGTTGTAGGGCCACGGCGCAGCGTTCACGAGCGCGGAAACTTGGGCGGCGGTGAGGAATTGGGCCGGATCATCAACCACTCCTGGAGTCCCGCCCATCGCGGACCGCTCCGACGGCAACCGCACGTGATCACACGGATTCGCGGCCAACCTCCCGTCCGCGACCGCCTGGGCGAGGACCATCCGCACGACGAAAAACGCGTGGCGAACGGTCGAAGGCTTCTTGTCCGCCTTCGACAAACCCTCCACCCAGTCCGAGACGTAGGAGCGGGTGATCCCGTTGAGTGGGTAGCCGCCGAACTTCCGGTCAATCTCGCTTCCCTCTGCGATCTGGTATTCGTACCCGGCCCGTGTGCGCGGCTTGAGGTCGTGTCGGGAGTCGAGCCACCACCGCGCCGCCGCTCGGAACGGGAGTTGGCCCGACTTCGGGTCGAAGGTGGTTCCTCGGCGCTGACTGTGGTCGATGTCGGTGGCGTAGTCCTCGGCCAGCTTCTTGGTCCGGAATCCGCCCTTGGTCCGATGCTTCCCGTCGGGCGTGCGCCACCGAACCTGGTAGAACCGCGTTCCGTCGGCGCGGGTGAGCTTGCGTACGTTCGCCATCTCAAGCCACGCCCTCTCGTGCAAAGACCGCGCGGACGGTCGAATGCGCCCAAGTCTCGCCACCCGTTGGCGTCGGTACGCCTTCCTCGGTGAGACGTTTCGCGATGGACTGAGCGCTCATTCCTTGCTTCATCCGAAGGTCCACGATCTTCCTGGCGACTTCCGCGCTCAGCTTCGAGGGGCGACCCAACCTCACGCCCTTACTCCGCGCAGCAGCCAACCCCTCCTTGGTGCGTTCGCTGATCTTGCGCTTCTCCTCCGCCGCGACCGCGAGGCGAATGTCTGCGAGAAGTCGCTGGCTTGGGTCGCCCGAGTCGGCCTTGTCCGTGTCCATGAGCCGCCAATCGAACCGAGAAGCACGCTTGAATAGCTGGGCCGCGTCCTCCTGGTCTCGAGTCGCCCGATCCAGAGACCTAACCAGCAGCGCGTCCGCGACCCCGTTCTCGATTGCGGCGATGGCGACCGCCCGCCCAAACATCTTGTCTGCGCGACCTCCACTCACCACATCGGTCGTCACGGTGAGCAAATCGTAACCGTGAGCCGTGCAGTAGGTTTCGAGCGCCGATCGCTGGGCCGCGAGTCCATGCCCGCTCTCCTCCTGGGCCGTCGTAGATACGCGGACGTACCCAATCACCCGCAATCGAGGACTGACCGACTGAATCATCTCCACTGACATTTATTGCCTCCCTGCATGTTTCGAGCGCCACAAACGTCGAAATTGGACGTTTACGACGTTTATAGCGCGAATCCGCGCCGAGCACTACAAAACCTGGTACAGACGTTGAGCGTTGCCGCTGCGATGAAAATTGAACGCTCAGTGCATCATTCGTAGCTCATTTGCCACGTAACATTGCCAAGCGTCGTTACGTCCGATTCCCCTACTCGTCGCCGCAAGTCCCTGACAGATGGAATCAAGGGCCAATGAGTGTGGGTCTCGGACGTAGGCGCGCCGACGAGCGAGCGAGGCCGCGTCGGCGCGGGAAGTCAGAAAGGATCTGGCCCCGGATCAACCCCATCCCACTCAACCGGCTCACCAGTCATCACAGCAGGTGGGCACACTGGCACGGAGACTGGCGCGGTAGGACTCGCCATCGCATCGACCTCGGCCCACCTCTTCGCCTCCAGCTTCGCGTATCGCTCACGATCCGCGTCCAGAGTCCTCCGAAACCCTTGCTCTTGCAGCGTTTCTGCCAATGTTCAACCTCGCTCTGCTACTTGGGTTTTGAATGAAATGTGAAGTCGCCTCGCGTACGCGAGGGCCGACCGAAAGGAAAAGACAGATTTTCGCGGTATTTCCTACCGTTTCAGTAGGGATCATCCTAGACTGCCACTGGAACCCTATGTTTCCTGCCTTATAATGCCCCGACTATCCCTCGAAACACGCTGAAACACCGCTCATTCCAACCGTTTTCGGTCGTGCCGTCCGCGTTACCGCCGACCGGCGGTAACCGTTACCGCCTCCGAAACACCGCCTACCTGCGGCGTTACCTCCGTACCGCCGTTACCGCCCGAAGTCGCTAGCCCTATATACGTATAGCGGAATAGGTAGGTTAGAACGGTAGGTTAGAACGTCTTCCTTATATATATCTCTACTTACTTTTTAGAGGTAACGGCGGTAACGAATATAGGAAAACCACCCTTGACCAGGCGTTTTACCGTTACCGCCACTCCCCTCCCTCGGCGGTTCGGCGGCGGTAACCGTCCCGTTTCGCGGGAACGTCTCTCGCCCAACACTTCCGAACCCAACCCGCTCTCCCGGCTGCGGGCGCACGCACTCGACAGCACACGTCCGCGTCGGGTCGCGGACTCACCCGTCAGCCACGGTCAATCCCTCATCATCAGACCTCAGCCTCAGCTTCGTAGCCCCCACAATCGCCAACCCGCGAGTCCTCCGGCGTCCGTCCAACTCGCCCGTCGCGGGGTCGCGGCGCTTGTCATCGATCTTGTAACCGCGCTTCTTGATCTCGGACATGAAGTTAGTGCCGGTGATTCGCTCCCGTTTGGGTATGTCTTGGCGGTCGCACCACCCCTGAAAGGCGGCTTTGAGGTCGCTGTTGAGGGTTTGTGCGCCGTCCTGCGCAAGGCAGCATTCCTCCAAGAACAACTTCACCACGTCCTGGTTCTCGAAGTAGTCGGCCATACTCGCAATCATCCGCCTCGACTGCGGTGGGAACTGCTCCTCATCCAGCAAGAACCCGTGCGCCTTCCGGCACAGCAGCGCCATAATCGCGCCGCCCTCCGCCTTCACCAGGTCACGATAGAAGTTGTCGTTTCGCGGGCCGTCGTGGGTGTAGTCGAACGGAACCCAACGCAGGCGACGTTTGATCGCGTTGTTAATTTCGCTGGTGTCGGGAATGACGTTCGAGTTGGCAAGGAAGGTGGCCGCGAGCCGGAAGCTAAACGGGTCTTGACCTTTGAAGCTGGCGGTGATGACGTTTCCGCCAGTGTTGTTCTTCAATCGAGTGCCGTTGAACTTGGAGTTGACGGGGAACTCCGACACCACAACCACCCGCGCGCCGTGGAGGTTGGCGTTCTCGGCTTCGTGCTTCGGACTGCGGGTGACCGTGAGGTAGGTGCCCTCCAGTTCCACGTAGTACCCCGCGCCGTCTTTCCCTCCGATCCCCAGTAGCTCCTCCATCAGGTTCAAAACCACGCCCTTACAGTTGTCACCATCACCTCGGAAGATGTGAAGGTATTGGCCTCCGGGCTTCCCGAGCAGACACGTCGCCAGCAACGTCAACAGGTAGTTCGTCTGGTCGGAGTCTCCGAGCATGATCTGGTCGAGGAATTGGAGGAAACGCCGGGGCTTTGGCGCGTCAAAGTCCGGGGCTACTTGCGTGATTCGGCTGTGCAACCGACGCGATTCGTGGGGTACGAGTTCGCCCGTCGACAACTCCATAATGCCGGCAGGCGTGTTGAGTTCGTAAGGGTTTTGATCGAACTTGCCCTGCGGGAACTCGAACAGGTGCCTCGCGGAGGCAACCACGCCATGCATCATATTGTTCGCGCCGGAAACGGGTTTGAACTTCCGCATGCCGTTGTCGTCCTCAAACGTGAACTCGATACGCTTCCGCAACCCCTCCCACTCGCGGTACGCGGCCACATCTTCCTTCTGGATGACCCAGCGCCTTCCGTCGTACCTCGCCCATTCCTTCCCCACATAGCGAAGGTTCTTGTAGCAGTGGGCCTTCAACATCGCCGCGAAGTCGGCCTGGTATGCGCCGTCGCTCCTCCCCCGAGCATCGGCAGTGACGGTAAATTTTGCGCGCCTCTGGGAATCGACCTCCATTGCCGCCTTTGTCGCGGCCAAAGGATCGACCGCTTTCGCTGTCCCGCTGTCAGCAGGACCGTTTGTCGCCGCCGACGTGGGGACTACGCTGAGCGGACCTTTGGCGGTGCGCTGGCGTGACGTTTGCTTTGCCTCTCGTCTCGCGGCCCTCTGCTTGGAGATACGCAGCGCTTCTGCGTTTTGCTCCGGTGATACGTGTCCCATGTCAGGCCCCTTGCGTGGTGCGAATGTAGATTGAACCGCTGCTGTCTCGCAGCGGCATTGGGGAGTTGGGACGACCGCGTGCGACTGAGACCGCACCGAGCACTGCCCTCTTGAAGTCGCCCAGTGCAACCGATTCGCTGCGCGCCTCTCCAGCGACCTCACCCGCCCGTCGCCGCTCCATGACTTCGAGATACGCCGCGCAGACGAGGTTGAGACACAACGCAAGACCCGCGTTTCCTTCGGTGCTCGACAGGACTACATGGTTGACGCGGTTACGCATGAGGTTGTGCGCGGAACGCTCGTCGTCGGTCCCGCGAACGAACTCGGCAACAAGATCGCCGTAGTTGTACTTGCGTCGCAGATACGGACTCATGGAATCTAGATCCGCTCCCGCGCCGGGTTGGGCGTTGACCCAGGCCTCCGCGTCAGCCCAGCCCGTCGGCACTTTCACCGAACGCGGCCCTACAACCCCACCGAGCGGCGCGGCCTCACGATCATCCAACACATCTAGCAGTTGATCGCGATTCAGGCTGCGAGCGCTGTCGTAAAGATGCGTGATGACCGAGACCGGCGCGGCTTTGTGATTCACCGAGCCTGGGCAGCGCAACACTCGGCTCAGGTCGTACACATTGTCGATGCGCGCACCGGGTCGAACTTCTTGCGCTACTTGATGAATGAGCCCACCCCACCGCGCGTACACCTCCCGCCACGTCTGGCGGGACCACCGTTCGCTCGCTGCTTCCGATCCGTCAGCGATCCGCGTTGATGCGACTCGCGGCGAAGTCAGGCGCCAGTAGGGCTGGATGCCGTGGCCGGATTCCACCACCACAGCGGGTGGCGTGCCAAGAATCCGCGCCAGGCTATCCACGACCTCGCGGCATTCGTCCATCGTCTCCAACCCGCCGTCCTTCACATCCAGGTCAGCGAACAACACGCGAACTCGCGTCACATCACAGTCGGTGCCACGACCGCGCACAACTGACGCGGCGATGGGATTTGCACCAAACCAGACATCACGATCTGTCGGAGCAAGCCAATCCGCCAATTCCGAGACCTGACACAGGCGTGAGGAGAAGCGACCGTCCCGCGCCTTCGTGTTGATGCTGATTCGTTCGGTGGAGCGGAAGCCCAAAGCGGAGAGCACGTCATACAAGTTACGTTCTGTCCCAACAGGATTCTGCCGTCTGCCACGCGGACTCATCCGCGACAGCGTAGAATCAGTCATGTGAAGTCCTTTGTCGACTGAGTGGTTTCGGTAAGGCAAGGAAAGGTTGATGGGGCTGGTACCCCGTTGACCGGCAACGTCCCCGGCGCTCCCCTGGCGTCGGGGACGATTTGTTTGTGCAGGAACGGATTGCCCGGATGACTCCAGAGCATTGAGCCGACCCCGAAGGCAGCCAGATAGCTCAGCATCTGCATCACAGTCGGCCTCCTTCACTCGTGAACCAGGACAGCCCATTTCCCTCCGAGTCGCACTGAGCGCGTGCGCGGTCCCCGAGCACAGCCATGACAACTGTCGGCCCACACGAAACCAGAAGAATCGCGCTGCCTGCGTGGATCGAGTAATCGGGTTCCGAATCAGCCAATTCGCGGCGATACTCCTGCCACTGATCTCCCATCTGCGTCCAGTCCGTCGCGCCGGATTGGTCATACCGGTCCCGGTCACACTGGAGCAGGGGCGCTGACGCCCTCCCTCGCTCTCGTGCGGCTAGCTGCTCATCGCAGCGAGCTACCGCGTCGTATCCCGATACGGCATCCAGTTCCGGCTCTTCGCGGAGGTACTTTGCGCGCTGAATCTCCAACGCATGCAGCAGCAGTGCTCGGGCATACTCTTCCAACGTCCAGACGATGGAGACTGGATACAGAACCAAGCGCCGGTGACGATAGTCCAGACCTAGGGTGTCCATCGACCACCACAGCAAGCAAGGCGCGGCCGGATCATCACGAGCCACATCAAGGGCCTGGCGCTGCAAGGCGTGATTGATCCCGTCCTTCAGCAGGAGAAGCGGCTGGTCTCGATCAGCAAGCTCGAACACACCAGCACGCGAGTAGGGCGGCGCTGGGATTGGCTCTCCATCAACCCCGATCGCGTGCTCATCCCACCCGCGCATACCGGGTTCATCCGATCGAAAGTCAGCTCTGTCGATACGCCGAACATTCGTGCCGAGCGAGTCATCACGAACAAGTTCCGTCGGTTCGTGGTAGCCGTACGTTTGTTCCATCGTTCGCGGAACCCAGCCGAGGTCATGCCTGAGCCCTCCCCGATGATCTGCGACGAAACGACCTGCCCAGGGATGATCGAAATACTGAGCGCTGTAGTCAGTTTGACGACCAAGCATCAGCTCCGAAGGGTCACCCGACGGCTCTGGAAAGTGAATATCGCCTTGCAGCGCGTCGTATTTTGCGACCAGCTCAGCGCGCTGTCGGGCGGAAATGTTCTTGGTCATTCCGCACCGCCGGAGGTTCCAACGCGGCGCGCTCCGCGCAACCAAGAGAGAACATCATCCTCCGACCAGAGCAGCCGCCCGCCGACCTTGTGAGACGCGAGGTCTCCTCGAATGGAGGCAAATTTGACGACGTGCTCCGTGACAACGATCCCGCGTGCGGCGCAAAGCGCGACCACCCCTGATCGATTGAAAGCGGGCAGCTCTGGGTCATACGCTGGGGCAGTGCGAATCCGCATTACACGCTCTACAGCAGGTGTGATGCTGGGCTGGGCAGTCCTACTCATGTTTCCTCCCGTGAAATTCAGGAGATCGCAAGCAAAAAGCACGCAAACGACCTCCCGACCATGTCGGTTTGGTGTTTGCGTGCCTGTTTAGGTCAGTTTCGGCGCTCTTGAGTCCCGCCAACGCGAGCGCTTCATCAACTTTCCAAGGGTCCTATCGCCTGGCCCTTAAGCGGTCCGCCCGGTACTGAGACACTGCATTCGGTTTCGTATGATCGTCGCGCTAGATGGGTTCGCTCGGACCGGGCTCGACTCGAAGTCTACCTAACTCGACCGGAGAAGTCTATTCATCGGCCGACCAGAACCCTTGCGCGCTTTGGTTTTTGGAATTTCGTCACTGTGACACTTGGGCACCGGGAAGGGTGTGCGCGAGAAACGCGCGAAAACAGGAACTGCGTGACGCACGCCCGAACGCAACAGCACCCCCGACTGGCTGAACTTCGGTTTGACGGTCGGGGGTGCTGTTGCCGAGCGCAGGACAGAAAGCGACTTCAAGAACCTGCGCTCTACGTCGTCGCGGTCGGGACAAGTCAACCGACCACACGACGCTCGAAGGGGCACGGACAAGTCAACGTGCTACCCCTCCGCAATTCCGCGTGGACGTGGGCGCTCACGCGGAAGTCTCAAATGGAGTTGTTGGTGCGGGGTCCGACTCGGAAGCGCCCGAGCGGACCCCGCGCCGAGCCGCTATCGACTCACTTTGCGGCCCGATGAGCTGCCACGAGCCGCAGTTGCGCGACGGGCGCGACCCTTCGCCCCCGTCGATACCTTCGACCCGGCAGATTTGGTCGAGGCTCTGGGCTTCGACTGCTTGCGGGACGTGACCTTCACCGACCCGGTGCGATTCTTGAGGTCCGATGAAACGTGGACCTTGGTCTTCGCATTAGGCTTCTGCGAGACCGCGATGCTGCCCTTGACGAGGATTTGCCGACCTCCCGGTGCGCGGTAGACCGCGCCGACCTTCGCGCCCGTGAACTTCCCATCAGCAGGGTCCCAATGCGCGAGTGATCTTGGAGGCTGCCGGATACGTACCGCTTCCGCATGGCCTTGCTTCCGAGTGCGCCGCCGATAGCGGCACCCGCCGCAGCGCCAGCGATTGAGCCGCCCGAACGAGCAAACCGGCCGCGTGCATCGCGCTTGTAGTTGCGGCTCATGACGATCGACCTCGTCTCAGTCGGGCCGCACCACGCACCGCGTCCGCCGTCATATCGACCGGCGGAGCCATGCCCTTGTACCGACCGCCCTGCGATGGCGGCGCATCTTCAAGACCGGGTGGAGTCGGCCCCGGCCCCCAGCTGAACTCGCTGGGTCCGGGAGTACTGCCACGCTTGAGCATTACCGACTCCTCACTCGACCTGTGCTGTCGAGGCCGCGGGTCGACATTCGGGGTATCGCTGTAGACCTACCAGACGTTGCCGCTGTACTCGCGTGCTTCGCGGCTTGCCGACGACCAGCGCGGTTCGGCGGTTGAGCCGCCGACGACTTGGACGCTGAGACGAACCTGCCGTGAGAATCGCGTAGCTGAGCCTTTGGAGACTTACGGGTGCTCGTGCGTTTCGCCGAGGACGCCGACGCCCTGGCCGCACCTTTCGAGGCGTACCGCATCGCGGATCACCGCCACTTCAACAGCGACGGCGCGGAATACGTTGTGCCCGTCGTGATCTGAGCGCAGACCGCCGCGCCACGATGTCGAACACCTACGCCGAACTGGCGCGCAAAGAAGCTCTCCTGCAACGGATACGCCGGAACCGTACCGGGAAACAGACGGAGGCCGTGGTATGCCGTATTGGTGTGCTGCCGGAATGCGACAGGATTGAGGTCGCTGCTCGGCCCGCCGGTAGCGACGACCGTGAAATATCCGGCAGGAATGAACTCCGACTGGATCACGAGCAGTTCACCATACGAACCGAGCACAGGAAGACGGTTGAACTCTGCGGGTGCGACAGCTCCGACGACGTTGTCCGGCTGAAGGTACGCGGGCGCACCCAGCGAGGGGATGAAGTCCCACTTCGCAATTGGGCCTGCCAGTTCTGCCCCGTACTTTGCGCGGCTCTCTTCGCCTGCGCGCCACGAGCGAACGTCCTCTGCTTCTTGCGGATTTACGAGCAACAACACTTTGGAGCCTGTCTTGCGGCCATAACCTTTGGACGTGACCATGCGCGCTGCATCTTCCACGTCGGACGAATCAATCACCGGCGCGCCCGAGGCGATGTAGTGGTTGGTGTTCTCTGGGAACGTCTTGCCGAGGTAAGGCGGTGGGGTGATTCCATCGGTACCGGTGTAGAGACCGTAGACCGGATTCTGGAAGTCGTTCTCACGCTGCGCCGGATCGAACAGCCGCCCGAGGATCGACGTGTTGACCTTCCGATTGTCGGCTTCGATAATCGAGGCAAAGAGCGCCTCGATCTGGCGTGAGTCCGCGTCGCGGAGGTACTTCCACGTGCTTCGAGTCGCCATATCGAAGTCGCGAATGGTGTAGCCGACCTTGAGCGCTTCGTTCGGAATCCGCGCAGACTGCGGCACACCGAACTCCGACGCTTCCTCAAACTCCAAATCGGAGGTGGACTGCGGAACCGCGTCGGCGGCGCTTGTCGTCGGGTAGCTGAGGAGCTGGCGAATTGCGTCGCGCTCTTCGTTGTAAATCGAGAGCGCCAGTTGCTGCTCAGCCCAAATCGAATTGAGGTCTACGCCGTCCGCGCTGACTTTGACGATTGCGGATTCTTCAGAAAAGCCACGGGTGATTGCCATGAATTGCTCCAGGAGAGAGCCAGCCCTTTGGCTGGAAACGGGGTAATGGACACCCGGTCGCGCTCCGCGTGGTACCGGGGTGGGGCACTACCCCATGAAGACGTTGTAACTACGGGCGCTCTCCGAGCGAATCAACCGGCTTACCGGGCCGACTCTACGGGGTCGATGTCGGCCTGGACGCTGGCCGCTTCGCGCCGCCAATACGCCGCGAACTAATCCCGACCCAATCCGAACCGCAGCTATACCGATCCAGTACCGATCCCGACCGAAAACGCACCTTGACCAGCGTCTACCCTACCGACGACTGGCTCATATCCCGAGGCAGGAGAACCCACAGAAATTTCCAGAAATAACTTCCCAAGCTGAATACGCGGGTTCGATTCCCGTCCTCGCTCCACTGGGTGTTCACCCATCAAGAGCTGTTGAGCTCGCCATGGATCCGCAGATCCTTCCGACAGACGAATTCTGGTTGATCAGCCGTCGTAAGGCCGGTTTCGACGGATCTTCTCCGAGCACTTCGAACTCTCGAACACGTGTACATACAAACGAGGTGCACACGGCGTTGCGCCTCAGATGATCTCGCGATTCCAGGTCGTGACCGCCCAGATCACGAACACGTTGAGCGCGATGATCGTCGTCGCCCACCACGGGTAGTAGGGCAGCCACAAGAAATTGACGAGAACCGACACACCGCAGATCACCAAAGCGCCCACCCGGGACCAAATCGACCCCGTGAACAAACTGGCGCCGACCACCGCGATTACGACACCCAGTACAAGATGAATCCACCCCCACGCAGTGAGATTGAATTGGTAGGAGTAATCGGGACCCACGACGAACACTTCGTCCTTCGTTATCGCGGAGACACCTTGTAGGAACTCGAGCACGCCGACAGTGACGAGAAGTACCGCACCGCCCATCGTCGCTCCCTTTGCCACACTTTGCTGGACCAGAATTTTCTCGGACATAGCCGCCCCTCGAGGTCTCACGTGCGAATCGGTCGGGTGCCCCAGCCCTAGGGTCACGACGGGTGGATACCCGCTGCTCGGTCCTCAATCGCGGGGCGCGAAGTCGACAGCCTCATGCGGCCCTCGACCACGGCGATGTCGGGTCGTTCACAGGCGCTCCGCACGTTCGCTCTGATACCGCAGGCATCCACGGGCGAGCGCAGATTGGGACTCGTCGCGAGGTGGAACTCTGCGGGGAGAGTGCCTTAACCACGGAGGCAGCTAATCCGTCATGACTGAGGAACCGACAACCGACAGCACCGCCGAGCAGGCGGCCGGTCCTCCACGCCTGCTCGCCCTCCTGCTCGCGATGGCGATGTTCGTTCTCGTCGTCGACACATCTCTGATGAATGTCTCGATCTCCTCCGTGGTCCGCGATCTCGACACGACTGTGAGCGGCGTCCAGGCAGCGATCGCACTCGAAGCGCTGGTATCCGCGGCATTCATATTGATCGGTGGCAAGGTCGGCGATCTCATCGGGCGCAAACGGGCCTACGTGCTGGGCCTCCTCGGCTACGCAATCGGCGCCTCGGCGATGGCGTTCGCGCAGTCCCTGACTGCGATCGTCATCTTCTGGGCCGTGCTCGGCGGGATTGGCGCCTCTCTCTTGCTGCCCGCAATGCAATCCCTCATCCACGGCAACTTCGAAGGAGCAGAGCAGAAGAAGGTCTACGCCTTGGTCGGAGCAGCGGCAGCGATTGCCGCCGCTGTCGGACCGCTACTCGGAGGATTCATCACCACTTATCTCTCGTGGCGCGTCGGTTTCGTTCTCGAGGTCGTCGTCATCGCGATCGTTCTCTCCGGCATCAAACTGGTCCACGACGTGCCGTACACCGGCCCTCGAGGGATCGATCTGGTGGGTGCAGTCCTATCCGTTCTGGGTATGGGCGGGATCGTGCTGGGAATCCTGGTCTGGCAGGAAGGCGGTGAAGCCGTTGGTGCGCTGCTGGCGGTCGGGGCGGCTGCACTGGCATTGTTGGCGTACTGGCTCCTGCGGCGCAAACGTCGAGGACGGCCGACGCTTCTGGATCCGGAACTGTTCCGCTCCAAGATCTTCCGGCTGGGCATTTCCGGACAGATGCTCCAACAGATTGCCCTGGGTGGCACGATGATCGCGCTGCCGATCTACCTGCAAATGGTGTTGGAATACAACGCAATGCAGGCAGGCTTGTCACTCGCACCGCTCTCCCTGAGTATGTTCGCAGTGGCGTTACTTGCAGCGAAGAAGTCAGGAGACCGGCGCCCGAGCAAAATCGTCAGGTGGGGATTCGTACTGCTCACGATCGGAATCGTGGCGCTGATCCCGATCGTGCCACGGGCAGAGTTCGGCTGGGGTCTGATAGTCCCCCTGCTGATCGCGGGATCAGGTTTGGGATTGTTGGTCTCTCAGCTCAACAACTACACACTTGCCCCGATCGAGGAGCAGCGGATAAGCGAAGCTGCCGGCGTCAATTCCGCGGCCGGATCCTTCGGATTGTCCTTCGGGTTGGCGTTCGCCGGCGCGATCATGTTGGCGACGCTTTCCATCACTTTCACCACCATGGCGCAATCGAGCACCGTGCTCCCCCAGACAGAGCAGCAGCAGGTGGCGCAAGCCCTCGAGGACGACGCCGAAGTCATGAGCAACACCCAACTCGAGCAACTACTCGCCAACCAGCCTCCGGAGATTCAGAACGAGATCATCCGTATCAACACCGACTCACGCCCTCTCGCGCTTCAAGTCGCGCTTCTCATTCCCCTCCTCGCCGGCCTCATCGGGGTGCTCAATTCGTTCCGGATGATCCGGATCCCGGAAACCACGTCAACGGCTTCCGGCGCCAAGCCGGATGTGCTCTGACAAGCGGCACTTCCGGAGCCGAAAGCTCTCAAATCAGCTGCAGCCGAGCGAAACCCCTGCCCAGTCTCGCAAATTACCGACCCGGTTGGCGGGTTGCGTCAGTGATCGCACGATGCCCGATTCTCGTCTCATGATTGAGACGATCGCGGTGGTCGCCGGCCCGCGGCAATTGCAATCAGCATTCCCCGTTTGCTGCAGCATGGAGACCTTCGATGACCAACGCCTGCTGTTGCGGAGTTTGCTTTGTCCAAGGTCCGTCGGGCAACGTGATCGCAAGAATGTGGTTCCAGCCGGTGTCTTGAAGACCAGCCAGCGCACCGTCGACCGATCCAAAGGCCATCAGCGCCGTTTTCACGTCGTCACACGCGGCAGCAAGTTCCCCCGGGGACGGGTTGATCGGAACGTGCACCGCTGTCGTAATGCCGTCCAACGTGACGTCGTAGAGATCGGGATTCCCTTGTTCCTCTAAAATTTTCGAACGCACAACATCCGACGAAGTGGGCGAGGGACTCGACACTGGCCTGACCACGCCAGCGTCACCTTCCAGTGGATTGTTCTCCGGTTCACTACCCCGGCATGCCGACAAAACGAGAAGTGCCGGAATCGCGACCACGCTCATCGTTCGTTTCACACTCAGATCAAACCAGAATCAGTTTCCGAGTTTCTCCCTCCCAACACTCGACACAGTGCGGAATGGGATCAGCAACCGAATGTCGCAGCGACGCCGGTTTGATCACGCGAGTGCGCACCGTGAGCAGAATTCACACAGAGATGGACTAACGTGCATCTGCTCAATCAGCCTTCTCAGCTCCGATTGATCGAATCCGTCTGCCGGCGAGTGCCATTGCCATGTTGAGGCAGCTACCGATCTCGGACGCGGGCGGGGGCTGTCTCTTGATTTTGACCACGATGGACCTGTACCTAGTTGGCACTGACCAATTTAGGTCGTCGAACAGGTGGCCGGTGGAAGCGCTTCGCTCTTCGGCGTGATCATGAGCGGCCGCTATGTGGTGAGGATCGGTCGGTCTCCTCTTGAAATGTAGTCGGCAAATCGTTCAATTCCTGCTTGTGAGAAGCTTCCTCGGCCTGCGCGTTTAAGTGCGGCTTCGACGAATGGGAGCGGTTTCCTGCGGTATGTGCGGTAGATGCTGTCGAGTACTGGTTGCAGTGCCCGGCGTGCGAGGTCTGCTGTTTCCGGGTCTGAACCCCCGAATTTCACTGTCACATTCGGCATAGATACCCCTGCTGGTCGAGTGTCCGATTCCCTGGCCGGAAGCGTACGTATCGGGATTGCGAATCAGTACAGAAACACCAAAACAGGGCGCTAAGTCCCTACTTGCGGTGGATACGACTCCGTCTTTGGGTTGACGAAAAACAGCCCGACCGCGGCGTGCGGTCCGGCTTCTGTTCTACGACTGCGGGTTACGACCGGAAGCCGAGGCTTCTGGTTTCGCAGGCTTCACGTTGGGTGGCGAGTTGCAGATGACGACGGTGTTTGCGTCAACGCGTGGTGAACTCCGCTTCTACAACGTCCATGCAGAATGACCCCGCGACATAGTTCCCGTCTTCGATGCGGTAGCCGAATTCGTTGGGGCGACAACTGCCGAACTTAGCGATTCGATAATGAACTGTTCTCTGGTGCCAAGGAATCGACTCCCTCCAAAATAGGAGGCGGCCACCCGAAGGTGCCCCGCCCCGTGGTCGGACCACCTACAACGGGCGGTTCCACTGATCCGCAGAAGTTCAATGCCTGTGGTGCAACGCCCCGCGGGTTGTCGCCCCTGCGACCACTGGCGGAACTGTCCACCGCTGTTGCCTCGATGAATGTCCCGATGGGTAGCACTCGGAGACCCACGTCGTCGATGCCAGTTTCCGCGATCTCATTGCCAACATGCCCCATGACGTTCTATGGTTCATTACATGAGTAATGAACCAGTGAACATCGGGCGCCGATCATCGTGATCGACGACGGACGACCACTGTTCCAACAGATCGCCGAACAGATCGAGAGTTCGATCATCGACGGCTCCCTGCCGGAAGACGGGCAGGTGCCGTCGACCAACGAACTGGCGGCGTTCCACCGGATCAATCCGGCCACTGCAGCCAAGGGCCTCAATCAACTCGTGGGCGAGGGGATTCTCTACAAGAAACGCGGAATCGGAATGTTTGTCACTGTCGGCGCCCGTGATGCACTCAGGTTCAGACGCCGAGAAGCGTTCGCACGCCAGTACATCGAGCCGCTGGTCGCGGAGGCCGACCGCCTCCAGATTTCCCTCGAAGAACTCAAATCCATGCTGGACGACAGGAAGGCGGACTGATGAACGCAAGCACGACAACGACCGAGCCCCACGTCAGGCGTTTCGACGAAACTGAACTCGTCGCCTCGATGCGCTCCGTGGACAGAAAGTACGGGGACGTCGACGCGCTCGCGGACGTCTCGTTCGAGATCAGCCGCAACAAGATCTACGGCCTGCTCGGTCGCAACGGCGCAGGCAAGACGACGATCATGCAGATACTGACCGGGCAGGACCTGCACACCAGCGGCGACGTCGAAGTTTTCGGGGCTGCCCCGTTCGAAAGTGCCGACGTACTGGCGAACGTGTGCTTCGTCAAGGAAAGCCAGACGTACCCCGAAGACCTCAAGGTCAAGCACGTACTCGTCGCCGCCGGCCATCTACTCCCGAATTGGGACCACGCGTTCGCCGAGACACTGCTCGACGACTTCCAACTTCCCCTGTGCCGCAAGGTGAAGAAGCTCTCGCGCGGCATGCGGTCAGCGTTGGGAGTGATCATCGGACTTGCCTCCCGTGCACCGCTCACGCTATTCGACGAGCCGTATCTCGGCCTCGATGCCGTTGCACGCCAACTGTTCTACGATCGACTGCTTGCCGACTACGCCGAACATCCTCGCACTGTAGTGCTTTCGACTCACCTGATCGACGAGGTAGCCAATCTGCTCGAGCACGTGATTGTCGTAGACAGCGGCCGGATTGTCGTCGACGAGGACGCGGACGCACTGCGAGGTCGCGCCGTGCTGGTATCCGGTCCCATTGATGCGGTGGATGCCGTTGCTGCGTCCGGCAGGGTCCTGCGCCGGGAGACACTGGGCGCCCACAGCCGAATCATGTTGCAGGCCGATGTGACAGAGACCGAGCGAAACCGACTGCGGGAGGCTGGAGTCCAAGTGGAACCGGCATCTTTGCAGGAACTTGTCATCGCGACTTCGACGCAGCGCAAGGAGATCACCGTATGAGTATCGCAACGACAGAGCCACGGACGGTCCCGAAGACGCCCGCTCGGTCCAGGATCGGTCCCGTCCTACAACTGCATACGGTCGCGTGGCCGTTGCTGATCGCCTGGCCGGTGGGCATCCTTTTGATCTCTTTCCTCATCAGCTTCACTATCTACGCGATCGTCGGAAACGAGCAAGGTGAGGGATTCACCGGCAGTGTGTTCTCCGTTTACGGTTTCGTGCTGGCGTTCTACCTCCAGTCGATGACCCAGACGTTCCCGTTCGCGCTCGGGCTGAGCGTGACTCGCCGCGAGTTCTTCACTGCCACCGCGATAATGGCGTTGGCACAGTCCGCAATCTTCGCAATCGCGCTGCAACTGCTGTCAGTGGTGGAGTCCGCCACCAACGGCTGGGGTGTGCACATGCGCATGTTCGGCATCGCACGCTACTTCACCGACAACACCGCCGTACAGTTGCTCGCACTGTTCGCGACGCTGCTGCTGACCAGTTCGATCGCAATGCTGGCAGGTGCTATCTACCAGCGGTGGAGGATCACCGGTCTACTCGCCTCCCTCACTGGGCTTTTCGGCTTGCTCGGCTTGTCAGCGATCGCGATCACCTGGGCTGGGTGGTGGCCCGGCGATCGGTTCGTGGTTTGTCGATACTCCCCGAGTGGTACCGATGGCGCTACTCCCTCTGGCCCTTGCCATCGCGTGCATCGCCGGAGCCTGGGCGACGTTGCGTCGAGCAACGCCGTGACCGCGCAATCATGTGCGACGCCACATGTCGCGTCGTCTCGAAGTGCTCGTCGGATCAAACCCGTCTAGACAGCTCGTCCCCCTCCCTGAGTCAGGAAAGGGGGACGAACGTCGCAACAGGGTGCTATCTCGTCCCCGATTTGGTCCGCTCTACTGCCGAGCCACCCGCTCGACAAAACTCGAAGCCCGCAGCACCAGTTCATCTTTCCGGTTCTGGCGCGCAGCGGCGGCATCGTAGCCGGCATACGGGAGCGGGGGGTCGTTACGAACATTGGACGAGCACTGGAAGTCTCGGCAGATCAGTGTTCCGACCGTGCTGCCACGTCGACCGGCGGGCCCGGCCAACTTGGCGCCGTAGAAGACGACCTCGTTGGGGAGTCGCGTGTCGCGGCACCAGGAGCACTGGGCGCGCGATCGCGGAGTGGCCTCGGCTTGAACGAGCAAGACTCCGATGGTCTCCCCGTCGAGTGTCGGGACGATCGTGTAGGCGCGTCGGCCCATTTTCGGATCTCGCCAGCCCAGGTAGTCGAGAGCGTCGAAGTCGATGGTGCCGAAGCCGTCCGGCAGGGTGAGATCGGACTTCTCCTTACGACTCGCGTTGACGAGGCTGGAACGAATAGATGTATCGGTCAAAATGATCATGGGTGTATACCAATCGTGGCTCGGTGAAGGTGGGTACAGCTCATGGCCCGATCAGCACCAAGTGCTGTCGGGTCCGAAATGCGCTATCTGTCGCCGGCGAAGACGACGCCGACAACCCCCTCACGCCCATGGGGCGTCACCGTGTACGTATCCACACCGCGATGGTAGCTACAGGCCTGCGTTACAGGCCACTCGATTTATCAGTCACGCCATACCGCCGTGAACTCGTACCAAGGTCCGCCGAGGTGAGTTGCGGAGAAATCATCGAACCCCGATGGTGGGCCGCTGGGCGAGTACACCCACCCACTCGAGGTGATGAACATGCTGTCGTCGTCGATGAAGTAGACCTCATCCGGCCGCACGACATGGGCACTACTGATATCGAACTGGCCGATCTCGAGCTCTTCCACGGTCGATTCAGGCTGCTCCAAAAGACCAATCGCGATGGTCTCGAACTCTCCGCTCTTGTCGAGGAAAGTTGCCGGCGGCATCAACAACGCCAGAGCGACTGCAGCGATGACGGCGATCGGGGAGGGCAGAATCCACCACGACCACCGCCGGTCCTGGCCAAGGACGTAGAGGGTGCGGATCGCCCACACCAGACCGACCACGATCAAGATGAGCAGAGCCGCAGCGCTGACGAGGAAGGGATCCAACCATCTGTACTCCCCGAACGGCGAAGGCCACCAACCGTAATGCCGGCAGACCAACGCAATGAGCGGAACAACGGTGAATGCCAAAAGAATCGGCCCCGGCGGCTTGGACGACTCCGGAGGATCAGCTACCAACCATTCACCCAACGACGTCGGCCTTCTCATCACCCCACCGTATGTGATGGCAAGCCCCATCTGAACGGTAAACCTACGGAGTGGGTTGACAATTCCTCCGAAAGCACTTGCAAGACAAACTCTCCAATCGTCAACAAACTCCCGAGCACAGCGATCGGCACTCTGCGCCACAACCGAAACAAATAGACAATCCCCACGATCCATACAAACAATGCGAATCATGCGACAATCGGACGGTGAACGAGACCGCGAGTGGAGTTTCGCACCCGCACCGACCGCGACTGCTGAGCGTCGGCGTCCTACTCTCCGCCGCCCTCCTGTGGTCCACTCCCCTCGCCGCTGCCGCGCCCACCGAACCTGGGCCGGCCAGTTGCATATCATTCGGAACCGCCCAACTGCCACCAGGTGCGCCCTCCGGTGGAGGTCGAGTCGGGTTGGCAAACCTACCGACATTCACCGGTTCAACCGCCCCCAGCTCGGTCCAGATCCGCACGCCAACGACGCAATTCAATCGTTTCTGGGACTTCGCGCTAGTCGACCACGACTTACTCGCTCGGCCGCGAGAGCCAGGCGCATCAACGGCTCAACCGTGGCGTTTCGTGCCGATGCCCGGGTGCCTGCGTGGACGATTGGTCGGGATATCACTGGACGACGACGAACTCGTCGCTGTCGACGACAACGGCTGGATCTACACGATGGACAACGCATCCCAGGATCCGCTGGTGTGGAATTGGACCTCGGCATGGGGCGCACCGCTGTGGAGCGGTCCCGGCCGACAACTCCCCGGAGACCACCCGAACGGGTGGGCACTGAGCGTCTCGTCGCCTTGGGACAACCAAACTTTCACCGACGTCGCAGGACGGATTCACTTCGTCGGACTCGCCAAGATGACGATGATCCCCACGTTGACCGGGGACGGCAGCCGGATAACCTACGCGGACCCGTGGCTGCCCAACGACGACAGCTACGAGATCGGCGGCCCGCTCGGCGGGCGATTCCAGGCGGACTCGCTGTCGGCGGCCGGATCAACCACTTTCGTGATGAACAAGTACGGCGACATGTACACCCGCACATTTGATTTCGATTCTTCGGGATCGGACTCGATCTTCTTCCGCTACAGCTGGGAAGATCAGTCGGACAAGCCGTCGGCACCCAACCTCGTGGCCGAAACACTGGACCGCAGCACCGCCGCGATCCAACTTCCGGCCCCCGACTGGGTGCACCAGCCCAAAATTCCCGGTGAAGTTACATCCGCGATCAGTGTGCACTCACTCGGTCCCGGCCCGAACCGGCGGGAGTTGCGTGTCGAGGGTCTCCGCGGCGCCGAATCCGGCTTCTGGCACAAGGATCTCGTCGGCGGCGACTGGGAGTTCACACCGACCGGCGCGTCCCTCCTCGGCACACTGATCGAAAACGCGCCGACAGACCGGTCGACGGATACCCTGTCCCCCGCTGCCCCCTGGCACTTGTCCACGACCTTGCCCGCCCGCGACGGTGCCATCGACGGTCAGACTCTGATCGACATCGGGTTTCCGTACTCTGTGGTGGATCCGCGCATGCTCGACGCGATCGGCCAGCACGCACAACCGTCCGGATACCGACTGGACGTGGACCATTTCGACCCGGTCGCCACCACGCGGACCGCGACCGTGACTGCACCGGATGGCACGGTTCTTCCGGTCGTCCTGCACACCGCCGACGGACTACGGATGACTCCCCGCGCATCCGGCCTCGATGCCGATCCGCGCCACCTCGTCGGGGCAATCGAGATCCCGTCGGACGCGTACGCGGATCGGGCATCGAACCCCGCTCTGGACGCGTTCGTGCAGGACTGGATGCACGGAAACCCCATTGCCGCGATCACGCTCAGCGCCACCGACCACGACTTGGTGATCCGCTAGCCGAAAACAGCGCCGTCCACCATGTCGCCTCGATTAGGCTCAGCAGATGGTCGACACCACACCCGACGTGCCGATATCACCCGTCGACGCTGCGAGCTTCCAGCTCGGTGTGCACGTCCAGCCCTACCTGGTCACTATTGCCGGACTGCTCGCTCCTGGTGGCTTCGTCGATCGAGACGGTCGACCTGATCTAGTGCGACTTCACCGCACTCTCGCCGCTCACATCGCGCAGGAGCCGTTACTGCGGCAGCGACCGATCATGCGGAACGGGTCATGGTGGTGGACGGAAAACGACATCGACTTCGACCTCCATCTCTCGCTTGACGAACGCGGGCCTACAGAACCCGACTTCGAATCCGTCTGTGGTCGACTCGTGATGCAACCCCTCGACACCACCCGACCGTTGTGGCACATCGCCTTCGTTCCTGCAGCTCGACCGGGTCTGTGCGGCATTGTGATCCGAGTGCATCACGCGGTTCTCGACGGCGCCAGAGCCAGCGACCTTTTCGAGCGCTTGTTCGCCTCACCTGATTCGAAAAGTACCGACCCGGGCGCTCCCGTGCCGAACATCCCTCCGAAGGCCGCCGGTTCCCTCGACCTCCTCCGATTTCGAATCGGTACTTTCCTGCACCGGCCAATCCGATCACGGGTGTTGCTGGGCGCCATTGGTCCCACGAGATCGATCTCGTCCGTCAACGTCCGCACCTCTCTGATCGAGCATGCCGCGCAGCAAGCGGGAGGCACTTTGAACGATGCCTATCTCGTTGCGGTGGGCGGCGGACTGCGATTCATCCTCCAAGAATGCGGCGAGCCCATCCCCAAGTCGATTGCGGTATCGGTACCCGTCGCAGTCACAGCGATCGGTAGCGCACGCAATGCCGTCGGGTTCATGATCATCGACCTTCCACTTCGTGAAACCGACCCACAACGCACAGTCGCGATCGTCGCGAAGCAAACCGCTGCGGCCAAACCTTCCGCACGCGCTGCGGGAACAACCTTTCGGTCACCGCGTATCGCCGGCGTTTTCGACAAGCTCGCAAAGCGGCAGCACATGATCGGTGCAGTCGCGTCCAACGTCCATGGACCGCGCGGCCCGCTCACGCTCGACGGGGGAGCGCTAGTCGAACTCTGGCCTCTGGGCCCGTTGGCGGGCAATGTCCGCGTCGGCTTCACCGCAGCGTCCTACAACGACACATTCTGGATCGGAATCCAGGCCGATGCCGAGCATCTCCCACCTGCAAGCAAGATCGCCCGAGCCGTCGAACGGACTCTCGACGAAATAGCCGGCACTGCACACTGACTGGATCTACTGCCACTATCCGATGCACCTCGCCGCTTGGGCAACGGATACTGTCGAGACGTCTCGACAACATCTCCACTGATTCGAGCCTGCAAGCCGGTGTCGTCACGACACGATCGTCACGAGGAAGGCGAAAGATGTTCACACCTGCAGAATTCGGCAAGGTCTCGGTACTGGTTCCTGAGAACGGTGGTGCCGTCCCCTACGGGAACACCGTGGTAGTGCACGGATCTGAAAGCACGCTCGTCATCGACCCTTCGCTCTCCCTCGACCGCGACCCCGTCGGCGCAGACCTCGTATTCGTCAGCCACGGGCACGAGGACCACATCGCCGGACTACGCCATTTCGACACCCCGGCCTATGCGCACCATCTCGACGCACCCGCAGTCGCATCCCTCGACACGATGCTCACCAATTACGGCCTTCCTCCGAACGAACGAGTCGAGGTCCAGCAGTCGATTGCTACGCAATACGGCATACCCCCGACCCACGAGAACGTGTCGGGGATCGCGGGCGGCCACGTCTTCGACCTCGGCGACCGCACTGCGACAGTCATTCATTTGCCAGGGCACACCCGCGGACACTGCGGGGTCCTCGTCGAACCCGACGGCTTCTTCTACGTCGCCGACGTCGACCTCACCTCCTTCGGCCCGATGTACGGCGACCTGGGTAGCAGCGTCAACGACTTCCTCGACTCCATCGACCACGTCGCAACGATCGACGCACGCTGGTACGGAACATTCCATCAGAAGGGCGTGGTCGAGGGCAGCGACGAGTTCCGTCGCCGGTTGTCCGCATACCGCGACAAATTACTGAGCCGCGAAGACCGTCTCATCCAATTCCTCGGCGAACCAAAACTCTTGGAAGACATAGTCGCTCATCGACTCGTCTACCGCCCCCACGTATCGGCCCCGTACGTCGACGCCGTCGAACGACGGACAGCTCAGCTACACCTCGAACGACTCATCGCATCCGGTGCCGTCACAGTCGACGAAGACAAGGTGTTTCGCCGGACCCTCTGACATCCCTGGCGAACTGATCGCGCCATTTCGGATACTTCCGAAAATCGGACCGAAGTTCACCGAAAAAATCTGGCACTCGAGGTTGCAGAGTGCCAGTTTGGCTGGTTATCATGTTCTCGCACAGTAAGTTCGGTCGCCGTCGAGGTGACGGTGACCTTTCTTAGACGATACGGGAGGTGTGTTGCTGTGCTTCGTTTCGATCCTTTCACCGACATCGACGCGATCACCAAGTCCCTGCTTGCCACCGGAACCGGCAGCAGCCGAAGTCCACGCTTCATGCCGATGGACCTCTACAAGATCGATGACCACTACGTCCTTCACGCCGATCTTCCCGGCGTCGACCCAGGATCAGTGGACGTACAGGTAGACGGCTCGACCCTCACCCTGACCGCGCACCGCAGCGCCATTTCCGAAGAGGGAGTGACGTGGCTGGCCGGTGAGCGTTTCACAGGAACATACAGAAGGCAGCTGTCCATCAGTGAGGACATCGATTCCGAACGGATCGTCGCCTCATACGACAACGGCGTGTTGACCGTGACCTTGCCGATCGCAGAGAAGGCGAAACCGCGGCGGATCGAAATCTCGTCGAGACCGCCGTCCCGCACCGCAAACTCCGAGGTGAAAACCCAAGGACAGATCGAAGCCTGACCTGAACGGCTTGCACGAAATCGACTGTACGAGAGCCTTTCATCCAGGAGGTCCACTATGCCCGCGCCAATCATGGCCCCCGCCGCAGCTCTGGCTGAACCGGTCGTCTGGAACGAAGACCCGCAGCGGCAAGGCTGGTGGAAGCGCATCCTCGCGGCCACCCCGCCCGAGAACCCCACCAACGAAGAATTTCAACCCTGACAAAACCAGACCGTGTTCGCCGAATACGGTCACCCACAAATGAAATGATGCCTTCCGTCCGTCCACCGAGGCGGACGGAAGGCATTTACAGGCGCTCTACACACGTTCAGCTCGATGAAGCCTTCCGGCCGAACCGAAGAGCCATCACCTGCAGCAGGTCAGGAACCGCCCGAAATGGGCGAAGCAGGACGAAACACTCACACAACAAGGACGAAGCTCGCCGCCACCTGCCAACCGTGACTCGTACGGTTGAAATGTAGACGTCAGTGACTGCGCTGACGCTTACCGACCTCGTCGGTCCCCTGAATTGTGTGGCCGTCGAGGTCGCCTCATGTCTATACCCAAACTGAAAGTGGTCAGCCCTCAACCCTCGTCGGAGGAGATGCCGTCGCCAGACCCTCCAGAAGGATTGCCAGACCGCGCTCGAGTTCGTCCTGCCCGTCGTAGTGAGCCATGATCGTAGCCATCGACCGCAGTCTCGGAAACTCGGCAAGCGCAAGCCGATGCAGACCGAGCCGCAAGAGATCGTCCGTCTCCTCGGGATTTTCGACTATTTCCTGAAGCTCGTTGAGAATGTGCCCGTTGAGGAAGCCGAACACTGCTCGGTAGATGTGTAATGCGTCTTCAGGAGTGAAACCGGCCCGTATCAGCAGTTCGAGAATCGCTTCGACGTAGCGCAACGTCCCGGGAGGACGCAATCCGAGCGGGGTGGACAGCGGCCGAGTGACCAGCAAAGGAACCACGTTGGGGTGCGCGAGCGCGAGGCGGCGATACCCGTACGCAACTGCGTGCAGCTGCCCCCTCCAGTCGCGATCGGACGGGTCGACGACCAGTTGTTCGAGCACGGTCTCGACGACCCCGTCCAGCAGGGCCGCCTTGTTGGCCGCGTACCTGTAGAGAGTCATCGGATTTCTGTCGAGCGCTTTGCCCAGTCGGCGCATGGAGAGGCCGTCGGCACCTTCCTCGTCGATGATCGCCAACGCCGTCGAGAGTACGAGCGCCCTGGTGAGGGGCTCCTCGCGGTCCGCGGCGGGAATCAAACCCTTAGTGCGATCTGGCGAGTGTCCGGTCATTCACAAAACATACAACGTATGCCTACGCGTTGACAGAACAGTACGGCTGGTTTACTGTTCGGATACGCCCTATGCATACAACGTATACACACATCGTATACCCGGAATGTCCGGATTTACGTGGGCGCTCATCGATACGTCCCGGCGCCGGAGTCGGCGCGGACGTACGGACTCACTTTCGTCGCATGAGTCCCTTCTTCAAAGGATCGAAGATGAACAGAACATGACAGCACCCACCGCAACACGACGCTCGCGGTTCTTTCAATTCTCGGGTATTGCAACGATTTCCGTTTTCTCCGTCGGCATTCTCGTCTTGCCGGCCGGCACTGCCGGCGCGGAAGCGACTGCTGTCGGACTCGGCACCGCTGAGCCCTTTGCAGTCCTTGCCGGAGCAGGAATCACCAACACCGGACCGACAACCCTCGGCGGCGATATCGGCACGTATCCGACTCCAACCATCACCGGTGTATCGGACCTGACGATTACCGGCACCAATCATGGTGGCGACGCGGTATCGCAGGGAGCGAAACCCGACGTGTTGACTGCCTACAACACTCTTGCCGGTCAGGGACCCACACAACCGACGGGAGACGACTTGACCGGTCGGACACTGGTTTCGGGTGTCTACAACTCCGGTTCGTCGATCGCACTGTCGGGAACCGTCACCCTCGACGCGCAAGGTGACCCCGATGCAGTCTTCGTCTTCCAAGCGGGATCAACGCTGATCACATCGTCGTCCAGCACCGTTGCACTGATCAACGGAACGCAGGCGTGCAATGTTTTCTGGCAGGTTGGAAGTTCCGCCACCCTGGGCACCAACTCCGTCTTCCGAGGAAACCTGTTGGCGCTGACAGACATTACTGCCACAACCGAGGCAACCGTCGAGGGTCGACTGTTGGCGATCAATGGCGCGGTCACTCTGGATACGAACACCGTTACGATCCCGACCTGTGCGCCTCCTGTCACGACCACGACTCCGACCACTACGACGACTACAGTCCCGCCTGACACCGCGACGACTACCACCACGACTGTGGTCCCGCCGGTGGTGACTACAACCACGACGGTCGTCCCGCCGGAGGTGACTACAACCACGACGGTCGTCCCGCCGGAGGTGACTACAACCACGACTGGTACACCGGTGGAAGCGACGACCACCACACCAGGGCCGAACGGCACGACTACAACCACTGTGGACGTACCGCCGATCATCACGACCAGCCGAAACATTCCGTCCATACCCGAGATTCCCGGTCTCCCACCACTGCCGGGAATACCTCCCACCGTTCCCGGGACGGTAACCGTCCCGTCTCGGGTGCCGACGACGTCAGCTTCTCGAACGGGTACCCCGACCACTCAACCGGTAGGCCCGGAATCCCCGAATGTTCGAGCCCCTCAGGTGCAGCAGGTACCACGAGGGTCGGTCGACACCGGTGACGGAAGCACACAATCCCAACGCGACGGACAGTCCAGTGGAGGGTGGATCGCCCTGCTCGTCGGCTTCTTCAGCGTCGTGGCTATGTCGGCCCTCGTCATCCGTCGGACAAGTCGATAGATGAAAGACGAAAACTCCGTGATGGCTCCGCGAACTCGCCGAGCCATCACGGCTCTCGCCCTTACTGTTTCAGTACTCGTAACGGTGGTCGGATGCGCCGGTGGACAATCCGACAGCGGAAATTCACAACCACACTCGTCGCCTCGACAAGACACCACATCCGCGCCACGCGCCACTGACTCTGCACTGCCCGAAAGGGCGCCGGTAACTGCTGAACACCGCCCCGCGCGCCTCGAAATCCCGTCCATCGGCGTCGACACCGACATCATCGATCTCGGACTCGATACCGATGGAGCACTCGAGGTCCCACCGGATGGGAAGGACGCAGGGTGGTACACCGGCGCTCCCGCACCCGGTGAGGTCGGACCGGCAATCATCGCCGGCCACGTCGACTGGCAAGGCACCGACGGGGTCTTCTTCGATCTGCGGAATCTCGAAACAGGAGCCGACATCATCGTCACCCGCGAAGACGGAAGTCGCGCAGTGTTCACCGCTACCAGTGTCGAACACTTCCCCAAAGAGGACTTTCCCACCGACGTCGTATACGGCGACATCGACCACCCCGGACTCCGGATCATCACGTGCGGTGGATCCTTCGACGAAACCGCACGCAGTTACAACGACAACATCATCGCATTCGCCGACCTGGCCTAACCGCCTGAGACGCCGCAGCACACCACTTCGAAAGTCCGCACGAACCGTTGGAGAGCAATGACCGTATTCCACTTTCCCGTGCTCGAGAAGTTTCGATGACAGACACCGACGACATTCGAGCGAGCGCCGAAGCAGGTGTCGACGCTCCTGCATGGCGGGATCGGAAGCGTTACTGGTGGCCGTTGGGATTGCTGATCCCGCTGAGTCCCTTCCTGTCCTGGCTGCTGGTCGAATATTTGCACCTCGGCCTGTTCTGGGCGACCGGTGCCTGGATCCTGATTCTCGTCATCCCGATCGTCGACGTCGCAGTCGGCGCAGATGGCCGCAGCCCACCCGACAACGTGATCGCGGCATTGCAGGACGACCGCTACTACCGCTGGTGTACCTACCTGTTCGTGCCACTTCAATACGCTGGCCTCGTCTTCGCCGCATGGTGTTGGGCGCACGCCCCGATGGCAACCGGAGAGAAGATCGCACTGGCGATGACCGTCGGCGTCGTTGCGGGCGTCGGTATCAATGCCGCACACGAACTAGGCCACAAGAGCAGCCGCCTCGAGCGGCGGTTGGCGAAAATTGTGCTCGCTCAATCGTTCTACGGGCACTTCTACATCGAGCACAATCACGGTCACCACGTCAACGTTGCGACGCCGAGCGATCCCGCCAGTGCTCGTTTCGGGGAATCGTTCTGGATATTCCTGCCCCGCAGCGTATTCGGAGGTCTGAAATCGGGCTGGCGGATCGAATCAGCACGCCTGCGCCGGCAGGGTTCACCCGCACTGTCGCCTCGAAACAACATCTTGCAGGCATGGTCGCTGAGCGCCGCACTGTTCGGGACGTTGATCACCTTATTCGGGTGGCAGATACTGCCCTGGCTGCTCCTGCAAGCCTTGGCCGGGATCACGTTCCTCGAGGCCGCAAACTACCTCGAACACTACGGATTGCTCCGTGCGCGAAGACAAGACGGCAGCTTTGTCAAAGCCCGGCCCGAAGACAGTTGGAACAGTGATCATCTCTTGTCCAATTTGTTCCTGTACCAATTACAACGACACAGTGACCATCACGCGAATCCGCGTCTGCGCTACCAATCTCTGCGCAGCGCTCCAACCGCTCCGCAACTCCCTGCCGGATACGCGGTGATGATCGTCTGCGCTGCCGTACCACCACTGTGGCGGCGGATGATGGATCACCGTGTCCTCGGCTACTACAACGGCAACGTCGAGCTCATTCACACCAAGGCGACGATATGAATGACAATGCCCGAGACGACGACCACAGCGACGGGCACTACACGGCCACCGGGCCGACCAAACACGCCAGAGCTGCGTACCAGCCGGCGCGCACCCGGCTCAGACGAGCCGCACCGAGCCTGGACGTCGTCGCTGCCGCGGAGTACCTGTTGACCCAGCCCGACGCATACCTCTATCGCCGCCGATACCTCGACCTGATCACTCAAACCCCCGGGCCCGACGGAACATCGATCACCGACTACGCCGCAGCTGAACGCTACCTACTTGTCACCGCTACCGCGCACCGCAGAACTCATAGTGAGGTTCGTCCATTGCCGGCACCCGGCGATTTTCTGTGAAGTGGTCACCGCAGTGTTTGATGCCAGAGAGTGACAACGGCCTGACGAATTCGGGAGCGCAGCATTTGTCATTTGCCATCACAGCTTTGATTCGCGCTCGCCAATGTCATCGAGGATCAAGAACTCGATCTTCGCTCGCTCCCCGTCCGCATCGAAGTCGTTGTCGCGGTCTGAGACACGCGTGATCAGTTCCGTCAGTGCCGCATGGATCGTCGTGTACAGAAATGCACGCGGGTCGGGCACCCCCATCACGTCGTCAGTGTTCATCTGTACCTGCGCCGTAGCGGTACGCCTGCCCAGAAATACACGCGGAAGCCGGATCCCGGTCGGATCGGTCACCACGGAGATGTCGCCACCAACGACAACAAACAGATCGAAGTCGTACTGCATCGCGATGCCCCTCAGCCGGTGTCTGAGCCGAGTCAACTCCTCGATGAAGTCAAGCGGCACCGACGGTCCACCGAATACTGTCCTGAACGTGACCCCGCGAGTCATCGATCTGCCCCCTTTACGAATCATCCATTTCAGGATCGAGGGCCATACCCTCTGTGTCCCCCACGCCAAGTGCTCGGGCATATCGACCGGCATACCGCTCCAGTGCGACTGCTGAATCGGCCTCACCTTCCCATTGATCCGGAATCGCGGTGCCGTCACACGTTGTTCGCGACACTTGCGCCTCGGAGAACTCGACAGCGGTCCGGGTGAAGGAACACCGCACAAAACTCGTGGCCGCCGAGAATCGTGCGCCGCCGAAAGTGCACTCCACGAATGAGGTATCGGCGAACTGCGCACCAGTCAGGTCTGTGTCGTCGAATGCGCATCGTTCGAACACAGTATTGGGCACGGAGCGGAGCCCGCGTGCTTTGGCTCCAGTGAAATCGCAATCGACGACCCTCGGTCCGAGCGCCAGACGAGAGAGCGTCGCACCCCGGAAACTGCACCGTTCGAATCGGCGATTGAAACGGGGCTGTCCGGTCAGTGCCACGAAATCGAAACGGCAGTCGAATAATTCGGATTCGAAGACGGAGATCGGACCCCGAGCGAAACTCAGATCAATCCGTTCCAACGTGAGATACCGGATGTCCAATCCAGCGCTACCCGCTGTCAGGCCACGCACATCGATCAGCCCGTCATCGGTCTCCGCCCATGGGGAGACGAGAGTGTGGGGCGGCTTGACGATCCGCGACTGATCGAGCAGCTGCGCCCGTAAATTATCGACGCCCTCATCTGACCAACGTCGACGTAGGGAGGTGATCGCGGACCGGTTCACGGGCTCAATAGTATCGGCAAGATCCCCATTGATTGGCCGTGGCTGCCCGAGAAGCGAACCACCACACATTAGTACTTCGGTAGGAATCACTTCTCGGAGCGCGCAAAACAGCCGGACCGTGAAATGCACGGCCCGGCTGCAGCGCTCACGCGCACGAAGTGGAACTCGGAGTCAACTGGGGTACTGAAACCGGTCGTGTACGAGCCGTTGACTCATCTCCGGATCAGTATCGAATTATCAACTCTCACAAGTTGATCACGTCGCCCACAAGGATCTGATCGGGATTGACGATCTGCGGATTCATGTCCCACACCTGCTGCCAGGTGAGACCTCGTTCTGTCGCGAGGTCGAACAATGTATCACCGGCTGCAACGACTACCTCTGAGCCGGGCGCTGGAGTCTCCGACTCCGGAATGCTTTCTACCGGTGCAGATTCGGATGTCTCAGAGTAGACAACGGGAGCAGGCGCCGGTTCCGGTGCAAATTCGGGTGCTACGTCCTGTGCCGGCGCGGGCGCGGGCGCGGGCGCGGGCGCGGGCGCGGGCGCGGGCGCGGGCGCGGGCGCGGGAGCAATACTCGACCCGGTATCGCACGCCCCGATCGAACTCAGGAAGGACATGGGATCGACGGCGCCTCCACTGTGAATGCGGAGATGCAGATGTGGGCCGGTGGAGCTACCGGTGTTACCCGTTGCCCCGATCTCGTCGCCTACCTCGACGTGTTGCCCCACACCGACCCATGTTTCGGAGAGGTGGCCCATCTGAATCTGCTCGCCACTGTCCGCTTCCAACTGGATGTACGTTCCATATCCACCCGGATCATTGGGTCCGGCAACAGAAATCGTGCCCGATGTGGGCGCGTGGAGCGCGGTGCCGACGTTGACAGCGAAGTCGACTCCGTCATGTCCCGCGTGGTAACCCTGCGAAAGTGATCCGCTTACCGGCCACTCCCAATTGCAACTCGCCGACCAGCCCTGCGCACCGGCGGTACCTGCATTGGCTACTGCTCCGGCCCCCACAAGGGCGCCCAGTCCCGCAGTTACGGCGATGAATCGTTTTGTGCTGGAAGGCTTGTGTTTTCTGTGCTTACTCATGTTTTCCTTGACTGATGTGCTCGGAGCAGGTGCAGGCTCTACCCGCAGACAGCACTCAATACGTGCTGAGCTACTCGGTGTATCGCACCAAGACTCCGTTGGAGTGAAATGTTCGGATCGCGCCATGGAGAGAGGTACGGTGACCGCTCTCGAACGCGAGCGCGCGCATAGACCCGCAGGTCTGCAACTCCTGGTGACAGCACAGGAGATACGGGTTCTACATCGAGGCAGTGCCTGAATCGATCGTTGATCGAGGACTACGAATGCCGGAACAAACCGAAGGCTTCTCATTCGAAGATCGACAGGGCGGGTGTCTACCCGGATGGTCGGAAAGGGGGTGGAACATGGAGATCCTTGCGTTGCGGATGAGGAATCACCTCATACGCTGTCGCTTCACGACGCTCCACACCACGGTTGAATTACCTGGGTACATACCTGTTTTTGCGCATTCGACCCGACCGGTCGATATCAGGCGCGCCTTCGGTGGATGGCATCTGGTCGAACAATCGCCAGTGCCCCATGTCACTTCTGGAGACGATACCGCGTCTTGATCACCCGGCGCGTCAGCGTTACCGAGATGGGACATACAGGCGGCATTGCTCCTACAAGCCGAACGGGAGACCAGTGCACGTTCCCGGCATCGGAAACGCGTGCTGATCTCCCGTTCGGCGATCTGTTGCCTAGTGGATCTACTGCTGAGTCGAAGCTACTTTCTCGGCTGCGTGGTGAGCGGCAATGTATCCGTAAACCAGCCCCTGGCCGATCGTTGCACCGGCGCCCGGGTAGGTGTGACCGAATGCGTTGGCCGCAGTATTGCCGATCGCATACAGGCCGTCGATCACGCTGCCGTCCTCACGAAGCACGCGTGCATGCTCGTCCGCCTGCACACCGCCGCAGGTGCCGAGGTCGCTGAGCGTCATCTTCACCGCGTAGAGGGCACTCGTGTCGAGCTTCCTCAGGTTCGGGTTCGGGGACACTGTCGGGTCGCCGTAGTACCGATCGTATGCACTTCCGCCGCGACCAAATTCCGCATCGCTACCGGCAGCAGCGGCCTCGTTGAACTTCTCGAAGGACTCGGCAAAAGCCTCCTCGGGAAGACCGACCTTGCGGGCAAGCTCGACCGGACTGCTCGCCTTGTGCGCGATGCCGGAGTCGAAAAATGCCTGCGGAAGCGGCTGACGGGGGAAGATACCGCCTGCGAACACGTAGCTGTTGCGGTACTCCTGGTCGAAAACAAACCACATCGACTCGGCCGGATCTCCGGCCTTTTCCCGTTCGAGCACGCGCTGGCCGAACGACATGTAGTCCGTCGCCTCGTTCACGAATCGACGACCGGTCTGGTCGACGATGAACGAGCCTGGCAGCGCACGCTCTGCGAGCATCACCATCGGCGGGCGGCCCTTGATGCTTGCCACCGCCGGGAACCACCACGACTGATCCATCGATCCGATACCTGCGCCGAGCTCTTGTGCTGCCTCGATCGCTTCGCCGGTGTTGCCCTCTGCGCCCAGGCTCTCGTGCTCACCGAGCCTCTCCGACTGGTACTTGTGGCGCCACTCCATGTTGTGGTCGAACCCGCCGGCTGCCAGAACGACACCACGCCGAGCGGTCACCGTCACTTCACGTCCGTCTTGCACCACAACTGCACCCGTTACGCGGCCATCTTCGGTGATGAGCCGAACCAACGACGTTTCCGTCCACACCGGGATACCGGCCTGGACCACACCTGCGAACAGGCCGGCGGCGAGCGCCTGACCGCCTGCGATGTATTCACGCTTGAGTACGTACTTGCCGTAAACGCCCTGCGCCAGGCGGCGGATGATGCGAGGGAAAGCCTTGCTCGGCTTCTTCACCATCAGGTTCATCCACTTGTAGTCCGCACCTGTCACCGGCATCGGCAGTCCGGCTTCCATCAAACCGGGCCGCAGGCGACCGCGTTCCGCGCCGAGTACCGACGCGTCGAACGGCAGGCACTCGCAGGTACGTCCGGCGGCGCTACCTCCCGGCAGTTCGGGGTGGTAATCGGAGTATTCCTTGGCCCAGAAGAACTTCATGGGCGTCGTGCGGTAAAGCATGTCGACGGTGGCCGCACCGTTGTCGACGAATGCCTCCCCACGTTGGGCAGGGGCAGTATCACCGACCACCGACCGCACGTATGTCTTCGCGCGCTCAACGGTGTCGCCCGCACCGGCTTTCGCCAAGATCGGGTTGGCAGGCATCCAGAACGCTCCACCGGACCGCGCCGTCGAACCGCCAACGTACTGCGTCTTCTCCACGATCAGCGTGGACAAGCCGAGCTCGTTCGCGGTGAGGGCGGCAGCCATGCCGGTACCGGACCCGATCACCAGTAGATCGACAACGATGTCCTTGGCTTGTGTCGCGGGGGGTGCCTGATTCTTCGCCATTGAACAAATCCCTTCACGTGGTTATCGACGTAGAACGCTAAGGCAGTCGCGGCGCAGAAGGTTCCGGATGCCCAGTCAGCGGGACATTGCGAGTGGATTGGCGAAGAACGGCTCCTGCCACGGGTCGGGCGTTGTGCCCGCCCCAGCAGAATCGCGGCTTGCCTTCTTCGATGTCTACGCTGCTCACGTGAGGACAAATCCCAGCTTCGGCATCGTCGACGAAACGCTCGGCACCTTTGTCCGCGGGTATTACGTCTCGTCCGACGGTGAGCGATTGGACGACGACTACTACAGCCTGACCTGCAACGTCGACGGGCGCACTGTCAGCTTCATCGCACACTCCCTCGACCCCGACGCTGTACGCGGCATGCTTCCCCGCCTACGCCACGTCTTCGAGCAGCACCAGGCTCTTCACCGTCTGGCCGTCGAAGCGATTGTCAACGTCTGACAGACTCGTGCGGTTTGCATTTCATGGACGGGTACTGGCCGGCGGTTCGTTTCAACGGCGACGATGGCGTGATCGAGGTGACTGTCGAATCCTGACCGCGATCCTCGTCTCGGGCTGTCGGCTGATGTTCCTCGGCACTGATGAAGAATAATCATCTACATGAAATGGAACACCCCTACAGAGACCGGCTGGTTCGTCAACCTCGCCGAAGGTGGTTCGGCCGTATCGATATTCGATCCGTCGGGGAACGTTCAAGGCGAACTGATTCCCGCATCCGACGACGGATCGGAGAGCGTTGCCGGCGGGCGGAAGAGGAAATCGTCAACAGCCGAGCAGGATCGATCCAGGCTCACATTCCGTAAAGGCCGACCTGCATCACTTCGATTGTCCGACGGAACGATCGGGACCCTGATCGACCAGAAGCCCAAGGCCATGCGCCGCAAGAACAAGCTGTGCGAAGTCGATATCGCGGGCAGAACATACCTCTTCGTTCATTCATCGGGCCGAAAGGCAACAGCCCGGCGTGACGGAATCGCATTGGCACACATGGAACGTGGCCGATGGTCCGGTAGAAGCACCGTCGCCAGAAGAACCCTCACGGCAACGGACGCCCTTGACGAATGTGTCCTGACACTGTTTCAGAAGGTAGTGACACCTGGACGTACCGGCGCCTTCGATCAGGTACTGACCGACCTCAGCAACATATGACGTACGCCATATTCGGTGGATCTCAACCGCACTCGAGATACTGACTTTCAACTCTCGGGTCCACGGACATGCCTTGGACACAATGAGTTTCACATCTCGGAGCGGAAGGCTGAAACCAGATCATGGTAGTGTCGACGCTTTGAACACGCTCGCCCAGCGATTGTCGCCAGGTGCGATGATCACAGATCCAGATCTACTCCAGTCCTATCGGCAGGACTGGAGTTTCGATCCCGCAGCCGGAACACCGGTTGCCGTAGTACGTGCTTCGACGACGGCAGAGGCGGTTCGACGGACGGCATCTGAGGCCGCCACATGTAGCGAATAGCGACGAGTACCTGAATTCTCCTGTGCAACCGGATACGGTGAGGCTGTCGTCTTCAATGCGGCGATGCAAGAAGGGAAGCTACGACCAAAACGTTACGTCGGGGAAGACAAGCAAATCACCTGGACATGGCTGGAGGCCTCCGTGATGAATCTCGTTCGCCGACTGAGCGTCTGCACATCCGTCGTGATCGCTTCTACTCTGACGTCGGTAGCGCTCGCATCCGCCGCGGTGACCATTCCATTCCAGGTCAACCCTGCGCCGTACGGCAACCCGAACGGCAGCTTCGACGCGCCGGCCGTCCGCTGCGTAGCTGTCGTCGGTGAACAACCCGGCACGGTGACGATCACCGGAGGCAAGGAAGGCCGGTGGGGATGCCTGCTCTCGTCCGAAGTGCGCTGGCTGAACCTTTCGACCGGGGCCTCCGGCTCGGCTCGGCTCTCGGACGGTCTCAACGGAGTCCCAGCAGAGGCGATCGTGCAGACCGGGACCGGTCAAGTCGCTGTTGCCGTGCTGTCCGTGGCCGGATCCATCATCACCCCAGGTGTCACATCGTTCTACGTGCCGTAGCACCAGACTCCGCATCACCGGCACCGTTGGACCTAAGGTCCTGTTTACCGACCCGTCATCCCGGTTAGCCTGAAAAGACGCTACCGAGAGGACACTCATGACCTCGTCAGTGCACGAAACGATCGCCGTGGATCTGGATTTGATCGACCTGTACAAGGACCTCCACAGCCATCCGGAACTGGGGTTTCACGAGCAACGAACATCCAGTCTGGTGGAAAGACATTTAACAGCACTTGGATTCGACACCACCACCGATGTCGGGACTACCGGAGTCGTCGGAGTCCTGAAGAACGGAGTGGGCCCCACAGCGCTGCTGCGTGCGGATATGGACGCCCTCCCGGTTCGGGAAGAAACCGGATTGGACTACGCCAGTACCGTAACAACGACCGACGATCAGGGAAAGACCGTCTCGGTCAGCCACGCGTGCGGCCATGACCTGCATACGACCTGCTTACTCGGTGCGGCCCGGATCCTCTCTCAGGATACGACGACCTGGTCTGGCACTCTTGTCCTCGTCTTCCAACCGGCTGAGGAACTTGGCGCGGGTGCGCAAGCCATGGTCGACGACGGACTGTTCGAGCGATTCCCGAGGCCCGACATCGTTCTCGGACAACATGTATCGCCGCTACCGGCAGGCACGATCGCCGGGCACGCCGGCCCCTCGTATGCGGGATCGGACTCACTTCGTGTGAGACTGGTCGGAAAGGGCGCCCACGGATCTATGCCGGAGAACTCGGTCGATCCCGTGGTCATGGCAGCCGAAACCGTGTTGCGTTTGCAAACTGTCATCTCACGCGAGGTCCCGAGTACTGCCACAGCTGTCCTCACCGTCGGCTCCATCCATGCTGGAGATGCCGCCAACGTCATTCCCGGCGAAGCAGAACTGCAACTCAACATCCGCAGCTACGACGCAGGTGTGCGTCAGCGCATCCTGGACAGCGTCGACCGCATCGTCCGGGGCGAAGCGGCCACCGCCGGTGCACCCACCCCACCGACCATCACCGAGACGGAGCACTTTCCGATCGTCGTCAATGATCCGGCAGCGCTGGACAAGACACTCGATGCGTTTGCCGAATGGTTGGGGACGAACAAGATTCTCGATCCCGGAGCGGGAGCAGGTAGTGAAGATGTCGGCATTCTCGCGACCAGTGCCGGTGCGCCACTGTCGTACTGGCTGTTGGGCGGTACCGACCCTTCACTGTTCACGACAGGTGACATGACTGATCCGGCTTTGCGAACCGTGCCGTCGAACCACTCTCCGCACTACTCTCCCGTGATCGAGCCGACCCTGACCATCGGTGTGAACGCCTTGGTCGTCGCGGCCAGGACGTGGCTCCCAACTCCCTAGAGTGTTGCGGGTCCGCAATCGATCGATCGTCCATTCGATCAAGGCTGCAAACGCGTAGGCGCCGCCGAGAATACTTGCAGCGCCCCACCCTGCCGCGTCGAAAACCATAGTGGTGGAAACCGCCCCAGCCGCGCTGCCCAACGAATAGAACACCATGTAACTACCGATGATCTGCCCCGACGATTCCGGTGTGTTCGCGACGATCAGATTCTGGCTCGTGACATGAACAGCCTGCACGGCGAAGTCCAACGCAACAACACCGACTACGAGTAACACCAGCGAGTGCGTCGCCTGCGCGTTGAATACCCACGACAGCAAGAGAACGACCAACGACGCCCCGGTGACGCGTTGCGCTTTGCCTTGATCGGCCCACCGACCGGCACCGACCGCGCCCAATGCTCCAACCAATCCTGCGATTCCGAAGAGCCCGATCTGTGTGGTCGACAACCGCCATGGTTCCTCACTCAACGGCAGGGCCATTCCGCTCCACAAAGCACCAAAGGACGCGAAAAGGAACAAGGCGATCAGGGCCCGGGTGCGAAACAGTCGGTTCGTAAGCGTCAACGTCACGACAGACCCCATTGCACGCACGTACGAACGCCTATCGTGTTGCGAACGAGGATCTTTCGGCAGCATCGTCAGCGCGACGGCCGCGACCAGTACCGAAATGAAAGTGGATCCCGCGTAGACCGCCCGCCAGCCTGCCAGATCCGCAACTGCGCCGGCGACAGTCCGAGCGAGGATGATGCCGACGACAACGCCGCTGGTGATGACACCGATGTTTGCGCCCCGCTCGTCCGGGTCACTGATTGCCGCAGCATAGGCAACTATGACTTGAACAACTACCGAGAACGTGCCTGCGACCGCCATCCCGATCAACAGCTGCAGATTCGTGGTGGCCAGAGCAACAAGCATCGTTCCCGTTGCAGCAGCGACGATCTGGATTGCGATCAATTTCTTTCGATTCACGAGATCGCTCAATGGCACCAACACGATCAACCCCACCACATAACCGAGTTGGGCGAGTGCGACTACGAAACCGAGGCCGGCCGGAGGAATGGAAAGATCCGAGCCTATTTGCCCGAGGAGCGGCTGTGCGTAGTAGATGTTGGCTACCGAGACCCCGCAGAGCACTGCGAGCAACAGGCGAAGTCCGCGAGACATTTTCAACTTGCCCCGCGCGTTCTCGACAGCATGACGTGCAGTCACTTCCACCTCAACTTGGTTGCGTTTTGATACCATTTGGAGGTTACGTCAATACAGTTTCAAAACGCAACCAATGAGGAACTTGATGCCGGATCGCGCACAATGGACGGACCCGCACTGCCCGACGGCCCGAGCGGCCGACATCATCGGCGACAGATGGTCGCTGCTGATCGTGCGTGACGCCTTCGACGGGTCATCGAGATTCAGTCAGTTTCAACGAAACCT
Source organism: Rhodococcus sp. D-46 (assembly GCF_011290655.1). Taxonomy (NCBI): domain Bacteria; kingdom Bacillati; phylum Actinomycetota; class Actinomycetes; order Mycobacteriales; family Nocardiaceae; genus Rhodococcus; species Rhodococcus sp. D-46. The sequence goes on along the minus strand of NZ_JAANTF010000008.1, from coordinate 83,035 downwards.
GGGCATCGCAAAGAACATTCTCACGGACAGGCTCAAAGTCCTTGTCGAGCAGGGAATCTTCGAAGTCCAACCGAACGCGCAAGGTACCCGCAACGAGTACATCCTGACCGAACGCGGTATGGATCTGTTCATCGTGATCATTAGCCTGCGACAGTGGGGAGAGCGCCACGCCTTCGATGACGGTGAGCCACACTCGATCTTGATCGACGACACCACGGGCGATCCGGTTCCCAGGCTTCGACTGATCAACACACGGAATATCGACCTGGACCCTACAAGTACACATGTGGAGAAGGTCGAGGAAGGTTGACCCGCAACTCGCCAGATTGACAGATGGGCGCACATGATTCGAAGTGCGCGCATACTCCGACTATGACTGTCGATCTCGAGTTCTCCTGGCCGCAGTTTCTCTGGATTGCATTCATCTTCGTCGGCGTGCCCGCAACTATCGGCGCGAGCATCATCTGGACAATCTGGCGTTCGGAACGAACTGGCCTGGAGCACTCCACGACCGCCCTCGGCGGCGGGCACACGGGATCGGGCTCACTCGGACTGTGGAGCACCGGCCTGTTGGCCTTTGCACTGGGCTTTCTGTCTTGCATGGGCTGGCTCAGCTGGTCAGCCGACTACAAAGGCGGATTCCGCGGCCCCGGCCTGCCTGCCCCGACACAGTTCCCCACCTGGCAGGTCGTCGCCTGTGGACTGACAGTGATTCTGGCGTGTTTCGGTTCCGCCCATTGCTCGCGATGGATGAAGGCCGGCGGTATGACGGCCGCTGCCGGCACTGCTGCGGGATTCACCACCGCATTCAGCATCGACGCCAGTACTGATGTCACCGGACAGGCAGGCGTGGGCGTCGCACTGTCCACGATCGGATGGGGCCTCACCCTTACCGCACTGATGCTTCTGCGCAGCAAGTGGTCGCAACGAGGGTGAATCTGTCACTCAGTGCGGTTCACCCGCGGCGCGTTCAGTGGCGCGGGCAGTGTCGTCGAGGTGACAGTCGAATCTTGGCGTATGAATTGATGTGATGCCCAGGCGGATCAGTATCGCGAGTAGTGCTGCATCTCCTCGCGATCTGCAGCGCAGATGCACTTTCGATCGAGACCGCGGTCGGCAGTCACTGCGCAGAAGCGAACCCCGAGCGGATCGTGGGATTCCATACTGTGCTGACACGCCGGGCAGATCGACGGTGTTTTCTGATCCTCGTCAGTCGACTCGGATTGCCCTCGTGCATTCGACACATCGGACGGGTTCGACGCCATACCGGCGCTCCAGTTCTCGGCCGTTCGACCACAGACCGGGTTGGCGTCGAGGACGACATGGCTTGACCGCGCATATTCGAATGACCCTCGACGTACCCCACGCTACTCGCTTCGGCACACCGGTTTGTACCAATTTCTGCCCACGCGACATTCCCGGTCGAGCAGGATAGAACTACTGCACGCACCATTTCCGTGCAGGATTCGAATTCGTGCAGCATTCGTCGTGAAAGGGCTTCTCGTGAACACTTTCCAACGTGTATCCGCCGCCGTGAACGTAGTGGTCCAACCACTGATCGGCGCTCCGATCGTAGGCAAACTACTGGGCCGTTCCATGACCGTCATCACCTACGTCGGACGCAAGTCCGGTCGCACCTTCAGCGCGCCCGTGTCCTACAAACGAAAAGGCGACCATGTGACGATCGGCGTTGCCATGCCAGACAAGAAGAGTTGGTGGCGCAATTTCTACCCGGAACAAGGTCCGATCGTTCTCCAACTGGACGGTATCGATCGCCCCGGCGAGGCACTCGCACACCGAAAAGGCAAGGGTGTCTACGTCTCCGTCGAACTCGCTCCCGTCGACTGAGCGGATCGAACAGCCACCGGTGCAATCACATTCAGCTCACACCCACCGCCTCACGAGATCTGGGTGATTCAGATCTCGTGACGGTCGGGACCTTTGACTCTGTGCAATCGAGACTCGGTCTCGCACCCTTCGACGCGGGTTTTTTGTCGACCATCGGTCGGACAACCCGATCCTGTCGGGACATTACCGTCCGGTAACATCGACGGCAGGCGTGAGCTGGAAGAGGTGACCACCGTGACGATCGGCATCTATCTGGTCGACGACCACGAGATCGTCCGTCGTGGATTGGCAGACCTGTTGAATCAGGTATCGGGATTCAACGTTGTTGGCGAGGCGTCGTGTGTTCGCGAAGCCTCGGCCGGAATACCCGAATGCCGACCCGACGTGGTTGTCATGGACGTCAGACTTCCCGACGGTAACGGTGTGGAACTGTGCCGAGAACTGGCGTCGACCTACCCGAGCGCCGCCACTTTGATGCTCACGTCGTACTCCGACGACGACGCACTGCTCGACGCCCTGATCGCCGGCGCACGAGGATTCGTCCTCAAGAACATCCGCGGCCACGACCTGGTGTCGGCGATCCGCACGGTTGCTACCGGCAAGTCGCTGTTGAACACCCAGGCGGTGATCGGTTTGGTCCGGCGCATCCGGTCCGAACAGGAGTCGGGTACTGCGGCAGCCCTGTTGACCGATCAGGAGCTCTTGATCTTCGAGTTGATCGGCAAGGGACTGAGCAATCGAGAGATCAGCTCGCACGCAGAACTCTCGGAGAAAACAGTCAAGAACTACGTCTCACGCATCCTCGAGAAACTGGGTCTCGAACGTCGAACGCAGGCCGCAGTTCTGGCGACAAAGCTTCGTGCGGGCACTTCGCACCCGGATCCTTCGGGCCAGGCGACCACTCACCTGCTGACGCCGTCCGGCTCGCCCTTTTCCGCCACCACGGGCACGCACCATGCCAGGTAGCCGCGACGCGCTCATGCTCAGCCTTTTCGGCGACATCGCCGGAAGCGCGGAGCTGACTGCTCTAAACCCGACTGCAATTCCCAAACTGCTCAGTGCCGTGTTGACCGTCGGGTCCACACTCCAGCTCGACGAAACCCTGCAACAGATAGTCGACGTCGCGCGACATCTCCTCGAAGCGGACTACGGCGCGCTCGGCGTGAAATCCCCCGACGGACGCTTGTCCCGATTCATCCACTCCGGTTTGACTCAAGGGCAGGTTGCCAAGATCGGGCATCTTCCCGAAGGACACGGCCTGCTGGGCCTGGTCGTTCGAGAACCGTGCCCGGTTCGAACCGACCGAATCTCCTCGCATCCGTGCTCGACAGGGTTTCCGACCAATCACCCGCCGATGGACACGTTTCTCGGTGTTCCGATCTTCGTCAGGGGCGAGGTGTTCGGCAGCATCTACCTCGCGGACAGCTCGGAACGGACTGCATTCGACGACCGCGACGAGGCTGTACTCCAGATTCTGGCAAATGCTGCGAGCATCGCCATCGACAATGCGCGTCTGTTCGAGGAATCCCGGACGCGAGAAGCCTGGCTCAAGGCCGTCGCAGCCGTCAATGCACGTCTGCTCAGCGGCGGATCCCGCGACGAGACGCTGGCGGAACTGGTTCGGACGACGCGGCACCTCACGGATGGAAATCTTGTGTGCGTCGTTCGCTACGACCTCGGCAGAGAGCCGGTAGTCCACGTCGCCGATGCTGCTGATTCCCAGCCTGTCCCCGCGACCGGATCAGCCGTCGATCTGTCCGGGACCGTGATCGACGACGCTGCGCGGAGCCGGCGGCCGATCTCTGCACCACATGGCAGTTCCGTTCCGGCACTGAACGTTTCCGGCGACGAATCAGTGGTCGCACTCCCCCTCTCCGGGACCTCGTTCGGCGGCGGTGTTCTCTTCGCGTCACGCCGCAGCAACCGCCCGTGGGGAGTGGACGAGATCGAGCAACTGACGGCGATGGCAGACATCGCTTCTGTCACTGTCGAATTCGCAGAACAGCAACGGAAAGAAAGACTGGTCGACGTCCTCGAAGATCGCGACCGAATCGCGCGGGATCTCCATGACCACGTCATCCAACAGCTGTTCGCCACCGGGTTGAGTTTGCAGGGGGTGCTGCAACGTCCAGGCGACGAGGACACCGTTCGAACCGTATTGGACACCTCTGTCGATCAACTCGATCGAACAGTCCGTGAAATCCGCACCGCAGTCTTCGACCTCCATACGAGCGAGATGTCTACTCCCACAAGCCTGCGGCGGCGACTACTCGATGCCGTCAACGGTCTGTCCGGCCACTCGTCGATCACTCCCAGCGTCACTTTCGAGGGAACCATCGACAGTTCCGTCCCGTCTCGACTTGCCCCGCACGCCGAAGCCGTTGTGCGCGAGGGCTTGAGCAACGCTCTGCGGCATGCACATGCCGATGCCATCGACGTCACCATCCGGGCCACCGAGGAGCTTGTCATCAGCATCGTCGACGACGGTGTGGGAATCGACCAGGCAACCAGAATCCACGGTCTCGACAACCTGGCGACCCGCGCTCGTCAGTGCGGAGGCTCGAGCAACATCACCAGTGAGAACGGTGTCACCGAACTGGTGTGGCGTGTTCCGCTGAGCCCCAGGCGAAGTCCGTTGCCGATCCAGCATCTTTGAGCGTCAGAGCGGATCCAGTTGGGCCTTGAGCAGGCAGAACTCGTTACCTTCCGGATCGGCCAGGACATGCCATTGTTCGTGCCCTGTCTGGCCGATGTCGGCCGGCCGCGCACCAAGACTCAACAGGCGTTCCAGTTCGGCCTCCTGATCGCGATCGGTGGCGTTGACGTCGATATGCAGGCGGGGCTTACCCTTCTCCGGTTCGTCTCTGCGACTGAGGATGATCGTCGGCTGCGGACCGCCGAACCCTTCGCGTGGGCCGATCTCCAACGAACCGTCGTCCATTCGATCGAGCACGACGAAGTCCAGGACCTCGCACCAGAACCGGCCCAGCACCTCGGGTTCCCGGCAACCGAGCACCAGTTCACTGATACGACATGCCATGACCATCTCGCTTTCTTTCCGCTCGTGAAGACAACTCTCTCGACCGTACCGGACCACGTGATCTACGCCATGCCACTGTTCCGATCCTAGGGACCTTTTCCCCTCGTCCGAGTTCCCGGTCGCCACGATCATTGCGTTATGTTCCACAGTCCCAGGCATTCTCGGTCTTTCGTCACGTCGATGTGCGTAGGCGGCCGTCGTGGTTGATCTCGCGCCCCGGCCGGTCGGTGAGGTCGATTCCCCCGCCGATGCAATTCCCCGAACCGCTCCGAAGGGTTCGAAACTGGTCGAGATCCTCAGGACCACCGATCACAAGATGATCGGTCTGATGTACATCGTGACATCGTTTGCCTTCTTCTTGATCGGCGGACTGATGGCACTACTCATGCGCATGGAATTGACCGTTCCGGGAATGCAATTCCTGTCCAACGAGCAGTACAACCAGTTGTTCACCATGCACGGCACGATCATGCTCCTGCTGTACGCGACCCCGGTGTTCTTCGGATTCGCCAACTACCTCATGCCACTGCAGATCGGGTCGCCGGACGTGTGTTTCCCGCGACTCAACGCCTTCAGCTACTGGCTCTATCTCTTCGGCGGCCTGATCGCGTCCGCCGGATTCGTAACACCTGGTGGTGCGGCAGATTTCGGCTGGACCGCCTACCTACCGCTCACCAGCGAACTCCACTCCCCCGGCATGGGCGCCGACCTGTGGATCATCGGTCTCGCTCTCGGCGGGGTCGGCACCATCCTCGGCGCAGTCAACATCGTTTCGACGATCGTCTGCCTGCGCGCCCCGGGTATGACGATGTTCCGCATGCCGATCTTCACGTGGAATGCGCTGGTCGCCAGCATGCTGATCCTCCTCGTTTTTCCGCTGCTCGCTGCTGCCTTGATCGGACTGTGGGTGGACCGGCACCTGGGAGCGCACCTGTTCGACCCCGCCACCGGTGGAGTCATGTTGTGGCAGCACCTGTTCTGGTTCTTCGGCCATCCCGAGGTCTACATTCTGGCGCTGCCGTTCTTCGGCATAGTCTCGGAGATCTTCCCCGTCTTCAGCCGCAAGCCGATCTTCGGATACACCGGATTGGTCTACGCAACATTGGGAATTGCTGCACTGTCGATCGCTGTGTGGGCGCACCACATGTACGCAACCGGCGCCGTTCTCCTCCCCTACTTCTCGTTCATGACCTTCCTGATCGCAGTTCCCACCGGAGTCAAGTTCTTCAACTGGATCGGCACCATGTGGAAGGGGCAGTTGACTTTCGAATCGCCCATGCTGTTCTCCGTCGGCTTCCTGGTCACATTCCTGTTCGGCGGACTCTCCGGCGTCATCCTTGCCAGCCCGCCCTTGGACTTTCATGTCACCGACTCGTACTTTGTTGTCGCGCATTTCCATTACGTCCTCTTCGGGACAATCGCGTTCGCGACATACGCCGGAATCTACTTCTGGTTCCCGAAAATGACCGGCCGGATGTTGGACGAGAAGCTCGCCAAGATCCATTTCTGGTTGACCCTGATCGGCTTTCACGCAACATTTCTCGTCCAGCATTGGCTCGGCGCCCAGGGCATGCCTCGGCGGTACGCGGACTACCTGCCGTCGGACAATTTCACTCTTCTCAACACGATCTCGACCATCGGCGCGTTTGTGCTCGGAGCCTCGACGATTCCGTTCATCTGGAACGTTTTCAAGAGCTACCGGTACGGCCGAATTGTGACCGTCGACGATCCTTGGGGCTTCGGAAACTCGCTCGAATGGGCGACGTCCTGCCCACCACCGCGACACAACTTCACCGAACTTCCCCGAATCCGCAGTGAGCGGCCGGCATTCGAACTGCACTACCCCCACATGGTCGAAAGAATGCGCGACGAGGCGCATGTCGGACTGCTTGGTCACAAGTCGGTTTCCGACGTGAGAACTGAGGTGAAACAACATGAATGACGGCACGAAGTACCGAGCCTGGGCAGAAAAGCAGCACCACGAATGCCGAGCGAAACCCGGCCATCTCCTCACCCCGTTGCTCGTGCTCATGTTCGCTGTCACGACGCTCGTGTGGTTGCCCCTGACGACTGCCGCGTGCTCGATAGTCGTCGCAGGATTGCTGTTCGGCACTGTCCTGCAAGCTAGTTCGCATTCAACAGACACAGCTCGAGGAGTTCACGATGAAGCCCGAACTATCGACTGATCTCATCACCTCGGAGTGGTCCGCGGACGGAGCGGTGGTCGTGTGCATCGACGGATCCCCGCTGCGCCCCGGCGAGATCACGTGGGCGGCTGAGTTCGCACATCGCCACGGTCTCTGGATGCGAATCGTTTTCGTAGCTCCGAGCGCCGATCTGAACACCTCGGCATCGCCGACCGGCCTGTTCATGGAGGCCATTCAGATCGCCGAGTCGGTGTCGCCAGATCTTCGGATCCGGACCGATCTGATCTCCGGGGAGAACACCGCAATTCTCACCGCGCTGACAGCTGAGGCCGCCTTGATCGTCGCACCACAGGACGATCCCGCCGCACCTGGACCGACATGTTCGTTCGCAAGAGTCGGAACACCGCGTGAAAGCAGCGCTGCGGCAGCCTTGCCGGTTGTCGTCGGTTTGGACGGAAGCGCCTACAGCGAAAGCGCTCTGGCCATCGCATTCAAGGAAGCAGAGGCAGCGAACACCGAACTGGTCGTCGTGCACGCAGCGCCGCCAGAGGCCGAGCTGCGTCGAGACTTCGCATCCGGGCACGCGCCCCAGCACTCGACGCCGCTGACGTGGCAACTGTCGGGTTGGGCCACGCTCTACCCTGGCGTCGCGATCCGTCAGATCGAGTTCGACGGCCCCTCGGTTGCCATTCTTGAACAACTCTCCACCGAGGCACGGCTTCTCGTCGTGGGTCGGCGTGGGCGAGGCTCGTTCGACGACACCGCTCTCGGCACCACGAGCAGTGCGATGATTCGAAAAGCACACTGCCCGGTCATCGTTGCCAGCGAAGCCTGAATCAGATCGTCACCCGGTCAGAAGCCGTAACTGTGGATGGGTGCGAGCTGACCGGAGTGATGGGCTTCGATTACGAAACGCTCGTGGTCGACCAACTTCTCCGGGAGTTCGTCAACCGGCCACCACCGCAGATCTGCAGATTTCAACGGCTCCATCCGGCGTGGTTCACCCGACCACGTGCGGCATTCGTAGAAGAAGTCCACTCGATGATCCACCGGTTCGCTCCCGTCCGCGTGGCGGCGATGCAACACGGTCAGCGGCTTCAGTTCCGAGGAAAGCAATTCGACACCAAGTTCTTCCGCAGCCTCCCGAACGGCAGCGTCGATCGCCGACTCCCCCAGTTCGACGTGGCCCGCAGCAGCGTGAGCCCAGTATCCGTCCATGAATCCCGTGCCCTCGCGCAATTGCAGCAGCACCTCGCGCCGTTGTACCGGGTTGCTTCGACAGAACATCACGTACACCGCTGGTACCAGCGCAAATTGATCGGCCACACGACCACGCTATCGTGCGCGTGAAATGACGGCGCCCCGCGAGAACAAGCTCGCGGGGCGTCGTCGACGATCTGCTGGATCAGTTCACGTCGAACCGGTCGAGGTCCATCACCTTGGTCCAGGCTGCGGCGAAGTCCTCGGCGAACTTCTGCTTGGCGTCTGCGCTGGCGTACACCTCGGCGAGTGCACGCAGTTGCGAATTCGATCCGAAAACGAGATCGACCGCAGTTGCCGTGTACTTCGGATCGCCCGTCACGCGATCAACGCCGTCGTATACGTTTTCGTCCGTCTTCGACGGCTTCCACTCGGTACCCATGTCGAGAAGGTTGACGAAGAAATCGTTGGTCAACGTCTCGGGACGATCGGTGAACACGCCGTGACGGGTATTGCCGAAGTTCGCGTTCAGCGCGCGAAGTCCGCCGACCAGCACTGTCACCTCGGGCGGGGTCAGCGACAGCATGTACGCGCGGTCGACCAACAGAATCTCTGCCGGAATCTTCTCGCCTCCCTTGAGGTAGTTCCGGAATCCGTCGGCCCGGGGTTCGAGTACCTCGAACGAGTCGACGTCTGTCTGCTCCTGCGTTGCATCCGTTCGGCCCGGCGTGAACGAGACCGTGATGTCCTGTCCGGCGTTCTTCGCAGCCTGTTCGACGGCCGCTGTACCACCCAGAACGATCAGGTCGGCGAGAGAAACCTTTGCTCCACCAGCCTGGTTGAAGTCCTGCTGAACACGCTCGAGAGTCTGAAGCACCGCGGAGAGAGCTGCAGGCTCGTTGACTTCCCAATTCTTCTGCGGCTCCAGTCGGATTCGCGCACCGTTGGCGCCGCCGCGCATGTCCGTGCTGCGGAAGCTCGCGGCAGACGCCCACGCCGTCGATACCAACTGCGAAATGGACAGCCCGGAGTCGAGAAGTCGACTCTTGAGGATCGCGATGTCTGCGTCCCCGATCAGTTGATCATCGGCCGAGGGAACCGGGTCCTGCCACAGCTGCGGCTCGGGAACCCAAGGTCCCAGGTAGCGCGTGACCGGTCCCATGTCACGGTGAAGGAGCTTGTACCAAGCCTTGGCGAACTCTTCGGCGAATTCTTCCGGATGATCGAGCCAGCGCCGGGTGATCTTCTCGTACGTCGGATCCAGGCGTAGGGACAGGTCGGTCGTCAGCATCGTCGGGGTGCGTCCGGCCGACGAATCGAACGGATCCGGGATGGTGCCCGCCCCCGCGCCGTCCTTCGGAATCCACTGCCACGCACCCGCCGGACTCTTGGTCAGCTCCCAGTCGTAGCCGTACAGAATCTCCAAGAAGGTGTTGTCCCACTTCGTCGGAGTGGGAGTCCACACGACTTCGAGACCACTGGTGATCGCGTCCTTACCCACACCCGTGCCGAAGGCACTCTTCCAGCCCAGTCCCTGCTGCTCGATGGGAGCACCTTCCGGCTCCGGTCCGACGAGGTCGGCCGGTCCGGCTCCGTGCGTCTTGCCGAAGGTGTGACCGCCGGCGATCAGCGCAGCTGTCTCCACGTCGTTCATCGCCATGCGGGCGAACGTTTCTCGGATGTCGCGGGCGGCCGCTACCGGATCCGGTTGCCCGTTGGGTCCTTCGGGATTGACGTAGATCAGGCCCATCTGCACGGCTCCGAGCGGTCCGGACAGCTCACGGTCTCCGCTGTAACGCTCGTCGCCGAGCCAGGTGTCCTCGGGACCCCAGTAGATCTCCTCGGGCTCCCAGATGTCTTCTCGGCCGAATCCGAAGCCGAAGGTCTTGAACCCCATCGACTCCAGGGCACAGTTGCCCGCGAACACCAGCAGGTCGGCCCAGGAAACCTGCTTTCCGTACTTCTGCTTCACGGGCCAAAGCAGGCGCCGGGCCTTGTCGAGGCTGGCGTTGTCCGGCCAACTGTTGAGCGGGGCGAAACGCTGAGCACCTTGGCCGCCACCGCCGCGGCCGTCTGCAATGCGATAGGTGCCGGCAGCATGCCAGCTCATACGCACGAAGAGTCCGCCGTAGTGCCCGTAGTCGGCCGGCCACCAATCCTGCGACGCCGTCATCAACGCGATGACGTCGCGCTTTAGCGCCTCGACATCGAGCTTGGCGAATTCCTGGGCGTAATCGAAGTCGGCACCCATCGGATTCGACTTCGACGAATGTGAATGCAAGACAGAGAGATCCGGCTGATTCGGCCACCAGTCGCTGTTTGTTCTCGGACGATTCCCGGTAGGCGTCGGAGACGGGATTGCGGGGTTTTCACTTTCGCTGGTGCTCTCGGTGTTTCCGTCGTGAGCAACCGGGCAACTATCGGACACGATAATCCCTCCATGAGCGAGTAGAACGGACTTCGATCACGTTTGTGATCGCAAACTCTGAGTTGTCGAGCAGTCGGGACACAGGCCCCAGTAAATGACCTCGGCTTCGTCGAGAACGAAACCGTTGTGCGCCGACGGCGTCAAACACGGTGCCTCTCCGACTGCGCAGTCGACATCTGAAACGACCCCACAGGACCGGCAGACGACGTGATGATGGTTGTCGCCGACGCGTGACTCGTACAGCGCCACCGATCCGGACGGTTGGATCCGCCTGATCAGCCCGGCGTCGGTGAGAGCGTGCAACACGTCGTAGACCGCCTGCCGCGACACCCCAGGCAGAACAGCCCGCACAGCATCGAAGACAGTCTCGGTGGCTGCGTGTGGGCGTGCATGCACAACCTCGAGCACCGTGACTCTGGGACGAGTCACGCGAAGCTCAGCGTTACGCAGTTGGGCTGCATAATCCGGCGTCGAAGGCACCTTTCCACTATTGCGCAATCTTCTGGACTGAACCCAGACTTTCGCGAAAATCATCGCTGACAGGGCCCTCCCGCCCGATTCGTCCGTGCTGGAAGTGAGCCGGATTCCTCGCTCTTTCTGGCGTCCCCACACCGCCTTCAGGTTTGTTGCGCGTCGACGCGTCCTGCTGTGTGGTTCCACAAACTCCGACAATCTCCCCTTCGTCCAACTACCGTGAAAGGGAGAATCCGCCGAGGTCAGGAGTGCTCGTGCCCAAACTGGAGATCAAGAGGAAGTCAGAACTCTCACGGCAGGAAGTCGCCGACCGACTCATCGCCCTCGGCCAAGCCCTCGCCAGTGGATCGGAAGTGGAGCTGGGGTCGGGTGGGGACTCGATCGAAATCAGTGTTCCGGAACAGGTTCGGTGGGAACTCGAGATCGAAGTCGACGGCAACGAAGTCGAGATAGAAATCGAGATTCACTGGCGCGACGACCCTCAGGAAGAATCGGAAGAGAAGTCTCCGCCTCGCACCAAAGCAGTTCGTCGCAGCCGACCACGCAAGAGCACTTCCACATAGGCCGACTCGAATACGGTTGTTCGGCACTTACGGAGACGCCGACACCTCGAGAGACACGACGCGCAGCAGTGCTCGGAGGTCACTTTCGATCCGTCGAAACAGTTGATACACAACGATGAATCCGGCGATCCCGCCCAAACACAGCGCACGGACTGTTGCGTTGAGTTCCTCACCGGCACCCGAACCGACAAAACTGAGCCCCGCGATTCCCACCAGGGGAACCGACGCCGCGACTGCGAGGTAACGCGTGCTGCTCCGACCCAGTGAGCGAATATCGCGTCCGTCGTCGCTTCGTAACTCGCCGTGCGACAACAAGATCGGATACAGACATCGAACCGAGTAATACGTCAGGATGAAGAACGGATACGCGACTGCGACGGCGCCGCACACCGCCAGCGACGACATCAGGTGCACGTAGGCTCGCTGCGGAATTCCGCCGGCGGCAATCTGCAATGCGACCGGATATGCGATACCGGCCAGAACCCACAGCCCGAATGCGATCACCACCGCGCGATGTCCGACATTCAGCGTCGCGGTACGCGCTTTGTTCAAGACCTCCGCGCTGTACGTCTGACCGTTGCGCAGTCCGTGAGGCACGGTGAGTGCAAGCCGACACCAATACAGGATCGCTGCGGCACCGAGAGAGAACGCAGCCACCCCGATGACCAGATGAACCTGCTCGAGATGCTGCTGAGCCTGCGGCGAGAGACCCGAGATGATCAGCATCTTGTTGTAGTAGTAGTTGTAGCCCGCCGCAAGAAGATTCGGAATTCCGATCGCGGCAAGCACTATCGGCAGCGCCCACTTCCACAACGTCGAACGTGGACTCCCTTCCGGTGGGTCCACCAGATTGCGAGCAGACCGGTCCAGACACAGTGCGAACTGACGAGCCAACTTTCGGCCGCCAGACCACCTTCCGTCTCTCTCCGGCGAGAGAGACTTGACCAGAACTCGGCGCAGCGCCGGCGGACAGTCGTCCGGTAGCCGTGCCTCGGCTGCGGGATCCACCCCGCGCCGGCGGGCCTCGAGCGCCTTCTTGGGCGACGGTGGGCTCTCCCCCGTACCGTCGTCCGTGAAAGGCCTACTCCCGGTGAGGAGTTCCCACAACATCACGCCCAGTGCATAGATGTCGCTACGGGTGTCGAGTGTGCCAGGCGCCCCCACCGCACAGGCCTCCAATTGCTCCGGAGACATGTAGGCAAGCGAGCCTCCGACAAAACATGCAGCGTCCTCGGTCGAGACCTCCTCACTCGAGCTGACGTTGAAGTCGGCGAGCTTGGGGATGCCTTCGACGCTGAGCAGGACATTCGCCGGCTTGATGTCCCGATGTAATACGCCGTGCTCACGCGCATACTCGAGGGCATCGGCCAGTCGCATCCCCATCCAGGCCACGGTCTCCGGCCACGACATCGCAGCGATCTCGCTCCTCAGGCTCGTCTCGCTGGGCTTCATCTCTCCCTTCTTCGCCAGGGTCTTGTCGATGGCGTCGAGAAGTAGTTGTCCGGACCGCTGCGCCTGCGGTGTCACGCGGACAAGTTTGACCACGTCGAGCAGGGTCCCACCCGGCACGTATTCCATGAACAGGACTCGCAGTGCGCGTTCCTCGAGCAACCGTTGATCGAAGACCCGGACGATGTTGGGATGGTCGAGCTGGGCGAGAGTCTGCGGCTCGACTCCGACGTTGCGCGAGATTTTCAACGCAACCCACCGCTGCATCGAGAGTTGCCGAGCGAGGAACACTCGGGCGAATGCGCCGTGCCCGAGTTCCAACACCAGCTCGAAATCGTCCAGGTGCTGCCCGATTTCGAACTCGTCGAAACCCGAGAGTCCCAACATCATCACGTCTTCGCGACCGGCCATCGAATCACGGTCGAACATCTGCTCGAAACTCTCTGCCTGCAAGGGAAACTCGCTGAGGTACTCGGCTGCTGCGACGTCCTCCCCACCCTGCTTCCGCAGCCGGAACTCCTCGTACAGGAGCTCGGCCGGTAATGGTTCTTCGAGTAATTCGGGATACTCGGCACAGTAATCCGTGAGCCGTTTCGGGCAATCATTTTTCAGCCAGCGGTACTCCATGTCGATTCCGACCAATTCGATCAGCGCCGCCCGACGAATCTTGGCTGGATCAGGCAGATAGTCGCTCAGGTCGGACGGGGTTCGTCCCTCCTCCCAATCCGCCACAAGGCGGCCGAGGCCGTCTGTACCGTTCTGGCCGTCACGCATCACCGGCAGCGTTGAGGGGCGCAACTCGGTGACGGTGCCCCGTTCGGTCAGGGGCCCGCTCGCGATTGTCGCGTCACTGGCCTGCGCACCACGTTCATTCATGACACTTCTGTTCCGCACCTCGATCACAATGAATCGGAGTGACTCACTTCAGCGTAACCCCGGTGGTACTCCAGACCCCAGCGAATCTATTCGGCGTGAACTGCCGACTCCGTGCCGATGCGAACGAGTTCGTCGCGCTCTTTGATTTTGATCCGATCACGCCCATGCTTCACACCGAGGGCACGTTCGGCGGCATCGATGCGAAGCCATCCGTCCCAATCGACGGGCACCACTCTGCCGGCCCTGAGGACCTCCGCGATACGGCCGTGGCCGGCTCGACGCTCGTATGCCGAATCCAACTGTCGCAGCAAGGTTTCGACGGTTTGGCGTGCATCAGGCCGAGCCGCACCGATCAGCCCGGCGGCACCTCGCTTCATCCAGCCCGTCACGAACAAACCTGCGATCGGCGAGCCGCTCTCGTCGACCACCGCGCCGCTCCGGTGCGAAACTATGCCGCGTCCGTGATCGAAAGGCACCCCGGCAAGCGGCGTCCCGATAAATCCGATTGCCCGGTACACAGCTTGAACCGGATAGTCGGTACAGACACCCGAAGCGGTGACGTGACCGTAGCCGTCGGGGTCAGTCCACTCGACGCGGAGTGCCTCGACTTTCCCGTTACCGAGAATCTCCACGGGCTGTCGGTAAAAGTGCAGGTGAACTCGACGCTGGGCAGTTCGGTCGGCAGGCGCAGTGTCGGCGAAACTACGTAGTGTCTCGACTGCCAGTCGGGTGTGCACCAACTGTTTGGTCATCCGCTCGACATGCCGGTCCGGTACGACATCGACAGAATCGACGACAACATCTACGCCCGGTAGTTCACCGAGAGCGCGCAACTCGTTCGGGGAAAAGCGAGCGTCGGCTGGTCCGCGCCGGACAAAGATGTGTACTTCGCGAACTCGACTGCCGGCGATCCCTTCCCGAACTTGGTCGGAGACGTCCGTGGCCTGCAGCGATTGCGCCTCGGCGAGGAGCATACGGGTGACGTCGAGTGCGACGTTGCCGCCTCCGATCACTGCGACCGATTCCGCGTTCAGCGGCCACTGCGGCGAGCTGTCCGGGTGATCGTTGTACCAACCGACAAACTCGGCGCCACCGAAAGAACCTGGAAGCTCGACGCCGAGAATGTCGAGAGGTGCATCCCGCGGCGCACCGGTTGCAATGATCACGGCATCGTAGGACGAACGTAGGTCATCGACGGAAAGGTCCTTTCCGATCTCCACGTTGCAGAACAGCCGGAACTCACTGGCGACCAGCGTGGTGTGCAGAGAATGGGCGAACTTTTCGGACTCGGGGTGCCCTGGTGCGAGACCGTAGCGCACCAGTCCGTACGGCGTCGGTAGACGCTCGAACACGTCTGTCTTGGTGCCGGGCGCAAGTTCGGCGAGAGCGCCGGCGGCGTGGATTCCCGCCGGCCCCGCTCCGACGATCGCGACACTGAGCGGTGGTGAGAAGAATCGGGGCGCCGCAGGCGGGGATACCGCTGGACCTCTGGCGTTGATCATCCCCCGAGGCTAGGACCTCAACTGCGCTGGAGATCAAGTCCGCTTTCAGCAGCCCGCTTTTCAGTAACCCTGCTCTGCAGGCTTGTGCTCGGTTGTGTAGCGGTAGAAGTCCGCTAGTTGGAGTTCGCCGGCAGCTGCCTCGTCGACTATGACGGTCACGTGTGGATGCAGCTGCAGCACCGACGCCGGGCAGAATGCCGAGACCGGACCTTCGACCGCGGCCCGGACGGCGGGCGCTTTGCGGGCGCCGTCCGCGATCAGGACGAGATGCCGTGCATCACTGATGGTTCCGAGTCCTTGCGTGATCACATGATGCGGTACGTCGGCTGGGTCTGCGAAGAACCGTGCATTGTCGGCGCGGGTCCTCTCGGTCAAGGTCTTCACTCGGGTGCGCGATGCAAGCGAGGAGGAGGGCTCGTTGAAACCGATGTGTCCGTTCAGGCCGATGCCGAGGATCTGCACGTCGATGGGACCGTTTTCGGCGATGGCAGCGTCGTAACGCCGGGCAGCGTCACTGGGATCCGCGGCCCCGCCGTCGGGGCTGAACACTCGCGCATTGTCGATGTCGAGGTGATCCACAAGTTCCGTGCGGATGGTGTGCGCGTAGGACTGCGGCTTATCGGACGTGAGACCTACATACTCGTCGAGAAGATACGCGCTCATCGCCGCGAACGACACTCCCGATTCTCGATGCCTCTTGATCAGCTCTCGATACGTGTGCAGCGGTGACGATCCGGTCGCGAGGCCGAGCGTCCGCGCTCCGTTTTCGATTGCGCCACAAACGATATCTGCAGCGATTCGCCCGCCGTCCTCCGGACTGGGAACTATGACGATTTCCATTCAGACTTCCTCACTGCTCTTGCCGGCTCCGACGATGGCCTCACGTACCGAACCCGAAGCGCGGTCCAACAATTCGGTTGCTTCGGCGAAGTCGCATTCGGCCAACAACATGACGACCGCTGCCTTCACATGACCATCGGCATTGTCGATGGTCTCCGCAGCGATCTCGGTATCGACTCCGGTGGCTGCCGCGACGATCCGGTTCGCACGATCGACAAGCTTGGCATTGGTCGGCCGAAGATCGACCATCAGATTGTGGAATGCCTTCCCGGAGCGAACCATACTGGCCGTGGAGAGCATGTTGCACACCATCTTCTGCGCAGTTCCGGCCTTGAGCCTCGTCGATCCGGTGAGGATTTCGGGGCCGGTCTCCACTTCGATGGCCATGCCGGCGTGAGAACTCATTGCCGCGTTCCGGTTGCACGAGACTGCCACTGTTGCAGCGCCGAGTTCGCGGGCGTGATCGAGTCCCCCGATGACGTAGGGGGTACGCCCGCTGGCAGCCAGACCCACCACGACGTCGTTGGCGTTCAACGAGATTGCGTCGAGATCGACCCCAGCCGCTCGCGGATCGTCCTCTGCCCCCTCGACGGCGTTCAGAAACGCTCCTGGGCCACCGGCGATGATGCCGATCACCTCGCCCGGATCGGTCCCGAACGTCGGAGGGCATTCCACTGCGTCGAGAACTCCCAGACGCCCACTTGTCCCCGCTCCCAGGTAGATCAGTCGACCACCTTGTGCTCGGGCCGCGACGATCAAGTCGACTGCGGATTCGATGGCGGGTAGTACCGCTGCCACCGCGTCGGCCACGATTGCGTCCTGTTGATTCATCACCGTCAGCAGACCCGACACCGACATGACATCGAGATCGCGGGTCAGAGGGTTGGGTCTCTCGGTGGAGAGCATTTCCAATTGCATTGTGGCGAGTCCTCCTCGATCGATATTCATTACGACGACTCCTCGTCAGTACTCACAGCGACGACTCCTCGTCAGTACTCACAGCGACGACTCCTCGTCAGTGCCGCTTCGAAGCAATGGCATCATGGCTTCGTTGCAGAGCAGAGAGTGCGCTGGGCAGCGAGTGCGCCACCATCGCAAAAATTGTGTCGACTACCAACAGCTGACCGGTGCGGCTTGCCATCGCAGCCGATCGGAAACCGAATTCTCTACCGGCAGTGAGCAGAACGTGATGTGACTGCACGGCGAGCGTCGATCGTGCCCCTCCGGTGATCGCAGCCGTCGACGCCCCGGTTCGACGGGCAAGGGCAAGTGGTTCCACGACATCCGAAGTCTCACCTGAATGTGAGATCCCCACTGCGATGTCGTCCGGTCCGAGCAAGCTGGCGCTGACCATGGCCGCGTCTCGGTCGAGATGAACCCGGCAGTTGACGTCGATGCGAGAGAGCTTCAACGTGAGGTCTTGCGCGACGATGCCAGAGGCGCCGATGCCGTAGACCTCGACGCGGCGGGCGGATCGAATCCGGGACACAACTTCTTCGAGCGCAGCAGGATCTGTCAATTGCGCCGTGCCCTTGAGCTGTTCGGATTCGAACTCGGCGAGCTTGGCCATCACCTCACCGGCCGAGTCGGCAGCAACGATGTCCACACCGAGCGGGATCGTGTTCTCTGCACCGGACCCGCTGATCGCCGCCAGCGCGAGACGAAGCTGTGGATAACCCTCGAAACCGAGTCTTTTGGCTGTGCGGACCACTGTCGCCGTGCTTGTCGACGCTCGTTCGGCGAGGTCGTTGACCGTCAGGGTGGAGGCCAGACTGGGGTCGGCTTCGATGATTTCGGCGATCCGCAGCTCGGCAGGCGAGAGGCTACTCAGTGATGCACGAATACGAGCAAGCAGGTCGACGGACGCCGGAGCACTCCGGTCCAAAGTCATAACGCCTCGATTCGCATCGTTTTCGGAGCTGACGGCACCGATGTGATTCTAGGCAGCCCACGGCTTCCTGGCGTCAGAGATCCGAGCACACTGGCGTGACGCGCACCGGTGCACGAAGCAATGCTGCCGGGCAATCCGTGCGCGGTGAGAAAGCCGAGAACTGCGAAAGCCAATGCTTCCTTGATGTCGGAGGTGACGCCGAGTTCGTCCGAAGAGACAAGCGCGATGTCGCCCAGTTCGTCACGGAGCATCGCCATCAACGTCGGGTTCTTGGTGCCACCGCCTGACACCACAACTTCGGTAGCCGCCAGTGCTTTGACGGAATCGGCGACGGTCCGGGCGGTCAGTGCAGTCAGTGTCGCGACGATGTCGGCCAGAGACAAGGATTCGTAGCCCCGCAGTGCGGCGAGTAGGTAGTCCCGATGGAACAATTCCTTGCCTGTGCTCTTGGGAGCGGGCTGCGCGTAATACGGTTCGCTCAGTAGTTGTGCGAGCAGATCGACGTTCGGTGTGCCGGCTGCGCCCAGAGCACCTCCGAGATCGAACCACTGCTCCCCCGCGGTGAATTCGCTTACCGCAGCGTCGATCAACGCATTTGCGGGGCCGGTGTCGAAGGCAATCGGTACTGCGGCACCATCTGCCGTCGATGTCGGAGCGCCTCCCGGAGCAGTGACGTTCGCGATGCCACCGAGATTGAGCGCGACGGAACCCGAAGTTCTTCCGTTGAGCCACAATACGTCGAATGCGCTGACAAGTGGAGCGCCCTGACCACCCGTCGCTACGTCGCGAGAGCGCAGGTCCGACACGACCGTGCATCCGGTCTTCTCGGCTATCCAGGCCGGCTGCCCGAGCTGGAGAGTGCCTTTTACTTGCGCTCCTTCGACCCAGTGGAACATCGTCTGACCATGTGAGGAGATCAATTCCGCACTGCCACCGCACAGTTCCGCGTTCGCCCGCGCAGCCACGGCCGCGAATGCCTGTCCGATCTCGGTGTCGAGTTGGCAGATCTGACCGACAGTGGTGGACGCCGGCGGTACCGCAGCAGCCACCGCTGCCCGCAACTCACCGGAATACGGTTCGCTGACCATCCCCAGTGGGGTCAGCACAAGAGTGTCCCCGTCGATCCGGATGTCTGCTGCGGCAGCATCGATAGCGTCGTACGAAGTACCGGACATCAGACCGATGACTCTCATGAAATATCCCTTACTCGCATCGTTTCGGCATTCGGAAGAACTGCGGTCAGTCGACGAGTGCCCGCTTGTGGGCATTCCCTCGCAAGGTACTCAAGGCGATCGCGCTGACGGCGCACGTTGCCATCACGAAGTAGGCCGGAATATCGAGATTGGACGTTTCCTTGATCAACCACGTGATGATCAGACCGGCGCAGCCCGAAAAGACCGCGTTGGACAGGGAGTATGCGAGTCCCAATCCGGTGTACCGGACCGAGGTGGGGAACATCTCGGAGAGCATGGCGGGTCCTGGTCCGGCAACAAGTCCCACTGCGGCGCCGGCGGCAAACACTGCAAATCCCTTGGCTGTCAGAGACGTCTGCTCATTCTGCAGGACGTTGAGCAGCGGCAGCGCCAAGACCAGAATTATCACGGTGCCGGTGAGCATGACCGCGCGTCGTCCGATGCGATCGCTGAGTCCACCCGCAAGCGGAATCGTCACTGCGAAGCCGGCATTGGCAAGTACCGAAGCAACCAGTGCCTGATGGAATGTCGCGTTGAGTGAACTCTGAAGATAAGTCGGCATCACGACGAGGAACGTGTAACCCGCCGCAGACCAACCCATCAACCGGCCGATGCCGAGCAGGATCGCCCTGGCGGTCTCGCCGACGGTCGGCTGCACCACCGGCGTCGCCGCATCAACTGTCGGTTCGGACTGGACTGCGCGGGCACGCTCGAACGACGGCGTTTCTTCGAGTCGGAGCCTGAGCCACAGGGCGACCAGGCCCATCGGAAGTGCAAGGAGGAACGGGATGCGCCAGCCCCAGTCGTTGAGCTGACCGGAGTCGAGAACTGTCGCGAGGAGCGCCGCGATTCCGGCACCGGCGAGCAATCCGAGCGCGACCGTGAACGATTGCCACGACCCGTACAGTCCGCGTCGTCCCGGGGGCGCGAACTCGGTCATCACCGACACCGCGCCGCCGAACTCGCCTCCGGCCGACAGTCCCTGGAGGATCCGAAGAACCGTCAAGAGCAGCGGTGCCAGAATTCCGACGCTCTCGTAGGTGGGGAGCACACCGATCAGGGTCGTCGCACCCGACATCAGCAGAAGAACGATCACCAAGGTGGGGCGTCGGCCGATGCGGTCACCGAGTCGACCGAACAGCGCGGCCCCCACTGGGCGGAAGAAGAAGGCCAGCGCAAACGACGCGTAGGTCTTGATCAGGCTTTCGAGGTCGCCGGAGCCGTCGCCGCTGAAGAAGTTCGACGCGATGATCGTCGCGAAGAACCCGTACACACCGAACTCGTACCACTCGATGAAATTTCCGACGGAGCCGGCGACGAGCGCCCTGCGCCGTTTGAGCTGCGCACCATCGTTCCGTGTCTGCACTGTGATGCCCATGCCGTCCTCCGTTGACGAAACCCGAATATGCAACAAAGTTTCATCTGTACGGAGTAGAAATGTCAAGAAGTTTCACGATTGGATTTTTACTACGCCCCGAAGCCTTATGCTCCCGCGAACGTGAATGCCTCCGCCCGTTCGAACTGGTCAGTGGAGTCACCGGAATAGACGGTGCTCTCGTTCGCGCCGAGGCCGAGCTTTCGGACGGGTGTCCCTTCCGCGAGATCCATCGACGCCACGTCCACCCAGAAGGTATTGGGCGTCATCGCCGACTCGAAGAAATAGAGCGTGCGTTTGTGATCGACGACGGTGCGCCAACGGGTCGATGAAATGTTGGGCTCGTCGGGAGTCGAAATACCCAGGGGCACCGACACATTCCGAATAACACTGAAGGTGGATGCCAATGCCGACCGCGGATCGTCCGTCTGCGGTATCGCATCGACATAGAACGACGCCCGCGCGAATCTGTCAGCGGCACGGTTGGTTCCGGGCAGCATGACGGTTCCGTTGATCTGCTTCCAGTACTCGTTGACGGCGAGTTGCTGATCGAAGATCGGCGAATTGGTCATCACCTGGTACTCACGGCTGTGATGAATCGTCGGGCGTCCACCGACGTACTCGATGATCGCGCTGTCTCCCCCAGCGTCCGAGAGCGACATGTGCAGCGTTGCGAGGCGGTCTTCGCCGGGAACGGCGGCGGTCACTACCGTGAACGGTTCCGACGCGAGCACTTCGACCGCTTCCTGAACTGTCGCAAAGCTGTCCAGGACGTATTGCGCCCACGCCGCGATCGACAATCCCGCGGTCGAACCGTCATACGTCGGGTACTCGGACTCGACCAACCACAAAAGATTGGCAGACAGCCCAGCCTCGTTGACCCCGTCGGTCGTGCACATGTCGTAGGCCGTCGCGACAACACTTCCGTATTTCGACGTCCACTGTATCGAGTTCGGACCTGCACAGCCCTCTCTGGTCATGCCGCGCGGGAATGCCCAGAGGTTTGTTCCGAGGTCGACCTTCCAATCCATCGATCGAGCAGTGATCACAGTGTCGTTGGGCCCCAAGTAGACCAAGCGTGTACACATCGAAAGCTATCCCTTCGTTACGGCGTGACGATATTGAAACTGGGATCGAAGGTATCGAGCAACCCTCCCAGCGTCTCGAGCGCTGATTCGTCTCCGTCGAGCGAAATCTGCCCGGCCTTGGCCAGTTCGGCGGCCGCGCCCGGTTGAAGAAGCGCTCCCACGAGCGCCGCCTTCGGGCCCGAGACCGTCAGTTGTGTGTTCGGTGACGCACCCTTACGTGCATTGAGGACACCGCGCTTGACCCACGCAGTCCATGCCTCGTCGCCGCGATCGGTGAACACGAAATCGATCCGCAGTTCCGCGTCGGTGGCCTTGTCGCCGATGAGATGTATTGCAACGAAGTCGAAGAGGATGTCGATGGGCATCGCGAGGACACTGTCCTGACTTGCCGTGACGTACGGGGCAGGCTGGGCGCCCTCGCGTAGTTCCAACGCGGCCGAGAGATAGATCCCACGCCACTGCGGCCCTTCGGCTTGATAGCCCATCTGCTCGTAGACGTCGGCTTGCAGGTTCCTCGCTTCGGCGTTCTCCGGTTGCGCGAACACCAACTTGTGCAGGATCTCTGCCGCCCATCGGTAGTCCGCGGCGTCGAATGCCCGCTTACCCTCGTCCAGGATCTTCTGCGCGCCAAGGAGATCGACGAACCTCTTCGCCGATTCGACCGGCGGATGAGGATGAAGCGACACCGGATCGCCGTCCCACATTCCCAGTTCCTTGGTGTACACGGCGCGAACGTCGTGGTGCAGAGTGCCGTGATATCCGCGGTTGTACCACTTGCGCCCGAGTTCGTCCGGTAGTTCGATCACCTCGGCAGCTTCGAGCGGCGTGTACCCCTTGTTCGCGAGACGGAGCGCCTGGTCGTGAATGTACTTGTAAGTGTCCCTTTGCGATTCGATGAACGGCACCAGGTTCTCGTTACCCCACACCGGCCACGTGTGCGGTCCGTAGTGAACAGCCGCGTCGTCTCCCCACCGTTCGAGAGTCTCGTCCAGATACCGCGCGAAGTTCCGAGCGTCGCGAGTGCGCGCACCTCTTAAGGTCTGGATGTTGTGGAGCGAATGATTGGCGTTCTCCGCACAGGTCAGCGCGGCGAGTTCGGGGATCCAGATGTGCATTTCCTCCGGGGCCTCGGTATCCGGCGCGTAGAGGAACTCGAATTCCAGACCGGCTATCTCACGCTTCGTTCCGGTCTCCGTGATGCTGTCAGTGGGGGAAATATACGAGACAAGTGGACCTTTCGTGCTGATCGTGCCGATGCCGCAGGTAACCATCCCTTTGGCATCGAGATCGAGCAATCCACCGAAGGCGTAGAAGGACCGTCTCGCCATGGCATTTCCGGCGACGACGTTTTCCCCGATCGCGAACTTGTCGAACGACGCGATCGTGCCCGGTGCGATGATCGGAACTCGCCCGGACGTCACGTCGTCCAGATCGACGATCCCTTTGACTCCGCCGTAGTGGTCGATGTGGGTGTGCGTGTAGATGATCGCCGAAACTGGCTTGTCGCTGACGTGCTCACGAATCATCTTCATACCCTGGCGCGCCGATTCGACCCCCGCCATACAGTCGATGACGATCAGCCCCTCGCCACCTTCGACAACCGTCAAATTTGCCAGGTCGTTGTTCCGTACCTGGTAAAGGCGATCCGTCACCTGATACAGACCACCTCGGCGCATCAGTTGTCCTTGACGCCACAGGCTCGGATTGACTGTCTCCGGCGCGGCAACATCGTCACCGAGGTATGCCATCGCATCAGGATCGAAGACCGTATGCCCGTCATCGGCGACAACCTTGCCCGGCAACGGAGCGATCAATCCTCGATCCGCGTCGGCAAAATCCTGCCGGTCGTCCATGGCATACCGTGCGACTGCCTCGCGATTCGCCGTGACTGTGGCCGGTGTTGCGTCCTTAGGTGTCTGGCACATGGCACTCCCCGCTCGGATACGACGATCTGATACCCCATCATCTGTATCGGTTGGGCACGCGCTTGGAATCACCCGCGCAGGGTGAAGCTCCCACGAACACGCGAGGTGATCAGCCGGGGAGTTCCTCGGAATTCCGAGATGCGAGTGCAATCACCAGGACCGCGATCCCACATCCGGCAACCAGGATCCATCCCGACCTCGATGCCTGCGCGACATCCACCGATGCACTGCCGCCGATGATGCCACCGGCCAGCGCAACACCGAGAGCAGCACCGAATTGGCGTGCACTGGAGGTTATTCCACCAGCAAGCCCCGCCTGCGATCTCGGCAACCCGTTGACGGCGGTGTTGGTGATCGGGGCATTCGAGAATCCGAATCCGATACCGAGGAACAGGTAAGCGGCCAAGAGCATCGGAATCGCCGTGTTGTTGTCGAGCGAGACCAGGCACAGCCCGCCGAGTGTCGTGAAGCTACCAGCAATGAGTAGCGGCCGCCGCGGGCCGAAGCGTCCGACGAGTATTCCGGACAACGGCGCGCAGACCGTTGCCGCAACAGCCATCGGAAGGGTGATCGCGCCGGCCAGTGCCGGACTCATTCCGCGGGAGTGCTGCAAGTAGAACGTGCCGAGCAGTAGCGTCACGTTCAACGCCACGAACACCACGACAGCGCCGACCACAGCCGACGAGAACGTTCTGCGGCGAAAGAGTGCCAGATCCATCAGTGGCTCGCGCTTGCGTGATTCGACGCGGATGAATGCGGCCAACGCTGCAGCAACAAAGACGTACCCTGCCGTAGCCGCGGCAGAGAACCATCCGATTCGCGGACCCTCGATCAGAAGGGCGACCGCCCCGCCGACAAGAATCACCAGTAGCAACTGACCGGGAAGATCGAGTCGTCGCGACTGCTGCGCTCGGGACTCCGGTACAAACACAGCAGTCAGGGCGAGCACGGCCAAGATCACGGGCGCGTTGATCCAGAAAACCGATCGCCAGCCGAAACTTTCGATGAGCACGCCGCCGACGATCGGACCTGCCGCCATACTCAGACCGAAGACCGCGGCCCACACCCCGATTGCCTTGGCCCGCTCCTTCGGGTCGGTCATCACGTTGACGACGATCGCCAAGGCAACCGGACTGAGCATCGACCCGCCGACGCCTTGGACGATCCGCGCCGCGATCAACATCTCGACGGACGGAGCGAGCGCGCAGGCAATCGACGCCACCCCGAAAACCACCAGACCGATCTGAAAGACTCGTCTCCTGCCGAAACGATCGGCCACTGCTCCGGACGAGATCAGCAAGCTCGCCAGGACGAGTGTGTATGCGTTGACGACCCATTCCAGACCACGGGTTCCCACGCGAAATCCCTCACCGATCGTCGGCAGGGCCACGTTGACGATGGTGGTGTCCAACCCGACGACGAACAGGCTCGTGCAGCAGATCGCCAGGATGCCCCATCGCCGCCGTGCATCAAGTCCGATCACTTGCGGTTCGATCCCGCTCGAAGGTTTCATGGTCGGACTCCATCTCTCGAAGTGCTCTGCCGTACTCGACTGTCGAAAGGATCGTTGCTCTCCAGCGTCCGAAGTCGGTAAGAATTTTGCGGAAACTGCAAAGATGGACGGCATGGATGCTGAATTCGAGCAGTTGATCACCGATATCGGACCGAGACTGCGCACGCTCCGACGCGATCGCGGATTGACCCTCGAGCGCCTGTCCGAAGCCACCGGCATCTCTGTCAGCGCACTCTCACGCCTCGAATCGGGGAAGCGTCGTCCCACCCTCGATCTGCTGTTGCCGCTTGCCCGAGCGCACCGGGTCGCGCTGGACCAACTCGTCGGCGCCCCCGCTACGGGCGATCCTCGGGTCCATCTCACCCCGAGCCGACGCAAGAACGGCAGTGCCGTCGTTCCGTTGACGCGCTATCCCGGCCGCGTGCAGGTCTTCAAGCAGGTGATCGGTCCGCGTCCACCGAAGCTGGTCACCCACGCCGGCTACGAATGGCTCTACGTCCTCGCCGGGGATCTGCGTCTCATCCTGGGGGCGAACGAGGTTCTCTTACACCCCGGGGAAGTCGCGGAGTTCGACACTGCCGAGCCCCACTGGTTCGGGCCTGCCGATGAACAGGTGGTGGAAATCTTGCATCTTTTCGGCCCGCAAGGCGAGAAGGCACATGTGCGCACGAAGGCAAAAACTACTACTGCACAAGACCTGGTTCCCGAAAGTTAGTTCACTGCATGCGTTTTCAATCGGTTCGACAGTGTGTGAGCGTGCTCGAGGAGCAGCGTTCCCAACTCGGCATGACGCGCGGGCCGGAAGCGTGTTTCCACTCCGGTCAGGCTCAGCGCCCAGGCCGGGCGACCGTTGCGATCGAACACCGCGGCACCCATCCCCCAGCTTCCCTCGACGATGAGGGCTGGATTGACCGCGTACCCGGTGACACGCGTCGACTCGATTCGCTCACGGATTGATGCCTCACTGTGGATCTCACCCCATTCCGATTCCAGATTCACTCGGGCGAAATAGTCGTCGACATCCCGCGTCGGTAGATGGCTCAAGATGGCAAGCCCCGCCGACGCGACCCCCAACGGGAATCGCTTCCCCTCGTGCAGCACGTGAGATCGCAGTGGAAAACTGCCTTCCTGACTCAGGATGCAGACGGTCTCGTCACCTCGGCGTGCCGACAGGAAGGCGCTCTCCCCCGTGACCCGGGCAAGTTCGTCGACGACGTCGCGGGCCCGGTCGGTGATGTCGTACCGATTTCCGGCCGCCGCCCCCAGGAGGTACAACTCTGGGCCGAGAGACCACCGACCGGTTCGTGCGTCACGGTCGACCAGTCCTTCGGCAGCCAGGGACGTGAGCAGTCGGTGCGCAGTGGGCCGAGCGAGGCCGGTGACCTTGCCCAATTCCGTGGTGGAAGTGCCCGTTGGTTCGGACGCGCCGAGGGCTCGCAGAAGTGCAGCCACCCGCGCGACCATGGCCGGCGATTGCCCGTGAGTTGGCATGCAGCCATCCTAGCGTCCATTCAATGAACGAAATTCCTTCAGACGATCAGTAGTCGATCAGTTCTCGGTTGATGTTCGAGATTCCTTGAACCAGTGAACTGGAGATAGTTCACTGGATATCGAAGTGAGTGAGTGTCTACTCAATGAACGCTTGGCAGGGAGAGAACATGACAGCAAAGGTGTACGAGTCCGCAGCGGAGGCGGTCGCCGACATCGTCGACGGCGCAACGCTGGCTGTCGGCGGATTCGGCTTGTGCGGCATCCCCGACGTGTTGATCGACGCGATCGCAGCTACGAGTGCAACCGAGCTCGAGGTGTTCTCCAACAACTGCGGCGTCGACGATCACGGTCTCGGAATCTTGCTGAGCGCCGGCCGTATCCGACGAGTGACCGCGTCGTACGTCGGTGAGAACAAGGAGTTCGCCCGGCAGTACCTGGCCGGCGAACTCGAAGTGGAACTGACGCCGCAGGGAACGCTCGCTGAGCGTCTGCGCGCCGGCGGAACCGGAATCCCGGCATTCTTCACACCGGCCGGAGTGGGTAGCCCCATCTCCGACGGCGGAATGCCGTGGCGCTACGACGCCGACGGCTCGATCGCTATTGCATCGCCTCCGAAGGAGACTCGCGTCTTCGGAACCAAGCGTTACGTGATGGAAGAGGCGATCAACGCCGACTACGCACTCGTGCACGCCGTTCTCGGAGACACCGACGGCAACCTCGTGTTCGACAAGACCGCGATGAACTTCAACCCGCTCGCCGCGATGGCGGGACGGGTCACCATCGCGCAGGTGGAACGTCTGGTCGAGCCCGGTGAAATCGACCCGGCATCGGTGCACCTGCCCGGAGTCTTCGTGCAGAGAATTGTGCACACCGGCCCTCAGAACAAGCGAATCGAAAAGCGAACCGTCAGCGCTTCGGAAGGAACCTCACGATGACCGCACCAGTGACAGTGACGGGTTGGACGCGCCAGCAGATGGCAGCGCGGGCGGCTGCAGAGATGATCGACGGGGAGTACGTCAATCTCGGAATCGGCCTTCCCACACTGATTCCCGGATACCTGGGCTCGGACGTTCGTGTGGTCCTGCACTCGGAGAACGGAATTCTCGGCACCGGACCGTATCCCACCGAGGACAACGTCGATCCTGACCTCATCAACGCCGGCAAAGAGACCGTGACCGTCAACCCCGGTGCAGCATATTTTGATTCGGCCCTCTCGTTCGGGATGATCCGCGGCGGCCACATCGACACCGCAGTCCTCGGCGGTATGCAGGTGTCGAAGACGGGTGACCTCGCAAACTGGATGGTCCCCGGCAAGATGGTCAAGGGCATGGGCGGCGCAATGGACCTGGTCCACGGTGCCCGGCGTGTCATCGTCGTCATGGAGCACAACGACCGCGACGGCAACCCCAAGATCGTCGACGCGTGCACCCTGCCCCTGACCGGCCAGGGCGTGGTGAATCGGATCATCACCAACCTCGCCGTCATCGACGTGAGCGACGAAGGCCCACTCGTCCTGCGTGAACTCGCCCCCGATGTCAGCGTCGAAGACGTAGTCGCCGCAACCGGCACCGAACTGAAAGTTGAACTGGCATGACCGACACGACCACTGTGATTGTCGCGGGAGCTCGTACCCCGATGGGTCGACTCCTCGGATCGTTGAAAGACCTCTCCGGGTCCGACCTCGGCGGCATCGCCATCAAGGGCGCCCTCGACAAGTCCGGAGTCGCACCCGAACAGGTCGACTACGTCATCATGGGACAGGTCCTCACCGCCGGCGCCGGCCAGATGCCCGCCCGCCAAGCCGCCGTCGCCGCCGGCATCCCCATGAACGTCCCCGCCCTGAGCATCAACAAAGTGTGCCTCTCCGGCATCGACGCCATCGCCCTCGCCGACCAACTCATCCGCGCCGGCGAATTCGACATCGTCGTCGCCGGCGGGCAGGAATCGATGTCCCGCGCACCCCACATGCTCGAAAAAAGCCGCGAAGGCTTCAAATACGGCGACGTCACCCTCCGCGACCACATGGCCTACGACGGCCTCCACGACATCTTCACCGACCAGGCCATGGGCCTGCTCACCGAACAGGTCAACCAACAAGAAACCGCCCACATCACCCGCGCCGAGCAGGACGCCTTCGCCGCCGCCTCACACCAGAACGCGGCCCGCGCCTGGAAAGACGGCCTCTTCGACAACGAAGTCGTCCCCGTCTCCATCCCCCAACGCAAGGGCGAGCCCATCGTCTTCGCCCAGGACGAAGGCATCCGCGCCGACACCACCACCGAATCCCTCGGCAAACTGCGTCCCGCGTTCAGCAAGGACGGCACCATCACCGCCGGCTCCGCCTCCCCGATCTCCGACGGCGCCGCCGCCGTGATCGTGATGAGCAAAACCAAAGCCGAAGAACTCGGCCTGACCTGGATCGCGGAAATCGGCGCCCACGGCGTCGTCGCCGGACCCGACTCCACCCTCCAATCCCAACCCGCCCGGGCCATCGCCAAAGCCTGCGCGAAGGAAGGCATCGACCCCACCGACCTCGACCTCGTCGAAATCAACGAAGCATTCGCCGCCGTCGGGATCGCCTCCACCCGCGAACTCGGCCTCGACCCCGCCAAGGTCAACGTCAACGGCGGCGCCATCGCCGTCGGCCACCCCCTCGGCATGTCCGGCGCCCGCATCGCCCTGCACCTCGCCCTCGAACTGCAACGCCGCGGCGGCGGCATCGGCGCAGCCGCACTCTGCGGCGGCGGCGGACAAGGCGACGCACTCATCATCCGCGTCCCCAAGGCGTAATTACTTCCTGCTGACCAGACAGGTCGCCGAGCCCTCATCATGCTCGGCGACCTGTCTGTTTCGTGCCGGAGGTTATTGGTGATCGAGCGTCGTCGAGCGGTTACGCAGCAACGTCTCGATCTCCGATCGCCGGTACCTCCGATGCCCGCCAAGCGTTCTCAGAGTGCCGACTTTGCCCTCCCTCGCCCATCTGGACACCGTGGTCCTGTCGACGTGGAACAGTGCTGCAACCTGTTTGGTCGTCAGCCACTCGTCGACAGGTGCTGTGTGCTCTTCTTCTCGGCTCATTGACAGTCATTCGTAGCTGCCGACTGAATGGATGGGTCCGACGATGAATTGGCAACCCCTGGCGTGCTGTGAAAGACTCGCTGCAAAACTTTACTATTCCTTGGGGAAATAATGTCGAAGTCGGTAACTCTGATCCGTTCCACGTCACTCTCTTCGGTGGCTGAATATGCCTATGCAGCAACGGCTCCCGCCGAGGCCCGACTGATCTTCCTGGCCGGATCCTGCCCGTTGAACGAGGACGGCTCTACTGCCGCCATCGGTGACTACGCAGGACAGGCAGCCAAGGCCGTCGACAACCTGAGAACAGCTCTCTCGGACGCGGGCGCGTCCATCACCGACGTGATCAACACCCGCGTCCTGGTGGCGTCGAGCAATCAAGCCGCCCTCGTTGCGGCGTGGGAGGTAGTCCGCGACGCGTTCGGTGATCACGACGCCCCGAGCACTCTGATGGGTGTGACCGTTCTCGGTTACGACGATCAACTGGTCGAGATCGAGGCAATCGCGGCCGTCGTCGACTGAACTCGAACCGAACCGGGCGTTCCTACCGAGGATCTTCATGAGCAAGGGCCCGGTAGCCCTTTGCCCCCGCGCGATCCACTGCGGCTCGCACAACAGCGAAGATGGCTCCCTGCAGGGCTGCGGCGATCAGGACTTCCTTGCTCGACCTGCTCAAGTCTTTGGGCTCGGGCGCATTCTTGTCGTCACCGATGCGCTTCCACACCTGCTGGAAGACAGCGCCGGCCAAGATGCCGCCCAGGACGCTGGTCGCCAGTGAGAGTGGCTTGTACATCGCTTTCGATACTGCGCTCATTGCGCGGATCCTCCGTGGTTCGATACGTACCGCCTGAGCGGCTGACCGACTCTCAC
Source organism: Rhodococcus sp. D-46 (assembly GCF_011290655.1). Classification (NCBI taxonomy): domain Bacteria; kingdom Bacillati; phylum Actinomycetota; class Actinomycetes; order Mycobacteriales; family Nocardiaceae; genus Rhodococcus; species Rhodococcus sp. D-46. The sequence goes on along the minus strand of NZ_JAANTF010000008.1, from coordinate 52,247 downwards.
TACCCAGCAGGCGAGGTGTCGAAACATTGCACCGGCAAGGCACGAAGACGACTGTCGCACGTTGTGTTCCACGGGTTTGCCACTTCTCGAGCCGGGTAGGATCGTCTTAGCGAAAGAAGGTTGTGTAAGTCATGGAAAACTACAGAATCGAACTACCGGACGGTACAACGGTGATGGAAGATTTCGTCTCGGATCGCGCCGCAATCGCATACGCGGTCGATCTGAATCACGGTTGTAGCGAGAAAGTCTCGGTATTCCGTATCACCGCCGAGGGAGAAACCATCCCGACTCGGATGTGCCCCAAGCCGAATCCTGGTTCTCGGCGTCGCGCGCGAAGCGTCCGATAGAAGCCGGTCAAGAAGCGTCGAGGCGCGGAAAGAGCGTCTCCCTTGCAAGCAGCAGCAAGGCCGCAGCGACCGGAATCGCCAGCAACGCACCGACAATACCGAGCAACGCTCCACCCAACAGAACCGCGACAACGGTCACCAGTGCCGGGACCGCCACCGTCTTCCCGATGATCTTCGGAACGAGCAGGTAGTCCTCGAGCAGACGTAACGCAATGAAGAACGCAACTGTCGCCAATGCCGTTGGGACAGAGACTGTCAGGGAGACCAGGGCGACGACAACCCCTGCGATCGTGGAACCGACTATCGGGATCAGATCGAGCAGAGCGACCAGCAGCGCCAGGATCAACGGATACGGCACGTCGAAGATCAACAACCACGCGAAGGTGCACACTGCGGTGATCACGGAGATCAGAACATTGCCGAGGACGTACCCACCCACACCTGCCAGTATCTGATCACCGATGGCGATTGCTCGTGGCCGCCGCGAATGTGGCACCAGCCGATACAGATTCGTGCGGATTCGTGGGTAGTCGATCAAGAAGTACGTCGTCAGTACAGCAACGATTCCAGCGTCGGCGACTGCGCTGAACACCGCCCGCCCCGCTCCGAGCAAACCCGTCGCGAGCGCAGACCCCGAACCGTCCAGTTGGGTGGTGAGGTGCTCCTCGAGGTGATACTTCTCGTCGAGGTCGCTGACGATCGGATACCGGTCACGAATGTGTGTCAGAAGTTCGGGAGCGTGTGATGCGAACTGACGTCCCTGCTCGACCAGCGGGGTGATCGCAGCAACCAGAAACAGCGCCAACATCACTGCAATTCCGAGGAGTACCACGGTGACTGCGATCCAGCGCCGGAAATGTCTCCGCTCCAGCCAGACGATCATCGGTTCGATGCCCACCGCGAGAAACAGCGCGACCACGATCAGGATCAGCATGCCTCGCGCCGCCAGGAGCACTTCGATCACCGCGTACGTCACGGCAACACCGGCCGCCGCGCTCAGACCGATGAAGAACGGTGAACGACGATCGAATCTCGGCCCCGGTTCGCCCAGCGGCCGGACGGGCGTCGCCAATGCTGCGGCTTCACGTTCGGCTTCCGCCATCGGATCTGCAGCTTTGACTTCACTGTCGGAGTCCGGTGAGGTGTCCGCGGAACTGGGATCCATTCAAGCCACCTCACGATCCGCGCGACTTCCCGGCACGGGAGTGAGTACCCGTGCCGTGGCCGGATCAACCTCGAGGCTTCTCCGCTCCGCTTCGGGTCAGCGCGAGACCGGTTCCTACCACTCCGATGATCGACACAGCGATGGCGATGCTGGGCCAACCGTCGCTCTGCCAGTAGACGTCGTCGAGAGTGATCAGTAACGCAGCCTCGTCGACGATGAGCCCGAGTGCGATGCCCAACGCGATGCCCATCCATGTTCTTGCGCGAGGGCTTCGGTCTACGAGTCCGAAGATCGCCACCCCGGCCAACAGCAGAATTCCCCATAGATAGTGATGCAGATGAGTGCCACCGGCGCTGATGTCGCCGACGTCCCTGGTGTCGATCTGGATCAACCACGTCACCAGACGTGCTCCGCCGAACGTCAACGTGAAGGCCACCCACGCCAACACCAAACCGCGGCGCGATTCGTCAACCTGATTCCATCTGCGAGGGAATCTGAATCGCTCGGCAGATTTCTCTTCGTCATGGTCTCGAGAAAGCATCCTTCATGTTTACCCGATGCCGCTCAGATCGATAATTTGGGGTAGAGAGACCGAAAACCAGTTGGAGCACAAAAAGCGGTACCCGATCTCCGAAGAGATCGGGTACCGCTTTTTCAGCTACTCGCGCAGTATTGATCAATACCAGACTTTTCGTCCGCCCACTGCGCGCCCGGTAGCACCGAGGATGGACAAAACTGCACCTACGACGACCAAGATGATGCCGACGGTGGTCAGAATGCTCAACCCCGTGAAAAAGCCGATCAACGCCAGAATAATGCCGAGAACAATCATGTGAGAACCTCATCCGGTATGCGTATCAAAATGATCTACTCAACTGACGCTACTACAGAAACTTCACAATCGATAAATCCGATAAATACATTCATAAATGCGAAACTCGTATTACTACCCAATAGTGTCACCGTTAAAACATCAGCCTTTCTCTTATCTCTACGTCATAGTTCCACGTCCTCGATCTTCGCCTCGACCGCCGGCGTGATGTGGCTCAACACGCAGCACCGACGACCGTCTCGCCGCGCGAACACGTCGGTGGTCCACTCGTCGGCGTCGTATTGTCTGCCGCCGTAGTGCGCGGTATTGACGATCCGCGTGGTGAACAGTGCGACGTCACCGAAGAAACGCACGCGAGCGCTCCCGACGCGGTCCATCGCCGAATGAGTCAGGTCGCCCGAGGCCACGAAACCCAGGAACTCCGCTTTGGTCGACACTCCGGATTCCGAGACGATCACCCAGTCGTCTGCCATGAAATCGCCGATCCGTTCGGCGTCGTTCGAGCACATCGCGACGTTCCACTCGTCTGCGACAGCGACCAATGCCGCACTCTCCTGATCCGACATGTCTTCTCCCTCTACCGTCGTCACCCTCGGCGGGTGATGCCCCGACGGCAGGGTTCCCGCAGGGTGGACTTCGAACCGACGTGCACGACGAGAGGGCAGAGATGACAGACACCAGTCGCACCGAGCTTGCAGCTCAGGCGTATATCTACGGATTTCCCCTCGTTTTCAATCTCGACCAGGTCCATCGGTATGTTCACAACGGTGTCGGAGCGAACCCCGCCGCACCTTTCAACACCTTCAGCCACGCCCGCACACTGGCCGGGCCGGCAGACACTTTCGTCACGATCAACAACGACACCGTGTACTCCATGGCGCAGATCGACCTCTCTGTCGGCCCCGTTGCGCTGCACGTCCCCGATACCGATGGCCGTTACTACGTCCTCCAGTTCGTGGACGCCTGGACAAACAATTTCGCTTACGTCGGGCATCGGGCCACCGGCACGAAGAGCGGAGACTTCCTTCTCGTCCCACCCACCTGGACGGGAACCCCGGCGGACCAGACCACGGTGATCAGATTTCCCACGAACATTGCGTCGATCGTGGGCCGCTGGGCATGCGGTGGCGACGACGACCTCCCTGCGGTGCACGCCTTGCAGGACGCCACCACGCTGACCGTCGTCGACTCCACCGGAAACTCGGCGGGTCTCCCAGTGCCCGAACCCGGGGTAAGCCAGGACCTCCTGTTCCTCGAGAAACTCCGCATCTGGTCACAGGCGTTTCCGCCGGCCCCACGCGATCGAGAACTCCAGGATTCCTTCTCCCCGATCGGAATCGACGAGCCCGGGGCCTCTCCCTATAGCTCACGCTCTGCCGCTTCACTCTCTGCCGACGGGGCAGCCGCGTTGGCTGACGGATTGACGATCGGTGAGAAGAACCTGCTCGAGGCCCTCACGAAAGGCTCCAGCCCCGAAGTCAACGGATGGAAGCTCACATTCCACGCCTTCGACTACAACCTCGACTACTTCGAGGTCGGCACAATCGACGATCCACAATTCAAGATCGCCGATCCCAAGTTGCGCATCGTCGAACGCGCCGCGGCTGCCAAGGGCGGGCTGTGGGGCAACCACCCTTACGAAGCGGCGTACATAATGACCTACGTCGACGATCAGGGCGAGCAGTTGAACGGAACTCACACCTACACAATAAGACTCGACCCCACTCCGCCGGTGAGCGCCTTCTGGTCGCTGACGATGTACTCGGTGCCGGACTTCTTCCTCGTGGCGAACCCCGTCGACCGATACTCGATCGGCGACCGCACTCCAGGAATCGTCCACGACGCCGACGGTGCGTTGACGATCACGATCAGCTACGAGGAGCCGAAAGATCCCACGGCGAAGGCAAACTGGCTGCCCGCACCGCGCGGGGATTTCCGACCGGTACTGAGAATGTACGAACCTTCGCCCGCCGTGCTCGATCAGTCCTACGTCGTCCCCGCCATCACTCGCTCGCGAGAATGACGGCTCGCGTCTGACGGCCTGCCTGTGCGGGCCGTCAGACGGACGCAGAATCAGGCGTGCGTGCCGCCGTCGATCCGGATCTCCGTGCCAGTGATGAAGGCACCATCGTCGGATGCCAACATCGCGATAACTCCCGCAACACTTTCCGGCCCGGCCATGGGGGCACCACCGGACTCCAGATCAGTGCTCAGAATCGGTGACAACTTGCCGAAGAGCGACCAGTCGGTGTCTTCCGGCAAGTACGACGCCGTAGTGTCGGTGATCCCGCTCTTCACACTGCCCGGAGCCACCGCGACGGCACGCAGACCCTGCTTGCCGTATTCGAGAGCCAGTGCGTGAGTGAAGGACTGGATTCCTCCCTTACTTGCGGCATACGCGGCCATGTACGGGTGCGCGAAGGCAGCGGAGGTGGAACTGAAATTCACCACGACTGCGTTGCCGGTGGCAAGGAGAGCCGGCAGTGCCTGGCGGGTAACGAGGAAAGTGCCCGTCAAATTCACGGAGAGCACCTGATTCCACAGGTCCAGCGAGGTCTCGTGGGTGTGCCCACCACGCAGTATCCCGGCGGCGTTGACCAGTACGTCCAATCCCCCGAGGGACGAAATCGCCTGACCCACAACCCTGATGACGGAACCCTCGTCACCGATATCGACGACGAGGGTGTCGAGGCGATCCTCCGTCGAAGCATGTTCTGCCGATTTCCGGGTGTTCGCCAAACCCTGCTCGGAGATGTCGGCAGCGACCACGCGGCCACCTTCGGCGAGCAACCGCAGCGCGGTGGCCTGCCCGATTCCAGATCCTGCGCCGGTGACGAGAATACGACGACCTTCGAAACGATTCATTGCTGTGTACCTTTCACGAAAACGAGTTGGCTGGCATTCCAGGCTCGGTGGCGCCGACACTCACAACTCACCCGCGAGAAATCTCAGGTACGGGAAATGCGCAGCACTGCAACAGGTGTGGCACTGCGAAATCTCGGCGAGGCAATGCTCGCCGAAGTGGCGAATGTCAGACGGATCCGGCCGGTGCGGCCAAGGCTCTTTCGATCCAGACAAGACCGGACGGGCGGCGGTCGATCGCCTTACGCCCACGTCGGAAAGTCGCTACGCCGAATCGGGCCGTGCGCAGTGCACGGCCGGAAGCGAGAGAACAGCGGCGTATGGACATCACAGGCACGGTAGCAGCGCCGGCACCACTCGCTCAACCGCGTCGTTTCGAGACCCGAATCATTCAGGTAATCAGATGTCACTTCTGGACAACTCGCTCGACTTAGGTAGCACTAACCTGGCGGCATCCCGAAAACCCGATCCAGGAGCACAGTCGATGACACATGCAGACGCCTCGCGCACAACAACTCCCCCGACGACCGTCCTACGGACCGCTGACCACAATCGCGGACTCAACGACGTTCTCGCGATCGTCGAAGCACTGGAGCGACCGAGCGATCACCTGCTGCGGATCACGGCTCGTTTGACGGAGTCGACCGACGATCCGACCTGGTCACGCCCGAATGTGACCGTACGCATGAATCTCGGGCCGGCCTTCGACGACGCTTCGCGCGTGTACACGGTGCGTTCCTACGATTCAGCGAGCGGATCGATCGTCGTCGATGTGGTCCTGCACGGACAGACCAGTCCGATGATGAGGTGGGCAGCAGCGTTGGCCGTCGGTGACACCTTCGGCCTCACCGGTCCGCGGCCACACTTCTTGATCCCTGATGTTCCTGGTCGACGTATCGCACTTTTTCTGGACGGCACCGCAATACCCGCGTTGCACTCGATCATCGAGCAGTTACCTACCGACGTCGTCGGAATCGGCTGGGTCACAACAGATGACGCGGTCGCCTTCGCCGAACTGCCCGCCCTCCCCGGCCTGGAACTTCACCGCGTCAGCGTCGATCTCACCGAGCCCGAAGGCCCGCTGTCAGTACGGGCGCGCGAGCTCACCGATCCCGAGAGCTACGTCGTGTGGGGCGCCGGTGAACGCAGTGAGATGCGCGCAATCCGGAAGCACTTTCGCTCGACCGTCGGACTCGACAAGGACGACGTCGCGATATTCGGATACTGGAAGCAGGGCGTCAGCAACACCGAAATCGACCTCCGTCGGCGCGAGAACTACGAGCGCATCCTCGCCGACGGCGGAACCCTCACCGACATCGACGACCTGGCCATCGAGATCTGATTGCCTCACACCAGCCGACCTGACCGGCAGTGCACTGCGGTGATAAGTTCCTCTGTGCCAGCGGACCTCCACACAGGGGGTCAGGGAATCCGGTGTGAATCCGGAACTGACGCGCAGCGGTGAGGGTGACCGCCCGGGCTTACGCCACTGGATGAGAATCTGGGAAGGCGCTCGGGTGGGGCGATCTCGAGTCCGAATACCGGCTGGCAGCAGGGGTCAACAGGCGCCTGTTCACACGGTAACGGGCTCCGCGAACGAGCCCCTGCGAGAACGAGATTCCATGCGTCTGTCCAGACTTCGCCTACCCGCCGCCGCCGTCGCTGCCCTGTTGAGCGCGTCGTTGGTTGCCTGCTCCTCCGACGACAGTGCTGCCCGACAATCCAACTCTTCCGAACAATCGCGCGTGACAGTCCAGAACTGTGGCCGAGACGTCACGGTGGAGCGACCGATCGAACGGGCAATCGCGGTAAATCAACCTGCAGCAGAGATGCTGTTCGCGCTGGGAGTGCAGGACCGGATGGCCGGGTACGCCATGAGCGATGACGATGTCCTCCCCGAACTGCGCGAGGCGCGTGGTCAGGTCCAGGCGTTCGACACCGAGTTCCCGTCATTCGAAAGTGTCCTCGAACGCGAACCGGACATGGTCTACACGACGTTCAACTACACGTTCACCTCGGAGGGCATCGCCGACCGGATCAAGTTCACCGACCTCGGTGTCGCGACATATCAGTCACCCAGCGAGTGCACCGGTCAGGATGCCGAGCAGAGCAAGGCCCTCACGCTCGACGACTTGTACGACGAAATCGACGACGTGGCAACACTTTTCGATGCCAAGGACAAAGGTGTCGAGCTCACCGAGAGTTTGAAGGATCGCGCGGCCACCGCCACGGCGGCACTGGGAGCTGAGAACGTGACGCTGGCGTGGTGGTACGCAGCCACGAAGACTCCGTACTTCGCCGGGTGCTGCGGTGCACCGGGAATCATGACCGACGCGGTGGGTGCGAAGAACGCCTTCGACGACAACAAGCAGTATTGGCCCGAAATCGGTTGGGAGAGTGTGCTCGATCGAGACCCGACCGTGCTGGTGCTCGCAGATCTCGACCGCGGTGGAGACGGCGACAGTGCCGCAGACAAGATCGCGTTCCTCGAATCGGACCCGGTCGCCAGCAAGCTCACCGCAGTGAAGAACAAGCGTTACATCATCCTCGAAGGAACGACGATGGATCCCTCGATTCGCAATGTCGGTGGCATCGAACAGCTCTCCGACGGGCTGCGCCAGTTGGGTGTGGTCTAGATGTCCGCGCAGATCAGTGAACTGGTGCGTCGGTGGGACGACCAGCAGGCGGCATACATCGCCGACCGTGAGAAGCGCTTCGACGTGATTCTCGACGTCCTCGAATTGCAGCACGCGCACGCCCCGTTCACGGTTGTCGACCTGGCCTGCGGGCCGGGTTCACTGAGCGCCCGGATTCTCGAAAAGTTCGAGCATGCGAGCGTTGTGGGGATCGATTACGACCCGATGCTGCTGGAGCTCACCCGCCAGTCGTCGACGCGTTTCGGTGACCGACTGCAGCTGATCGACGCAGACCTGGCGGAAGCCGATTGGCCGAATTCGGTGGCTGCGCCGGTTCAGGCGATAGTGTCGACAACCGCGCTGCACTGGTTGCAACCGCAGCAGCTCGTCGAGGTGTATCGGCAATGCCGCGAACTGCTGAGCCCTGCCGGCGTTCTGCTCAATGGTGATCACTTTCGTTTCGACGGCCGCTTCCCTGTCATCGGGCGATGGGCGAAGGCTCACGACGAGCAGACGCAACGCTCCGCCTTTGCTGCGGGCGCTCCCGAGTGGGAGAGCTGGTGGGACGAGTTGCGGGCCACTCACGGCATCGGGGCACTGACCGACGAGCGTGAGCGCAGATTCGCCGGACGTGACGCCACCGCGCCCACGGCCGTCGACTTCCAGTTGGCGGCGCTCGCGCAAGCAGGTTTTCGGGAGTCGGGGACGGTCTGGCAACTGTTCGACGACTACGTGGTCTACGGCGTGAGATGACGACAAGAGTTCGGCTGCGTGACAACCCGACGACCGTCACCCTGCTGTGGGTGATCGGTGTTGTCACGCTGGCCGGATCAGCCGCCGTTGCCATCACGTTGGGGCCGGCCGGTCTGTCGGTCGGTGAGGTGGCTTCGATTGTCGTCGGCCATCTCGGCGGTACCGCGGCGGACGTCACCCCTATCCGTGACGGCATCGTGTGGGACCTCCGTCTGCCGCGCACCCTGCTCGCCGCGCTCTGCGGTGCCGGTCTCGGGTTGTGCGGTGCGATCATGCAGTCGCTGCTTCGCAATCCGCTGGCCGATCCGTTTGTCCTCGGTATCTCGTCCGGCGCCTCGACCGGTGCCGTACTGATCGTGATCCTCGGAGTCGGGTCGGGAGTGATCGGCTTGTCGAGCGGCGCCTTCATCGGCGCGGTGATCTCCTTCGCCCTTGTGTTGCTGCTCGCCCATGCGGCCGGCGGCACGCCGGATCGGGTGATCCTGGCCGGTGTCGCCGCGACCCAACTGTTCTCCGCGCTCACCTCGTTCATCGTCATCACCTCGGCCGATCCCGAGCAGACCCGCGGCGTGATGTTCTGGCTCCTGGGCTCACTCGGCGGCGCCGACTGGCTCGACGTCGCACTCTGCGCTGCGGTGGTCGCAGTCGGCCTCGTGGTCTGTCTGACTCACTCCCGCGCACTCGACGCCTTTGCCTTCGGCGAGGACGCGGCGTCGTCGCTGGGGGTGAACGTGTGGCGGGTGCGTGTGACCCTGTTGTTGGCAACGGCCTTGATGACCGCGGTGATCGTGAGCGTCGCAGGTGCCATCGGCTTCGTGGGCCTGGTCCTCCCGCACGCGGCGCGGGCTCTCGTCGGTTCGAACCACCGCCGACTCCTGCCCGCGTCCGCACTGATCGGCTCCATCTTCCTTGTCTGGGTCGACGCTGTGGCACGCACAGCCATTGCGCCGCAGGAACTCCCGGCCGGTGTGGTGACCGCGCTGGTCGGTGTGCCTGCGTTTGCCGTCATCCTCTGGAGACGGAAGGCCAGGCCATGACACTCGAAGCTACCGGCGTCAGTTGGCGGGTCGGCGGGGCGCTCATAGTCGACGACCTCGACGTCTCGCCTACAACCGGAAGTACGGTGGGGCTTCTCGGCCCCAACGGTTCGGGGAAATCGACGCTGCTGAAACTGCTTGCCGGGCACAATCGTCCGACATCCGGTGTCGTGACCCTGGACCGAACCCCGTTGTCCGACTGGAAACGCCGCGACATCGCGCGTCGGATCGCGACCGTTGATCAGCACAGCAACACCGAGATCGATCTGACGGTCGCGGAGGTAGTCGAACTCGGACGCACACCTCACCGCGGACTGTGGGGTGGGCAGTCGGATTCCGATCGCGACGCCGTTCGGGCAGCGATCGAACACACCGACCTCGCCGGCATGCTGGACCGGTCGTGGCACACCCTGTCCGGAGGGGAGCGCCAACGCGTCCAGATCGCGCGCGCCCTCGCTCAGGAACCTCATGAGTTGCTACTCGACGAGCCGACCAATCACCTGGACATCAACCATCAACTCGAATTGCTCGCGCTCGTGCGACGCCTCCCCACCACCACGATCATGGCATTGCACGATCTGAATCTGGCCGCCATGTTCTGCGATTCGATAGTGATGCTGAACCGGGGATCCATCGTTGCCCACGGAAGCCCGACCGAGGTCCTCACCGCTGACCTGATAGCCGAGGTCTACCAGGTCGACGCCGAGGTTCGCCTGGACGGTCCCGGCGGAGTACCTACCGTGCGATACCTTCCGCCTTGCCACATGTAACCGTTCCGAGTGCCAATATGGATACGTGACCCTCGATGATGTCGCCAACGAACTGTACGGGCTCGACCCCGGCGAGTTCGTCGAGGCACGTACACATCATGTGAAGGCCGCCCGGGAGGACAACGACCGCACATTGGCCGCGGAAATCGGCAAACTTCGGAAGCCGACCACCGTGGGGTGGTTGGTCAATCTCATCTCGCGCGATGCACCAGAGGATCTGGATGCACTTCTCGCGCTTGGCGAATCGCTACGCGACGCTCAACGCCATCTCTCGGGCCCGGACTTGCGACGGCTGACGACACAGAGGCAGCAGGTGGTGCGGAGTCTCGCCCACAAATCCGGTGATATCGCGGCTTCACGGGGAAAAAGCGTCGGCGAGGATGCTTTACGTGATGTCGCGCAGACCCTCAATGCCGCTCTGGCCGATGAGGAGACTGCCGCGCAGGTTCGACTCGGACGGGTCGTGACCGCGGCGAGTTACAGCGGTTTCGGACCCGCCGGGCTCGCCGTGGTGAATGAGAAATCACCGCAGCACGCCGCGATTGAAGAGCCGACGACTCCGAAGTCGAAAACTCCGGAACCGAAGGCCGAACAAGCCAGAGCAAAAGCAGAATTGAAGGAAGCCACGGCGCAGGCCGACGAGATCCGCCGCCGGGTGAAGTCCGAGACCGCCGAACTCCAGGAAGCCAGAACGACGCTTTCCGACGTCGAACGGCGCGTTGAAGAACTGCGCACCGAACTCGAGCACGCTGAGCAGCAACGGCAGTTCGCACGGAACGCCGAGAAGACCAGTGACGCTGCGGTTCGAGAATCCGAGAAGGAACTCCGTGTTGCTGAGCGTCGCGTCGACAAAGCAGAACAAAACCTCGCCGCAATCAATTCGTAGACATCCTGTTCATTAATCGATAGTCTGCCAATTATCGATCAGGTTGATCATCCTGGGATCCAGCAGCTACGGACAACGCCATGCCGATGAGGGTTTGGCGCTATCGGCCACTGCCTCGACAGCCTTCGGAGTGTGAACATGGACAGCGACAACACGTCGGAATGGAGTTTCTTACACGGCAAGCGCGTTCTCGACCTCTCTCGCCTTCTGCCCGGCCCGTTTGCGACGACGCTGCTCGCAGATCTGGGCGCCGACGTGGTCAAGGTCGAGAACCCGAAGCGACCTGATCCCACGCGGGCAGCTGGTGAACGGATGGCCTCGTTGAACAGGAACAAGCGATCGATCGCGCTCGATCTCCGTCTCGAATCCGATCGCGAGACGTTCCTTCGACTGGTCGAGACTGCAGATGCAGTGGTCGAGGGGTTCCGGCCACAGGTACTGGCAGGCATGGGACTCGGCTACGACGTACTTCGAAAAGCCAACCCACGCATCGTATTATGTTCGATCACCGGTTACGGGCAGTCCGGACCCTATGCCGACAAGCCGGGGCACGAATTGAACTTCCTCGGCCTTTCCGGCTTTTTCGCAGTTCCCGGGTGCACCGACGGAGTCGTCACTCGCCCTGGTATCCGGGCCGGTGATCTGGTGGGTTCGATGTACGCAGCACTGTCCATCTCGGTTGCTCTCGCCAGCGTGGACAAGCACGGACGGGGACAACACATAGACATTTCCCTCGCCGAGGCTGCAACCGCGTGGTGCGCGCCTTTCGCGCTCATGATCCGCGATATCGAGAACCCTACCGATTCACCGACCGTCCAGGGAGACAACGACATTTTCGAGACTTCCGACGGTTGCTTGCTTTCACTTGCCACTTTCGAAGACAGGTTCTGGATCGAGTTCCGCACAGCATTCAGCGCTGAGTTTCCAGCACTGAACACACTGCGCTACGACGATCGATGGACCCGAACACAGCACAAGGCCGAGTTGCGGGAACTCCTGGTCACCACCTTCGGTACGCACACATACGAGTGGTGGGAAAGATCGTTGACTGCGATCAATGCCCCATGGGCGCCGGTGTTCACCGACGCCGGACAACTGATGAGCGATCCCCATGTCGTCGCTCGAAACCTGTTCAGCGAGGTCGCGACCGAAAACGGAGAAAGCTGGCCCCAGATGAGATTCCCGGCGCAATTCAGCTTGGGACTGAACAGTTTTCGACTTCCGACTCCATACGTGGGCGAGCACACCGAGTCGGTTCTCGACGAAGCCGCCGCGGCAACGGCGAGACGTGACAGCGGCTATTCGGATTTCAATTCGCCGTCGAAACCCGAAGACCAGTAGCGTCCCCGCAACGAAAGTTCGAGCAGCATCTCGGTGACTTCTTCCGGCGTCAGCGGTGGCGGGTCGGACTCGAGCCACCACTGCATGACCGCGATCTGTTCACCCACCCATGCCCGCGAGAGTACTTCGATGTCGATTCGCGGAGTAACCCCGAGCGCTTCTGCCCGTGCGGAAAATATCCGCACAGCGGCGACGCTGCGGTCTTCGACGAACTTTCGCAGCGCCTTGCCATCCCCCTCACCACGCAGGATCACACGGTAGACGTCACGTTCCTCAGCGGCATGCCTGAACATCTCGAGCACAGGCTTGCCGGTGAATCCGATCGAAGAGGCGGGAATGAGTGGACCGAGCCGCTCTTGCAGGTCATCGGCCAGATCGGACACGACTTGACCGAGCAAATCGTCTTTGTCGGTGTAGTGACTGTAGAACGTCGCCCGACCCAAATCTGCACGGTCCGTGATGTCTTCGACGGTGATCCCGGCATATCCCCGTTCCAGAACGAGCGAGACCAAGGCATCCCGCAGCAATCGTCGGGTACGCCGGACACGTCTGTCTTCTGGAGGCATTGGGTTCCCTTCCTTCGCACTGTTGTACGAAGCATAGTTCAACATTGACAGGACGATCGAATATAGACAGACTGTCCATTAACATTCGTGATGTCGATTTTCTCTGGAGATGTCCATGAACCTCGGTACTTATCTCGCCCGAAGCGCCAGCTACTACCCCGATCTCGAAGCCCTTGTCTGCGGCGAAGGCCGGTGGACCTACAGCGAGCTCGATACGGCCGCAAACCGTCTCGCGTCCGCTCTCGCAGTGACCGGGACACGGCCCGGACACATGATCGGAACCTTTGCCGGAAACTGCGGGGAACTCGTAGTGACCGAAATGGCCTTGTACAAGGGAGGGTTCGTCAGGGTGCCGATCAACGCACGACTGGGCGCCGACGAACTCGGGCATATCCTCGCCGACGCCGATGTGCGTGTCCTCTTCGTCGACCCCGCCCATGCCGAGATGGCGCTGAAGGTCGTCGCCGACGCAGGGCTGAACTGCAGGGTGATCGACTACAGCACTTCGACTCCCGGCGCGGACAGTTATCACGAACTGACGACAAGGGGCAGCGAAGACAACGTCGAGGTGGACGTCGACATTGACGCCCCGGCTGTCCTCAACTACACATCCGGGTCCACCGGCAAGCTCAAGGCTGCGGTCCAGAGTCACGGCAACCGCTTGGCGAACATGCGCAAGCGACTGATGAGCCCCGAAGGCGCGCCGACTGTTGGTGATCGCTACCTCGCCCCCGGCCCGATCACACACGCTTCCGGCATGGTGATGCTCGGAATGTTCGCCAGGGGCGCCGCAGTGGTGATCCTGCCGGCATGGGACACGAGGACGTTCCTGCAGACCATCGAACGTGAGCGGATCACCACCACCATGGTGGTCCCGACGATGCTCAACTTGCTGATGGACCATCCGTCGGTTACCGACGTCGACCTGAGCTCTCTGCGCTGCATCGGCGTAGGCGCAGCGCCGATTTCTCCACAACGGTTGCGCGACGCGGTAAAGGTGTTCGGTCCCATCGTCATTCAGGGATACGGGCTCGGCGAAACGACCAGCGTCGTCACTGTCTTGACCGCTGAAGACGTGGTGCACGGTATCGAATCCGACCCTGAGCTTCTTCTCTCGTGCGGCCGGCCGGCATACGACACCGATGTTCGCGTGGTCGACGACAACGGCGTACAGGTCCCGGCCGGCACGATCGGCGAGATCGTAGCCAGTGGCCCGGACTGTGTCCGCGAATACTTCCACGAACCCGAGCTGTCGGCTGAGACGTTCAGGAACGGCTGGGTCCACACGGGCGATGTCGGCTATTTCCGCGAAGACGGCTACCTGTTCATCGTCGACCGCAAGAAGGACATGATCATCTCGGGCGGATTCAACATCTACTGCAGCGAGGTGGAGGCCGCTCTGTACGAACATCCCGCCGTTTCCGAAGTCTGCGTAGTGGGAGTTCCCGATCCGAAGTGGGGCGAAGCAGTCAAGGCTGTTGTCGTGACCAGAGATGGAACTGACACCACCGCAATGGAATTGATCGCGCACTGCTCGACGCGTCTGGCAAGCATGAAGAAGCCACGTTCGGTCGACTTCGCAGATTCGTTGCCTGTCAACCGAAACGGCAAGATCGATCGCCGCGCGATTCGCGCGACCTACTGGACCACCGCTGACCGTCACGTCAACTGACAGGAAATAGACATGTCATTCGCTCTCACCCCTACCTACGAAGACAATCCAAGACTTCAATCGCTCGTCGAGCGTCTACGCGACTATCTCGACGGCGAACTAGCCGAGTACGAAGCCGAATTGGGTCTCACTCAAGAATCCCACTACATCCGTGAGACACTCGAGCCAGTGTGGAGACGCAGCCGCGAACTCGGCTTCTACGGAATACACCTCCCCACTGAACTCGGCGGCCAGAACCTCACCTATACCGAACTCGCCGCACTCAAAGAAGAGGTCGGTGCATCGCCGCGGGTCCTCGCGACGTCCGTGCTCGGAGACATGGGTGGCCCACTCCGCGCGGGATCGATCTTTCAATACGCCACCGAGCACCAGTTGGAAAAGTACTTGATTCCCGTGCTGCGAGGAGAGAAGGCGTGCTGCTTTTCTCTCACCGAGAACGACGCAGGTTCCGATGTTCGCGGCATGCTCACCACAGCTACCCCGGACGGTGCCGGATGGCGCCTGAACGGCCACAAGGTGTTCTCGTCCGCGGGCCCCTTCGCCGACTTTTCGGTCCTGATCGCAAAGATGGCATCCGACGGCGACGGACCGGATTCGTACTCGGCCTTCCTGGTCGACTTGGATTCTCCTGGCTGCACAGTGGCGGACGGTGACGTCCCGATGTCCGGTCAGCACATCGAAGCGGACATCATCCTCGACGGCTGCTACGTGGGGCCGGAACAGCTTCTCGGAAATGTGGGCGAAGGCTTGAGAATCGGACTCGGTCGAGTCACAGTCAACCGGTTGTTGCACTGCCCCACCGTCCTCGGCGGAGCCCGCCGAGCACTGGAATTGTCGTTGGAGTACAGCAAGACTCGCCAGGTGCAGGGCGCTCCTCTTGCGATGTTGCAGTCCATCCAACACAAACTCGCCGACATGGCGACCGACTACTACGCTGCGCGCTCGATGACCTACGACGCACTCGCCACACTCGATGCCGGTGGGAGTCCGCGTACCGAAGCATTCATGTGCAAGCTGTTCGTTGCCGAGAAGGCCTTCACCATCGCCGACCACGCAGTTCAGATTCACGGAAAAGCCGGGGTCATCCGTGGTTCGGAGGTCGAATCACTGTTCCAGCGGTTGAGGATGTTCCGAATCCTCACCGGCTCCTCCGAGATTCAGAAGAACGGAATCGCGCGTCAATTACTCACCACCTGAAGATCATTCAAAGACAGTCGTATCCAATTTCGCGCCCGCCAGGTCGTCATACGCTCGACGTGACGGCCTGGCGGGCACTCGACATTTCAGAGGCAATCACCGTGATCGAGCACGAACCGGACTACAGATTCAGTCTTGCGAACGAACGAACATTTCTGGCTTGGATACGAACTGCGTTGGGGTTGTTGGCAGGCGGCGTCGCAGTCGGTCAGTTCTACGTATCCGAAAACGACGACAATATGTACAAAATGCTCGGAGTCGTGTGCACCGTCGTGGCGTCGGCTGTAGCGCTCGGCGCGCTCAGACACTGGAAGGCCGTCCAAACCGCGATGAGGCGTGATCTTCCCTTACCCACGTCACCGATGATCGCGCTTCTCGTCGGCGGGGTGTGTGTCGTTGCGGGTCTCGGCGTAGGGATGACCGTGTTGTGACGAAAAACGAGCCGCCCGGACTGCAACCCGAGCGAACCGTGCTCGCCTGGCGACGAACTGCCCTCTCCTCTGTGACTGTGTCAGTGGTCACCGGTCGCGAAATCGCTTTGCATCCGTCCGTTCTACGAATCGCAGTGTTCGCCACGCTCATCATTACGACTGCCGGAGTCATCGTGGGCACGACAATCCGTCATCGTCGACTCAGTCTGGACGACAAGGATTCTCGAGAAATACCGTTCATTGTCATGGCGACTTTGGCCGTAGGCGTCACGGTTGCGGGACTCGGCACCTGCACTGTCATCCAACTTTGAACAAAGAGATAGACAGTATGTCTATTTATGTATATTGTCTCCATTAATACTCACTGTGACTCAGTGCACAGTCGACCGCCGAGCGCTGCCCACCGCGCCCAAGCAATCATCGGCATTTTTCGAGAGGGAACAATGACCACAGAACTTGCGGCACCTACTCAGTTTCCACGCAGTCGGCGAGGTAAGAACCTCGCACTCCTGACCGGCTCCACGGCAATGGACAACGCCGAAAGCAGCGTGACGTCCGTGCTCTTCCCTCTCATGCGTGAGGCCATGGGATTGTCATCGGCGGCGCTCGGCACGATCGTTGCAGTGGCCAAGGCCGTCGGGGTCTTCACGGCAATCCCCTGGGCGTTCCTTGCCCGACGATATTCTCGCAAGTCGGTACTTGCCATCTGTTCAGGGTTCTGGGGTGCCTGGGTAATCCTGGCCGGATTGTCCGGCAGTTTCACTCAGTTTCTCGTCCTCTATGCGATCGGCGCCGCAGGTTTCGCCGGCGCCGGCTCGATTGCATTGTCCATCCTCGGAGATCTGTACGAGGACGCCCGGAGGGGCCGCGCAACGGGATTGGTATACGGCGGCGTCGCCGTCATCACCGGCGCGACCGCCCCGATATTCGGGCTTTTGTCTCGCTTCGAAGATGGATGGCGCTACGGATACATCATCACCGGTGCAATCTGCATCGCCATCGGTGTGCTTGTCATGCTTTTCCTCGACGATCCTGAATCCGGCGATGCGCCCGCACAGACGACCACCGACGATCTCGGCTCCAAAGCAAGATTCTGGCGCGAAGGGATACGAGAGCTACTCGCTATCAAGACATTCCGATACCTACTCGTACAACGCGCATTCTCGGGCCAGAACGTCATCATGAGCTTCAGCATCGTATTTCTCGTCGAGGAGCACGGATTCACGACCGCAACTGCTTCGATCATCGCACCGCCCTTCGCAATCGGGTACCTGCTCGGCACGTTCGTCGGCGGACGAGTCAACGACGCCGTACACGTCAAACGACCCCGAAACGGCCGCATCATCATGCTTCAGGCCAGCCAACTCGGATTCGCGGCCGCAGCACTGATCGCTACGCAGATTTCCTGGAACAGCATCGGCGTCTACGCGGTCTTGTTCGGGATCGTCGGCGTCCTTCAAGGTCAGGTCCCAGTGGTCAATCGGCCGATTATCATGGCCATAGTTCGTCCGGAACTGCGAGCCCTGGCCTTTGCCGTCTCCGTCTCGACAGTCGAAGCGCTGGCCTACGCCGGATACGCTGTCTTGGTCGGAACCCTCGGCGACAGAATCGGATTACAAGGCGCGCTCTTCATCGTCACCGTAGTGCTGACCACCGTCAACGGAGTCGCTTCAGGCGCACTGTATCGCCCCTACGCCCGCGACAGTGCGGCCCTACTCTCCGGGCCATCCGCCAACCCCCTACATGAACAGAATGCGCTTCGGCACTAGGCAATTCAGTTCATCAACTACGAACGCGGCAATCAACACTCCAACTCGGCAATCAAGACGGAAGTAGACCTCAGATGGCACAAAACATCGCAACGGATGACATCCCCTGGGCGCGCGGATTCACCGACCCGGCCGACGTGCGCCAACAAGCCACAACCATACGAGAGATGGTAGCGACTCGCCGTGTGTGGCGCGGCGACGGACCCAAATGGACCCTACCGACCGACTACACGGATCTGTCCGGTGTCACGTTGAACCTTCCGGATCAGCCGAAGCAGACGGTGTCCGAGTTCCTCGCGGTGCGCACAGTGACGGTATCGCAGTGCTACATCGGGGACGCATCGTGTATGAGAGTTACTTGCACGGTTGCAAACCGCACGAACCGCACCTCAATGCATCGATGGCGAAATCCTACGTCGGTTTGATGGCTGCACTGGTCGAAGCACAAGGATTGTTCGACCGCGACGATCGGGCGTCGAAATTCATTCCCGAGTTGGCAGGAACTGCGTTCGGAGACAATCGGATTCAGGACCTTCTTCACATGGGCACTGATGTAACGTACGGCGGTCGGCCGTTCCATCGCACCATCGAAGCCAGCCGTTTCTGGGCCGTAGTCGCCCCGAAGCTGCGCCCCATGAATTACCGCGGCCCGGAGACCATTCTCGAGCACCTCGCCACGGCACGCACTGCGGGCCCGACCGGCGTCGAATTCCGCTACGAGAACGGCAATGTCGAGACTGTCGGAGAAATACTGCGCCGCGTGACCGGAACTTCACTCGCCGAACTACTCAGTGAGCTGGTCTGGTCAAGAATCGGAGCCGAAGAAGATGCGTTCTACATAGTCGACTCCGCTGGAACGGAAATGGCGGCGGGCGGATTCAGTGCGACCCTTCGAGACGTAGCCAGAGTGGGTGAGATGATTCGTTGTGACGGTGCCGTCGAGGATCGTCAGGTGATCCCACCGCACATCGCGCGATCGATGACCGCGGGAGTGCCCGCAGGCTATCCTTCGGAGGTCAGAAGCCCGCGTGCCCCTGTCGATTCCCCCGCGACGATGAGCTACCACGACTACTGGTGGATCCTCAATGATCCGTTCGGATCGTTCATGGCAAGCGGAATCCATGGCCAGAGGCTCTTGATCTCACGCGACCTGGAGTTTGTGGTCGCGCATTTCGGAGCCCACATCCTCTCGCCTGCAATCGACACCCCGAACTTCGTACCCGCGTTCCTTCAGATCGGCACTCACTTGGTATCGAACGCTCGCGGAGCGGTCCCCGTCAGCTGAGGTTTCCTCACGCATTCAACCTGCGGCGGCTTCGAGCTCACTCAAGGATTCCTCGAGATGGCCGAGGAGCCGCTGCAAGTGCGGAACATTGCGGCGGCAGCCGACGAGCCCGAACTGCATGGTGTCCGCGTAGCCGATGACGGTGATGTTCATCGCCTGCCCGTCCAACGGAATCGATGCCGGGTAACAGCTCTCGAGTTTCGCGCCATTCCAATAGCGCGTCGTTGTCGGGCCGGGGACGTTGGAAATCACCAGATTGAAGACTGGACGCCCAGTGATCAGTCGGGATGAACCAGGGATCAGCGGCAGCCCGAGACCCGCGACGTTCAATGCACTGAGCGCCGTGATCTGCAGGGGCGTCAGGCCCGACATCAGGGACTTGGCGCTACTCATCGAGTCGTGAACTCTCTGAAGTCGGGCCGCCGGATCTACCAATTCGGTTGCCAGATCACACAACACCGCACCCACGGCATTGCCGGAAGCCTCACCCTCTTCGCCTTTGCGAAGGGATACCGGCACCATCGCGATCAACGGTTTGTCCGGCAACTCGTCCAGTTCGATCAGGTATCGCCGTAGCGCACCCGCGCACATTGCCAACACCGCATCGTTGAGCGTCACGTCTGCAACGCAGCTGACCTTGCGCAGGCGCTCGATCGGCCACGACTGCGCGGCGACACGCCTCGCTCCGGTGATCGGGACGTTGAAGATAGATTTCGGGGCAGCAAACGGCAACGGTGCGACGTGGTCCTTCACTGCCGAGGCAGCGGCGTTCACTATCGCAGGGCCGACCCCGACCACATCTTGCACAGTCTCGATCACGGAGCCCACCCGCCTCTGCAGGTCCAGCCCGCGACCGGCACGAACCCGCCCCGAAGAAGGTCGCTGCGCCCACGGAGGCATCGATTCTCGATCGAGCGGGTCCGACGAGAGGCTGCGGTACCACGCCTGAACAGCAGACACACCATCCATGAGCGCGTGGTGCGTCTTCATGTACACGGCAACTCGGCCGTCGGCGAGACCTTCGATCACGTACGCCTCCCACAGCGGCCGATGCCGATCGAGCAGCGTGCCGTGGAGCATGGAGGTCAGCTCGAGCAACTCGCGGACTCGCCCCGGCTTGGGCAGCGCGAGCAACCGGACGTGATATTCGAGATCGACGTCCTCGTCCTCCGTCCAACGCACCGGCGCGAAGTTCGACAAGAACTGCACCGGCTTGCGGCGAAAGAGGGGCCGAATCGAGTCGACGTCGGTCAGCGAACGGTAGAGCGACCTGGCGAATTCGCCGTCGTCCCCTTCCGGCGGAACGAAAAGCGACAGGCCACCGACGTGCATGGGATGCTCCCGTGACTCCATCAGAAGGAACATCGAGTCGAGCGGCAGCATCAGCGTCATGGCGATCCGTTCTCTCGGGCAGCTGCCCGGAGTACCGATCAGCCGCTGTTCGACAAAGTTACTCGCCCTGACTTCCCTCATTGGCGACTCCGACAAAACATTGCCCCCTCGATTTCGACAGGAGTCCGATATTCCCGTCGACGAACGCCTTTTCGGGTCGAAGCACCTCACAGCGATTCGTGGGTGAATGACGAGACACAGAGCACTGCAACAAATTTCAATCCTCACAGCCACAAGTAGTAGCGGAGGCGATCGCAGTAATACTTTTGTCGGAATTGTTTCAAATTGTCTGTACATCCAAGTCACACGTGACTACCGTCACTCATCATCACAATCCCGACTGGTCGGTTGTACCCAAAGGAGAAATACATGTCCCGACGTTCGACGTCGCGTGGGCTTTTCGGCGCACTCGCCACCGCAACTGTGTTCGCCACCGCCGCTGCGGTGGGAAGCTTGTCAGCAAGCATTGCAGGAGCCGCCCCGGCAGCGGAGATCCCCTTCGGCGGTTGGGATTCATGTCCGATCGACAATCCCGAGACCAGCACCTGTATGGACGTCACGGTCACCGGCGGAAACATGAAGATCGGCAAGCTTTCCGTCAGCATTCCCGCCGGGGCGATGCGCATCGCAGGCGGAGTTGCATACCGGGAGAATCCAGAGGCTGAATTCGGATTCGACCAAGTATTCATCCCGCCGAACGACAACAGTCGGGGGATCTACGCCAAACCCATCGACATCCCCGGGGGCGCACTCGGAATCGACCTGCCATTCAACAATCTCTTCGGACTGAACAAGGCTTCGGCCACCGTAGAGTCGACATCTGCACTCCCCACCGTGGATGCATTTCAGCTTGGTGTGAAGCTACCCGTCAAATTGAAGATCGCGAACCCTCTCCTCGGCGGCAAATGCTACCTGGGCTCGGACAACAACCCCGTCCAACTCAACTTGGATGTGACCGAATACGGTGTCCTCGAGGAGGTTCCAGGTTTCCCGGATACTGCCGTCGTTCGAAACACCGGGCACACCGGACAGCCCTTCGCGGTCCCGACAGCTTCCGGGTGTGGCCCGTTCGGCGTTCTGAATCCAATCGTCAACTGGCGCGCCGGGCTTCCCTCGTCCACCACGTCCAACTCCCTCGCCACGACGAGTGACGTCTACAACATCGGTGCCGACAGCCTCAGGCCCCAGCCGGCCGGCTCACCCGAACCCGCTGCCGTCGTTGCCGAACGTAGTGCCAACTAGCAATCCAACCCACTGCCACAGAACCGTCATCGACGACAGATTGCCACCTCGAAACGGAGTTCACTTGTCCATGCGCACAATACGATTCAGAGCCGCGCTCGCTGTCGTCGCAGCGGGAGTCCTCACTCTCGGGGCGGTGTCAACCGCGACGGCGGCCCCGCTGCCCAATGCGCCGTTCGGGGGCTGGGGAAAATGCCCGATAGCCAATCCGGAGACAAGCACCTGTGTCGACGTCGTCGTCAAAGGCGGCGAAATGAACATCAACGGGCTCAAAGTACCGATTCCTTCCGGCTCGTTGAATATCGCCGGCGGTGTCGCCTATCGCGAGAACCCCGACGCAGAATTCGGGTTCGACCAGATCTTCATTCCTCCCACTGACGGCACCAAAGGCGTCTATTCCAGCCCCATCGAGGTACCAGGAGGAATCTTCGGGCTCGGTATACCGTTCCCCGGCGGCTTGACCACCATCAAGGCAACAGTCGAACCGGTCGCGTTGCCAACAGTCGACGCATTCCAACTCGGTGTCACACTTCCGGCAAGATTGAAGATCTCCAACCCCTTGCTGGGCGGCAACTGCTATCTGGGTTCTGCGAGCAACCCGATCATGTTCAAACTCGGAGTGTCCGAGAATGGTGTCCTGGAAGAAGTTCCAGGATTTCCGGATACCGCCGCCGTCAGAAACGTGACGCACGCCGACCAGACGTTCGCGGTACCGGGCGCATCTGGATGTGGACTGTTCGGCGCATTGAATTGGGCAGTCAATCTTCGCGCCAACGTTCCGTCTTCGAGTGGTCAAAACTCGTTGACCACCACAAGCGATGTGTTCAACATCGGCGCCGACAGCCTGCGGACGCAGTAGAGCAAGCACCGGCGACTCACGAAGTATCACCGACAACAAGGAGATATCGATGTCCCATGCAGTTCGCCGCACCACCATCGTCACAGCTGCCGCCGCAGCCGCGATTGCAGTCGCAGCCGGCACCGCTCTGGCTTCGACCGTCGTCACTCCAGCGGGTCAAACCGTGACTGCTTCGAGCAGCAATCTCAGTATCAAGACAGGAACGATCACACTTACCTGCTCCAGTACGACGGGCTCCGGGACCATCCCATCCGCGCCGGGTAATTCCAACACCGGCACCGGCGGAGTCAACGTCAATATCGGCACCCCCAGCCTGACCGGGTGCAAGGCTAACGGCCTACCCGCTGTGGTCACCACCTCCGGCTCGTGGCTATTGAACGTCTCGGCAGACACCGGATCGGCTCAGGGATCCCTGGTCATTCCTGCAGGAGGCGCAGTCGTGACGATGCCCGGATCCACGTGCACAGTCACCGTCGGGGCCAGCACTATCGGACCGCTGCCATTCGATATTCCCAACCAGCGCGTCGTGGCCAGCAACACCGGCACTGTGAACTACACGCGTACCGGCACCGGGCCCGTCTGCCCCGCCGCAGCCACTGGCACGGCAACCATGTCCGGCACACTGCAGTTCGCGTCGGCCTCGCCGATCAACGTGACGCCGTAACGATCGACAGCTAGACAATAGGCTCGTTGGGGGATCGACGCTTCCGTCGCTCCCCCAACGAACGTCCTGTGGACCGGGTCCGCACACGATCGCCTTCGGTTACGCCACGAAGCGGACCGGCGCGTTATCCATCTCCTGCTTCGGTGGCGTCGAGTAACGCGCCAAGGGCGCGGTGGAGCTCGGCGAGTTCCCGCCCTCCGGTTTTCGTCAGCACTTCCGTATTCTTTGCATCCAATTGGCGGACAATGTCTTTAGCGAGCTCTATGACTCGTTTGCCCTCGTCACTGAGATCGAGGCGAACGGCTCGCGCATCGCGACTATCGCGTTCACTGACAACAAACCCGCTCTTCTCCAACGCTCGCACGAGCTTGGATATGTAGATTCGCTGCAATCCTGTGTGCACTGACAGTTCTCGCTGACTCGGCCTCTCCCCCGCACTCACCAGACCATGCAGAGACGCGAGCACTGAATACTGGGCGTGAGTCAACCCCAGGTGCGCGATCGCTCGGTCAACCCCCGCCCGCCAGCGCAAGCCAAGGTGCCACACCAGCGACCCTGTCGTCCATGTTTCTCGATCTTGCATACAAATAGAATACATGGCTACTATCTCAATTAGAGTATATGGAAACTATTTGAGGAGTCGCAATGCCCACAATTCCCGTGCTCGACTCGACCATGGCCTACCGCTCGCGCGGTGAAGGACCACCCTTCGTACTCATCCACGGAAACCCCACATCCTCGCACTTGTGGCGAAACATCCTGCCGCAGATAGGAAATCTGGGCCGTGCACTTGCCCCTGACCTCATCGGAATGGGGCGGTCAGGCAAACCGCCAATCAACTACGGCTTCCTCGACACCGCCCGCTACCTCGACGCCTGGTTCGACCAGATGGAACTCGACGACGTCGTACTCGTCGGACACGACTGGGGCGGGGCACTTGCACTGGACTGGGCTGCCCGCCACCCCGATCGCGTCCGAGGTGTGGCCTTCTTCGAAACGATCCTTCGTCCGATGACCTGGGACGAACACTTCCCGGGAGAGGCACGGGCACGGGTGGAAGCTCTGAGGGACTCCGACACAGGAGAGACGAAGGTACTCGACGAGAACTTCTTTCTCGAAATAGCGCTTCACAGAACGGTTCTCGGTGAAATGACCGAAACCGATGCCGAGGCCTATCGCTCCCCTTATCCGTCACGAGAGAGTCGCCGACCCCTTCTCGAGTGGCCACGATCCTTCCCCATCGAAGGAACTCCCGGTGACGTGAATGCACGTGTGGCGGCGTACAGCGATTGGCTCGCAGAAAGCACCGACGTACCCAAACTTCTTCTCACCTTCAGCGGCCCCGCAGAACTTCTCATGATCGGACCTGACGAAGTCACGTGGAGCCGATCGAACATCGCAAATCTCGAGGTGGAACAGTGCGGTCCCGCAGGACATCTCGCCCCCGAGGATCAGCCTGCGGCCATCGCGGCGGCGATCACCGAATGGACACAGCGGCAACACTGTTTCAACCGCGAGTGACGTGGGACCGTCGCCAAGTACTCTGAGCGCCGGTTTCCCCGACCCATGCGGTAGCGATCCAGACGATGCTCCGAAATATGGGACCGACACCACCTCCGCCGGATTTGTCCGATATAACTAACTGGCGAGTACGCCGGTTGGGACGAGGTCGAGAACGAGGGGGCGTGTGTGGTGAACGAGGACGGGTTGGGGCGAACGTCAGGATCGGGGGCTCCACACCGGGTGGGCGGCTTTCTCTATCACCGCAACGGCGACCGGTGGGAGTGGTCGGACGAAGTTGCACGGATTCACGGATACGAACCCGACCAAGTAGCTCCGACGACAGAATTGATGCTCTCGCACAAGCATCCCGACGACCGAAGACACGTTGCCCAGACACTGCACGCCATCCGCACTTCAGGCGGACCGTTCAGCAGCCGCCACCGCATCATCGACACTGCAGGGGACACTCACTCGGTAATCGTCGTCGACGACAGCGTCGTGGACGAGTCGGGTGCCGTGGTCGGCAGCTCAGGCTTCTACATCGACGTCACCGAAACCCTCGACAGTACGGTGAAAGCGTCTGTCGACGTGCTGGTCAACGAAATCACCGCTTCTCGCGGAGTAATCGAGCAAGCCAAAGGCATGCTCATGGTGATCTACGGCATTTCGGCCGATCGCGCCTTCGACATCCTCGTGTGGCGTTCTCAAGAGACCAACGTGAAACTCCGGGATGTTGCCGAACAGTTGATAATTCGAACGCTTGACGACTTCCGGGTCCCGACACTACTGCGGACCCGATTCGATCACGTGCTGTTACAGGGTTGAATGACAACAGGGTGGAGGGATCTGCTTAAGGCGGTTCCCGTGGCTGGCTGCTCAACCTCGAGGAACCTCGCCCGCATTGATTCCGGGACGGTCCGATGCGGCCTATCCCCGTTGTTACCCAACGCGGAGTAAAAGGAAACTACTCGTCGTCAGACTTCTCGTCGGAGGTCTCCTCGACCAGTTCAGGCGCCTGTTCTCGCGTTGCCATTCCCCCGTCGCCGCCCTTGTCCACGGGTCCTGGGTGCCCGCCCTTGGGCGACTGGTCGTTGTCGTCTTTGTCGGTCATGCGATCGTCCTCATCATCTCGTCGTCTCGGTCCTGGAGCCGGCGCAAAGAGTCCGGGACCCAGCTCCATCTCAATCTAACGCGCTCAGGACTTCTCGCAACCCTCACCGATTTTGTTTGCATTTCAGTGCTTTCGGGCAGGTGACTGCGAACAGCATTTCCACGATGAGAGGTCGATCCCAGTGCGCGCAGTGACTTGGCAAGGCAAACGGAAAGTAAGCGTCGATACGGTTCCGGACCCGAAGATCGTCGAACCCACCGACGCAATCATCAAGGTCACCACGACGAATATCTGCGGATCCGATCTGCACCTGTACGAGACTCTGGGTGCGTTCATGAATGCCGGCGACATTCTCGGCCATGAACCGATGGGCATCGTCGAAGAAGTCGGTTCGGAAGTCACGAGTCTCGAGATAGGTGACCGCGTCGTGATTCCGTTCCAGATCTCGTGTGGCAACTGTTTCATGTGCGATTCGAGCCTCTACACACAGTGCGAGACGACGCAGGTCCGCGATCAGGGAACGGGCGCAGCATTGTTCGGCTTCTCCGAGCTCTACGGCTCGGTGCCCGGCGGGCAGGCTGAGTACCTCCGAGTACCGCAAGCACATTTCACACACATCAAAGTTCCCGAAGGTCCCGCGGATTCGCGATTCGTCTACCTCTCCGACGTGCTCCCCACCGCTTGGCAGTCGGTCGAATACGCCGACATTCCGCCGGGTGGGTCCGTGACAATCCTCGGCCTCGGACCGATCGGTGACATGGCGGCTCGTATCGCCCACCACAAGGGGTTTCGAGTAATCGGTGTGGACCGTGTACCCGAACGCCTTGCGCGCCTTGCCGAACGCGGTATCGAGACCCTCAACCTGGACGACTACGGCAGCAAGATCGGCGATGCCATCAGAGACGCGACAAACGGCCGCGGAACCGATTCGGTGATCGACGCTGTCGGTATGGAAGCGCACGGGTCTCCGATCGGAAAGCTCGCGCAGCAGTTCGTCGGACTCCTTCCCGATGCTCTTGCCGCGCCTGCGATGCGTAACGCAGGAATCGATCGCCTTGGCGCTGTCTATTCGGCCATCGACATCGTTCGGCGCGGCGGAACCATTTCTTTGATCGGTGTCTACGGCGGAATGGTTGATCCGCTGCCGCTGATGACCATGTTCGACAAGCAGATTCAGCTCAGGATGGGCCAGGCGAACGTCAAGAAGTGGGTAGAGGACATCATGCCCCTGCTCACTGACGACGACCCACTCGGCGTCGACACCTTTTCCACCCATCAGCTGCCGCTCGATCAGGCGCCACACGCCTACGAGATCTTCCAGAAGAAGCAGGAAGGCGCGGTCAAGATCCAACTGAAACCGCACCTGTAGTTCAACGCCGATCAGGTCGACGGTTCATCCGCCACGTCCGCATCTTGTTCGCGAAACCACCGATCGTCATACTCACCTCACACACGCTCGACAGAAAGAACCTGAAACCGAAATGGCTCGCGAACTTACCGTCTCCGACAGCATCGTCGTCAGCTCCGACGCGCTTTCCCTCTACGAGGTCATCAGCGATCCCACTCGTATGGGTGCCTGGAGTCCCGAAAACATAGGCGCAACCTTGCGGGGAGACCGCGAAAGCGCTTTCCTGGGCATGGAGTTCGACGGGCACAACAAGCGTGGGCGCGCGCAGTGGACCACGCGATGCACAGTCACCGCTGCCGAGGCCGGGAAGCTCTTCGAATTCCGTGTTCACAAGATCGGCCTCAGTACTCCCCGGATCCCCGCCTCTATCGCAACCTGGCAGTACCGATTCTCGCCGGTGCCCGACGGAACCCGAGTTACCGAAACGTGGACCGACGACAGGCGCGGCTGGCCGGACTTCGCCGCCGACATGTTCGACAAAATTGCCACCGGAGGAAAAACCTTCGCCGACTTTCAGCGCGGCAACATCCGCAAGACGCTCCTGAACCTCAAGAACGCAGTTGAGCAGGAGGTTTCCGGAATCGAAGGCAACGTCGGCTGACCGGCCGACACCATTTGTGGCAGTTTCTGCCACTTTTGGTACAGTGCGGATATGGCAACAGCCCGCCGCACTGCACTACTTCTCCGCGTCTCGCAGAGTTGTGCTGCCGCTTTCGTCCAACGCGGCGACACTTCGACGACCATCGCGGAGCTCGCCGAGCGGGCAGAAATCTCCGAGCGAACGTTCTACCGTTGCTTCGCCACCAAAGAGGAGAGCATCTGGCCGATGCTCGACGAGGGAAACCGCAGTCTGGCCGCCGCACTCAGCGCGCAAGCCCGCGAATTCGGGCTCGCAGCGGCTGTGAAGAATGCCTTTATCGCATCGGTCGGCGAGTCCTTCGAGCCGATGACCCGGTCACTGATGCCCATCATCTTCGGCGATGCGGCACTCCGGAGAGTTTGGGAATCAGCAACTTTCGAGACGATGGAACTGATTCGCCCAGAAGTCGCACGCCTGATCGACCGTCCGGAAACCTCGCTCGACACCACAGCGGCTTCGGGCCAGGCAACACTTGCGGTAGTCGCCGCACTGCGTGAGATGGCAGACCTCCGGACGCCCGCACCCGAGGCCATCACCCGCGCGCTCGGGGCGTTCTCGAAGCCATATCTCGCAACACCTACAGGTAAGGAACAATCATGACTCAGGATCTCTCCGGAAAAATCGTTCTCGTCACCGGCGGCGCACGCGGCCTGGGCGAGGCGTTTGCCCGCGGCATCGTCGCGGGCAACGGCCGCGTCGTCATCGGCGACCTACTCGACGACGACGGTCGAGCAGTGGCCGAATCTCTCGGCGACGCAGCGCGTTACGTTCACCTCGACGTCACCGATCCAGCGTCTTGGAAGTCCGCCGCCGAGTACGCGGTATCCGAGTTCGGCGCGATCAACGGTTTGGTCAACAACGCCGGAATCTCGGCGTCCGGCCAGACAGTCGCCGAGGAACCACTCGAGACGTTCCAGCGCATCATCCAGATCAACCTGGTGTCCGTGCACACCGGCATCCACACGGTGGTGCCGTTCATGAAGGCAGCCGGCGGCGGATCCATCGTGAACATCTCCTCGGCCGCCGGCCTGATGGGCATGGCTCTGACCAGCGGTTACGGCGCAGCCAAGTGGGGCGTGCGTGGGCTGAGCAAGATCGCCGCCGTCGAACTCGGTCGCGACAAGATCCGGGTCAACTCGGTTCACCCCGGCATGGTCCTGACGCCCATGACTGCACCGACGGGTATCAGCCTCGAAGAGGGCGCATTCCCCAACAATCCGTATCGCCGTGTCGGTCGCCCGGAGGAGTTGGTCGGCGCGGTCACCTACCTGCTTTCCGACGATGCCTCGTACACAACGGGTTCCGAGATCGCCGTCGACGGCGGTTGGACTGCCGGCCCGTCGATCGAATACATCGCCGGCCAGTAAGGGAGGGATCCGTTCCCGCCCGAATCTGCGCATTCCGAACGCCCTCAGGTGAATACCAAGCTCTCCCTGATTGCATTCGGAGAAGACAACTTTCGCAGTCGCCGCAGCGCCCGATGCAGGTCGAGTGACACCTCGTCTGTCGTACGGGCAAGCGACGTTGCGGTCGCCTTTGTATCGAGCCCGACGATCAGCCGCAACACCAGGACATCGCGTTCGACAATCGGGAGCGTTGTCGGAGGCGGGAGCGATCCACCGCTGAACCCGTCGGATGCCGCCCGAGCAATCGCGATGCTTGTACTCGCGTACAGCACGCGTAGAAAAGGCTGATACGTCTCCGATCCGTCGCACACTGCCGTGAGAACGGCGACGCACGCGGCATCCGCGGCGGAATCGGAAACGGCCTGATCAAGCTCGGCGCGGCACCGCAGCACAACCATCGGACGAAACGCCGCATACAAACTGGCCATGGACTCACGGCTACCGCTCCGCGCCGCGGCGGCCAATACATCCAGCGAGCCTTCCTGCAACATGGGCTCACATCTCTCTTTCTCGACGGGACATTCGTTGTGCGGTCCGAGAGATCAACTGGAACCGAACGGTCCCACGAAGTGGTTCCGGCGGATGGTCATGCCACGATCAATCCCCTGCCCGAAGGATTCTCGAGGCTCTCTCTCAGCCCTGAGGCACACCCCAGTGAAGTCCTGCATCCTTGCCGCTCACTGGCACTGACCTGGCAAATTCCTGGCAGGATGCTGATTCAAACCGAACGCCTTGCACTGCAGAATTTTTCGATCCGGTCAGCGTGTATTTGCTGCTCCAAGTCCGACCGTTCCGTTCCAGGCGACGAGGGGTCACACGGGCGTAGGGTCGAGAGAGTTCGGCTCAGTCGTCAAGAGCGGAAGGACACCCAGACAATGCGGAGCGATGGAGATACGTGGGACATCGTCAGTAGCGTCGGACTTACCGCGCTGGCAGTGGCAACGTTCCGAGCACTGGAGAGCACCCGT
Source organism: Rhodococcus sp. D-46 (assembly GCF_011290655.1). NCBI lineage: Bacteria > Bacillati > Actinomycetota > Actinomycetes > Mycobacteriales > Nocardiaceae > Rhodococcus > Rhodococcus sp. D-46. The sequence goes on along the minus strand of NZ_JAANTF010000008.1, from coordinate 21,505 downwards.
CCGGACGCGATCATCGAAGACAAGTTCGCATCGTGGTTCGTAGAAGCTGCAGCCGAGCCGCATTTCACAGCTCTTCTGAAAGATCCCACACTCCTCGAGGACACCCCCTTCGGCGGTTTCATGGGGTTGCGAACCAGGTTCTTCGACGAATTCTTCTCGTCGTCAACCGAATCCGGAGTAAGGCAGGCGGTAATCGTTGCAGCAGGGTTGGATTCGCGTGCGTACCGGCTGGATTGGAGCTCAGGATCGACGGTATTCGAAGTGGATCAGCCAAAGGTGCTGGAGTTCAAAGCCGAAGTGCTCGCGGCGCACGACGCCCAGCCGAAGACCGATAGACGCACTGTGCCTACTGATCTGCGAAACGACTGGCCGGCCGCACTCGAGGAGGCTGGTTTCGACCCGAACGAACCCACAGCCTGGTCGGCGGAAGGCCTGCTCGCCTATCTCCCCGGCCCGGCCCACGACGCCCTGTTCGAGCGGATCGACGAACTCTCGGCCACCGGTAGTCGCTTGGCGGTGAACGACTTTCCGGCCGGAACCGACCCGAGCAAGCTTGCGGCCATCAGATCCAAGTACTTCGCCAAGGACCCGTTCGGAGACCTGGACATTTCGCAACTGTTCTACAGCGACAAGCGATCCGATCCGGGCCAGTGGTTGGCTGAACACAATTGGACTGTCCGACGCTTCAGCTCGGTCGAGTTGGCAGAACTGTACGATCGTCGGATCCCCGAACTCCCCGAAGAAATCGCAGCGCTGTCAACGCAACCGTCCTTTTTGGCCGCGACCAAGAACTAGCTCTCGCAGTCATCACGAAAGTTCTTCGAGTGCAGCCTTTCTCCCATTTGTCCAGCGGCAAGGCGCGTGTCACCACTACAAGTGGTTAACGGTACTCCAGAATGAAGCAATTCAGTACCTCAGGCTGAGTATGTCTACACCTCAGACGGACGCGCGCCGAAGCCCCCACCGCGGCACCCGCTACGGTCACGATCCCTGACAGCTCCGTCGGCAAGCAGATCACCTGGCTTCTCAGTGCGTTCAACACGAGCACGCCGTTGACCCAGGAAGAAATCGCCGAACACTTCGGGCCCACTGCACCCGTAATCCTGACACCTCCGGACTTCGACTCCATCCGAGCCGGACAGCCTTGGACAACAGTGAATTACAAGGGAGGCGACTCCGACGGCACAGTTTCCATCACCAGCACCACCGGCGGTGCGTTCGACGTCAACGTCGTCGTCGACGGCAACGGGCTGATCCTCGGAATGGCGATCACACCGACCAAGGACGTTCATGTGCCGGCCGCATCTTGGCAAGAACTCGAGGCAGCTGTCAAAGCGCTTCCCGCGCCGACCAATCTGACCGTCACCGAGGTCACCGAAGGAAAGAACGCCGAAGTCTTCAGTGTCGGCGACACCTCACCACAGCCCACAGGGTCAACGATCAAGCTGTACGTTCTCGGCGCGGTCGCGACGGCCGTCCAGAACGGGACACTCTCCTGGGATCAGAAGCTCACCATCACCGACGACCTCAAATCGATGCCCGGCGGGACCATGCAGGACCTGCCATCGGGAACTGAAGTCACGGTCCGAGATACCGCCGGCAAGATGATCTCGATCAGCGACAACACCGCCACCGACATGCTGATCGCTGCTGTCGGGCGCGAGCAGGTAGAAGCCGAATTCGCCCCGATGGGCATGGCAAATCCTTCGCTCAACATCCCGCTCAAGCCGACTCGCGCACTGTTCCAACTCGGCTGGGGTGGCCAAGGCGCACAACGTATCGCTTGGCGCGACGGAACTCCGGACGAGCGTCGAGCGATACTCGCGGCACTACCTGGCGGCCTGGTGGACATCCCGGCGTCAACATTCACCACCCCCGCATGGCCTTTCGACATCGATTGGTTCGCCTCGCCTGCCGACCTGCGTGCCGCGTTGGTCACGTTGCAAGAGAAGGCGAAGACCGAGAGCGGCGCACCGGTTCGAGACATTCTCGCCGAGGATCCGGCGCTCAGTGACGAGTCCGCGAAATGGTTCACTTACGGCGGATTCAAGGGCGGCAGTTCCATCGGGGTCCTCGCGGGTGCCTATTACGTGGAACACGACGATCGTGCCTGGGTTGTCACCATGCAAACTCATGGTGACGACGCTGCACTGGTTGCCGACCCGACTCTGTACTTCGATCCGGTCGACGACGCGATGCTCTTGATCCAGACGGATGCAACCAGTTAGTGCCCAGTGGCGGGCCGAAACCACGCACGCCGATTCATTGCCTTCGCCGATGAAGGCGCCGGATACAGAGAAGCCGCTGCACATCCAGTGTCATCCGGATGCACAGCGGCTTCGCTAAGTCTTAGCCCGTGGGCGTCTCGGTCTCGTCCGACGAGAATCCGTCGAAGAATGCGATGACCTTCTGAAGAAGTGCCGCGATGTCGAAATCTTCCAAGCTACCCATTGCGTTCGTCCTTTCGTTTAACACTGAGGATGAAACGTGCATCTTGCAATTTCCAATGTAAAGCATGAAAAGCATTATTTCTCGACCGCGCGACACTTCGGTCGCAAATACGTCACTCAGCAAGATATGGGCAAATCACCGGAAATAACAGCTCCCACCCGCAATATTTCGGTCTTCCGCAACCCGCTGAATTCCCCAATCAGCAAGTGGGTAAATCTTGAGAAAAATTTCCCGGCGCGTCGATCACGAAAGATATTCCTGGTGAAACTCTCAATCCAAGAACACAAAGGCAGAGGAAGCTCCGACACAGCTGACACGCAGTTTTGCCCGCCTTCAAGAGTCGTCATCCACGCACATAGTGGACACTCGTCTGCGATAACGAACCGGTAGCAACACAATCCCAGGCACTTTCTCCCATCTTCTGACTTTTACTCATGACCACTGAAGATTTGCGCTGGTGAAACGCAATACCAGTTCGAAAGTTCCACAACTTCTCCGGATGCTGTGCACGCGATTAACTGATCAAATATCTGTTGACTCACCGAATCCACACACTCCGCCAGAACGTCACATCCGAATGCTGGACGTTAGTTTAGATGGGTTCGTAATTCTCGGGATCTGCTCGATAACGGCGGCCCCACGGATAAACCGAGACTGCACCACCGCAGGCCGCCAGGTCATGATCCGCGACTCGGCGAAGGGCGTGCGGACAAGTCCACACGAGGGTGAAATAGGGGGTGAGACATGCCTTGGGGTCTCGTTTTACCGAGTCCGACACAGTACGTTTTCCCAGGCACGCCAGTCCCCAGATTCATACGGTGTGCAAGGACTCGTTGACGCTTCCGAGATGTTGGCAAGGCCGACCACAGGCCCCGTTCTCCCGACGAGAACGGGGCTTCCTCGGGTCGGTTTCCGCCTTCGACCGACCGGGTAGACGCGAGCATGGGCGCCACCTGCTCGACCGAATCCACCGCTGGCCGCCACGAATCGACGACCCCGACCGTCGGCGTCGAAGAAGAATTCATCCTCGTCGACCCGACCTCCTGGTTGCCGTCCACCGACAATGCTGCGGTTGCGGAAACCGCGTCGACACTGGGTTTGGATCTTCAGCTCGAGTTGTCCCGCTGCCAAGTCGAGACCAACTCTCCCGTGTGCCATGGCATCGACGAACTCCGAACCCACTTGACCGACATGCGTCGGCTCGCGGCAAAAGCTGCCGAGTTGAACGGCTGCAGGCTGTTGGCCGTCGGCGCACCGCTTTCGGGGCCTTCGCGTTTCGAGATCAGCGACTCGCCTCGTTACCGCCGGATGGGCGAACGCTTCGGCGCCCTCGCTGCCGAACAAAGCATCTGCGGTTGCCACATACATGTGGGCGTCGCTGATCAAGTACAGGCCGTGCAGGTCTGCAATCACGTGCGCATCTGGTTGCCCGCCTTGTTGGCACTGAGCGCCAATTCCCGTGTCCACCAAGGAGTCGACACCGACTTCGCGAGTTGGCGGGCGATCCAATGGTCCAGGTGGCCAGTCGCCGGGCCGCCGCCGTACTTCGAGACCACCGGGGACTTCGACACCGCGGTTGCGAAGATGGTGGATTGCGGCGTGATGCTCGACAAGCGGATGGCCTACTGGGATATCCGACCTTCCTGCCACCTACCGACCGTCGAGATCCGAGTCTGCGACGTTCAGCCGACAGCAGAGGACACAGCGCTACTTGCAACCCTTGGACGGGCTCTGGTGGCAACTGCGTTACGCGCGATAGACCGGGGCATCGAGGCTCCGAACATTTCCCTCGAGAGCCTCCGCCTCGCAACCTGGGTGTCCGCGAAGGAAGGCGCCCTGGGAGCGTCGATCGATCCGATTACCTCACAAAGAATTTCAGCCACCGAACTGTTGCACCGGCTCCTGATCCATGTCCGTGACTCCCTCGACGAGGGAGGCGAGTACGCGAGCGTGGAGTCGGCGCTGCAGCTCAAGTCAGTCACAGGCAACGGCAGCGACTGGCAACAGCGAACGCTGCGCCAGGTCTGCCTTCGGGAACTGATTGCGCGTGCCGTTCAGCGCACCGTACCGACCGCGCCGACTGGCACGGATACGCACGACGAGCCGACAACGGATCAGTAGTAATGCCGCCGACCACCGATGGCGTGCCCGGCCGCGCCCAGCGCGTACAGGATGATTCCGATCACCAGCAAGACGACACCAATCGTCCACAGGATCGGAATGTTCACCACGAAACCGATTATCAGCAGGATCACGCCGAGGATGATCATCACAAGCTCCTTCAGTGCGTTCACTCGGGCGGATACGCCCGCCTCGAGCCGCATACACCGCGGATACCCGTCGGCAGAGCGTTTCATACCCACTCTGACCGGGTATTTCGCTGGGCACCATAATATTTGAAGAATCGAGCCCGCCATGATGAGAATTGTGACTCTGATCGTTCTGATCTGGCTGATAGTCGGGGCCGTCGCGGCCGGCCAACGCGGCTACTACAGCAGTTCGCCGACCAACTGCGCCGGCGTCGGGACCATCGCGCTCACGGTCATCGCGGGTCCGCTGAACTACTTCGGCGTCAACCCCAAAGTCACCGATTGCACGCTCCCCCAGCCCACCGAGTGAGCTGCCGGAAATCCACGCTAAACCGACTAGTCGTTACCCTGGAGGTGAGTCGACACACATCGAAGTGAGGGGCCACCATGACCACTGCACCAGATCGCACCCGAATCGAGTTCCCGGACATCAGCTCGCGTGCGTGGGAACACCCAGCCGATCGGGCTGCATTGGTGACGCTCCGGACGCTTCGGGGGTTCGACACTGTCCTGCGGACGCTGTCCGGACTGCTCCAAGAACGTCAGCACCGCCTCATGTACCTCGCCACGTCGGTGCGAGTCGACGAACGCCAGTTCAGCGACCTGAACGACCTGCGCCGTGACTGCGTCGACATCCTGCAGGCCGACGAGACACCCGAGCTGTTCGTACTCCAGACCCCGATGGTCAACGCCTTCACCATCGGCATGGACAAGCCGTTCATGGTGGTCACTACCGGCCTATTGGACGTGATGAACTACGAGGAACAGCGGTTCATCATCGGCCACGAACTTGGCCACGCGCTGTCCGGTCATGCTGTGTATCGGACCATCCTGATGCATTTGATGCGACTGGCCGGAACCATCGGATGGCTGCCCGTCGGCGGATGGGCATTGCGCGCGATCATCGCCGCCCTCATGGAATGGCAGCGCAAGTCAGAACTGTCCGGTGATCGTGCCGGACTGTTGTGCGGGCAGGACGTACACACCGCGATTCGCGTCCAGATGAAATTGGCGGGCGGATCCCGAGTCAGTGAAATCGACATCGACGCGTTTCTTGCCCAGGCCGCCGAGTACGACGCCAGCGGCGACCTCCGCGACGGTGTACTCAAGCTCCTCAACATCGAACTGCTCTCTCACCCGTTCTCGGTGCTTCGCGCCGCCGAGCTCAAGAAGTGGGTGGACAGCGGAGACTACGCCGCGATTCTGCGCGGAAACTACCCCCGTCGCGGCGATGACGACGGAGCGAAGATCAGCGACGAGTTCAAGAATGCAGCCAAGACCTACAAGCAGAACTTCGACGAGTCGGAGGACCCTTTGATCCGCATGGTGCGCGACATCGGTAGCGGGTTGGGCGGTGCGGTGGGCGCCGTGGGGAATGGCGTCGGCGATGTAGCGTCGGACATCAAAGAACGATTCACCCACTGGCGCAAGAGTTCCGACAGGTCGAAGGGCACTGACGACGCCGAGTAAGCAGAATCGGGACCTGCCGCCGAAGGCAGTCGGCGGCAGGTCCCGGGCTCTTGGCGTGAAGGTGATGCAGGCTTCCCTCTGCACCACCCTCACGTTCACAGACAGTACCAGCAGTCGAACAAACGTGCGAACTGAAAGCGGTCGTGTCGAATCACCGGTTGTCGGGTACGCGGCATAGGACCACTACAGAAGGGAGCCGACATGCATGCTGGGCGACTGAAGAAGGTCGGTTCGAGTGACGGCCCGTTTGCCTCCGTGTACTTCGAAGACGTCCGTAACCGGGAAGATGCGCGCGAGCGCTTCGAACTCGAATGGCGCTCGATGCGCAATCAACTCACGAAACAGGGAGCATCGGAATCGCTGATCGCACGACTGGACGAGGTGAAGGACAACCATCACGGCATCTCAGGTCGCGCCGGACGCGCGATCGTCGCCACTTCCGAGGCAGTACTGATCGACGATATTCTGCTCGAACCTGCCGGCTCCACTATCGCGACCTTGGGCGAACTGCCCTACCTGATTCCACTGATCGCACACGGATACGACACCGAACCGTTCCTCATCGCCAAGGTCGACCACACCGGCGCGGACCTGTGCGTGCGCGATGCTCGCGGGCGTGACGTGTACGGCGAAACGGTAGACGGAGACGGCTTCCCGGTCCACAAGGCACACGTGGGCGGTCAGGAGCGATACACCGACAGCCAAAGCCTCGTGGAGGAGAATATCCGGAAGAACCTGACTCAGGCTGTGGAGCGCGCGGCGGCGCTCGCCCGTGAACACAAGGTCGCGCTGGTAGTTGTCATCGGAGAAGTACAATCCCGCAAAGCTTTTGCACAGCTTTTGCCGTCGACGCTACGGGTGGTGGACGTCGAAAAGGGTTCGCGTTCAGTCGGTTCGACACCCGCCGAGGTGTCCAAGTCGATTCGTGAACTGATCGACACGCAGCGACTGCGCAGAATGGATGTGGAAACCGAACGCTACGTCGCCGAGCAGGGCCGGGACTCCGGCCTCTCCATCGACGGGACCGCACGCGTCCTCGACGCCCTCGAACAGGGCAAGGTCGAGACGCTGCTGCTCACCGATCCTGACGACAAGGAAGTCACCAGTGGAGAGTTGATCGGGCCCGCCGATCGCGTACTCCCCTACATCGCAATCGGGACCGGCACCGAGTTGGTACAGATCGACGAACGCCTCGTTCTCGCCGACGGATACGGCGCGATACTTCGACACCCTTGAACGCCGGAGCCTGCTGATCAGATTCGGTGGCGAGCACGTTCTATCGAGAAGCGTGCTTGCCCACCGAGTCCGGGAACCCATCGGCAATTGCTGCGACGAGTTCCAGATATGCCCGTGCCGTGCGCTTGTTCAACAACTTCAAGTCGATCGGACCGCCTTCGCCCAGGTGATCGTCGTAGGGCAACGTCTTGACCGCTCGCACTCCACGCTGAGCGAAAACGTCCTCGAGTTGATCGAGGTCGAGCGAAGACGAACCCGGCCGCGTCGAATTGATCGCCACGACCGACCTGCTCACCAGATCTGCGTATCCGTGCTTGGTCAGCCAACTGAGCGTTGCTGCAGCACTACGGGCACCATCCTGAGCCGTCGGGCTGACGACAACCAAAGCATCTGCTTCGTCGAGAATTCCGTACATGGCCGAGTGCATGATTCCGGTGCCACAGTCGGTGATGACGATGTTGTAGTGCACCTCGAGAATTCGGAGAGTATCGAGGTAGTCCTGCTCGTTGAACGACTCCGAAGTTTCCGGATCTGCCTCACTCGCAAGGATTTCGAGTCGGCTGTCGCCTTGCGAGGTGTAGTAGCGAACATCGCTGTACGTACGAATGTCACCGTCGGCCAACAGATCACGAACGGTCAGGTGATGTTCACGTCGTTCGCGATCAGCCAGAGTCCCCAGGTCGGGATTGGCGTCGATGGCTACGATTCGATCCCCACGGATCGATGCGAACGTCGAACCGACAGTTTTGGCCGCCGTGGTTTTCCCCACTCCACCCTTGAGTGAGATGAAAGCAATCTTGTACACGCCGCGCACCGTTCGGTTGGCACGGCGCACGAGAGCCTGGTGTTCGAGTTCGGCAGCCGACTGCCCAGTGTTGATCCGGCCCCCGGTGAGTTTGAACAACACACTGCCCAAACCGCGTTCGGGTGGACGCTTCGCCCGCTTGATGATGTCCAGGTCGTCGACGGAGGTCATAGGCCTGGGCGTCGAGGTCCGGAAATCGGTCGGCTCTTCACGACGTTGCTGGCGCATCCGCTGACTGGGCAACGGTTTTGCTGCAGGCTCGTCGAATTGTGGTGTGAAGGTGACGGTTCGAATCGACGTTGCATAGCCGTCGTCGGACGCGTCGAAATGGCCGTCGCCCTGAGTCGTTCCGGAGTTGTTCCCCAGGACTCCGTTATTCGAACCGTTGTTATCGCTGCGCACCGTTTTCCTAGGTCGAGTTCGGAATCATTTCGGACATAGCCTCTCGGACGCTATCACTCTGGCGGGCTTGCCGTTCTCTGCTCAATACCGTCGTGGCACAACAGACCGTTACACCCGCACTTCGATGACTTTGGTCCCCAAGCTTGTGCCGATCTCAGCAAATACGAACGTCGTAACGATATGCGGCACAGATATCTTCATCTGCCGCTAGAAACAGCCTTCCGCAATGTCAGGGCAAATCCCTTGGTAACAAACGAGAAAAGGGAGGGCGATCGCCTCGGCGATCACCCTCCCTTCATGGACAAGTGTTCAGCTGCTGCAGAATTCCGAACTACCGAGACTTCCGAAAATCGTCGACAGATCCACACTTCCGAACGAACTGCCCGTATCGCAGCCGTCGGCAGTGAGCGCGAAGTCGACACCGGTGACGTCATTCGTGCTCAGATTCACCGGAATTACTGCTGGATCGGCACCGCATCCGCTGCCGGGAACCACTTCTACGGAATAGCCGTCCTTGGCCGGCTTGTACTGAAAGAAGTAGTCACCGGAATCATCCGTCGTTGTCGTCGCGATTTGCGTGCCGGCATCGAGGAGATTCAACGTCACGTCAGACGCCCCGACCCCGTCAGCACCCGGACACCCAGTGACAGTTCCGACGATGCTGAACACCTTCACCAACTCGAAGTCGATCCCGGTCGCGTCGGACGTCGTCAGATCTACCGCCGTCCTGTCGGGTACGGATCCGCATCCAGCCGGCGAGTATGGACTGACCGTGTAATTGCCCGGAGGAACGTTCGTGATCGTGTATCCGCCACCCACCCCGACAGTGGCCGAGGATATCTGCGTCGAGCCATCCCATACGACCATCCATATCCCGACCGGATCGCCAGTATCGCTACACGAGTTGACAAGGGTGCCCGACACGGAGCGTGTGACCGGGTCCGCCGAGGCCACCGAAGACAGGAAGAGACCGAACGCACCCATCAGGGCGAATATCGCAAAGAATCGACGCCTCATGAAACTCTCCTATGTGTTTGCCCTGCCGTCGACCCGTTGCCGGCGACCAGAGCCAAGTCTGGCACCGGAAAATGACCGTCACGTTTGTTTCACCCGGTCCTCGGCAAAGTTTGGCGAATCGGACAAATCCCCCACCTAACACGTTCGTCGGTCGGCCACCGAAACGATCCCGACCGATCACCTACTAAGCCCGGTAGTAGGCGCCTGTATCCTTTCGCGTATGACGCCGGGTCCGAAAGATGTCGCGCAGCTGCGCGGTGCTTTCGTGGGCGGCACCTCCGGCGCGGTTTCCGTCGCAGCCCACGCGCTCGGTGGCGGCGGCATGGCCCCGTCCGAAAGCGCTGTCGTGTTGCTGATCCTCGCCTGCGCGAGCGTCGGCGCGGTGGTCACGTCCATCGACACCCGTCGCTCCCCCGCGCTCTTGCTCGCCCTCATGCTCGCTGCGGGCCAGGCCATCGGTCACGCGACCTTGACCATCGCTTCGGATCATCAACACGGCCTGCTCCTGTCCCTTCCGATGCTCGCAGCACACATCGCTGCCGTCGGAGTGTGCGCAGTGCTGATCCGCGGCGCAGAACGCGGATACGTCGTGGCCGCATCGACGGTAGCGGCAATCGTCGCCGTTCTATTGCGCCCGTGGGCAGCTGAACCGTCACCGTTCGCTGCACGTACTCGATACCGCGCCAAAGTTGTTCTGCGTCAACTTCTCACCTCTGGCCTGGGCACTCGCGGCCCACCGGCATTCGTGTAACTCACCTCCCCTTTTCCTTTCACGCACGTGATTACGTGCGCCACTTTGCTGTGCGCCTTTATTAACCGCCCGCGGTTAATAAAGGCGCACGGCGGGATCGAGTACACGCATGTCCGCACCCGAATTGGAGCGCGCACAGACGCGCGCGTCCAACGACAGTTCTCCCCCGAAGAAGCAGGTTGGCGGCGCCAGACCACTGATCCTGCGTCTGCACTTCTACGCCGGCGTCCTGATCGGACCGTTCATCCTCATCGCCGCTTTGAGCGGCGGCCTCTACGCGATGGCACCCACCATCGAGAAGTTCGTTTACAGCGACTACCTCCAGACCGACACCACCGGACAGATCGCGTCACTGAACGACCAGATCCGTTCCGCTCAGCAGTACCGCCCCGACTTGACCGTATCGGCAGTACGTCCGTCCCCTGCTGCCGGCGAAACCACCCGAGTCCTGTTCACCGATCCGTCACTGGGCGAATCGGAGAGGCTCGCCGTCTTCGTCGATCCGGTGCTCGCACAGCCGGTCGGCGAGTTGGCGGTCTACGGAAGCAGTGGTTCGCTGCCACTGCGAACCTGGATCTCCCAACTGCATCGCCACCTTCATCTGGGCGAACCCGGCCGCCTCTACAGCGAATTGGCCGCGTCGTGGATGTGGGTGGTCGCACTCGGCGGTGTCTACCTCTGGTTCCGTCGATACCGCACCGCCCGGAACGCTCGACTGCTCACGATCGACCGAGCATCCACCGGACGAAGCCGGACCCTGAACTGGCACGGTGTCGTCGGCATCTGGATAGCAGTTGCATTGGTCTTCCTCTCGGCGACCGGCCTCACGTGGTCGACCTACGCCGGAGAGAACGTCAGCAATCTGAGAACCGCGTTGAGTTGGACGACGCCCTCAGTTGTGAAAACTCTCGGCGACGCTCCCCCTCCGGCGACAGGCGGGCACGAGGGTCACGACATGGCCCCCGCCGCCACCGGCACGCTGACGGACACCAACGTCGGACGCGTCGACACCGTCCTCGGTATCGCCAGGTACAACGGGATCACCGGTCCCGTCGAAGTATCGATACCCGCGAACGCCGAGACGGCGTTCACCGTCGCCCAGACACGTCAGCCCTGGGTGTACAGCAACAACACCATCGCAATCGACGGAGCGACGCAAAAGGTCACCGACGAGTTGTGGTTCTCGGATTGGCCACTCGCAGCCAAACTTTCGGCCTGGGGAATCCAACTCCACATGGGCCTGCTGTTCGGTCTTGCCAACCAGATCGCACTCGCCGCACTGGCACTCGCACTGGTCAGCGTGGTCATTCGGGGCTACATCATGTGGTGGCGCCGACGCCCCACTCGTGGCTCCGACTGGGCAGCCGGCCGGGTTCCTGCCCGCGGCGGAATCCGCAACCTCTCCCCGGTCGGCCTCGTTGCGCTCGTCGCGATCACGGCGTTGGTCGGTTGGTTCGTTCCGCTACTCGGCATCAGCCTTCTCGCATTCCTGCTGATCGACCTGTGCCTTGCGGCGTTCAAACGCCGTGCCACCACCTGACACTTCACGAATTACGGAGACACACATGACTGTTCGCACAAAGATATTCGCAGCTGTTGCACTGTCCGCAGCTCTCGCCCTGACCGGCTGTTCTTCCAACTCCGACAAGGAAACCGAAGCTGCACAATCCATCACAGTTCAGGATCAATGGGTCAAGGCCGCGCCGGAAGGAATGAGCGCGGCGTTCGCCGAACTCGTCAACTCCAGTGACAAGGATGTACGCGTGGTCTCGGCCACCAGCCCCGCGTCGTCTCGACTCGAGCTGCACGAAGTCGTGACCGGCGACGGCGGAACGATGACGATGCGTCCCAAGGACGGCGGTTTCCTGGTCCCTGCCAACGGATCCGCCTCCCTCACCCCGGGCGGTGACCACCTCATGTTCATGGACCTGTCCGCGCCGCTGCTCCCAGGCGCAGAAACCGACCTCACCTTGATCTACGACGACGGTTCCAGCACCACGTTCACAGCCCAGATTCGCGACTTCTCCGGTAATCAGGAGAACTACGACCCGAATCACGGTGGCTGAGAACACGAACCCGCCCAGCCGAGCAGTCAGTCGGCGGCGCCTTCTCGGAGGAGGCGCCGCCGCGCTCGGCGTGGCGGGAATAACTTGGGGCGCAACCACAGTGGTCGAGCGCAGCGAACAGGAGCAGCAAGCAGGCAAGCTGGTGGAACCGTTCTACGGAGTCCACCAAGCCGGCATCGACACCACGCCGCAAGCGCACGGCACCTTCATCGGGTTCGACCTCTTGCCTGGAACCGATCGAGCAGTCGTCGTCGGAATCATGAAGATGTGGTCCGAGGATGCGTCACGGCTCACCGCGGGCAACCCGGCGTTGGCGGACACCGAACGGGAACTGGCTGTGGATCCGGCACGCTTGACAGTGACCGTCGGCTACGGCCCTGGCCTGTTCACCAAGCTGGGATTGCAAGCACGTCAACCGGACTGGTTCGAGCCGTTGCCGAGCTACGCGATCGACCGACTTGACGATCGATGGGGCGGATCGGACCTGTTGTTGCAGATTTGTGGCGACGATCCGGTGACCATTGCTCATGCTGTGCGAGTTCTGACCAAGAACGTCCGATCACTGACAACCATCCGGTGGACACAAAAGGGATTCCGCAACGCTCGCGGCACCACGCCTGAGGGAACCACGATGCGCAACCTCATGGGCCAAGTGGACGGGACCGTCAATCCTGCTCCGGGAACAGTGGATTTCGATTCACTGATCTGGCACGACGGCGCGGGTCAGTCGTGGCTGGCGGGCGGAACCTCGTTGGTACTGCGACGCATTCGCATGGAAATGGATACCTGGGACGAACTCGACCGTTCGGGGCGCGAACTCACGATGGGGCGCACGTTGTCCAATGGCGCTCCGCTCAACGGAACCAACGAATTCGACGAAGCGGATTTCACACTCACGGACAGGTTCGGGATTCCGGTGATCCCGCCAGGATCACACATCGCGCGAGCCCACCAGACGCATGAGAAGGAGCAGTTCTTCCGTCGGGCATACAACTACGACGACGCACCCGAGAGCGGGCAGACCTCGAATTCGGGATTGATCTTCGCAGCATTCCAACGGGACATCGCCGAGCAATATCTACCGGTCCAACAGCGATTGAGTGACTTCGACGCACTCAACGAGTGGACGACGCCGATCGGTTCTGCGGTGTATCTCATTCCGCCGGGATGCACCGAGAACGACTATCTGGGAAGCGGATTGCTCGGCTGACAACCCCGGGCAACGATATTGTGGGGGCGGGATCCGAACGGATCCGGCCCCCACAATGACTTCTACCTGAAGTTGTTGCGTTACTTGGACTTACGAGGTCCCGGCATGACCGCGCCTGGACGGGCGGTAGTCAACCTCGTGACCCACCCACTGGCGGGCCACTTCTTCAGGCCGACGTTGTGTGGGGTGACCTCGGTTCCGACGTACTTGGCAGCAAGCTCGTCGTCGACGGTTCCGTTGAACCGCCACAGTTGGCTTCCGTCGGCATTGCGGGTGGACACCTCCCATGACTGAGCACGGAAGGCACCACGAATGATGCTGTCGGCAAACACCAGAACGGGAATTCCGATCTCGGCACGAACAGCCGCACCGGCAGACCACTCGGCGCGCGCGAGTTCGTAGATCTCTTCCGGCGTTGCTCCCGGACGGGCGGAGGCCGGTACGTGGAGGACGATGCTCGGCGTCGGGAGTTCCGGCGCGGGATCAGCCGAGTAGCGCAATGCGAGTTCCTCGACGCGGGTCGCACGGGCGTCCTTGTCCGAGGTATCGCCTGCGAGATTGGTCAGACCCTCTCCCGCGTCGGTGATCCGCAAGGCTTCCACGATGCCTCGGACGACCTCGTCGGTAGTGGCGGCCGAATCCGTGGCGGCAGAGACCGAGCGGAGGAGTACGAAGTGCTCCACCGCCGAACCTGCGTCGTAGATCTCGCGGATCCGAGCGATCTTGGCTGCCGTCACAGCGGCATTCGACTCGACCGGAGCGTCCGCTCTTTCGAGGTTCGCGAGTTCACCGAGCGCTTCGAATACCGGCGCGAATACTTGATTTCCCGTGCCGTGCCCGACATGGAACACCTGGTCGTTACGCGGGTCACGCAAAGCAAAGACGTACTGCCCCAGTCTCTTACCGACCTTCTCGGAGAACGGCTGCGGAGCCGGCTTCCTGACGACGACCTCGGTGGACAGAGTGCGCATCACGGCCAGACGTAGTGCGTCTGGCACGCTGGTGGAACCGGCAGCACCGGAAAAGATTGCCGCCGAAGCAGCGCTGATCGAGGTGAACGTGCGGCCGACTTGCTTCTCGAGAGATGCAGAGACCGTACCAACCGCAGTCAGTTTTGCATCGAGGGTGCCGTCACCCTCGACAAGGAACTCCTTGATCAACGGAGCAACGAGCAAGGTGGAGCCGATAGCGCGAGGAACTGTCCAGACAATAGCCATGCCACGAGCCTAGGCGATCACCTCGAGACGCGAGGCGAACGCGACTCAGCCCGCCGCTGCCGGCCCGGCCAGTCCCTGCACAAGTAGGTTCCAGGCCGACTGCGCGACTTCTTTTCGCGAGCTCTCGGCAGTCCGTTCCATGATCGCGGCGAACATCGCGATCGCCAGAATCACGTCCTCAGCAGTCACGGACTCGCGTATCTTCCCAGCTCGACGCGCCTCCTCGAGGCGTCCTTCGAGGAGATCGGTCAGGCGGGTGCCTGCCGAATTCAGTCGTGAGTCGCCGAAGGAGACGGGCTTGATGACCTCCACGAACACGATGGAGGTGGTGATCTGGTCTACCAACAATCGAAAAAGATCGTCGAGAGTCGAATCCGGATCGGCAGCCATATCTTGCAGCTCGACGATGTTCTCGTCGAACACCGCGAGTGCGAGGCTTTCGCGAGTGGGAAAGTGCCGGTAGAGGCTGCCCTGACCGACGCCGGCCGTGCGGGCGATCAGGCTGAGCGGAGCAGCAAAACCCTGAGTGGCGAACACCTCACGAGCTGCTGAGACGAGTGCCGCACGATTGCGCGCCGCATCTCTCGGCCCTCTGTTGAGAGATCCGCTATTGACGCGGCCAGACGATGTCACGCACACTACGATACCAACCGGACAGCATTGTCCGGTTGGTTGCGGCCCGACACCGGTTCACACCCCGACCCGATCGTCGTGAGCGCTCGAACACGCGCCTGCCCTCCGTGCTGCCTGTCCGTGAGATACGTCTGCCCGTGAGATACGAAAGGCAATCCCGCACCGGGAGTTGGACTCGATGAAATCGTTCACGACCATCAGAACCAGATCTGCCATCGCACTCGTCGCCTTGATCACCGTGCTTCCCGTGTGCGTCGCGTCGGCTGAGCCCGCCACTGCCCCGGGCTCGATCCACGAGAACCCGGGTGTCGCTTCCACCGCCGCAAGCCGCGCCGAATGCGGCCCGGGATCGATGCCCGAGACCGGGTTGCAGGGTGATGTTCCGGCCGAGGACCGAAACAGCGGACGCAGCCGAGACGGCTACAGCTGCAACATGTCTCAGATCGGCGGCTACTCGGGTCGCGGCGGCGGGATCACGTCCACCAACTTCGAACACTGCTCGTACGTCGGCAGTTTCTTCCCCGGGAACCTCCTGGGCCCCGCACAGGGCGTCCAAGTTCTCGACGTATCGGATCCTGCCAATCCCGCTCTCACCGCCACGCTGACCGAACCCGCGATGCTGGCCGGAACGTGGGAGAGCCTCAAGGTCAACACCGCGCGAAAGCTGCTGGTGGGCACGGGCGTTCCGCTCTTGACCGGCGTCGGCCTGATGTCGGTCTACGACATCTCCGATTGCGCGCACCCGAAACTACTCAACCCCGGACCAGGAACCGATCTGGGGATGCTGCTGCCCATCACCAATCACGAGGGAGGATTTTCACCGGACGGGAACACCTACTGGTCTTCCGGCACCGCTCCCGGCGTGGTGAGCGCCGTCGATCTCACCGATCCCGGCAACCCACGCGTCGTCTGGCAGGACCTCATCGGGTTGTCGACGCACGGCTTCGGAATCAGTCCCGACGGAAATCGCATGTACTTGTCGAACAATCTCGGCGGAATACATGTCCTCGACATCAGTGAGGTTCAGCGCCGCGTCCCGAATCCTCGGGTGCGCCAACTGTCCCAGCTCTCGTGGACCGACGGGTGGGCCACCCAACACAGCATTCCGGTCACCTACGACGGTTCGCCGTACCTGTTCACCGTCGACGAAGGTGGTTCCGGCGGAGTCAAATTGATCGACGTCTCCGATGACGACGAACCGTCGGTCGTCAATTCAGTGAAGCTCGAAATCAATCTGCCGGAGAATCAAGACGCTGCGCTGGCGTCTGCTGCCGGCGGATCGCTGTTCGCGTACGAATCTCACTACTGTTCGGCAGATCGCCCGGTCGACCCGACGGCGCTGGCATGTGGATGGATCTCGAGCGGGATTCGGGTCTTCGATGTTCGAGATCCCTTCGACGTCCACGAAATTGCGTACTTCAACCCACCTGCTCGGACCGGCGGCAATCTCGAACTCGCCAACTCGCCACACGCTCTCGCGTCGCTCATCGGGGTACCCGTTCTCAGCACCCCGGCAATCGCGCAGTCGATCGCGCAGGGCCAGTTCGACCCCGGCCAAGCACTGAGTTCGCGGTCGGGCATGGTCGCTCTCGGCGACATCTCGACCGATTGGTGCTTCTCCCCGCCCGAATGGCGCGGGACCACGTTGTGGGCGACGTGCGCCGACAACGGCTTTGTTGCCATGCAACTCGAAAACGGTGTCTACACACCACCGGCTGACCAGAAGACGACCGTGGGATCATGACGGCACCGCGAGCGGTCAAAGCCGTCGCACTCGTGGCTGCAGCACTGATGCTGCTCGTACTCGGCGCAGCACTACGTCCGCTGTTCGCACCCGAGAACCACACGCAGAGAGCTGTTCTGAGCGAAACCGAAATCGGATTCGTGCACGACATGGCGGCCCACCATCAACAGGCCCTCTTCATTCTCGCGCGTCTGAGTCCCGATGTGGACCCGGCGGTGACGAGACTGGCCCAGCAGATCGACGATGTTCAACGAACGGAAATCGGTGTCATGCTCGGTTGGCTGAGGTTGGCCGGTGTCCCGCCGAACAGTAGAACGCCGATGGCGTGGATGGAGGCGTCGCCGAGCGGCGCGGGTGACTCTCGTCATCACCCGGCAACGCTGGACACCGAGACCGACTCCATGCCTGGTATGGCTACGACCGAAGAACTCGAGAAACTGAGCAGCGCTCGCGGGCTCGACGCCGAGGTCCTTTTCCTTCAACTGATGGAACGCCACCACCGTGGCGGGATCGCCATGGCGCAGGCCGCCGACGCCCTACTCGAGAGCGGGCCGGTGAAACAGTCCGCCCGCGACATGATCAACACCCAGAGTCAGGAATCCGGGCTGATGACGCTGATGCTCGAACAACGTGGGGCACAACCACTGCACTGACCCGCATGTGCAGTGACTACCATAGGTGTCGACCTGCGAACTACAGAAGGAATCGACACTTCATCATGACCCTGCTCGTTCGCGGAATCGATTGGTCGAACCCGACAGCACCGCGGATCCGATGCGTCGACGACACCACTTCCGCTACGACCTTCTTCACTCACGACTCGGTGCTGCGATTCTCCGTCGACGAGACGAAGGGCCGCCGCTGCCTCGGCTGGCGAGATCTCACCGCCGAAGGTCCAGGACACTCGCCGTGCGACCGCGGGGCGACGGTCACCGCAGGACGCCAATGCGACCGATGCCGAAATCGTGAGGGGTTCACCACGGTTCATCAGGCACACGTCAGCGGCGCGCACATTCATCCGAATGTGCGTACCTACCTCGCACAACCACAATGGCTCTACGTCGACGTATTCGCCGGCGGCCAGATGAAGGTGGGGACGGCTTCCGAGTTCCGCAAGCATCCGCGAGTCGCCGAACAAGGGGCAGTCTGCGCATTGTTCGTAGCGCGGTCGACGGACGGTTACAGCATTCGCGCCCTCGAAGCCCGAGTTTCGGAGCACTTCCACTTGAGCCAGGCAATACGTACGTCTCGGAAAATCGAAGCGTTGACAGGGCCCTTGGATCGAGAGAAACTACGAAAGTCGTTGCACCACTTCGTATCGTCGATCAAAGACGAGCTGAATGACATCGGATCGGACATCGACGGAATCGAGATCCTGGAGGCTCCCGAAGAATGGACGGCGCCGGCGTGCGCTGACATGGTCTTCGATGCGGCACCGTTGATCGCGTACCCGCACACTTTCGAGTCCGGCGAACATTCCTTGTATTTGGAGGGCCTTGCCGGTTCGATCGCCTCGCTGCGGATCGACCCCGACTCTGAATCGCCACGCTTTGTCGCGGACGTGTCCGGACTGGTCGGTCGAACCATCACCGTCGGCGAGTTCGAGTCCCCTGGCGTGGCGATTCAGGAATCGTTGTTCTGAAAGTAGGTCAGCAACTTCCCGCAGTCGCTGCGGCGAATCCGCGAGTGACCTCGGCCTGCTCGTCGGCAGACAGGCTCGACCATTCGGGATAAGCCTGGATGGAGGTCAGCATGTCGTTTGCCAATGATTCACGCGTCATGCCCATTTCCTCTCCGGACTCGTCGATGGCCGGCTGGTATGCGTCGAGGTACCGGAGAACGTCGGAGCACGCCTGCGCGTAGGTCCGTGGCAGCGCCGAACTCACATTCGGGTCGGACGGGACCTCAGCCGGAGCACTCGAGTCGACCGAAGGGGTCTCGGTAGGTATTTCCGACGACGTCGCCGGAGCCTCGGATGACGTCGTCGACGTCGCCGTGGTGGTCGCCGAAGCAGAGGAAGTGAGTGTTCCGACCTCGGTCGGCTTGTCTCCGTCAGAACCGCAGGCAACCAGCGCCACCAGCGAGCAGGCACCGATGAACCCGGTGATCGTTTTCTTCATCCCTCAAGGATGCCAGAGGGCCACTGGCGCTCGAACGGACCGGCGTCGCCCGTCAGCGCCAATTGCCCGAGCATCCTGCCGAATCCGAGCGCCTCGCCCTCCCGACTGCGGGATTGGACTGTATGCCCCGTTCGCGAACCCATGCTACGGTGACTTAACTGAAAAATAACTACGGGTGGGATTGTCCGGTCTGCTGCGTTCATCCGGAACGCTCCGATCGGAAATAGTTCGTCTATAAGGGGCTGGAACGAGTGGGACTTTTTCGTCGACGAGGTTCCCGCGAGGAAGACGACGATCGCGGGCAAAACCTCGATCGCAGCGACCCCGGGTACGCCGCCTGGTTCGCGAACGTCGCCGACGCGGGTGGTCAGCCGATTCCGTACAAGCGACCGCTGACCGCACCGGTGTATCCGCAACTCCAGCCGCCGGCCCCGGACTACGAGACGGATACGAGACGGCCACTCAACGCACCCGCCGGAGACGGCTGGCTACCCGCAGACCGCATCGACGAATTCGAGTCGTCGAATGGCCGCCCATCTGCACCGAACGGAACGAGCCCACAAATCTCACAAACTGAAAAGTTGCCGCCCGACCCACTCCCGACGCCGCAACCAACGATTCCACCTCGAAATGTACCGATGACTTCACCACCGAAGCATCACCTGGAGTCGCCCCGCGCGACTCGGCCCTACCAAGGAGAAGCAATGAGCAACATCGACAAGATCCTCGGCGAATTGATGCGCATCGACGGTGCCAGCGGTGCAGCCGTCGTCGACGCCGACAGCGGAATGGTTCTCGGCATGAGCGGCAACCCGTCATTCAGCCTCGAGTACGCCGGCGCAGGCAACTCCGAGGTTGTGCGAGCAAAGCTCCGCACGATGAGTAACTTGGGGATTACCGACACCCTGGAAGACATCCTGATCACCCTGAGCAACCAGTACCACCTCATTCGCGTCCTCGAGACGCCCGGACTGTCGACGCTGTTCGTGTACCTCGTTTTGGACCGTGCGCGTGCGAACCTGGCGCTGGCCCGCCACAAGCTGGGCGAACAGACCCCCAAGATCGAGATCTGACGCTTCCACTCCCTTCCCGACAATGCCCGGTCCTCGCCAACGGCGAGGGCCGGGCATTGTTCGTTCCGAACACTCGATTGGTGAACCTCGCGCCGGCGCCGATACTGGGACCGTGACTATCGCGGATGCTCCTTGCGTGTGGTTGACCACCCTCCGAAGCGACGGCTCGCCGCACACGACTCCGGTCTGGTTCTTACTGCATCAGAACACATTCTGGATACCGAGCGCTGAGCAGAATCGTAAGGTTCGGAACCTGCTGGACGATCCTCGGGTCTCGTTGGCAGTCGACGGATCCGCTGGCGACCCGTGGGTCGCACAGGGCCTCGCGACAATTCATCACGACGTCGGCGAATTCGTCGACCTCCTGAGACTTTTCGGCGAGAAGTACGACGGCTGGGATGCCGCAGACGAAACTCGTGACGGTCCGCGGGTCCTCGTCTCGGTCCCGGTGACTCGATGGTTCCTTCGACCAGACTGACAGACAGTGCCGGTTAGGCCCGAATTGTCGTGAATGACATACTTGTAGTTCATCTCTCGCAGAAATGGACTCTCACACATGGCACGCACGGCACATCACAGGCGCGGCATCACCGGCGTCACCATCGGCATTGCTGCCGTGATCGTGCTGGGAGGTTGCGCCAATTCCAACGCCGACGCGCCCGAAACATCTTCTCTCGGTTCGGGAATCGGATCCGGTGTCACCACGACGGTCGTGACCGAAGCCTCGGCTCCTTCGTCCGCCGCAATTGAACTGCTGGCACAGATCCCCGTCAAGGGACGCGCACCCAAGACCGGATACGAC
Organism: Rhodococcus sp. D-46; assembly: GCF_011290655.1. Taxonomy (NCBI): domain Bacteria; kingdom Bacillati; phylum Actinomycetota; class Actinomycetes; order Mycobacteriales; family Nocardiaceae; genus Rhodococcus; species Rhodococcus sp. D-46. The sequence continues at coordinate 199 of NZ_JAANTF010000008.1, read as the reverse complement.
CGCGCGCTGTTCGGTACCGCCTGGACCGACGACGTCACCGTCGAATTCGGCCACAACGGCTGCGATACAAGAATTATCTGCACGCAGTTTTGACATATCTCAAAACCTTGCTGGTAGGCCCCCATTGTTCGATGTCGACGGTGTGAGTTATGTGAGTGACGATGGTCAGTTCGTGTGACGGTCGACCGGTTCGACCGCA
>NZ_JAANTF010000007.1:0-512620 GCF_011290655.1 Rhodococcus sp. D-46 | reverse complement strand
GTGGTCGGCTCAGTCGTCGTCGGCTCAGTCGTCGTCGGCTCAGTCGTCGTCGGCTCAGTCGTCGTCGGCTCAGTCGTCGTCGGCTCAGTCGTCGTCGGCTCAGTCGTCGTCGGCTCAGTCGTGGTCGTCGGCTCAGTCGTCGTGGTCGGTGTCGGAATTACGGTCGTGCCGCAGTTGTGACGGTGACAATGCCAGCCATAGTTGCCGTTGCCGTTGTTGCCGCCACCGTTGCCGTTGTGACCGCCACCGTTGCCGTTGTTATTGCCGCCGTTGCCGTTGTTATTGCCGCCGTTGCCGTTGTGACCGCCACCGTTGCCGTTGTTATTGCCGCCGTTGTTGCCGTAATTGCCGTTTCCATTGCCGTTGTTGCCACCACCGCTGTTGCCGCCAGGTTGGGCGGCGACGATGGCGGGGTAGACCGATACGGCAAGGACGCCGATACCCATCAGGCACATCACAGCAACAAGCATCATCGCTAGCCGTCGTGGCTGGCTCATCGACATTCCTCCCCGACACATACGTCCGACCTGCGGAAAACTGCGGCAGACTCACCGTGCCTATCGCACCGGACACACCCTCGTTACATTTCCGGCAAACATGTATCCGCCCAAGGATCATCCCTCACTTGGAAACTCAACGGTCCGGATCAGCGGTCGCAATCGTATGAAACGGCGCACACTCAGATCGAATCTTCGCAATTCGGGCAGGCCCTGAAAATGCAGGAAAGGGTCGTTCAACTTTCGTTGAAAGACCCTTTTCGCTGGTACTTCTTGGTGGAGCTGAGGGGAATCGAACCCCTGACCTCTTCGATGCGAACGAAGCGCGCTACCAACTGCGCCACAGCCCCGTGCCACCGCCTCAGCGGTGCTCGGCAACTCTAACAGGAACGAATACTCCCGTTGGAATCACCCGACACGAACTTTCGGCCCGACAAGATCGGCCCAGAAGATCACTGACCGGACGCGCGACGCATCTCGGTGTGCCTGATCTCTTCTTCGTAGTGATCCAGGTGATCGAACACCGGATCTTCGTCGTCGACCTCGAGGACAACCGCTCCTGGCCGACGCAGTCGCGCCGGAATCAGGCGAAGCTCTTCGTCGGTGTGCGATTCGACTCCGAGTCGCGATCGGTTGAGGCGTTCGGTACGACGGCGGCGAATCTCTTGCTCGATCCGAACCTGCCGACGCAAGTACGCCATGTACCCGACGAGGCCGCACACGGTCAACGCAAACAACCACCACACCATCGGCGAGATGATCAATGCGAGAGCGCCCGAGAGAATCGCGACGAACGCAAGTCCCAGCAATGTCCGCTGACGGAATGCATACCGCGCCTCCCGGGCGATGGCATCCGCTTCGGGGTCGAATCCGCCTCGGCCGCGCCGAACCGGAACAAATTCTCCGACCGGTGCACGACCGCCGGCGTAGTCGTCTTCTGCGTGAGTGTCCATCTGGTCCTCCGCGTCGTAGCTGCTGCGCACTGGTTCTGGTTGCCAGTTCGGATCGCTTCGATGTCCTGCTGCCGGCCCGCGCTGAACAGGGTTGCTGTCGCCGCGGTGGAGTACTCGAGTCGCGAGTGCCGCGTCACTCGTCTGCCGGATCCTGGGGCGCTTGTTGACAAGCATCGGCACCAGGACGAACAGCCACACGGCCACCAGCCCGATCCACACGAATGAGCTAGGCATGCCGCGGCCTCCTCCCGATCACCTACCAGCACCTATGCCAGCCGTTGACGAGTCAAGGTTAACGGCCGACGCCCTCGCATCGTTGCCGACGCGCCGAACCCCACCATACTCATGTGTCACACGCGTACCGAACTGAACTTCCGGTTCAGTCCCAAAAGTCTCAAGTTCTGGTTGAATCAAAAACCACATTTTCCCGCCCGAAAGTAGGACTACTCAGCGGTAACTGCTGTTTAGCTCGCGTTTCTCACGCTTCTGGCGCCGTCTTCGTCACACCCACGAAGCGCGTCCGGACCGCACCAATCTGTCGACGACGGTGGTGGGTACTTCCTCGATGGTCATTCCGACCAGAAGATGATCACGCCATTGGCCGTCGACATCGAGGTAGCGCTTGAGAAGACCTTCCTCCCGGAACCCCACATTTCGTAGGACTGCGCGACTCGACGCGTTCTCCGGCCGAACAGTGGCCTCCACTCGATGCAGACCGACCTTCGAGAATGCGTGATCGAGTGTGAGTGCAACGGCAGCTGTGGCTACGCCCCCACCGGTCACGTGCGAGGCGACCCAATAGCCCACCCAGGCGGACCGCAGAGCGCCGCGCACCACATTTCCGATGGTGACCTGCCCGCAGTACTTCCCGTCGAGTTCGATCACCAGGGGAAGGATCCTGCCCTTGCGCGCTTCGGAGCGAAGGTTTCCGCACAGGGACGGCCAGACGGTGATGTGGTGGCGAGCATCCCAGGGCGATTCTCCGGTGGGCTCCCACGGCTCGAGGTGCTCGCGATCGCGAATGCGGAGACGACTCCACACAGCAGCGTCACGGAGCTTCACGGGGCGGACGGTCACCACTCCCGCGGGCACTCGCAGCGGGCCGAGATCTTCCGGCCATCCTGGATGGACTGACATCACACCCCACTCGGGTCGGCGTTACCCACGTTGGGCGAGAAAAGCTACGTCGACTTCTTCACCGATGTGCACTTCGGTGACGTCTCGATCGACCAGAACCAAGCAATTGGCTTCCGCCAAGGTCGCGAGGAGATGTGAGGACGCACCGGGCGCGCCCCCGAGGGCCTGCACGAGGTACTCCCCTGTCGCTTCGTCACGCATCAGCTGACCACGCAGAAAACCCTTGCGATCGGCAATCGACGTGATCGTTCCCACTGTCCGAGCCTTCACTACTCGCCGCATCGGCTGGCGGCGTCCGAGCGCGATTCTGATCAGCGGGCGAACCATGACTTCGAATACCACCAGTGCGCTGACCGGGTTGGACGGTAGGAGAAAGGTCGGAACCTCGTCCCTTCCCAGCTTTCCGAAGCCTTGCACCGATCCCGGATGCATGGCAACGCGCTCCACCTCGAGTGTCCCCAGGTCGGCAAGCGCCTCACGAACCTCGTCGGACGCTCCGCCGCCCACGGCACCGGCGATGACAACGATTTCCGAGCGAATCAGCTGTCCCTCGACTACTTCGCGAAGACGACGAGAGTCGTTGCCTGCGATTCCCACACGGTTGACGTCGGCGCCGGCATCGCGCGCTGCGGCGGCGAGGGCATACGAATTGACGTCGTAAACCTGGCCTGGCCCCGGCGTGCGATCCACGTCGACGAGTTCTCCACCGACGCTGATAACCGAGAGGCGCGGACGGGGATGGACGAGTACTTTGTCGCGGCCGACCGCAGCGAGCAACCCGACCTGTGCGGCTCCGATGATGGTGCCTGCCCGAACGGCCACGTCGCCCGGCTGGACGTCGTCGCCTGCACGGCGAACGTAATCGCCCGAACGCACCGGCTCGAAGATCCGAACGCGAGCGCGACCACCGTCGGTGTTCTCGAGGGGAAGAACTGCGTCGGCCAGCGTGGGCAAAGGCGCGCCGGTGTCGACTCGGACGGCCTGGCGAGGTTGCAAGCGGATCGGTTGGCGTGAGCCCGCCGTCACCTCACCGACCACCGGCAAGCTGAGGTCGGTAGGCTCGCCGTCCTCGCCTCGGAGGTCGGCTCCGGCGCCGGCGACATCGACACTGCGAACCGCGTAACCGTCGATGGCAGCTTGATCGAATCCCGGCAATGGGCGTTCGGTCACCACTTCCTCGGCACACAGCAGTCCCTGCGCCTCCGAGATGGCGACCCGAACCGGACGGGGTGCCACTGCAGCAGCGGTAACCCTGGTCTGCTGCTCCTCAACCGACCGCATCTGGTCCGCGTCCTCCTGTGTCTGGAAATTCGGTGATATCCGTCAGCTCATGATGCCTTGCCGCCGAAAAGGGACAAGCACATTGATACTGCGTTATCGGGCGATCAACCACCGTGGCGACACGCTCAGCGGTCGAGCCGATCCGCGAGCCACTTACGCAAGGACGGGCCGTAATCGTCACTGTCGAGCGCCAGGTCCACCGAAGCGCGGAGGTACCCGCCGGGGTTGCCCAGGTCATGACGCGTTCCGCGGTGCACCACCACGTGAACCGGATGGCCCTCGGAAATCAGGAGAGCGATGGCGTCGGTGAGTTGCAACTCACCGCCGGCTCCCGGCTCGATGCGACGAAGTGCGTCGAAGATCGCACGATCGAGCAGATAGCGACCTGCAGCGGCAAAGGTCGACGGCGCGTCTTCCACAGCCGGCTTCTCGACCATGCCGACGACCTTGAGGACGTCGGGATTGACCGCGTCGGGAACGATCTCGACGTCGAAGACGCCGTAAGCGCTGACTGCGTCTTTCGGGACGTCGATTGCACAGAGAACGGATCCGCCGCGCTTGGCCCGAACTCGCGCCATGATCTCCAGGACGCCACGCGGTAGTACGAGATCATCGGGCAGAAGGACCGCGATGGCATCTTCGTCGTCGTCGAGAACCGACTCGACGCAACCGACTGCATGCCCGAGGCCGAGGGGCTGCTCCTGAATCACGGAGTCGACTTCGAGCAAACCCGGCGCTTTGCGCACCTTCGCCAGGGCAGCGAGTTTTCCGCTTGCTTCCAGCTTGCTTTCGAGCACGAGATCCTCGACGAAGTGGGCAACCACGCCGTCTTTGCCCGGGGACGTCACGATGACGAGCCGCTCGGCTCCCGAGTCCGCAGCTTCGCCTGCCACCAGTTCGATACCCGGTGTGTCCACGACCGGCAGCAATTCTTTCGGAACCGTCTTGGTGGCAGGCAGGAAACGCGTACCAAGTCCGGCTGCGGGAACCACGGCCGTACGGAAGGCCCTCGTGCTGCTAGCGACAACGTCTGTCATGCCAACACCTTAGCCGCCGCTTGTTACCGCTCGGTCAGCACGACGAATATCGTTGCGGGGTGACACCTCAGACAAAAGCACAATGGCGACAAATCACACTCGCAGCACGTGATGCAGTCTCCGAGCACACTCGAAACACGGAAACTGCGGCGTTGATCACGCACATACGTTCAGTGATTGTCGACGGCTCGGTCGTCTGTGCGTACGTCCCCACCCGCACCGAACCAGGATCCACCGATTTGCTCGACGCCGTTGCCGAGATCGCTCAGCGTGTACTACTTCCGATCACCGGGGAGCCGGGACCGTTGTCCTGGGTCGAGTACAGCGGCGCGAACGGTTTGCGCCCCGCGAAGTACGGCATTCGGGAGCCTGTCGGACCCGTCTTGCCACCGGAAGCCCTGTCCGACGTGGAATGCATGCTTGTCCCTGCTCTCGCGGTGGATCTTCGCGGAACACGCCTCGGCCGCGGCGCAGGCTTCTACGACCGGACGCTCGGGTCGGTCGGACCACAGACTCGGCTCGTGGCAATTGTCAGAGACTCCGAACTCGTCGAGGCCTTGCCTGCCGACGACCACGACATTCCCATGGGCTGGGCATTGACGCCAAGCGGCGGTCTCACGCAACTCAAAGGCGATTGATCTGCGGGAATAGATCCCTGATTAGCGCTGTTGGCACTGTCACTTGTAGAGTGCTAAAGGCTGCGGTGTAAATACGCGGCTGCTCGAACATCACAGTGCGGAGGAAGCCCGGTGCCCACCTACTCATACGCATGTACGGAATGTGACAACCGTTTCGACATCGTCCAGTCCTTCAGCGAAGATTCGCTGACGGTCTGCCCAGCTTGCTCAGGCAAGCTCCGCAAGCTGTTCAACTCTGTTGGCATCGTGTTCAAGGGCAGCGGCTTCTACCGCACCGACAGCCGCGGCGGCTCCGGGACTGCGAGCGAGCCGGCCAAGAGCGATTCGGCACCCGCTGCGAAGTCCGAGTCCAAGTCGGACTCCTCTTCGACATCGAGTTCGTCGACCAGCACGCCGGCGCCCGCAAAGGCTGCCGCAAGCTGATTTCCACAACCTCCGGGTTGTCCACAGGTTCACATTGTCAGGGCCGGAAGCACCGCTTCCGGCCCTAACGTGCATGAATGCCGTCAGTACGTTCTCGTTCGCCGAGGCGCTCCCATCCATTGCGCGCCCAGCTCGATCTCACGCCGAACACCTTCGATCGCGTCGTCGAACTGACACGCGGCACACGGTTTCGCTCAGCGACCGTCCGCAAGATCGCAGCGGTCGTCCTGGCCACACTCGGCGTTGTTCTCTTCTTTCGAGGCGATCCCGCGACTGACACCGTCGCCGTAGTTGTCTCGAGCCGCGATCTCACTCCGGGGCAGGTGATTGCGGATTCGGACGTCGAGGTCCGCGAGATCGACTCGAAACAACTTCCCGAAGGAGTTGTCTCCGACACCGACCTGGTAGTCGGGAGAACCGTTGCCGGCCCGATTCGCTCCGGAGAAACCGTCACCGACGTGCGCGTTCTCAGCCCACGGCTGGCCGGGTTGTCGGTAGGAACCGACGACGCCCGCATCGTCCCCGTCCGATTGGCCGATGCGGCCGTCGCGGACATGTTGCGCAGCGGGGACGTCGTCGACGTCCTGACCGTCGGCCCTGACACATCCCGCCCAGACACACCCCACCCCGACACACCCAACGAATCAGTTGCAGACAAGGCCCCACAAATTCTTGCGGCAGGAGCGGTAGTCGCGTTGGTCACCACGTCGGAAAGTACACGTAACCAGCAGGAACAGGTGATTTTGCTGGCCCTGCCGACACCAGCAGCCAACGTCGTAGCCGCGGCATCTCTGTCCAATGCGATCACCGTGACATTCCGCTGACCGCACAAAGCGTCCGAAGCTCCTCTAGGATTTTTCCAGTCGGTTCGGTATCAACGGACCATCTGGCACTTGCCATCGGAGACTCGAGGGGACACCGACATGCTCAAGGGATTCAAGGACTTCCTGCTTCGCGGAAACGTGCTCGACCTGGCCGTCGCAGTGGTCATCGGCGCGGCCTTCACCGCCATCGTGACTGCCTTCACCAGCAATATCATCAACCCACTTGTCGCTTCGATTGGCGGAGCCAACGAATACGGGTGGGGCATTCAGCTGACGGGTGACTCCGCTGAGACGTTCCTGAACTTCGGTGCGGTCGTCACCGCGATCATCAACTTCATCATCATCGCAGCGGTCGTCTACTTCGTGCTGATCGTCCCTGCGAATGCGGCGAAGAAGAAGTTCGTCTCCGAGCCCGAGGACAAGGAAGCCAGCGAAACCGATCTGCTCATCCAGATCCGCGACATCCTCTCGGCCAATGCCGGTGGCGCCGACACGGGAGCGCACGCCAAGACTCTCGAATAGGCAGTGCCCACAGATCAGATCAGGCCCTCGGACAATTGTCCGGGGGCCTGATTTACTTCTCAACCCCCGTGGTGCGGGGGCCGCTGACTGCGCAGCCAGTCGTCGTCCGAGGACCGCGAGGATCCTTCGGGACCCCGCTCGTCCGACGTCGTCTCGGGAAAGACGTCCCCGAAGATGCGCGCCAGGCGCTTCTTGTCGACTGACGGCTTCTTCGGGGTATCTCGTTGCTCCGACAAGCTGTCTCAGCCCTCGAGGCTGGAGAGCTCGGCGATCACGTGACTCGCCAAAGCCGTCAGGGTTGCCATGCCGTCGCGAATTGCCGGCCTGGTCGACGCCAGATTGGCGACCACGGTGCTTCCCGAAACTCCGACGAGGCCGCGGGACAAGCCTGCTTCGAGCGATCCGGCCGAAAGACCGGAAGCACGAAGTGCTTCGGCAATTCCCGGGATCTCGCGATCGAGAACCTCAGCGGTCACGTCAGGAGTGACGTCACGCGGGGATACCCCGGTACCGCCGACCGAGATGACGAGGTCGACGCCACCGATGACTGCGGTGTTGAGAGCGTTGCGGATCTCCACTTCGTCGGCGGCGACGGCGACCGTCGCATCGACGAGAAAACCCGCTTCGTTCAGCAGTTCCGTGACCAGTGGACCGATGGAGTCGGTGTTGTCGCCGTGGGCTGTGCGATCGTCGACGATGACGACCAGAGCGCGGCCGGCCGATGTGGCTTCGAGTTCCATGACTCCTACCGTAGTGTCCGATCCCGACGCCGTTGCGATCTGGCCGAAGATCGGGTCGATCGTCTGCTGATCGCCGAACATCATCGGCCGCCCTGCGCTGCCGCGGTTCCCAACGTGACGTCGACGGTCTTGGTCTGCCCGCCGTCGCTGTACGTGATCGAGACCTTGTCGCCGGGAGCATGTGAACGCACTGCCGCGATCAGCGAATCACCATCTGCGACAACACGATCGTCGACCTTGGTGATGACTGCACCCTTCGGGATACCGGCCTTGGCTGCCGGCCCGTCAGCAGTGACATCCATGACGGTTGCGCCGTCGGCGTTGTCCTGCGACGGCACGGTCACGCCGATCATGGCCTGAGTCGCCTTGCCGGTCTTGATCAGTTCGTCGGCGACGCGGCGTGCCTGATCGATCGGGATGGCGAAACCGAGGCCGATCGAACCGCCTTGGGTACCCGACGACGCTCCGAGCGAGGCGATCGCCGTGTTGATGCCGATCAGCTGGCCGTCCATGTTGACGAGGGCGCCACCGGAGTTGCCGGGGTTGATCGCTGCGTCGGTCTGCAGAGCGTCGATGACGGTGTTCTGATTGCCGGACTCGCCGCTCGTGGACACCGGGCGATCGAGTGCGGAGATGATGCCTTCGGTGACCGTGCCGGCCAGGCCGAGTGGGGACCCGACGGCAACCACCTGCTGTCCGACCTGGACGTCGCCGGAGTTGCCGAGATCGATGGGGGTGAGGTCGTTTCGACCGTCGACCTTGATGACGGCGATGTCGGAGACGGGATCGGCACCGACAAGGGTGGCCGAGGCCTTGGTTCCGTCGGAGAACGCAACGCGAAGTTGCGCTCCCTGTGCGCCGGCAACGTGGTTGTTGGTCAGAATCAGACCGTCGGAGGACAGGATGACACCGGAGCCCTCACCGCCCTGTCCCTGCGCGGTGGCCACCTCGATCTGCACGACGCTCGGCACGACCTTCGAGGCAACGGCCTGAACCGAGCCGGCGGGAGCGTTGGACGTGTTGGTCGCAGTGGGCTTCGGAGCGTTCAGCGAGTTGGTGACCGTCGCGGTTCCACCGTTGCGGTCCGCGACGACGGCGCCGACCACGCCACCGACACCACCACTGACCAGGACCAGGGCGAGAGCGCCGGCAACCAGCGCCATGCGTCCCGACTTCGGCTTGGTGGTGGTCGAACCGGAGTTCGGCCCCTGCAGCGGTGCGGGGATCTGATTGTGGCCGCCGCCCGGGCCGTTCGGGCCGCCGGGGCCACCAGGGTTGGGTGCGCCGTACGGGGCGCTCTGCTGGTACGCGGCCTCATGGGCACCGTGCGGGTGGCCGAAAGCCTGCGTGGGCTGCTGCTGCGCCTGCCCGAAGGCTTCGGTGGGCCGGCCTTCATTGGGTCGGGCTTCGGCGGGTCGGGCAAAGGATTCGGTCGGCTGGTACGGCTGCTGAGGCGCCTGCCCCTGAGGCTGCTGCGGCGGCACGGGAGGCTGGGCCTGAGGTGCCGTCGGCTGGGCCTGAGGTGCTGTCGGCTGCGCCTGGGTGGTGGGCTCGCTGTTGGGCTGCTCGGGCCGGGTCGGCCCGACGTTACGGTCCTCGGTCATCGGCTCGCTTTCGTCTACGGTGACCACCGGACGGGCAGTCACAACTGTTCTGCCGACAATGCTGCCTTGCGCTGCTGAGAAGGCGCTGAGACGTGCCTGTCACTTTACCCAGAGTTCGACGTGAAAAACCGGTGTTGTCGGTTCGGCCCGAAAGACTTTCGGGCCGAACGCATTAAGCCGTGACGTCAGTCACCGAAGCGCGGGACCAACGGTCTACAGAACACGCTACTCGGCACTCGGCCCCGGTTCACCGGGAAGCACGATACGAACAAGCGCTCCCCCACGATCGGATTCGTCGATCGCGATTGTGCCGCCGTGCTTGACGACGACCTGACGCACAATCGCAAGTCCCAGACCCGATCCCGGCATCGAACGTGCCGCGGTCGACCGGTAGAAACGATCGAACACCAACTCCCGATCCTCCTCCGGAATTCCAGGTCCCGCATCACTTACGGTCAATTCCAACAATCCTTGACCCACCGGACGCATTTCGACGCGTACCTGTTCGCCCTTAGGACTCCACTTCGCAGCGTTGTCGAGGACGTTCAGCACGGCACGCGACAGGCCCGCTTGATCTCCGTAGACGTACCACGGAGTCGTGACCGCCTCGAACTCGATTTCGTTGCGCCTGCGCCGCGCTCGTTCGAGCGCACGCTCGACGACGTCGCTGACGTCGACGCGCTCGTACACGGTTTCGGGTGCGTCTTCGCGGGCCAGATCGACAAGGTCACCGACCAGAGTCGACAGTTCCTCGATCTGCGCGACGACATCGGCACGAAGTTCCGCCATGTCCTCGTCGGGAATCTGCGGCGCACCGGGGCGACTTGACGCGATCAGCAATTCCATGTTGGTACGCAACGAAGTCAACGGTGTGCGCAACTCGTGTCCGGCGTCCGCAACGAGGCGAGACTGACGCTCACGGGACTCGGCGAGCGCCCGCAGCATCGTGTTGAAACTCTCTGTCAGGCGCGCTAATTCGTCGCTGCCGGTAACGGGGATCTGCGTCAGATCGTCGGTCCGGGCGACTCGTTCGGTGGCGGCAGTCAGCCTGGCGATGGGCCGTAAACCGGTGCGGCCCACGGTAGTACCCGCCACCGCAGCCAGGATGACACCACACCCACCGACCACGAAGAGCACCCAGGCCAGCCGATCCAGTACCGCAACGGTCGGCGCGAGCCGCTGACCAATCACCAAAGTGCTTCCGTCATGCGTCCGTTGAGCAAGCACTCGCTGGCCGTCGACGGTTCGCAGCGAAGAATCCGATTCACCACGCGCAACGGCATCTTCGGCTTCGCCGATCGGCACGTCGGAACCGGGCGGCTGGTACGTGCTCAGGTCCGAGAAGATCAGGGCCACACTGATGTCGGTGGTGTACAGCGTCGCACCGGAGATGTAGCGAGGATCGAATCGCACGACATTGCTGTCGATGAGCACCGCTGCCCTGGTACGCAACTGGTGATCGACGTCCGCGTAGAGCGCACGCGAAACCACCGCGTAGGCAGCGATCGCCATGACTGCGACGGCAATGGCCACCACCGACGCGGCGAGCAGCGTCACACGCCAACGCAATGACACCGAACGGGTCAGTGGCATCGGCGGGCGCATTTCGACGGACGCTTGGGTGGTGGAGGATTTCTTCGGTTCGGCGTTCTTGCCGAACGGAGCGGTGATCACGGAGGCGTCTCCCGCAGGACGTATCCGACTCCGCGGACGGTGTGGATCAACCTCGGTTCGCCGTCGGCTTCCGTCTTGCGACGCAGGTAGCCGACATACACCTCGAGGGCATTGCCGGACGTCGGGAAGTCGTATCCCCACACTTCTTCGAGAATGCGTCCACGGGTCAGCACGCGGCGTGGGTTGGCCATGAGCATTTCGAGGAGGGAGAACTCGGTGCGCGTCAGGCTGATCGATCGTTCGCCGCGCTTGACCTCACGGGTGACCGGGTCGAGGGTGAGGTCCTCGAACGCCATCATTTCGGAATCGGCGTCCAGATCGGGCGCGGTGCGGCGAAGTAGTGCACGCAACCTGGCAAGCAACTCTTCCAAAGCGAAGGGCTTGGGCAGGTAGTCGTCCGCTCCGGCATCGAGACCGGCCACTCGCTCGCTGACCGAATCGCGGGCGGTGAGCACGAGGATGGGCAGGTCGTCGCCGGCACTGCGAAGACGACGGCACACTTCGAGTCCGTCGAGTCGCGGCATCATGACGTCGAGCACGACGGCGTCGGGCCGGTTGGCGAGGATCTTCTCGAGTGCGTCGAGCCCGTCGACCGCGAGCTCGACCGTGTAGCCGTTGAAGCTGAGCGACCGCCGAAGCGACTCGCGAACCGCCCGGTCGTCGTCGACCACCAAAATACGCATACCGACAGTTTGGACTGAAGTGCTGAGATGCGGCTGAGAGGGTCCGATTCCGGCCTCCGGCGTGTCGCGGTCAGTCCCGGGTTCGCCTCGGCCCGGGCAGGCTCCAATGACGCCATAACGCAAGCAGTCTGAACACCGCGGCGAACGCTGTGCCGCACACCAGCGCGGCGTTGGTGGACAGTCCGGCTTGCGAGACTGTGACCACCAACGCAGCGCCGAGCAGTGCGGGAACCGCGTACAGGTCCTTGTGCAGGAGCAGTGGCACCTCGTTGACGAGAACGTCGCGGATCACGCCGCCGCCGATCGCCGCGGTCGCACCGATCAAGGTCGCCGCCAGCGAACTGGCGTTGTTGTCCAGCGCGATGACGGCGCCGGTGCTCGCGAACAAGCCCATCCCCAGTGCGTCGAGCGCCAGGATTTCACGACGCAGTCGATTGAGCGGCTCGTGGAGGTAGAACACGGCGAGTGAGGTGGCGGCGGCCGTTCCGAAGTACGGCCAACTGCTCAGAGAGCTGGGCGGATGGACGCCGAGGAGAACGTCGCGGACGATACCGCCGCCGATGCCGGTGAACACACCCACCGAGCACACCCCGAAGATGTCGAGTCGCTTGGTGACGCCCACCAGGGCACCCGAGGCCGCGAACGCCACGATGCCCACCAGTTCGAGGATCCTCAGCAGCACCGGCCAAGGATCGCACGGTCAGATGCGGCTCGGGTCGATCACCCCGAGTCGAACTGCTTTGACCAGTCGCCGAGGGACTCGGTGGGTCTGGCCGAAGGCTGTGACCTCGACCAGATCGGGCGCCGTCGCCTTCCACTGGGCACGACGGCTGCGCGTGTTGGAACGGGACATCTTCCGCTTGGGAACGGCCATCAGAGTGCCTTGCGCTTTCCGTAGCGCCGCTCGAACTTCTCGACGCGTCCGGCGGTGTCCATCACACGTTGCGCTCCGGTCCAGAACGGGTGAGAGTCGCTCGTGACGTCGACGACCAGCAGCGGGTACGTGCCACCATCTTCCCATTCGACGGTGCGCTCACTCGTCACGGTCGATCGGGTCAGGAAGCTCTTGCCGGTGCTGGCGTCCTGGAAGACCACCGGGTGGTAGTCGGGGTGCATCTGCTTCTTCATTCGTTTCCCTCTCGCGTTGATTCGGTTTCGGCATAAGGTGATTCGGATTCGTCACACGGGTCTTCGTGAAACTCGCCGAACGGGTCTTCCCACGTTGCCCACGACGCTTCGTCCGCCAATTCGTCGTCGGTGACCAAGGCGTGCTGCAGTGTTCGGTCGATCTCGAGCGGGTTCGCACCGCATGTGAGAACGACCATCGAGGTGTCGCGATCACCGAAACGTTCGTCCCATTTCAGGGCCGCGAGTGCACGGCGCTCGGCCGGAACGCGGTCTCGTTCCTCCGGCGTCATCGCGGCAAGCCAGGTGTCCGCGCTGGCAACTCGCAGGCCACCGCCCGCCGATTCGAGCCAGAGCGCTTCACCCGGTTGCGTCGCCACCCAGACTCGTCCGCGGGAGTACACGACGCCTTCGAGCAGGACGTCGATCGCCTCGTGCAGACGACCGGGGTGGAACGGCCGGTTCGCGGTGAACTCGACGAGCATCACTCCGCCGTCGTCGTCGAGCGGCGGCTGGCGACGCAACAGCGGTGAGTGAGCGTCGGCCAGTTCACCGCGTCGCGCATCCGCAGGCACCTCGAGGAGCAGTGCCTCGATGTCGTCTCCCTCATCGAAGACGGGTACCCGTGGAGCGATGCGCGCGAGAACCGCGTTCAAGCGGGACCGCTGCCAGCCGTCGAGCGCATCGGACCCGCGTAGGACGAGCGCGTCGGCGAAGTCGACCTGCCCGACGACGACCTGAGCCAGGGTGCGGTCGTCGTCGAGAGCTTCGTCGCCGGTGGCGTCTGCCAGCCAGGTCGCCGCGTCGATGCACGTCACGACGGCGTCGACGCGGACGTCCCGCTGCGCCGGTCCGTCCAGTTGGCCGACGACGCCGGTCACGACGACGTGCTCGATCGCCCAGCACAGCGCCTCGGGCTCGAGTTGCCGGTCCAACAGCAACACGATCCGCTGCACCGAACTGTGCGAGTGAAGCCGGCGCAGGAGCGGCAGCAAGTCTTCGCGCAGAGTGCAGGAGACGCAGCCGTGCGCGAGCTCGAGGATCGTCTCGCGCTCGGACACAGTGCCGGCAGACCCGGCACTCCCGGTCATCGAGGTGACCGTCCGCCGGACCACCCCTTCACGGACGTGGCTCAGGTCGTGGTGGACCAGAACAGTTCCGGTTCGCAGCAACGCTCGTGCGGTGTGTGGGGTGGATTCGCTCATGCCGGCGACCAGGACCAGCGGAGTCCTGCCGTCCAAGATCGTGTTCACAGCGGGCCTTTCTGGGAATGATTGTCATTACCGAGGTTGAACGGTACATTGATCTCACCGCATTGTCGAAAATGATTGTCATCTGCAAGTTGAAAGGAACACCCATGTCGGCTCACTGCCAAGTGACCGGACGTGTGCCGGGGTTCGGAAAATCCGTCTCGCACTCTCACAAGCGTTCGAACCGTCGCTGGAACCCGAACATCCAGCGCAAGACCTACCTCCTGCCCAGCGAGGGGCGTCGCATCACACTCACGCTCTCGACCAAGGGCATCAAGACGATCGACCGCGACGGCATCGAATCCGTCGTCGCCCGGATCCGCGCGCGCGGCGAGAAGGTCTGAGCAGATGGCACGCAACGAGATCCGCCCGATCGTGAAACTCAAGTCCACCGCGGGCACCGGGTACACGTACGTGACCCGCAAGAACCGTCGTAGCGACCCCGATCGACTCGTACTGAAGAAGTACGACCCGGTGCTGCGAAAGCACGTCGATTTCCGAGAAGAGAAGTAGGCATGGCCAAGAAGTCGAAGATCGCGAAGAACAACCAGAGACGGGTCGTCGTCGAGCGGTACGCGGAGCAGCGGTCCGCTCTCAAGGAGACGATCCGCTCCCCGAAAAGCTCGGCAGAGGAGCGCGCGAAGGCCCAAGCGACCCTGCAACGTCTACCACGCGACGCCAGTCCGGTACGATTGCGCAATCGAGACGCTGCGGATGGACGTCCGCGCGGCCACCTGCGGAAGTTCGGGCTCTCCCGGATTCGCGTGCGAGAAATGGCGCACCGTGGGGAACTGCCTGGCGTACACAAGTCGAGTTGGTAAGGAAGTCGGATGGCAGTCAAGCGTTCACCGTCGAAGAAGCCACGCCCCGTAGAGGGTCGTAAGCCCAAGAAGAACCCGTTGTTCGCAGCGAAGATCACGCATGTCGATTACAAGGACATCAACTTGCTTCGCACGTTCATCTCGGACCGCGGCAAGATCCGCAGCCGTCGCGTCACGGGCCTGACCCCGCAGCAGCAGCGTCAGGTCGCCGTTGCAGTGAAGAACGCACGCGAAATGGCGTTGCTCCCCTTCACCGCCGCCCGGTAGTCATACGTCCTCGGTAGTCACACGTAGAAGTACCGAAAAGGTCGCGCAGTCACTCGACTGCGCGGCCTTTTTGTTGCCCGGACTAAGATTTCCCGAAGTCGTTCATTCCAGTCGAGAGGTGCCCGCAGCGTGTCGGGAGTTGTTGCGGGTTTCACCGTAATTTTTGTTGTCATCGCGGTTGGGTATCTCCTCGGCCGTCTCGGCACCCTCGGTAGCCAAGGACAGTTCGTTCTCGGTCGACTCGTCTTCTTCGTCGCGACGCCTGCCCTGCTGTTCACCACCCTCGCGTCGTCCGATCTTTCGGTGATCTTCTCGCCGACGCTCGCCGTTGCGTCGGCTACTGCCTTTGCCGTCGGCGCTCTGTACGTCGTCGTCGCAAAGATCTGGCTCAACCGGCCGCTACCCGAACTGACCATCGGCGCGCTGTCGGCTTCGTACGTGAATTCAGCCAACCTCGGAATCCCGATCGCGGTGTTCGTGCTCGGCGATGCCACGTTCGTCGCGCCGCTCCTGCTCTTCCAGATCGTCGTGTACTCCCCGATCGCCTTGACGATCCTCGATCTGACGGCCCTTCGCGGCGCGGATGCCGAGAAGCTCTCGTTGATCGACACCGTCACCGCCCCGTTCAAGAATCCGATCGTGCTCGCGGGCGCTGCGGGGTTGATCGTCGCGTTGATCGGTTGGGTACCGCCCCGGCCGCTGATGCAGCCTTTCGAATTGATCGGCGCGACGTCGGTACCCGGTGCGCTGTTGGCATTCGGGCTCTCGCTCTACGGCGTGCGGGTGCTGGAGAAGGGCTCGAGTCCACGCCGCGACGTCGCGCTGGCGTCGACGCTCAAGATCGTGGTCCAACCTGTGCTGGCCTATCTGATGGCGCATTTCCTCCTCGACATCGACGGTCATCAGTTGTTCGCCATCGTGGTCGTCTCGACGTTGCCGACGGCGCAGAACGTCTTCATCTACGCAAGCCGCTATCGGCGCGGAATGGTCCTCGCCCGAGACAGTGCCTTTGTCACCACTTTGGCGTCAATTCCGGCAATTGCGCTGGTCACAGCGCTACTCGCTTGAGCAGGGTTACGGTGGATTCATGCGTGTACTAACCCTCGCCGTTCTGGCCTGCCTTGCTGTGGCCGGATGCTCCGTCGGGGCCCAGACCACGGGGCCGGTTGCCGCACCGAATCCGATGGCGGCCAACGAAGCAAGTCCCGCCGACTGGTCGCTCGGAACCCCCGTTCCCGACGAGGTCGACGACAGCGAGATGGGCACGGAGTTCGACAGCCGCACCGACATCGTGGGTGCGACGGCCACGATGTTCGAATCGTGGTCCGAGGTCGACGATCACACGGTGGCCGTCCACTTCGTGACCGGCACTCCGGAGTGCTACGGCGCGTACGCAACCGTCGAAGAGACCGATACGACGGTGATCGTCACGCTCCGAACCGGGGCACTGCCCGAGGCCGCGGACAAGATGTGCATTCTGGTTGCCGTGTTCGGCAGCTTGGATGTCCCGCTGAGCCGACCGCTCGGCGATCGTCACGTCATCAACGGCTAGCTGCGCGCCTAAACGGCACAAGTTCGACGATCGAACACGCCGTTTCGTCAGGTGTGGTGTGCGTCTCCTCGGGACAGACTGAAAACCGACACCCGTTCACTCGCTCGTCGGCAGCTTTCGACTCGAGCGGTGCTCAACATGAAGGAGCTCGCAAGTGCCTACTCTCCAGAGAGACGTTGCAATCGTCGGTGCCGGCCCCTCTGGCCTGGCAGCTGCAACCGCGCTGCGCAAGGCCGGTTTGACCGTCGCTGTGATCGAAGCGCGCGACCGCGTCGGCGGCCGCACGTGGACCGACACCATCGACGGAGCAGTTCTGGAAATCGGCGGCCAGTGGGTCTCCCCCGACCAGACCGCGCTGATCTCCTTGCTCGACGAACTCGGCCTGAAAACTTTCGAGCGCTACCGCGAGGGCGAGTCCGTCTACATCTCGTCGGCAGGTGAGCGGACGCAGTACACGGGTGATTCCTTCCCCACGAACGACACCACGAAGAAGGAGATGGACCGTCTCATCGACGAGATGGACGATCTCGCAGCACAGATCGGCGCCGAGGAACCGTGGGCACATCCCCTCGCCCGCGATCTCGACACAGTCTCCTTCAAGCAGTGGCTGATCAATCAGTCCGACGACGCCGAGGCACGTGACAACATCGGCCTCTTCATCGCCGGTGGCATGCTCACCAAGCCCGCCCACTCGTTCTCTGCCCTGCAGGCCGTACTCATGGCCGCTTCCGCAGGTTCGTTCTCCCACCTTGTCGACGAGGACTTCATTCTCGACAAGCGAGTGATCGGCGGAATGCAGCAGGTATCGATCCGCATGGCGGAGGCCCTCGGTGACGACGTCTTCCTCAACGCACCCGTGCGAACGGTGAAGTGGAACGAATCCGGTGCAACGGTGTTGGCGGACGGCGATGTTCGCGTCGAGGCAAGCCGAGTGATCCTGGCCGTACCGCCCAACCTCTACTCCCGAATCTCGTACGATCCCCCGCTGCCGCGTCGTCAGCACCAGATGCACCAGCACCAGTCCCTCGGCCTCGTCATCAAGGTGCACGCGGTGTACGAGACGCCTTTCTGGCGCGAAGCCGGCCTCTCCGGCACCGGCTTCGGCGCGTCCGAGGTAGTGCAGGAGGTGTACGACAACACCAACCACGAGGACGATCGCGGCACCCTGGTCGCTTTCGTCTCCGACGAGAAGGCCGACGCGATGTTCGAGCTTTCCGTCGAGGAGCGTAAGGCCACGATTCTGGCCTCACTTGCCCGCTATCTCGGCCCGAAGGCCGAAGAGCCGGTTGTGTACTACGAATCCGACTGGGGCTCGGAGGAGTGGACCCGCGGTGCGTACGCAGCGAGCTTCGACCTCGGAGGCCTGCACCGCTACGGCGCGGATTCCCGCACGCCCGTCGGCCCGATTCACTTCTCGTGCTCCGACATTGCGGCCGAGGGGTACCAGCACGTCGACGGTGCCGTTCGGATGGGTCAGCGAACCGCAGCCGACATCATCGCTCGCAGCAAGGCCTGACGGCCGCTTTGCCAAGTCTCGATCATTGCCCGGCAGTCACGATTGCCGGGCAATGATCGAGAGCAGTAGTTCGGCCCGAACCCTGGCCACTTCCAGCCGACAGTCGATCAGGCTCTCCACCTTCGCCATTCGGCTCCGCAGTGTGTGCCGGTGAACGCCCATCGTGATGGCGGCCGCTTCCCAGTGTCCGTTGGCCTCGAGAAATGCCCGCAACGACGCCAGCAGTTCGGTGCCGTTGTCACGGTCGTAGTCCTCGATCGGTGTGATCATCGTTTCCGCCAACGTGTTGAGCACTTCACGCGTCGAATCGAAAGACAGCAGCACACTTCCGGTCAGAGCTGCGAATTCCAAAGGCTCGCCACCGATTTCCGCCGCCGACGCACACAGCTGGGACTGTTCGACGGCGACCGCCAGCGCAGCGACCACCCGTCGCGCGCTCAAGCCGACACGAAGCGCGCGAAGATCCGACCTCGATACCCCGCCGAGCAACTCTCGGGCGAACTCGACGTCGTCGGTTCCACGCAGCAGCACCGTGACGCGAGTGTCGTTGATCCGCGAGAACAACTGCCGCCCCGCCTTGTTCATGAACTCGGCAATCTCGGCTCCGACGCGTCCCGCTACGTCGGACGTGTCGGCAAGAACTGTCAATCCTCGGATCATGCCCTCACCGTCGGCGGCCTGCCTGATCTGTTGCCACGCCGGCGCCGGGTCGCGATCCTCGGTGAGCAGCAGCCCGAGGGCGTGCGAATTCAACTGATCCTGAGTAGCACGCAGGCGCGCAGGTTTCTCGAAGTCCAACGCCAACAACGAGTTCGCGTGACCGAGCAGTATCTGATCGACGTAGCTGAGCGCCGAAGCACTGATCACCGCCAGGTATCCGTACGGCGTTCGCCCGACGCTGATCTGCTGCACCGCGATCGACGCTCCAGACCTTGCGAGCGTCACGCTACTGGAGGCACCGCCCCCGAGAGTTGCTCGCAGTTCGTCGATCACGTCGTCCGTCGGCAGTTGAGGTGAGCTCTCGAGAACTCGTCCGGCGACGTCGAGAAGAAGCACCGTCGCCGAGGTTGCGATCGCCAGTTCACGCACGGTTGCGGCAGTTCCGCCGGAAATGACGGCACGCGTCATCCGCGGTTGCGCCCGCGACGCCCGGAGGACCGCTTCGTATTCCTGCTCTGCCAACCGGCTCATCACACGCTTGACGACGGCAGCAAACGGCGTCGGCAGCGGCACCTCGATCAGCGGGAGTCCGATCTCGTCGGCGACGGCCACCAGATCGGCCGGGACCTCGGGGTACGAGAGCCCGGTTCCGAATCCCACCGCCGCCACACCTGCCGCGTCGAGCATTCGGAGATAGCGGCCGCGCTTTTGCTGAGTGGACGGCAATCGGATGCCGGTGGTGAGGATGAATTCGCCGCCGGTCAACCACCGGAAAGGGTCGAGCAACTCCGTGGCGTGCGCAAATGTGATTTCGCGACCGACGCCCTGGGCGCCGCCTTTGAGTTCCAGCGCGAGGTCCGGCTGCGCCAACATCCACCGCACAGCGATCGTCATGGGCTGGACTGTACAACTCGGCGCGTCGGCGATCAAAGATTTCACCTTTTTGGCAGCTGCCTTTACTTGTGAGTCAGCGCACACTTGCTCACACACGCCCCACAAAGTGCGAGTTCCGTGCTGATCACCTCGGCCGGAACTCGTTCGACCTCGAGAGGAACCGGTACCGATGTCGATCGTCGTACTCGAGAACTACATCAACGGTGAATTCGTCGCCTCAGCCGCGACGGAAACACTCGACCTGATCAACCCCGTGGACGAGAGTGTGGTCGGGCGTACGCCGGTCTCCACGAAGGAAGACGTCGACGCCGCCGTCGAAGCAGCACAGCGCGCATTCGAGACCTGGGGTAAGACGACACCAAGCGTGCGGCAGGCCGCACTCCTCAAACTCGCCGACGCCATCGAAGCGCACAGCGACGAAATCGTCGCAGCCGAAAGCGCCAACACCGGCCAGGCCCACCAGATGATCGCCGACGAAGAGGTCAAGGTCGGAGCCGATCAGATGCGGTTCTTCGCCGGAGCCGCACGACTTCTCGAGGGCAAGGCGGCCGGAGAGTACATGGAGGGTTTCACCTCCTACGTCCGTCGTGAGCCGATCGGCGTCGTCGGTCAGGTCACTCCGTGGAACTACCCGTTCATGATGGCGCTGTGGAAGATCGGGCCCGCCCTCGCGGCCGGCAACACGATCGTCCTCAAGCCCAGCGACACCACACCGGGCAGCACGCTGGTCCTGGCGAAGCTCTCGAAGGGCATCCTGCCGGACGGCGTGTTCAACGTCGTGCTCGGCAACGGCGGAACCGGAGCGACGTTGGTGGAGAACCCGGCCCTCGGTCTCGTCTCGATCACCGGTTCGGTGCGGGCGGGCATCGCTGTCGCCGTGTCCGCAGCACAGCAACTCAAGCGCGCGCACCTCGAGCTGGGCGGCAAAGCGCCGGCGATCGTCTTCGGCGACGTCGACATCGAGAAGACCGCCACCGGCATCGCCGAGGCAGCGTTCTTCAACGGCGGCCAGGATTGCACCGCGGCCACTCGCGTGATCGTTCACGAGTCCATCCACGATCAGCTCGTCGAAGCCCTCGTCCGGAACGCCGAGAAGCTGCGCCCCGGAGCGCCTTCCGATCCTGATGCCTTCTACGGCCCGCTCAACAACATCAACCACTTCAACGCCGTGAGCGACAAGATCGCGAACCTGCCGGCGTCGGCCAAGATCGTTACCGGCGGAAAGCGTTCGGGTGAAACCGGATTCTTCTTCGAGCCGACCGTCATCACCGGCGCCGCACAATCGGACGACATCGTGCAGGAAGAGACTTTCGGTCCTATCCTCACAGTCCAGAGCTTCTCCGACGAGAAGGAGGCGATCACGCTTGCCAACGACGTTCGGTTCGGCCTGGCCTCGAGCATCTGGACCAAGGATCACGGTGTCACGCAACGCGTCTCCGCTGCTCTCGACTTCGGTGCGGTGTGGATCAACTGCCACATCCCGCTCGTCGCCGAAATGCCGCACGGCGGCTTCAAGTATTCCGGTTACGGCAAGGATCTCTCGGCCTACGGAGTCGAGGACTACACCCGTCTCAAGCACGTCATGAGTTCGCACGACTGAGTCGCCGCCCCTCCTGCTGTGCGCCTTTATCAACCCCCCGCGGTTAATAAAGGCGCACAGCAGATTCCTCCAATCCGGAAAAGAGCCACCATGCGCCTTATCGTCGGATACCTCGCCACACCCAGCGGTAAAGACGGGCTGGTCCTCGGGGCCCAGCTCGCGCGCAGTCTCGGCGCGCAACTCGACATCTGCATGGTCCTCCCACCGGATCGGACACTGCCGGCCAAGGTTCCCTCGGAAGCCGGCTACGACGACATCCTCGCCGCGCGTGCACACGACTGGCTCGCCGAGGCGAAAGCGTCGGTGCCCGAGGACATCCAGGTGGAAGTACACCTGAGCTTCCACGAGTCGTTCGCTCAGGGCCTGCTCGACGAAGTGGACCGACTGAATGCGCTCGCGATCGTGGTGGGAGCTTCCGGCGACGGTCTGCTCGGCCGTCACGCGATAGGTTCGGTCTCGACCGAACTGCTTCACTCCGCCCACGTCCCGGTAGCACTGGCGCCTCGCGGAACGCGGCACTCGGCGGCCACTGCGATACGAGAGGTCACCTGTGCACTCGGCACCCGTGTCGGCGCCGACATCGTCTTGAACACCGCCGTGCGCGCCAGCGAACTGATGCAGGTTCCGCTCCGACTGGTCTCACTGGTAGCGCTCGACCCCCAGAACGATCTGCGAGATCATCGCGACACCGCCGAGTCGGCCAGGGAGCGTGCACGAAATCACGCTCAGGACACACTCGACGTCGCAAGAGCCGCGCTCCCCGCGGAGTTCCCCATCGAGGTCATCATTGCCGACGGATCTACCGTGGAATCGGCAGTGCGTCAACTGGACTGGCAGGACGGCGACCTCGTGATGGTCGGTTCAAGTCGACTCGCACAGCCCCGCAAACTGTTCCTGGGCTCGACCGCCGCCAAGATGCTGCGCGTACTGCCCGTACCCATGGTCGTAGTGCCCAAGCACGAATTCACCCAGCCGGAGGCACTGTCATGACCAGCACCGAACTGAGTTCCAAAGGCCTCGCCACCGGCAAGATCGGCATGATCTCCGGCGCGGTGCTCGGAATCTCCTCCGTGGCACCGGGTTACACCCTGACGGCCAGCATCGGATTGATCGTCGCTGCGGTCGGTCTCAAGATGCCCGCCATCTTCATCGCCGGCTTCATCCCGATGTTCCTCACCGCGTACGCGTACCGCGAACTGAACTCCGACACTCCTGACTGCGGAGCGTCATTCACGTGGTCCACCAAGGCATTCGGACCGTACGTCGGCTGGATGTGCGGCTGGGGCATGGTGATCGCCACCATCATCGTGCTCTCGAACCTCGCTGCAATTGCCGTCGACTTCTTCTATCTGTTCATCGCGCGGGTGGCCGACAATCCCTCCATCGCCGATCTGCCGGGCAATAAATTCGTCAACGTCGGCACCACACTGGTGTTCATCGCGTTGGCCACCTGGATTGCCAGTCGGGGAATCACCACCAGCGAGCGCGTACAGTTCGCGCTCGTCGGCTTCCAGATGGTGCTGCTGGTCGTCTTCGCCGTCGTTGCACTGGTTCACGTCGGCGCCGGCGACGCCCCGGCCGGATTGTCCTTCGACCTGAGTTGGTTCAACCCGTTCAGCGGACTCGCCATCGGTGCGTTTGTCATCGGACTCACCGGATCGATCTTCGCGTTCTGGGGCTGGGATACCTGTCTCACGCTGGGCGAGGAGTCGAAGAACCCCAAGAAGACCCCCGGCCGCGCCGGTTTGCTCTGTGTCGCAACCATTCTCCTTACCTACCTGCTGGTCGCCGTTGCCGCGATGATGTACGCCGGCGTCGGCGAGGAAGGCCTCGGCCTCGGCAATCCCGACAACTCCGAGAACGTCTTCGGCGCTCTGGCCGACCCGGTCCTGGGCAACTGGGGCGGAATGCTTCTGTTCCTCGCGGTCTTCGTCTCTTCAGTCGCCAGCCTGCAGACCACGTTCCTGCCCGCGGCACGAACCATGCTCGCCATGGGTGCATACGGAGCTTTCCCCAAGAAGCTCGCCGAGGTCTCGCCTCGGTTCCTGGTGCCGTCGTACGCGACCGTCGTGGCAGGCGCGGTAACCGCAGTGTTCTACAGCGTCGTCACGTTCCTGTCCGAAAGTGCTCTGCTCGACACGATCGCCGCACTCGGCATCATGATCTGCTGGTACTACGGCATCACCGCATTCGCGTGCGTGTGGTACTTCCGCAAGACGCTTTTCGAGAGCGTACGAAACTTCGTCTTCCGGCTCGCGTTCCCACTCATCGGTGGCCTCATGCTGCTTGCGGTGTTCGTCATTTCGGTCCAGGAGAGTATGAATCCGGACAATGCCAGCGGAGCATCCATCGGCGGAATCGGCCTGGTCTTCTTCCTCGGCTTCGGAATCCTCATCCTCGGCGCGGTCCTGATGATGGTCATGCGAGTGCGCAATCCCGAGTTCTTCGAGGGCAAGACCCTCAACCGCGACACGGAGGCTCTGCGCGACGAGAACGACCTCAGCGTGTCCTAGGAGACAGTAGATTCGGGGGCCTGCGCGATCAGGCCCGCCATCAACACGCGCAAGCCGAATTCGAAGGCGGCGTCGGCACGTTCGGGATTTTTCCCGGACGTTGCCAACGCCGCCTTCATCGCGTCGTTGGCTTCGGGTCCCGACGCCCACTGGACGTCCGGCGCCGCCAGGTCCAGGGCCGAACCGAGAACAAAACTGTCGACGGTCGTGATCGCGTGCAGTGTTTCGGTCGGGTCGAAGCCACCATCGGCAAATGCCTGCGCCAATGCGTTGTAGAGGGTGAACGCCACACCGGCCTGCACCGTCTGGGCCGTGAAGAGCGGAATCAGACGAGGATGCGCGGCGTAGCTTCGCCGGTACTCGGCTGCCAGCGCCGCGACGGTCTCACTCCAGGTCCCCGAGGCCGACTCGACGTCGATTCCTGCCATCAGCTGAGCCCTCATCAGTTCGACGATCTCGGCTCGTCCGGAAACGTGGTTGTAGAGCGAGGACGGTCGAACCTTCAGTCTTGCGGCGAGTCCCGGCATGGTGAAGTCGCCGGATTCGTCCACCGACTCGATCGCTGCCTCGGTGATGATCGCCGGTGAGAGCAGTCGTTGCGATGGCCGCGGCATATGTCCTCCTGTAGTGATCCACACCGTTCGGGGCGCTGCAAAAAACAATTCCTCGAAAGTCCTTGATCAATCAGCGCTCACCCACCATACTTAACGAATCACATTCGTTTTACGTTGAACGTCGAATACCCGAGCACCGAGGAAACCCCATGCTGACGATCACCGCCCTCACCCCACCCGAGTCACCGGCCGCGACTTCGCCGTCCACGTCCACCCCTCTGCGTGTAGGTCTCGTCCAACATCGCTGGCACGAGGACCAAGACGACCTCCACGCCGAATTGAGCGAAGGCATTGCGTCCGCAGCGAAGCTGGGCGCTTCCGTGGTCTTTCTTCCAGAGCTGACGCTCAGCCGCTACCCCGCCTCCACCCCGGCCGGCGACAATCCCGGACGCGCGGCGGAAGACCTGCTCACCGGACCCACTTTCGCCTTCGCCACCAAGGCCGCCGCGGAGAACCAGGTTCTCGTTCACGCGTCGTTGTACGAGCGCAGCGACGCCGAGGACGGCCTGGGCTTCAACACCGCGATCCTGGTCTCGCCCGGGGGTGAACTTCTCGGTCGTACCCGCAAGCTCCACATTCCGGTGACGGCCGGGTACTACGAGGACACGTACTTTCGCGGCGGTCCGTCCGAGGACGCATACCCCGTTCACGAGGCACTCGGCGCCAAGTTCGGACTCCCGACATGCTGGGACGAGTGGTTCCCCGAGGTCGCACGTGCATACTCCCTCGCCGGTGCCCAGGTCTTGGTGTACCCGACGGCGATCGGCTCGGAACCCGATCACCCGAACTTCGACACCCAACCGCTGTGGCAGCAAGTGATCGTCGGAAACGGTATCGCCAACGGCACTTTCATGGTTGTCCCCAATCGCCACGGCAGTGAAGGTCTCATCACCTTCTACGGTTCGTCGTTCATCTCGGACCCGTACGGACGCATCCTCGTTCAGGCTCCGCGCGACGAATCAGCCGTCCTGGTCGCAGATCTCGACCTGCAGCACCGTGAAGACTGGCTTGCGCTGTTCCCGTTCCTGGCCACTCGCCGACCCGACACCTACTCGGCCCTGACCGCACCTGTGAACACTGCAGGAGCCAACCGATGACCTGGCGCATGCCCGCGGAAAGTGAGCCGCACGAACGTACCTGGATGGCGTACCCGAGCGCCGGATACTCTCTCGGGGACACCGCGGAAGAACAGCACGAAGCGCGCTCGACGTGGGCGGCCGTCGCCCACGCCGTCGCCGAATTCGAGCCGGTCACCGTCGTCGTCGATCCCGCCGAAGTCGAAGAAGCACGAAAGTACCTGTCCGAGAAGGTCGACATCGTCGAGGCACCTCTCGACGACGCGTGGATGCGCGACATCGGGCCGACGTTCGTCCTGTCCGACGAAGGCCGTCTCGGCGGAGTCGACTGGGTGTTCAACGGCTGGGGTGCACAGGATTGGGCGCAGTGGGACAAGGACTCGAAGATCGGCGCATTTGTCGTCGAACAATCCAGTGCCCAGTTGATCGACTCACCAATCGTCAACGAGGGCGGCGGTATTCAAGTCGACGGTCTCGGCACCGTCTTGGTCACCGAAACCGTCCAACTCGATCCGGGACGAAACCCCGACCTGACGAAGGCCGACATCGAGGCCGAACTCGCCCGCACCATCGGCGCCAAGCACGTGATCTGGCTTCCCCGCGGGTTGACCCGCGATCAGGAGACCTACGGAACGCGCGGACACGTCGACATCGTCGCTGCCATCTCTTCCCCCGGAGTGGTACTCGTCCATGACCAACGCAATCCGGTGCACCCCGACTACGCCGTCAGCAAGACGATCATCGAGTTGTTCGAAAGCTCGACGGACGTCGGCGGCCGGCCGTGGAAGGTCATTCGGGTACCCGCTCCCGAAATCCTGCGCGACGACGAGGGATTCGTCGACTACAGCTACATCAACCATCTCGTGGTCAATCGCGGAGTGATTGCCTGCAGCTTCGACGATCCGGCCGACGCCGAAGCGGCCCGGATCCTTGCGGCCGCCTACCCCGGGCGCACCGTCGTCACCGTCGACGCCAGACCGCTGTTCGAACGTGGCGGCGGCATCCACTGCATCACCCAGCACCAGCCCGCTGAACAAGACTGACGGCGGCAGAATTAGCGGCGACCTCGCATGTAGTCACTCACGACCGCGGCGCCGAGGCCGTCCAGGTCCGGCGCGATGACGCGTCCACCCACACGGTGCGCCATCCGGTCGACCACCCTGGCCAGACCTGGATCCTCACCGAGGCGGAAGAACGTGACCTTGGCGCCCAGCCTGGCCACCGCGTCGAGTGCTCGAACCGTCAAACCGAGGGTTCGTGCACTCGGCGGGTAGTCGAACCTGGCTTCTCCGTCCGCTTCGAGATGAGCCGTCGGCTCACCGTCGGTGACGATCAGTACCACCGGCTGTGCGTTGGAGTGGCGTCGAAGATGCCTGGCCGCCAACAACAGTGCGTGGTGCAGGTTGGTTCCCTGGTCCCACGCGCCGTCCAAACCAGCGAGCTCCGACGGGCTCAGCACGTGCGCGTGGCGTCCGAAGGCGATCAACTGGAGTTCGTCGCTGCGAAATCGCGTACTCACCAGATGATTGAGTGCCAGAGCGGTGCGCTTCATCGGCACCCAGCGATCTTCCATCACCATCGAGAACGACGTGTCCACCAGGAGAGCAACCGCAGCCTGACTGCGCTGTTCGGTTTCGGCCACCTCGACATCGACGACGCTCAGCCGCACCGGCATTCGGCCCGGGTCACGCAGGACGGCGTTGGTGATGGTTCTCGTGACGTCCCACGGTTCCGTGTCCCCGAATTCCCATTCGCGGGACGCTCCGGTCGGTTCACCCATCGCACCGGCCCGACGCGTATCGCGTTGACCGGTTCGTGACGACAGTTGCCCGGCGACATCGCGCAGAGCAGTCTGTCCGAGCTGTCGCATGGCTTTGGGCGACAAGCGCCATTGACCATCCGGTGCACGATCGAAGAAACCCTGTTCCTGCAAAGCCTTTTCGAGATCGGCCAGGGTGCGAGCATCAGCGGCGGCTTCGTCGCCGAGATGCCGCGCGAGTAGCTCGGGGTCGATGTCGTCGAGCGCCGCGCCCGCGTATTGCTGCGACAGTTGATCCGCCAAGGATTCCAGCTCGGCGATGTCCTGCAGGGCACCGGTCCCCTCACCCAACCCCATTCCGTTGTCGCCGCGGAACTGTTGCGAACCTTCCCAGTCCTCACCCGGCCGAGCCGCCTGAAGGAACTGGTCGAGTTGACTCAGTTCACTCATCAGGCTCGGATCACCGAACGCCTGCTGCGCCAACGCATCCAACTCGTCACGCTGCTCCTGCGAGAGCGAGTTCCGCAATCGTTGTGCAGCCGCCGCGCGCTGCGCCAAAGAATCCAGAAGTTCCTCGACGTTGCGCGGGTTGTCCGGGAAATACTGCCCGTGCTTGTCCATGAACTCCGCGAACTGCTCCGCAGTGTCGACACCCCGAGAGTGCGCGTCGAGCAGTTGATTCAGATCAGCCAGCATCTGGCGAATCTGCTCACGATCCTCGTCGGTGGCGCCCTCGAGTGCCTGCTTCATTCCCGAGAAGCGTTGATCGAGGACCTCTCGCCCGAGCAGATCACGAATCTTCTCGTAATCCGCGCGCGCCTGTTCGCTGCGCCAGTTGTAGTCGGCCAGATCTTGCACGGCCTGAGCTGTCGACGGCGGTAACTCCTCGATCCGCATTTCGTTGAATCGTGCGTCGTCGTCGAGAGCACGTGCCAATTCTTTGCGCTCTTCGAGCACCGCCTTGTCGAGAAGCTTGCGAACCTCGTCGAGAGTTCCGTCGAGATTGTTGCGGCGCAGCAACTCGCGTCGACGCCGGTTCGCCTGGGCGGCAAGGTCGTCGAGCCCGCGCATGTCCCGGTTGCCTCGGCGCAGGAGCTCTCGGAGGGCATGGCGCGGCGACGTGCCCGACAACACGTCGTCGCCGATTGCTGCCAGGGCCTCGCGCAGATCCACGGGAGGCGCCAGCGGATCGGGACCACCGTCGTAAGGCCCGTACCGCGGATTGTGGATCATCACTGCCCCTTACGAATACACCGAGCGGCCGCCCGGGCCTTGATCTTTGGAGATCCGGCGCGCGAGGTAAAGCCCTTCGAGGGCAAGTTCGGCACCGGCGGCACGCTCGCCGTCGGATTGCGCGCCGAGGCGTTCGGCTACTTCGTCCAGGACCTCGAGGTCCGGAAGCTCGTCGAGAAATGCCTTGGCCGTGACAGATTCACCGGTGACGATCGTGTTGCCCATCTCCACCGCAGCAACCAGCATCCCCAGGTCGATCCCGCCGAGACGCACCCGAACCGTATCGGCCGTCGCGCGACGCAGCAGGTGCTCGAGCACCTCCAGTTCCCGTCCCTCTTCACCGGATTCGAACTCGACCTTGCCGCGAAGAACCTCGACCACGGACTCGAGATCGACGGGCCGTGCAACAGGATCGGCTTCGCCGAGCACCGCTGCCCGTCGTACCGCGGCGGCACTGACGGTTTCCGCGCCGGCGACGGCAAAGCGTGCCGACACACCCGATCGCTGGTCCACCGAGGTGGATTCGCGGAGCAGGCGAGTGAATCTGGCAAGAATTTCGAGAAGGTAGTCGGGCACCTCCGCGGCCAGGTGCGCCTCCTGCTCGATCACCGCGATCTCGCCCGCCAGCTCGACGGGGTAGTGAGTGCGGATCTCGGCGCCGAAGCGGTCCTTGAGTGGTGTGATGATGCGCCCGCGGTTGGTGTAGTCCTCGGGGTTGGCGCTCGCGACCAGAAGAACGTCCAACGGAAGCCGAAGCGTGTACCCGCGGACCTGGATGTCCCGCTCTTCCATCACGTTGAGCAAAGAGACCTGGATGCGTTCGGCGAGGTCGGGGAGCTCGTTGATGGCCACGATTCCGCGATGCGCGCGAGGCACGAGGCCGAAGTGAATGGTCTCCGGATCGCCGAGGCTCCGGCCTTCGGCAACCTTGACCGGATCGACGTCGCCGATCAGGTCGGCGACCGAGGTATCCGGCGTCGCCAACTTCTCGGAGTACCGCTCGCTGCGGTGGCGCCAGGCGATCGGGAGGTCGTCGCCCAGTTCCTTGGCTCGACGTATCGAAGCCGGGGTGATCGGCTCGTACGGGTGCTCCCCCAGTTCCGAGCCTTCGATGACGGGCGTCCACTCGTCGAGCAGGAGCCCGAGAGTGCGAAGCAGCCTCGTCTTTCCCTGACCTCGTTCGCCGAGCAGAACCACGTCGTGGCCGGCGATCAGCGCCCGCTCGAGTTGCGGGGCGACCGTGTCCTCGAACCCGACTATCCCGGGCCAGGGGTCACGGCCGTCCCGCAACGCGGCGAGAAGATTCTCTCGTAGTTCTTCCTTGACACTTCGCTGTACGTGTCCGGAGGCGCGTAGCTCTCCGAGGGTTTTTGCGACAGTCACCACTCCACGCTACGAGTGTTTTCGGGGTTTCGCCTCTTGCCGAGGAAGTTCGGTCGCTCAGCCCTCGATGTTCTCGGGATTCATCCAGATGATTTCCCAGATGTGGCCGTCGGGATCCTGGAAGCTGCGGCTGTACATGAAGCCGTGATCCTGCGTCGCGTTACCTTCGGAACCGCCGGTCGCGAGCGCCTTGTCGACGAGGGCGTCGACGGCCTCACGGGTCTCGGCCGAGAGACCGAGCAGCGCCTCCGTCGACGTCGAGGTGTCGGCGATGCCCTTGGTGGTGAAGGTCTTGAAGAAGGGCTCGGCCAACAGCATCACGACGATGGTGTCACTGATGACCATCGACGACGCATTCTCGTCGGAGAACTGCGTGTTCTTGGAGTATCCGAGGCCCTCGTAGAAGGTGGTGGCCTTGCCGAGGTCCTTGACGGGCAGGTTGAGGAAGAACATCGGCTGCGGGTTTGTCGCCATGAAAGGTCCTTTCCGAGACTTTGCTGTGCGCCTTTATTAACCGCCGGCGGTTAATAAAGGCGCACAGTAGACCTAAACTCCACCCATGGATACCTGGGTGTTGCCCGCCATGCTCGGCCTCGGACTCGCCGCAGCGTCCGGAATGCGAACCTTCCTGCCCCTGCTGATGCTCAGCGCTGCCGCCCACTTCGAACTGTTCGGGATCACCGTCGGCGAGTCGATGCGGTGGATCGGATCGACCGGCGTGCTGGTGGCATTGGCAATCGCCGCGGTGGTCGAACTGGGTGCCGACCTCATTCCGTTCGTGGACAACGCACTCTCGGTGATCGGGAACGTCACGGGGCCGATCGCCGGAGTGATCGCCGCCTGGGCGGCATTCAGTCATCTCGACCCTGCGATGGCCGCGTTGGCGGGCATCATCGTCGGAGCGCCGACGGCGTTGACGTTCAGCGCCGCGCAGACCGGCACTCGCGCGGTCAGTACGGCCACTACCGGTGGGCTGGCAAATCCCGTCGTTTCCGTCATCGAGGATGTGCTGACTTTCTTCACTTCCTTGATCGCGATGATCTTGCCGCTCCTGATCATTCCCCTGCTCGCCGCGCTCTTGTGGTTCAGCTGGCGTGGCTGGCGTCGTGTCCGGAGTCTGCGCACCGCCTGACCGCACCGACCTGGTAGACAAGTCGTCATGTCCGACACCGAGATCTCGTTCCAATCCGGCGACGTCACCCTGTACGGGAGTCTTCGCCTGGCCGCCTCACCCGACGCCCCTGCCCCGGCCGCGCTGATTCTGGCCGGCAGCGGCCCCACCGATCGCAACGGCGACAGCGCCCTCCTCGAAGGCGACATCGGAACTCTGCGGTTCATCGCGGATCTTCTTGAAAAACAAGGGATTTCAAGCCTGCGTTACGACAAGCTCGGCAGTGGCGAAACCGCCCTCGGTGACTACGACATCGAGGACATCGCCGATCTCGGCTTCAACACTTTTGTCGACGCCGCCTCCGACGGACTGGACTACCTCGCCGGGCAACCCGGTGTCGATCCCGAGCGCTTGTTCGTGGTCGGACACAGCGACGGCGCCGTAGTCGCACTGGCTCTCGCCACCGCGAAGGAGGGCGCCAGAGTCAGTGCCCTCGCACTGCTCGAGCCACTGAGCGTCAGACTTCTCGATCTACTCACGACGCAGATTCACCGCCAGCTCGATGCGGTCGTCGGCGCCGGTCAGTTGCCGGTCGAACTGGCTGACGAACTGCGCGTCGCGCTCGCCGATGCCGTCGAGTCGCTGCGATCCGAGGGCACTGTTCCGGATGACCTGCCCGAGCCGCTGCAGAATGCGGGACTCGTACACGCCAACGCCAAGGCACTCGCCGAGGAAGACGCATTGGACCCGGTTGCGCTCGTGGCGGCGCTACCGGCGGGCATGCCCGTTCTCACGAGCTGCTCGGACAAAGACATCCAAGTCATTCCCGCCGATGTCGCGGCACTCGACGCCGCGCTCTCACATACAGCGCTGACTTCCGTGCGGATGCGCAACGCCAACTTCGTACTCAAGGACATCGGCGACGAACAGTCCACCGGTGCCGACTACGTCGCGCCGCTTCCGTACTCGGCAGAGTTCTCGGAGCCCTTCACAGCGTGGGTCCGTTCGTTCTCCTGATCACGTACAGACCGAACGTCCTCTTTTTCAGGTAGAAAGTTCCCTCCGCGAACGATCGCGGAGGGAATTCTGCTTTCTACGCCTGACCTGCAATGAAGACTCTTTCAATCCGGCGAACCTGGGGACAGAAGTCACCCGGAGTTTACGTTCGCGGCGCTTTTTATTGGTGCGAACCCTCGATCCGTGCTGTACGGTCATCCATTAACCAGCAACGCCACACAGAAAGGAACGGACATCATGTCGCTACACCCGCACGTCGTATCCGTACCTTCGTGGCGCAGCTGCACCGCAGACAAGCACATTTTTTCGGCCGCAATGTCGGCCAAGCACATGGGCAACAAGCGCGGTGTACCCCGAGAATGATCCCCAGTTTCACCGGATTCGTTCTCGGGCACCCAGGGCAAACGCCTCGGGTGCCTTTTCTTTTACCTTTCACACGCAGGAGCACCACATGAAACTTCGAGTCAACCAACTGTCCATCGCGCCGCCGTATGTCGATCTGCCCGGTGACCTCACCGGATACGCCGTCACCCTGGATCTTTCACACTCCGATGCGGCCCACGAAGCTACCCTCGGCGCATTGATCAGCGAGATCCGCAGTCGCGGAGCCTCACGCGTGGTCATCACCGGCTCACCGCGCGAACTCCAGGGCACCCACAGCAGCGCCGCCTGAAAGACCCGGGCGGCCTGAATGCAGAACGGGCCCCGAACTCCCGTTGAGGAGTCGAGGCCCGCTACCGAGGCAGGAGTCAGTGCGCGAAGTGGCGCGCACCGGTCAGATAGAGAGTGACACCGGCTTCCTTGGCTGCGGCAATCACTTCGTTGTCGCGAACCGAACCACCCGGCTGCACAACAGCCTTGACGCCGGCGTTGAGCAGCACCTGCAGACCGTCAGGGAACGGGAAGAACGCGTCCGAAGCTGCAACCGAACCTACGACGCGGTCACCGGCTCGCTGAACAGCCAGATGCGCTGCATCGACGCGGTTGACCTGGCCCATACCGACGCCGACGGACGCGCCGCCGGAGGCCAGCAGGATCGCGTTGGACTTCACCGAACGGCTGGCGCGCCAAGCAAATTCGAGGTCAGCGAGAGTCTCGGCATCGGCAGCCTCACCGTTGGCGAGGGTCCAGTTGGCCGGGTTGTCGCCGTCGGCGTCCAGGACGTCGCGCTGCTGGAGCAACGTACCGCCGGAGATCGGACGCAGTTCGATTCCGGTAGCGGTCGGAGCGGCTGCCTTCAGAACACGAATGTTCTTCTTACGCTGCAGAACCTCGACAGCTCCGTCTTCGTACGAGGGCGCGATGACGACCTCGGTGAAGATGTCGGCGATCTGCTCGGCCAGTTCGACGGTGACCTCGCGGTTGGCAGCGATCACACCACCGAAAGCACTGACCGGATCGCATGCATGCGCCTTGCGGTGGGCGTCGGCGATGTCGGTGCCGATGGCGATGCCACACGGGTTGGCGTGCTTGATGATTGCGACGGCCGGATCAGTGAAGTCGTACGCTGCGCGCCACGCTGCGTCGGAGTCCGTGTAGTTGTTGTACGACATCTCCTTGCCGTGCAACTGCTCCGCCTGAGCCAAACCTGCAGGCGCAGCCGGGTTTTCGTACAGCGCAGCGTCCTGGTGCGGGTTCTCGCCGTAGCGAAGAACAGCGCTGCGGTTCCAGGTAGCACCGACCCAGGCCGGGAACAGCGAGCCGTCCTCGTCAGCGGCGATCGTGCTCGTCATCCAGCTCGCAACAGCGACGTCGTACGACGCAGTGTGCTGGAAAGCCTGCGCTGCAAGCACAGTGCGCTCACGCAAGGTGAATCCGCCACCGGCAACGGCAGTCAGGACGTCGGCGTAACGAGCCGGATCGACCACGACGGCAACCGACGGATGGTTCTTGGCTGCAGCACGCACCATCGACGGGCCGCCGATGTCGATCTGCTCGACACACTCGTCCGGGCTAGCGCCCGAGGCAACCGTCTCGGTGAAGGGGTACAGGTTCACGACCACCAATTCGAAGGTCGCGATGCCGAGTTCCTCGAGCTGAGCGAGGTGATCCGGCTTGCGGGTATCGGCGAGAACGCCGGCGTGGACGCGCGGATGCAGCGTCTTCACACGGCCTTCGAGGCATTCCGGGAATCCGGTCAGAGCCTCGACCGGCGTCACGGGGATTCCGGCGTCGGCGATCTTCGACGCGGTCGAACCGGTCGAGACCAACTCGACACCGGCCTCGTGCAGGCCCGTGGCCAGCTCGATCAGACCACTCTTGTCGTAGACGCTGACAAGTGCACGGCGCACAGCCTTGCGTTCACTCACTGGGGATCACGGCCTTTCGTCCATCGGAAACCACTCCGCGCGTAGCAACAGCGGCGATGACGTCCGCCAACAACCGTCGCTCCACAATTTTGATGCGTTCATGCAACGAAGACTCGGTGTCGTCGTCATGCACCGGCACAGCTTCCTGCGCCAAGATCGGCCCGGTATCAACTCCGCCGTCGACGAGATGCACCGTGGAACCGGTGACCTTCACGCCGTACGCCAGAGCGTCGGGAACCGCGTGCGCGCCGGGAAAGGCAGGCAGCAACGCGGGATGAGTGTTGATGATTCGGCCGCCGAAACGCTCGAGAAAGCTGGGGCCGAGGATTTTCATGAAGCCTGCACTGACCACGAGATCGGGTTCGTACTCGGCCACTGCTGCTGTCAGCGCCTCGTCCCAGGCGGCACGATTTTCGTAGGTCTTGATCGAGACCTTGAAGGACGGGATCTTCGAATCCGCAGCGTGCTCGGCGGCGAGGCAGTCACGATCTACACCGACGGCAACGATCTCGGCGGGGTATCCCTCGGCATGCGAAGCGTCGATCAGCGAAGTCAGCAGGGTTCCCGCGCCGGAAGCGAGTACGACTACCCGCGCGACAGAGTCGCGAAATTGGACCCTGTCGGGCATTGTCGGCTGCGGATTGTCGGCCGAGGCAGTCAGCGCACTACTCCTGAGAACTGGAAGATGATGCGGCCGGAGTATCGGCCGCATGACAGCCTAGTCGCTGGACTCCTGCGGCTTCGAGGGCAGGTCGGTCTCCGGCTCGGCCCCGGCTGTGGGGTCCGCCTCGGGTGCCGCGACAACCTCCGCGTCGACTACTTCGATCTCGACGGTTTCCTCCGTCACTACCTGCACGGGTTCGCCTGATTCTTCGACAATTTCGGCTTCGACGACCTTGGTCACTACTACCGCAGATTCCTGGGCGAGCACTTCGTCGGCGTTTTCGTCGTC
The DNA here is from genome assembly GCF_011290655.1 of Rhodococcus sp. D-46. Lineage (NCBI taxonomy): Bacteria > Bacillati > Actinomycetota > Actinomycetes > Mycobacteriales > Nocardiaceae > Rhodococcus > Rhodococcus sp. D-46. The sequence goes on along the minus strand of NZ_JAANTF010000007.1, from coordinate 476,955 downwards.
CTCGCCATCCGTTGTGGCCGCCGCCGTGATCGCAAGTTCGGGCTCGGATGCTCGAGCCCGTTCAGCCGTCGGCGGCGCAACCTCGTCCTTCATGTGTCCGCGGTGTGAGAACCACATCGCGAACAGCGCCGAGACGGTTCCGAACAATCCCAGCCACGCAAAAGTCAGAAGACCGAAGCCCCACCACAGGACCTCGACGGTGCCGAACTGCCCGAGGTCTCCCCCCGCAGCAAGGGCAAGCAGAGCCATGACGACGCCTGCACCGGCAGCTGCCGTCAGCACTGCGAGCACACTGTCCTGCCCGGCGATGCGTCGAGCGCAAGCACGGCCGAGCATCACACCCACCGCAGCCGGAACGATCAACAGCACCGGCCAGATTCCGCCGGCGACGCCTTCCGGAACCGCTCCGAGAAGGGGCAAGGGTGGCAGATCTCCACCGATGTTGCCGAACACGCTGATGGAGACGTTTCCGAAATCGGCCGTCGATCCCGTCATCACCGCGGCTGCACCGACCACGAGGTTCGGCAGGTAGAGCAGCGACAACACCGTCAATCCCAGTACGCCGACAAACCCGTTGCCGCGTGCGAGTAGGTCACCGACCGTCGACCACGACACGAGTAGCGACACCACAACGGCCACGGCGCCCGCAGCCAGCAGCGCTGCCGACGCAGCCGCGGCCGGACGAACAGCGGCAGATGCCCACGGCGGAATCTCGGCGACGACGCGATCCCAGTGCGCAGCAGCAACACCGACGGACGCGGCGATCAGGTGAATCGCGGCGACCCAGCCGAAAGCGGCCAACGTGTTGGGGCTCGACAGCGGAATTGCCGCGGAGGCGTCGGCGACAACGGCGAGAGCGATTGCCGTGATAGTCAACGGCCCGGCTACTGCCGCCCCCACCAGGCGGAGGGTGTCGTCACGGGAGTCGGTGTGCACCGCAGTCGACGCGCATCGGCGTGCGACCACCCACATCATGACGGCCGTCGGAAGCAGTGGCAGTACACCGAGTTGGACGCCGCTGATAGTCGCCGGCACCTGGTGGATGACCAACCAGGTGGTGGCAATGGCGCCGAAGGTTCCGGTCAGGTCGCTGCTCGCCGATACCAAAGTGACCACGACGACAGCCGCGATCAGCAGCATCGTCAGGCCCGACGGTCGGAAGGCGACAGTCAGCAGCTTGCGTGCCAGGTCCGGGTTCGGTCCCGGGCGACCGCCGCCGACGCGGCCGCTGCCAGTACGACCACGTCCGGGTCGTGAGGACGTGGGACGGGACCGGGTGCCATCAATCAAAGAACTCATCCCCTCGAGGGTTTCACTCGACAGTGCGCCGCGCACTCAGGCGCGCCGTCGGGCTCACGGAATGTGGCCTCCACCCGCAGCGGGTCGGAGGCCACATTCATGTTCGTGAAACGAAGAAGTACTACTGCTGACGCTCGTCGGGGTTCTGCGAGCCGAAGACCTTGGTCTCGGCCGCGGAATCGCTGCTGCCCTGGTCAGGTTCCGCAGACGGCGTCGGCGCTTCGAAGGTAGGCGGCTCGAAGCCCGTCGGCTGCTCGGTCGAGCCAGTCTGCTGCTGGTTGTACGGCTGGCCGTAACCGCGTGGAGCGGTGAACTGATCCGACGAGTAACTCGGGTTCGGCTGGCCACCGGGCTGAGAGGTCAGCGGATAGTAAGACGACGTCGTCGCGGCCGACGAGTCGGTCTGTCCGGGATTTTGCGCCGGGTTCTGCCCGTAGGGAGACGCAGTCTGGCCGTAAGGCGGCTGCGAAGCGGTCGGGTCGACGGGGGCGGCGTGCGCTCCCCCGTATCCCTGCTGCTGCGCCTGCCCGTACTGCGGATTCTGCTGGTACTGGCCCGGCTGCTGAGCCTGCTGAGGCTGGCCGTACTGAGCCTGTCCGTATCCCTGTGGCTGACCTGGCGCCTGGCTCTGGGGCTGGCCATAGCCCTGCGGCTGACCGTACTGCTGAGCTACCGGACGCGGCGCGGGAGCCTTCAGGATTCCGATCTCGAACAACAACGCGGCGACTGCGACGACGGTCTGCACGAACGAGAGGATCAGCACGATGATCAGGCCCCAACCGAGGCTGATGTCGACGTAGTCGCTGGTACCGACGGAGAACGCGGCGAACACCAAAGCGAAGAAACCCGTGAGGGTGAGCGCTGCGGCAATGCCTGCATACGACTGCTTCGGGAGCAGCGAGACGCCTGCGACCACACCGCCGGCGAAAACGAATCCGAGGCCGTAGATGCTCGATTCGAAGAAACTCGAACTGGTATCCAGGCCGCTACCGATGCCGCTGCTGCTTCCACTGATCGACGTGAAGGGCGCAAAACCGAGCAGGAAATTGATCAGGCCGAGTGCCGCGACGGCGATGAGCAGGATGAATCCGAGATTCTTGGTTCCACCGCCCGCTGCCGGCTGATTCGGTGGCCCGAAGCTGGGCCCTTGCGGCGTGAACGTCATGACTTCTCCTCGTAGACGGTCTTCGATGGTTACCAGCGTATGTGTCTCGACTTCGCACGCTAACACCGACAGGAGACAATGGGCAGATGCCCTTCACCCTCGCGCCCGGCGCCGACCACGTCGTCGAAACCGAGGTGAAGCACTCACGATTCATCGCCGCGCTTCACCGAGTAGACGACGCCGAAGCCGCCACGGAGTTCGTCGCGGAGCAGAAATCGCTGTATCCCGATGCGCGCCATCATTGTTCGGCTTTCGTGATCGGATACGAGGCGAACTCACGCGTCGAACGTGCACACGACGACGGTGAACCGGGCGGCACTGCCGGGGTGCCGATGCTTCAGGTTCTCAAGTCTCGAGATCTGGTCGATGTGATTGTTGTCGTCACGCGCTATTTCGGCGGAATCAAGCTCGGCGCCGGTGGATTGGTCCGCGCGTATTCGGGAGCGGTCTCGGTGGCTCTCGATTCGGCCGAGCTTGTGGCCAGGGAGAGAAAGGTCCTGCGCACTTTGGCGATCCGGCACTCAGAGGCCGGTCGGGTGGAAGCGGAGCTGAGAGCGCGGGGCGTCTCGGTGCTCGGAACTACGTATGGATCGAAGGCGGTGATGACGCTCGCCGCCGGTGACGCCGACGATCTCGATTCGATCGTCGCATCCATCACATCCGGTGCCGGGCAGTTGGAACCTGCCGGGTCGATGTGGGTCGATACCACTGTGCGTGGTTAAGGAGTCCGGAGACTCCCTAACCACGCACGGGGGCGAAGCCCCTTACAGGGACTGAAGAATCTCGCGAGCGAGAGCAGCGGTAGCGGACGGCGTCTTGCCGACCTTCACGCCTGCAGCTTCGAGAGCTTCCTGCTTTGCCTGAGCAGTTCCCGAGGAACCGGAGACGATGGCACCGGCGTGGCCCATGGTCTTGCCTTCGGGAGCGGTGAAGCCTGCCACGTAGCCGACGACCGGCTTGGTGACGTTGGCCTTGATGTAATCGGCTGCACGCTCTTCCGCGTCGCCACCGATTTCACCGATCATCACGATGACCTTGGTCTCGGGATCCTTCTCGAACGCCTCGATGGCGTCGATGTGGGTGGTTCCGATGACCGGGTCGCCGCCGATGCCGATGGCGGTGGAGAAGCCGAAGTCACGGAGTTCGTACATCATCTGGTAGGTCAGGGTGCCCGACTTGGAGACCAGGCCGATGGGGCCGGTGCCTGCAATGTTGGCGGGCGTGATGCCGACGAGGGCCTCACCCGGGGTGATGATGCCGGGGCAGTTCGGTCCGATGATGCGGGTCTTCTTGCCCTTGGACTCGTTGTACGCCCAAGCGTAAGCGGAGTCCTGAACCGGGATGCCCTCGGTGATGACCACGAGGAGCGGGATCTCCGCGTCGATGGCCTCGACGATGGCGTCCTTCGAGAAGGCCGGGGGAACGAATGCGATGGAGACGTCTGCGCCGGTCTCCTTGATTGCCTCTTCGACCGTCGCGAAGACGGGGAGCTCGACAGGGGAACCGTCAGCTGCAACGTGCGAGACCGTGGTGCCGGCCTTGCGAGCGTTGACGCCGCCGACGACCTGGGTGCCGGCCTTGAGCATCAGAGCGGTGTGCTTGGTGCCCTCGCCGCCGGTGATGCCCTGGACGATGACCTTTGAATCCTTGGTGAGGAAGATTGCCATTGTTCTGTGAGTCCCTTACTTCGCTGCGTGAGCGAGTTCGGCGGCCTTGTCGGCGGCCTCGTCCATGGTTGCGACGACCGTGACCAGCGGGTGGTTGGCCTCGGCGAGGATGCGACGACCCTCTTCGACGTTGTTTCCGTCCAGGCGAACGACGAGCGGCTTGTTGGCCTCGTCACCCAGGGTCTTCAGTGCGCCGACGATGCCGTTGGCAACTGCGTCACACGCGGTGATGCCGCCGAAGACGTTGACGAACACGCTCTTGACCTGTGCATCGTTGAGGATGACATCCAGGCCGGCAGCCATGACTGCAGCGGAAGCTCCGCCGCCGATGTCGAGGAAGTTGGCGGGCTTGACGCCACCGTGGTTCTCGCCGGCGTATGCGACGACGTCCAGCGTGGACATGACCAGGCCTGCGCCGTTGCCGATGATTCCGACCTCACCGTCGAGCTTGACGTAGTTGAGGTCGTTTTCCTTGGCCTTGAGCTCGAGGGGATCGGTAGCGTCGCGATCCTCGAATGCCTCGTGGCCGGGCTGACGGAACGCTGCGTTCTCGTCGAGGGTGACCTTGCCGTCGAGGGCGAGGATCTGATCGTCAGGCGTACGAACGAGGGGGTTGACCTCGACGAGGAGTGCGTCTTCGCCGATGAAGACCTCCCACAGCTTCTGGATCGTCACGGCCGCTGCGTCGAGCACCTCTGCGGGCAGCTTTCCTGCCTCGGCGATGCTGCGCGCGAACGCGAGGTCGACGCCCTTGACTGCGTCGACGGGGATCTTGGCGAGAGCGTCGGGGTTCTCCTCGGCGGTGACCTCGATCTCGACGCCACCCTCTACCGAGCACATGGCCAGGTAGGTGCGGTTGGTGCGGTCGAGCAGGAAGGAGATGTAGTACTCCTCGGCAATGTCACTTGCCTCTGCGACCAGCAGCTTCTTGACGACATGGCCCTTGATGTCCAGGCCCAGGATTGCCTCGGCGTTTGCCACTGCGGCATCCACGTCGGGCGAGTACTTGACGCCACCGGCCTTGCCGCGGCCGCCTACCTTGACCTGTGCCTTCACCATCACGGGCTTACCGATTTCTTCGGCAATCTCGCGTGCGCCGGCGACTGTGTCTGTAACACGTCCAGCCGAAGTCGGCACTCCGTGCTTGGCGAAGAGTTCCTTCGCCTGGTATTCGAAGAGATCCATCTGCTCACCGTCTCGTCTGCGTTGTCACCCGCTCGAGGGGTAGGAGCGGGTCTGTTCTGGACTTTAACCAGTTGCCGCGTTCGGTTTGCGCCCGCATTGATGCTATGTGGCCCAAGTCACGCGCAATTGCCCGATGAGGCACGCCTCACCGATTCGGCAAGGTGGCCACACCGAATTTGTCAAGCATCAGTCTCACTGATTCTTGCGCTCGAGAACGCTGCAACGAGAAGCAACACTATGCCCGTGGCCGCTGTGATCGCACCCACCCCCACGGTTGCGTCCGATATGCGCGATGACGTGAGTGGCCACTCACCGACGTACACCAGAGCTGCCACGGCAGATCCGATCAGCAATGCCGCGCCCCGCGACGGCCGCGCGGACGCTGCGATCACAGCGGCGATCACGACGGTGACGCCGACGAGCAGTTGACCCCAGACGTCAATTCCCCACGGCCACTCCAGAACTGAGGCCGCCGTATAGGCGTCGCCCTGATAGAGGGGAAGCGCGGTTCCGATCAGGACAGCGACGGCGCCGATCCCACCGACGAGAAGCACCAGCCCTCTCGAACCGCCACCTACCGACGTGTCGACATCCTCACGCTCGGCGCTTCCCGCCAGCCAGACGAGCAGTCCCGTCGCCGCAGCGAGGAAAGCCGCGCCGCAGAGCACGAAGGCGCCGGCCCCCAACCCGACGCCCGGTACGTCCGTGGCGATGACAGCCGACTGCATGACAGCGGCGACTCCCATCACGACCGTGGTCCACAACACGCCGACGGCCGGCCGCACCACCGCGGCGCGGCCCGGGGCGAACAAGCCCAGACCGGCGACCAGCAGTACAGCAGCCGCGAGCAGGACAACTCGAGACGAGAGCATGGACGGTTCGGGGATGTTCTCCGGCAACGACAGGACCGGAAGTGCCACCCCCAGGGCTGCCACTGCTGCGGTGACAACTGCGCCGATACCGGCAACGCGGTGAAGTCTGTTCACCCGCGCTTGCGCCGCCCGGGACTGAGCCACCATCGCCGCTTTCAGCGCACCCTTTGTCGTCTTCGCGGGTGCGCGAACCACACTTTCAGCGGGAATCGCATCTGTTTCACGCCTGGAAGCGAGGTAGGGAGCTGAAACTCCGATCACGGCGATGACCACGGCGGCCAGTGCCCCGACCACCGATCCCGAACCGACGCCGATCCGATCGCCGGCCGCGAACCCAGCCATCACCCTGGTTCCACTGACTGCGAGTGCGCCGAGACCGACACCGATCAGGGCGCCGCAGCCCACCGGTAGCGAGATGGACGTCAATGCCGCCGCGACCGCAACGAGTACCGCGACGCCGACCAATCCCGTACCGACGGCGGTGGCCGCCGCCGAGTCGACGAGCGGTTTGACCAGAAAGATCGGATCCTGCGAACTGAAGGAAGGACCGAACAGGGAGAGCACGAACACCACCGCGGCCAGAATCAGCAGCGCTGTCGGCCACCCACCGATCCGCCCGCCAACCGATCGCCCGTCGAATTCCGCGGCGCGAGCGCTGCCGTATCCGTCCCGCTCCGATTCACGATGGACGACCATGAAGCCGAGGACACCAGACGCCACAAGAAGTCCGTGGCCCGCGAGCGCGAGATAAGCGCCCGGACCCGCATCGATCGAACCCGCCGAAATCGGACGGAAAAGGTCCAAGCGGTTTGCATCGATTGCGTCGACGAACAACTGAACGTCGAGGATCGCCGCGCCGAGGGACACCGCGCCGATACCTGCCAGGAGTCCACCCGCGAAGGCGGGCCTGCGCCGCGAGGTGAGCACCGCAACCAGCGGCACGACGATCGTGCAGACGGCAGCGAAGAGAGCGGCGGAAGCAAGAGCCCCCGTCGTGTCGACCCCGCGGGCACTCCCGACTCCGACGACGGGACTGGCTGCCACTCCGACGGCACCGAGCAGTCCGATTACCGCCGCGAGTGGCGCCCCGGACTTCACTCCGGGGTCGTCGAAACGCGCCTGCGACGTAGTTCCAGGTGTTGTGGACACTCGATCGACGGTAGTGCCTGAATGGACCGGTGATCCGGTTGTGACACGCGTGATCACGAAACGAGATGATTCGTCCGTTTTGCCCGGATCGACATATTCCCAGGTCAAGCTGTGAGGCACGTCACATAATCGGACAGGTTTCCGCTACGGCTTGCGCCCATCGCAATCATTTCGTTACCGTCAGTCGGTCTAAGTCACGGGCTGATCACGAACTCGAGGAGAGAACCGGCATATGCATCACCGCAGCCAGTTCACCGCTAGTAGGTTCTCGAACTCAGCTCCAGACGAGGTCACGACCACTTATCCAACGCACTCGGCCAGGCGTTACACCGAGACCAAAAGTTCTGAGATCTCTACCGATATGTTCACTCGAAATTCATCCTCCACGTCGTCAGATTCCGACTCTCACGAGTTCGTCGAGTCCGACGTGATCAGCACCCCCACTTACGCCTCCTCCGCACCGACAGTCGATGTCGAATCTCCGGTTCGCCGCAGCGGTGCTCACCGACTCCCCACCCCTCCCTCCGCTCTCAAGGGCCGCGCCGCCGTTCTGGCAGTTGCAGCCGGCGCGGTTGTCGCCGCGGGCCAGGCAGTTGTCAACGACGGTTCCTCTTCTGCCGCCGACCACTCGGAAGTTGCACTCGCCAACGAGTCCTCCGCGATCGGTACCACCGCAGAACCGCAGGCCGCTCAGTTCGCCCCGGCCACCTCCACGGCAGCCACCACCGAGGCCGACGCTCCGCAGGTCCTCAACGTCGCAGCGCCGACCGACCTCTCCCAGTTCAGCAACCTGCTTGCCAAGGGCCAGCGTTTCAGTGACGAGCGCGCAGCACGCGAAGCCGCTGCCCGTCGCCCGCTGTTCGTCCTGCCGGCAGTGGGCACGTTCACGTCCAACTTCGGCACCCGCTGGGGCACCCTGCACGCCGGCGTCGACATCGCCGCCCCGATCGGGACGCCCATCGTCGCCGTCGCCGACGGCAAGGTCATCGATTCAGGTCCGGCTTCCGGGTTCGGCATGTGGGTACGCCTACAGCACGCAGACGGAACGATCACCGTCTACGGCCACATCGACACGTCCACCGTCACGGTCGGTCAGCAGGTCATGGCCGGCGACCAGATCGCCACTGTCGGCAACCGCGGCTTCTCCACCGGCCCGCACCTTCACTTCGAGGTTCATCTCGCCGGCGAGAACAAGATCGATCCCCTCCCCTGGCTCGCCTCACGCGGCATCAGCCTCGGCGTCGAGCAGGACTGATCGCAAGCCCAACGCTTCTGATGAAAAACTTCCGGCCCGTACCTTTCCAGGTACGGGCCGGAAGTTTTTGCCTGTCTTCTACAGCTTGACCATCGGCACACCGCCGATGAGCATCAACCGCACCTTGCCCGCGCTACCGAAGTCGATGGTGACCGTCGCGGTGGGGCCAGTGCCCTTGGTTTCCAACACGGTGCCCAGACCGTACTTGTCGTGACTGACGCGGTCACCCGTGGCGAGGACCAGAACGTTGTTGCGGCCACGCGCGGCCCCGAAACTGGGAGTCGACGCGGCCTTGCCGGACCCTCCCCCGTAGTTCTGCCCGCCGCCGTATCCCTGGCCGCCCTGGCTGCCGTAGCGGCTTCCGCTGCCGTAACCCGGCCTGCCGCTTCCGAATCCGCCACCGGTGCCCGGATCCTCACGGCGCCAGTTGATCAGGTCCTCCGGGATCTCCTGGATGAACCGCGACGCCGGGTTCTGGATCGGTTGCCCCCACGCCGAACGCATGATCGCGCGCGTCAGGTACAGGCGCTGCCTGGCACGGGTGATGCCGACGTAAGCAAGTCGACGCTCTTCGGACAGCTCCGCCGGATCGCCGAGGGCGCGCATGTGCGGGAACTGCCCGTCCTCCCAACCGGTGACGAAGACGACCGGGAACTCGAGGCCCTTGGCGGTGTGAAGCGTCATCATGGTCACGACGCCGTCGTCGGAGTCCGGCAGTTGATCGGCGTCGGCGACAAGCGATACCCGTTCGAGGAAGGCGGCAAGCGAACCCGGATCGGGTTCACCTTCACGCATTGCTGCGGTTTCCTCGTCGTCCGGATCGATCAGCCCGGCCGCGTTTCGCGCGTCGGAACTGAATTCCCTTGCCACGCTGACGAGTTCGTTCAAGTTGTCGAGTCGCGCGCCATCCTGCGGATCGCTGCTCGCCGCAAGCTCGGCGCGGTAGCCGGTGCGCTCGAGCACCGCCTCGGCAACCTCACCGATGTCACCGAGCTCGAACGGTTCGTCCTCGTCGGCGGCCGCTGTCGGTAGCAGGGCCCGCAGCCCGTCCATCATCTCGAGGAACGACGCGATGGCCTTCTGTGACCGCGTATTGAGCAGCGCCACTTTGCCTTCCGCGCCGTCACGGAGAGCGGCGGCGAAGCTGATGTTGCGATGCTCGGAGTGCACGGCGACGCAGGCTTCGGCTCGATCACCGATACCGCGTCGGGGCGTGTTGAGAATGCGTCGCAGGCTCACGGTGTCGTCCTCGTTGGCGAGGACGCGCAGATACGCGACGATGTCCCGAACTTCCTTGCGCTCGTAGAAGCGAACGCCGCCGACCACCTTGTACGGCACTCCGAGTCGAATGAAGATCTCCTCGAGCGCGCGCGAGGAGTTGTTGGTCCGGTAGAACACCGCGATGTCGGCGAACTTGGTCTCGCCCTGGTCCACCAGCCGATCGATCTCCGAGGCGACAAACGATGCTTCGTCGTGCTCGTTGTCTGCAACGTAGCCGACGATCAGTTCGCCTTCACCCGAATCGGTCCACAGACGCTTTTCTCGTCGGCCGGTGTTCTTGGAAATCACGGAGTTGGCCGCAGACAGAATGTTCTGCGTCGAACGGTAGTTCTGTTCGAGAAGGATGGTCCGAGCATCCGGGTAGTCGCGTTCGAACTCTTCGATGTTGCGGATAGTGGCTCCGCGGAACGCATAGATCGACTGATCGGCGTCACCGACGACGCACAGTTCGGCCGGGGCAACGGCGTGGTCGGACTCGCCGGCTCCACCGACCAGTTCACGCACAAGCATGTACTGCGCGTGGTTGGTGTCCTGGTACTCGTCGACGAGCACGTGACGGAAGCGGCGGCGGTAGTACTCGGCGATCTGTGGAAACGCCTGAAGAAGCGCGACGGTCTCACCGATGAGATCGTCGAAGTCGAGTGCGTTCGCAGCACGCAGCCGCTGTTGGTAGTGGCCGTAGACCTTGGCGATCAGTCGCGGAAGTTCGGCCGGATCCTGATCGGCTGCGACAACCGCCTCTTCCGGTCCGACGAGTTCGTTCTTCAGATTGGAGATATGCGTAGCGAGAAGCCGCGCGGAGAATCGTTTGGTGTCGAGCTCGAGGTCCTTCGAGATCATCGTCAGCAGTCGACGCGAATCGTCGGAATCGTAGATCGAGAAATTCGAGTTCAAACCGGGTAGGAGCGCCGCCTGTGCTCGCAGAATCCGCACGCAACTGGAGTGGAACGTCGAGACCCACATGGCGTTGGCACGCGGTCCGACAAGAGCTGCCACACGCTCGCGCATCTCGGCCGCAGCCTTGTTGGTGAACGTGATGGCCAGGATCTGACCGGGGGTGACACCCCGTTCGGCCAGCAGATAGGCGATACGACGCGTCAGCACTGCAGTCTTGCCCGAGCCGGCGCCCGCGACTATCAGCAACGGCGAACCGGCATGGACCACGGCCTCGCGCTGTTGCGGGTTGAGACCCTCGAGGAGGGCGTCCGAACCCGCGTCGTGTCCCCGCGCGCCGCCCCCGTCGTGCTGGGAATGTCCGTCGTGCTCACCGAGTGCTGGGTACGTGTTCATCGCCTGTCCACGCTACCGGCGTCCACCGACACGGTCGTCAGTGCGTCCACCTGCTGGTAGAGGCACTTGGATTACCTGTGTCGAGCATGGCAAACTGGACGCTATGTTCAGCATTTCCGTTCGCGACAACACGGCCGACCCCGTCGGCCCGCTGTGGCGTTACTTTACGTGCCCCGGACCTCGGTGCACGTGATCTGAACAGCTCACCCGCCCCTGGTCCGAATCGGATCCGGGGCATTTTCGTCAGTGTGCCTGGATCGGTAACGACCCGAGCCGAGACCACGATCCACGCAGTAGGAAGAGGAGACGAATAGCAATGAGCACCCAGGCTGCAGCCCCCCATGGAAATACTGTCGATACTGTAAAAACTGCTCCGACAGACGTCGAGATCCCCCAGAGTGAGGCGGAGATCGACGAACTACGGAAAGAAATCGACCGTCTCGACGCCGAGATCCTCGCGGCCATCAAACGTCGCTCCGAGGTCTCCCAGATCATCGGCCGTACCCGGATGGCATCGGGTGGTCCGCGTCTGGTGCACAGCCGCGAGATGAAGGTCCTCGAACGATTCAACGAGCTGGGCCAGGAAGGCCACACCCTCGCGATGCTGCTCCTGCGCCTGGGCCGCGGACGCCTGGGCCACTAGCGCACGACCTGTTCACTTGCGAACGGCCACATCGGATGCCTCTGGCAGTCCCGATGTGGCCGTTCGCGTGTGTATCAGCTCTCGAGCGCGATGTACTTCGTGTTCAGGTATTCCTCGATCCCCTCGGTCCCGCCCTCGCGGCCGAATCCGGATTCCTTCACGCCACCGAACGGCGCTGCCGCGTCCGAGATCACTCCGCGGTTGACGCCGATCATTCCTGATTCCAGTGCATCGGAAACCCGAAGCGCACGGTCGAGATCCCTTGTGAAGATGTACGCGGCCAGTCCGAACTCGGTGTCGTTGGCGGCTGCGATTCCCTCGGCTTCGGTGTCGAAGCCGGTGATCGCGGCGACGGGTCCGAACACCTCTTCTTTCAGAATCCGCGCGCTGGCCGGAACGTCTGCCAACACCGTGGCTGGATAGAAGTACCCTTCACCACCCGGCGCTTCGCCGCCCAGTCGCACCTTCGCCCCGGCATCCACCGCATCTGCAACCAACTCCGCGACCGTGTCGAGTTGGTTCTGGTTGATCAGCGGGCCGAGCTTCGTCTCCGGGTCGGTACCGGGTCCCATCGTGAAAGTCGCCATCTTCTCGGTCAGCTTGGTCGTGAACTCTTCACGCACGGCGTTGGCGACGTGGAACCGGTTGGCGGCGGTGCATGCTTCGCCTCCGTTGCGAAGCTTCGCCAGTACCGCGCCCTCGACTGCCTTGTCGACGTCCGCGTCGTCGAACACCACGAAGGGTGCGTTGCCACCCAATTCCATCGACGTGCGGAGCAATCGCTTCGCGGACTTCTCCACCAGCATCTTGCCGACGCCGGTGGACCCGGTGAAGGTGAGCTTGCGCAGTCGAGGGTCGTCGATGAGAGGGCCGGTCACTTCACCGGATTTCGATGTCGGCAACACCGAGAGGACTCCGTCGGGCAACCCGGCTTCGGCCATGAGCTGAGCAAGCAACAACATCGTCAACGGGGTCTCCGAGGCGGGCTTGACGATGATCGTGCAGCCGGCGGCCAACGCCGGGCCGATCTTGCGGGTACCCATCGCCAACGGGAAATTCCAGGGAGTGATGGCCAGACACGGTCCGACCGGCGCCTTGGTGACAAGGATCCGGCCGTTGCCCGCCGGCGCCGGCGTGTAGCGCCCGCCGATGCGAACGGCCTCCTCGCTGAACCACCGGAAGAACTCCGCCCCGTACTTCACCTCGGCGCGACTTTCGGCGAGTGCCTTGCCCATTTCGAGGGTCATCAGCAGCGCCACGTCCTCGGCTCGCTCGGTGATCTTCTCGAAAACGGCTCGCAGGATTTCACCACGCTCGCGCGCAGGTGTGCTCGCCCACTTCGACGAGACGGCGACGGCTTCGTCGAGAGCGCGCAGCGCGTCCGCGGGGCTCGCATCGGCGACATCGGTCAACGATTTCCCGGTCGCCGGATCCGCCACCGGGAAGGTCGCGTTGTTCTCCGCGGGCACGAACCGACCGCCGACGAACAACTGGGTGGGAACTGATCGAATGAATTCGAATGTGTCCATGGGTTCCATGATGCTCGTCGGAGCCGCGTCCGTCTGCCCGCGAGCGAGACTCACGCGGAAGTTTCCAGCTTGTGCCACTAAAGTCGATGATCGTGAGCACTGACATCACCGGAACCTCAGCCTGGCAGAAACTGCGCGCTCATTACGCCGACATCGAAGGCGTTCACCTGCGAGAACTCTTCCAGGACGATCCAGCCCGCGGGCGAGAGCTGACGATCGACGCCGGTGATCTTCACATCGACTACAGCAAGCATCGCGTCAGCCGCGAGACTCTCGCGCTGCTCGTCGACCTGGCCCGCGAGGCCGGCGTCGAGGCACGACGCGACGCGATGTTCGCGGGCGATCACATCAACACTTCCGAAGACCGCGCCGTACTACACACAGCGCTGCGTCTGCCCAAGGATTCTGCGCTGACCGTCGACGGTCAAGACGTCGTCGCCGACGTTCACGAAGTTCTGGACGCGATGGGCGCTTTTGCCGATCGTGTGCGCAGCGGCGAGTGGACCGGAGCTACCGGCAAGCGCATCCGCACCATCGTCAACATCGGCATCGGCGGTTCCGACCTCGGGCCGGTGATGGTCTACCGCGCATTACGGCATTACGCCGACGCCGGAATCAGCGTCCGGTTCGTCTCCAACATCGACCCTGTCGATCTGGTCGGACAGCTCGACGACCTCGATCCGGAGACGACGCTCTTCATCGTCGCATCCAAGACGTTCTCCACCCTCGAGACCCTCACCAACGCGACAGCGGCAAAGCGTTGGCTGTTCGCCGGTCTGGGCAGCGAAGACGTCTCGGCCGTAGCCAAGCATTTCGTCGCAGTCTCCACCCACGGTGACCGCGTGGCGGAGTTCGGCATCGACACCGCGAACATGTTCGGGTTCTGGGATTGGGTCGGCGGGCGCTACTCCGTCGACTCGGCGATCGGCTTGTCGGTCATGTGTGCCGTCGGACCCGTTCGCTTTGCGGAGTTCCTCGACGGTTTCCACCAGATCGACACGCACTTCCGAAACCAACCGCTCGAGCAGAACGCGCCGGTCCTCCTCGGCCTCATCGGGCTCTGGTACTCCAACTTCTTCGGCGCACAGTCCCGCGCAGTTCTGCCCTACTCCAACGACTTGCTGCGCTTTCCCGCCTACCTGCAGCAGCTGACCATGGAGTCCAACGGCAAATCGGTTCGCGCCGACGGCTCACCGGTGACCACGTCCACCGGTGAGATCTTCTGGGGCGAGCCCGGAACCAACGGCCAACACGCCTTCTACCAACTCCTGCATCAGGGCACCTGGCTGGTGCCTGCCGATTTCATCGGGTTCGCGGAATCCACCGACGATCTGCCTACTGCGGACGGCACGGGATCAATGCACGATCTGCTCATGAGTAACTTCTTCGCTCAGACAAAGGTTCTCGCGTTCGGGAAGACTGCCGAAGAAATCGCGTCAGAGGGCACTGCTCCGGAGCTGGTGCCACACAAGGTGATGCCAGGCAACCGACCGTCGAGCACTATCTTGGCGAAGGAGCTGACCCCCTCGGTCGTCGGTCAGCTGATCGCACTTTACGAGCACCAGGTATTTGTCGAAGGTGCTGTCTGGGGTGTCAATCCGTTCGATCAGTGGGGCGTCGAACTCGGCAAGACACAAGCCATGGAACTGGGGCCTGCGCTCTCTTCCGAAGCAGCACCCGGCGACCTCGGCGACACATCCACAGATGCTCTGGTGCAGTGGTACCGCAGAGAGCGCGGACGGGCCTGACTCACGCGGCCGCCGGGCCGAACCAACTTTCCGTTGTGTACACGCGTCCGGATCGGTCGACGAGCCGAGCCCGAAGCTCTTGCTGTTCAACCCATTTGATGGCGCTTATCCCCCGGATCAACGCAGCTTCGCTCGCGGCGTACGCCCACACCGCGTCGTCAGCAATCACCGAGACCTGTGCCCATTCCGTGGAGGGCCGCTCCTGGTTCGGCTCCCAGGAGGGCAGCTCCAGCGCCCGCGCCGTCGCCATCGCGGTTCCGTTGATCAGTTCGACTTCTTCGCTGTCCGGCACCGGAATCTGCCAGCCACCAGCCGGTGCATGGCCGGCCGTGGCGATCACGTCGCCGATCCGCACAGCAACGCCGCATTGTAATTCGGCGGCGACGATCTGCGCGGCGCGATCGACGGTGTCGGCCTTGGCAACTCCGGTGATGTCGAACGACGCACCCCAGGGCGCGTACACCACGTCTCCGTCGAGCTGTACGTCCTCGAACGTCGGGGTCGGGTGCACCGGAGGGATGGATTCGTCCTCGGAGTAGTTGTCGGCAAGCGGATTGACTGCACCGCCGGTCATACGGGCAGCCCACAGCGCCGACCGCAGCAGAGCCGACATACGTCGTGTCACTTTGACCGGAGTTCCCTGAGCGAGGTTGACGGCGTGAATCTCGGCGTCTCCCCGGCGAAGGTCGCAGACCGCTTCGGTTTCGTCGATGGCAGCTGCGATCAACGCGTGCGCAGTAGGCAGCGCAGCGCCCTCGGTGACGTCCACCTCCACGGCGGAATCCCACATCGCCCACTTCTCGACACTGACCATGTCAGTCCTGCCCTTCGAACACACTGTGTTGTAACCAGTATGCGCCGGTCAGCAACCCCCGTGCCATAAAGCGCTTCCGAGGCCGAGGCACACATGCCGCAGGTTGAGCAGCGCACGGCGGGACTGGATGGTAGATCTGTGCGACAGAATTGCCGCCCGGACTGTCGCCCTCCGTGTGCAAGACGTGTAATCCTCCACATGGTTCTGACATGCACCTGACTGCGACGACGTCGACTACTACTGGCGCAGCGGGCAATTCCGATCCGAAAGACGCAGAGTCGACGCTCGACATGTCCGGCCGGGCCGGCTGCGCTTCGAGCCCGGTCCGCCGCAGCAACACGCCCGGGCGGCGCTGATGTCACCGCATGAACCTTATGTCACCGCATGAAAAAGTGGGGACCGACGAGAAGCGCTGTGTTCCAACGTCGATGACATACCAATCGGCCGCTTTCAATGCGCGTCACTTTCGCAGGTGGACACACCTGAGCGCTCACTCTCGAGTGCAGAAAAATACGGGCCCATCACTGCGCGCGAGCGTCGAGCAGAGCACCGAGAAGAAGTCCCGAACACGCGGCGCGCCAACCGCCGGCACGACGACGCCCGGTGCCCGGCGGCAGCGCTTCGCACGTTACAGACCGAGCAGGAATGCATCGACACAAAATGGATAGGACCGGCTGAAAGAACCTGCAGCACAATGGCGTAACCACCACCGTTCGGCTTATACGCTACCGCCGTACACCTTGGCAAAACGAACGGTCAGTACGCGGCGAAAATCACATACTTTACAAAGTCTTTGGAATTTTTCTGCGCCAAATATCCGCAGGTGAAAGGACTTTCGACCAGAGTCCAGAATAACCGTGTCGTCTACTATGTGAAAACTGCGAAGTAGCTGTGACGCTGGGTCACGCTCGAGGGAGGAATTGTGACCGATTCATTCAAGGACCGTTTGAACGCCTTGTACCCGGCCACAGCACCGAGACTCACCAACGCACAAGTTGTGGAAGCCCTTTCGCAACGTGGATGCAAGATTTCGACACCGTACCTCTCGCAACTCCGGAGCGGTGTGCGCACGAATCCATCGGAGCAAGTCGTTTTGGCATTGGCCGATTACTTCGGCGTGGCAGCAGAGTACTTCTTCGGCCCGACACCTCGCCAAGATCCCGAACTGATTCCGGAAGAAGACCGTTCGGTTGTCGAAGAGTTCCACGACAGCGAATTACGTTCTCTGGCCATAAAAGCGGTCGATCTCTCCCCTGAATCGCAGGACTTGCTCTCATCGATTGCGGAGAAACTTCGCTCGTCCGAAGGACTCCCGGCCGTCCCTCCGGATTGCAGCACGTACACCCCACCGTTCACTCGCGACTAGTCCGCAGCGAAGATCAGCGAGTCAGATCAGCTAGTCAAGCGGCCCAATAGTGCCGAAGCTGTGATGATTCCGAGCAGCGCGGCACCGATCAGCACGCCGAAGTCGACGAGGTAGTCGGTCGGCATTCCGATCAGCAGACCGCGCAGCGCTGACACCTCGTAGCTCAGCGGATTGATGCGACTGAGCCACTGAACCCACGTCGGCATGAGTTCGACCGGGTACAGAGCGTTGGACGCGAAGAACAACGGCATGGTGATTGCCTGCCCGATGCCCATCAATCGATCTCGTTTGAGTACGATCCCCGCGATCGCAACCGACAGACAGGCGAAGAACGCCGAGCCGAGGACAACGACAGCCACGACGCCGAGCAGCTTGATCGGGTTCCACGTCATGCTCACGCCCAGCAGCGCCGCTACAACGACTACGACCACGGCCTGGGCGACCGCACGGATACCGGCTGCAAATGCCTTTCCGGTGACCAGCGCGGCTCGTGGCGTCGGCGTCACCATGAGTTTGGTGAGGACTCCCGCGTCACGCTCCCAGATGATCTGGATTCCGTAGAAGATCGCAACAAAAAGCGCGGACTGCGCAATGATGCCCGGCGCGAGAAAGTCGAGATACGGTACGTCGCCAGTCGGGATCGCTCGGATATGACTGAACGTCTGACCGAAGATCACCAACCAGAGGATCGGCTGGATTGCGCGCGTGACCAATTCAGATCGGTCGTGCCGCAACTTCTGAACTTCCACGAGGCGGAATGTGTAAATTCTCGAGAGCAATCGAGCAAGACTGTTGGTAGTGGGATCAGCCCAAGCGGCGCGCTGTGCGACGGGCACTGCGGACATCGTGGAGACCTCCTGACTTGCCGCCGGTGAGGTCGTCGCCGGTGTAGTGACGGAACACGTCTTCGAGAGTGGCCTCCGGCCCCAGTTCGGCGGCCAACGCGCTCGGCTCGCCCACTGCACGAAGTGCACCGTGATGCATCAACGCAACACGATCACACAACTCCTCGGCTTCTTCCATGTAGTGCGTCGTGAGCAGGACGGTCATGCCGTATCGCTTCTGCATCTCCGCCACTCGCTTCCAGACGGATTCGGGCAATGGGATCCAACCCCACCGTCGGTTCGTCGAGCACCAGCAGCGACGGTCGGTTCACCAGTGCCTGCGCAAGTTCGAGCCGTCGCACCATACCGCCGGAGAAGCTCGACGCGAGACGCTCACCTGAATCGAGCAGATCCACCATCTCGAGCGCCTGGTCGACGCGCTCGCGTCGTTCGGACCGCGGAACGTCGTACAGGCGCGCGAACCAGGTCACGTTCTCGCGTGCGGTCAATGCGCTTTCGATCGAGAGCTGTTGTGGCACGTACCCGAGGTAGCGCCGAATGGTCATCGCTTCGCTGCGAACGGAGCGACCGAGAATTCGAATGTCACCCTCTTGCAGAGGAAGTAACGTGTTGAGCAATCTGATCGTCGTCGTCTTTCCTGCACCGTTGGGACCGAGCAGGCCGAAGCATTCCCCCGCGTTGACGACCAGACTCAGGTTGTCCACCGCCCGATGACCGCCGAACTTGTATGTGACCGAGTCGATCTCGACCGCGGGTGCGTCAGGGTCAGGCATGTGCACTGCTCGGCTCCTCCACCACTGCGTCAGCATCTCACTGCCCCCCGCCTTCCGATCCGGCTGCTGCCAGAGCGCTCGCCAATCGAGACAGGGCCGGTAGAGCAGCCTCGATACTTGCCCTGTCCTCTGCGGTCAGAGTCGACAATGCCTGACCGACAATCACACTCCGGCGATCACGCCACACCTCGACGCGGGCGCGCGCCTCGTCCGCGAGCACCAATCGCGCGACGCGGCGGTCGGCCTCGTCGGCAACGCGTTCGATCACTCCATCGTCGACGAGCTGCCGCACCAAGGTGGACACCGTGTTTGCCGCGACACCCAATCGCCCGGCAGCCTCGGCCACCGACAGACCCGGGTTGCGTCGTAGCAGCCTGACGAGTTCGATCTGGGCGCCGGCGAGCGGTCGTTCCGCAAACGGCCGCCCCGACGCCTTCCTCGTGCCCCGGCGCAATTGTCCGAGCGTCTCCAGGACGTCATCCGCAAGATTTGCTCCGCTTCCATCCACAACCTCACAATAGCTCTGTAACAGAGCTATTGTCGAGGAATCCGGACGCCCGGCGTTTTCAGCTCGTCCGCAACGGGTATCCCCGATTGCTTGTCCCGAGCACTCCCGCCCAGAACGGAGACGTCATGCGCAGACAGTGGTTGTTCGCGACAGTTGCGAGTACCGCCCTGATCCTCACCGGTTGCTCGCCCGACGCCCTCGATTCCGGGGACAGCGCAGACAACGTCACTGCCATTTCGACGTCGCTGTCGCCACCCGCCGCCGCTGATGCACCCCTGCTGAAGACCGCCGACTCCCCACTCGGGACGATCGCCGTCGACGGCGAAGGCATGACCGTCTACGTCTACAACCCGGACGAGGAGAACTCACAAGCCGGGTCGTGCGACGAAGCGTGCCTGCGTTACTGGCCGGCGGTCACCTCGGTCACGGATTCGCCGATCGTCGAAGGAATCGACGCTGTCATCGGTACCATCGACGGGCCGGAAGGATCTTTCCAGATCACCGTCAACGGCAAGCCCGTCTATCGGTACCTCGACGACAAGGTTCCCGGCGACATGCTCGGACAGAGCGTCGGCAGCCTGTGGTGGATGATCGACACCGCCGGAAACCCCGTATTCAAGACCGAGTAACCCTCAGTTGTACGGCTGCCGAGCGGTTTCGGGGTCGCCGTACGTGATTGCCCGTTCCCGACGCGTCTTCGACGCCAGGGTTGCGCCCCAGTTCAGCACCGTGCTGGCGCGATTGCGGAACCCCGCGAGGAACGCGATGTGGATGATTCCCCATGACACCCATCCGATGAACCCGGACAACTGGACCGGCCCTGCCTGAAGCAACGCGTGGCGTCGCGAAATGTAGGCCGCGGTTCCAAGATCGCGGTACTTGAACGGTTTTCGGCTGGGCACTCCGTTTTCCACGGTTGCAGCGATCCGGGCACCGGCGTGCCGACCACCCTGCATCGCGACCTCGGCCACCCCGGCAAGTTTGTCCCGCGACATGAGGTCGCCCACCACGTAGACGTTCGGGTGGCCGGGAACGGTCAGATCGGCTTCCACCTCGATGCGGCCACCGCCGACCTGCTTCACACCCAGCGCCGTGGCCAGTGCCTCGGCGAACGGCACTGCTTCGACGCCCGCGGTCCACAGAATCGTGCGGGTCTCGTACTGCCGCTTCTCTTTTGTCTTCTTGTCCGTCGTCTCGATGCTGGTCTCGCACACGTCGGTGACGTGCACGCCGAGGTGAGTCTCGACGCCGATCCCGTCGAGAGTACGTTTGGCGGCGGCCGAGAGCTTGCGACTGAACGAAGGGAGCACCCGATCGTCGCCGTGGAAGAGCAGTACCCTTGCCTCGTCAGGGTCGATGGACCGGAACTCGTTGGTGAGCGCGTGCATCGCCAATTCGCGGATCTGTCCGGCTAATTCGACGCCGGTGGGTCCGCCGCCCGCCACGGCGAATGTCAGCCACGGTCGACGTTCTTCCGCAGTCGGGAGCGATTCGGCCATCTCGAACGCAGCAATGAGACTGCGCCTGATCGCCAAAGCGTCGTCGAGGGTTTTCATGCCGGGCGCCCATTTGATGAACTCGTCCTGGCCGTGGTAGGACTGGCGCATTCCAGCCGCCACGATCAGGTAGTCGTACGGCAATTCGAAGGTCGACCCGTCGAAGCGACTGGCAGTCAGTATCCCGGCGTCGGCGTCCACCGACTTGGCCTCGCCCAGAACGACGTTCGTGTTCTTGTTGTCCTCGAGCAGATGTCGCAGCGGACTTGCGATCTGCCCTTCGGAGAGCAGACCCGTGGCGCACTGGTATAGCAGGGGCTGGAAGACGTGGCTGGTCCCTCGGTCGATCAGAACCACCTCGACGTCGGCCTTCTTGAGCCGTCTCGCTGCGTACAGTCCACCGAAGCCGCCACCGACGATCACTACGCGGGGCTTACCGTTCGAGATGTGGATGCTCATCAGACAAACCTCGCTGTCACGGAGTTGGGCAGGAATCGTAGGGCCGCATCTATCCCTTGCCACTTGAGGCCGGGTAGCGCCGCTCGTGTGGTTTCCTTCTCGATGGCGTCGACCATGGCACTGACGCCTTCGTCCAGACTGGCCATGAGCGCTGCGTCGTCGCCGGCGCCGGCGGACATGTCGGTCTTGATGAAGCCCGGCAGCAGGGTGGTGACCCGAATAGGTGTGCGCGCCAACTCGATACTGAGCGCCTCACCCAGAGCCGCTACCCCGGCCTTGCTTGCCGAATAGGCCGCTTTTGGCCCGGGTAGCCCCCGATCCGCGCTTATCGAGGACACGAGAACCAGGTGTCCGGCGTCCTGCGCGCGGAAGATCTCGAGCGCAGCTTCACACTGCGACAGCGCGCCGACAAAATTCGTCTGCGCTGTTGCAAGATTCGCGTGCGCTTTTCCGGTTCCGATCTTGGCGCCCTTGCCGAGCCCGGCGTTCACGATCACCCGGTCCAGGCCACCCAACTCGTCGCGCAGCTCACCGAAAACCCGGACGACGGAATCGTGTTCGGTCACATCGAGTTCGCGCACTGCGACGCTGATCGACGGGTACTGCGCCACCAACTCCCCTCGCAGCGTGTCGAGACGATCCGTCCGCCGGGCACACAGCGCGAGGTCGCGACCGGCCGCGGCGAATCTCCTGGCCATCTCCTCCCCCAGACCCGAACTGGCACCGGTGATCAAAATCTTCTGCCGCGTCATGGGTGCAACTGTAGCCACCATCGAGCTCTCGTACCCGGCAGTAACCGAGCGAACTCGGACCGATCCGGCATACCGTGGAGCAATGACCGACGAATTCGATGTCATCGTGATCGGCGGTGGGCCCGCCGGCGAGAACGCCGCCGCATACGCCATCGCCGGAAGTAATCGCACCGCCGCAATCGTGGAACACGAACTGGTCGGTGGTGAATGCTCGTATTGGGCCTGTATGCCCAGCAAGGCACTACTGCGCCCGGGGCAGGTCCTCGAGGCGGCCGACGCCTTGCCCGGGATCCCGGCCGGACCGCTGGACGTCGATGCCATTCTGAAACGGCGCGACTCGTTCACCCACAACCACGACGATTCGTCCCAGGTCGACTGGGCAACCTCCGCGGGCATCACCGTGATCAAAGGCCACGGGGTCATCGACGGCGAGCGAGCAGTGACCGTCGACGGGACCCGTAAGCTCCGTGCCCGCCAGGCCGTCGTACTCGCCACGGGAACGACCGCCACCGTCCCGAAGACACCGGGATTGCGCGAGGCACTCCCGTGGACCTCGCGCGACGCCACCAACCTGCACGAGGTTCCGTCGCGAGTGGCGGTCATCGGCGGCGGAGTGGTCGCAACGGAGTGCGCAACGTGGTTGTCGTCGTTCGGCGCTCACGTGACGTTGCTCGTGAGGGGCGATGCTCTGTTGAAATCAGCAGAACCGTTTGCCGGAACGATGGTGGCCGAAGCACTCGGCGCCCGCGGTGTGGACGTTCGACTGAGCACTGCCGTCAACTCGGTCTCACGCCCCGATGCCAAGGACACCGGCGAAGGTCACATCCACGGTGGACCCGTCAGCATCGAGACATCGTCCGGCGTGATCGAAGTCGACGAGGTCATCGTCGCGGCGGGCCGCGGGCCGACATCTGCCGATCTCGGCTTGTCCGTCATCGGCCTCGAGGACGGCAAGTACGTCACCACTGACGATCACCTCTGTGCCCAAGGTGAGTGGCTCTACGCCGTCGGCGACATCAACGGTCGTTCTCCCCTCACCCACATGGGCAAGTATCAGGCGAGAGTCTGCGGAGACGTCATCGCCGCGCGGGCCGAGAGCCGCGGACTCAGGGGACCTCGGTACACGGCGTCGGCGGACAACGGACAGGTCCCCCAGGTGGTGTTCACCTCACCCGAAATCGCCTGGGTGGGACGCACCGAGAAGAAAGCTCGCGACGACGGCTACGACGTCGAAGTCGTGGAGATCGAACTCGCCGTCGCGGGATCTTCGCTGCTGCGCGACGACTACTCGGGGCGCGCGAAGTTGGTGATCGACAAGGCCACCGACGTGATCCTCGGCGCTACCTTCGCCGGGCCCGAAGTATCCGAGCTGGTGCATGCGGCGACAATCGCGGTCGTCGGCGCCGTACCACTGGAAACTCTCTGGCATGCGGTGCCCTCGTATCCGACGGTCAGTGAAGTCTGGCTTCGATTGCTGGAGGCTCGCCGCTGACGCGCTCCCGAAGTACGTATAGTCGCGACATGGCGTCCGACATACTTGTGACCACGGCCGACGGCACCCTGCGCGGCCGCCGGGTGGGAAAACTTCGTGCCTGGCGCGGAATTCCCTACGCCCGGCCGCCGGTCGGAACACTGCGTCTGACGCGACCCCAGCCGGTCACGCCGTGGACCGGAGAACGCGACGCGACCAGGTTCGGCGACGCGTCTGTCCAACACAAGAAGGGGCTGTTGCTCGCGCCCGGGAAGTACCAGCCGAGCAGCGAGGACTGCCTGACGCTCAACGTGCTCGCCCCCGCGAACACCGGCAATACTCCGCGTCCCGTCATGGTTTTCATCCACGGTGGGGCAAACACCATCGGGACCTCGGCCACCGGCTTGTACTCGGGCGTGTCCCTCGTCGAACACGGCGACGTCGTCTACGTCTCGATCAACTACCGACTCGGCGCTCTGGGCTACCTCGATTTCACCCCGTTCTCCACATCCGAGCGCGTATTCGACTCCAACCTCGGACTGCGCGATCAGGTCGCGGCCCTGCAGTGGGTGCAACGCAACATCGCCGCCTTCGGTGGGGATCCTGAAAAAGTCACGATTTTCGGTGAATCCGCCGGAGCCACCGCCGTCACCACCCTGATGGCGACTCCGGCCGCCAAGGGACTCTTCGCCGGCGCTATCGCCGAGAGTTCGGCTCCGGATCTGGTCTCGAGCACGCAGCGATCGCATGCCTGGGGCGCGCGTTTCGTCGAGATCCTCAATTCCGGCCTACCACCCGCGAAGGCCCTGACCTCGGCGACAGCCGTCGAATTGGGCAGAGCCGGAAGCAGACTGGGCGCCGAGGTACTCGCGAACACACCTGGACTACATCCCTTCGGACCGGTCGTCGACGGCGACTTCCTGCCGCGCTCCCCCTTGGACGCATTCAAAGAAGGATCGGCACACCAGGTGCCGATGATCATCGGCACCAACAGACGGGAGGGGACGCTGTTCCCGAAGGTGCTCGACGCACTTCCGACCAACCCGTCGCGCATCGACACCATGTTTGCCCTCACCGATCCCGAGGCCGGGAAGCGCATCCTCGCGACCTATCCCGGCTACCCGGACGAGCAGTCCGCGATCGACGTCGGCGGAGACGTCACGTTCTGGCACCCGTCCGTGGAGTTGATGCAAGCGCACGCACAATCGGCGCCGACGTACGCCTACCGATTCGACTTCGCGCCGACGATGATGCGCTGGCTCGGCCTCGACGCCACACACGGATTCGAGATGTTTGCAGTCTTCGGCATCGGTGACACCCTTGTCGGGCGCGGCCTCACCCTTCCCGGCGGTCGACGCGGACTGCGCGCAGTCACCGAATCTGTTCAGGGACACTGGCTTCACTTCGCCGAGCACGGCTCGCCGCGCGGATCGTGGCCGCGCTACGAGGGGCAGGAGCGTCGGACCATGATCTTCGACGAGATCGTCCGCGTCGAGAACGATCCCAGACGTGAACAACGCTTGGCCTGGGCGGGATACAGCGGTTACCGTAGCCACGGCACCGACATCTCCCTACCGTGACGAGCCCCCTCGAGATCACTCTCGATTCCGGGGTCGTACGCGGGCGCCTCGATCGAGGACTGCGCACCTGGCGAGCAATCCCCTACGCAACGGCCCCGACCGGTCCTCGGAGATTTCGCGCACCGCAGCCGGTCGAGGCTTGGCATGGTGTCCGCCCGGCGGAAGCATTCGGCTCTCCGTCTCCGCAGCGCAAGAGCAATTTCGACGAGAACTCACTCTTCGTCAATGTCGTGGCTCCGCAGGTACCGTCGGATTCGTTGCGACCGGTCATGGTTTTCATTCACGGCGGCGCGTACAACGGCGGGAATCCGTCGACGCCCATGTACCGCGGAACGAGCCTGGTCGAACGTGGCGACATCGTCTACGTCTCGATCCAATATCGTCTCGGCGCGTTGGGCTACCTCGATTTCAGTGAATATTCCACTGCGGAAAGATCATTCGAGACGAACCTCGGATTGCGCGATCAGATCGCCGCGCTGACGTGGGTCCAACGCAACATCGCCGCTTTCGGTGGCGACCCGAACGCCGTCACCGTCTTCGGTGAATCGTCCGGCGCCAACGCGGTCACCACTCTGATGGCAACGCCGGCGGCACGAGGGCTGTTCGCCCAGGCCATCGCTCAAAGTCCGCCGGCTGCTTCGGCATACGGAAAAGAGCGAGCGCACCGTTGGGCACGCGAGTTCCTCGAGATCGCACAGGCTCCGGACGCCGATCCGGCATCGTGGCTGCGCTCCGCTTCGGTGAAGGACCTGGTCGATGCCGGCGAAGAACTTGCGCGCCGCGGCGCGGACGAAGAACCCGGAACGCGGGCATTTGCCCCCGTGGTGGGTGACGACGTCCTTCCCGAACACCCGCTCGACGTGTTCGCCGCCGGACGCGCCCACCCCGTTCCGCTGCTCGTCGGTTCGAATCTCCACGAGGGAAGAATCTTCCCGCGCGTTCTCGACATCTTGCCTACCGACCCGGTTCGGATCGAGAAGATGTTCTCCCACACCACCCCTGAAGTGAAAGCACGTGCGCTCGCGGCGTATCCCACGTATCCGCACCGGTTTGCTGCCGCAGATCTCGGCGGCGACATCACGTTCTGGGAGCCCGCGATACTCTGCGCACAGGGTCATTGCCAGGTAGCTCCTACCTACAGTTACCGCTACGATTTTGCGCCTCGCCTGCTCAGACTCATCGGCATGGGCGCTACCCACGCCACCGAATTGCTTGCGGTCTTCGGGCGTTCGGATGCACTCACCGCGGCCTTGACCGCGGTCGGTGGGCGCCGCGGACTGACTGCGGTGACCTCCACCATGCAGCGCCACTGGATCCATTTCGCCCGCCACGGAGTGCCGGACCGGGATTGGCCCGCCTACTCCGTACCGGAGCGGCAAACAATGATCTTCGACGAGACGTCCCGAGTGGAGAACGACCCGATGGGTGAGCGTCGACGGGCTTGGATCGGCTACGAGCACAGGCGCTGAAGCCCGATCAGAAGAACTGACCTTTCACGAAACCTGCGAGTAGGACGGCAAATCCGCCCACCTCACCGAGGATCAGCAGAAACATCCCGAGGTGCAGGGGCGGACCGGCGGACTCGAACTGATTGTCGGTGTCCTTCATCGCACCGTGAGCGATGTAGCTGAATATCGCTGCGAGAAAGAAGAACACGACCACTGCGGCACTGGTCAGGTTGATCCACGTCGGCCACGCACTGAGTTCGACGAACACCGCGATCAGCAGCGTCGCAAACGAGTACATCAGGGCAGCGCGGTGTGCGATGTCGACATACGGATGGGCGAGGTGATTGTCCGAAGTGGCCATCTGTCGGTATTTCCAGATTCCCAGGCACAGGGAGAGAAGGAAGATCAGACCGGCAGCGAGAAGCGTCAGTGTCGTGTCGATCCCCAGCGTCATCTGCCCACCCCGCAGTGCGTTTCCAGCGAGTCACCGCTGGGTGATCCAGCCGAAGGCTTGTCGTAGACGACAACCAGCACCACCGCACGATCCGCCGACACCGACCGCATCCGGTGCGGCGTATTCGCGTCGAAGTACAAGCTGTCGCCGGCGTCGAGGTGCATCGTCTGCCCGGGGATTTCGAATTCTACGGATCCGGAATGCACGAACACGAACTCCTCTCCCGTGTGGTCCATGAACTTGGGACCCATCACCGAGGCCGGATGAACCACGAACGGCTGCATGGCCTTTCCGACCAGTGAGGGCGCGATCGGATCGTAGACGGAAGACTGCACGGAGTTGGCCGGGTCGATCACGCGGTCCTTCGCGCGCACGATCGTCATGGCATTTCCCTCCATACTGTCCGAGAACAGTTGCCCCACATCGGCGTCGAGCACACGCGCAATCTTGAGTGCCACCGCGATCGACGGGGTACTGATACCCCGCTCGACCTTGGAGAGATAGCTCTTCGTCAGACCGGTCTGCTCGGCCAGGCCCTCGAGCGTCAGACCGGCGCGACGCCGATGTGTTCGCAAAAACGCTGCCATTCGGTTCCCCTCACGAGACTTTGTGTCATCACCTTACCAATACATTGACCTGCGGCGATCAGCGATGCAGGAATCGAAGGTTGCACATTTCCGTCCTATATGACACTTTGTGTCTTATAGGTGACTGAATGTCATTGATTTCCGGGTCCCGAGAAAGGCACACCCCATGACCGACACGATGCATGCGAGCAAGCAGGAACTCATGGCCACCGCCGAGACGAAGATGCTCACCGAAGTAACGACAGGTAGTTGGACTCTTCGACAGAAGATCGCACTGACCTGCCGGGCACTGTCGGACGCCGGCCACGACTCCGGCCTTGCCGGACAGATCTCCGCCCGCGGTGGGCAGCCGGGAACGTTTGTCACACAGCGACTCGGCCTCGGGTTCGACGAGATCACCGAGGACAACCTCCTGCTCGTCAACGAGGATCTCGAAGTCCTCGACGGGGAGGGCATGCCGAACCCCGCCAACAGGTTCCACAGTTGGATCTACCGCGCACGACCCGACGTCAACTGCATCGTCCACACACACCCACTACATGCGACGGCGCTGTCGATGCTCGAGATTCCCCTCGTCGTCTCCCAAATGGACATCGCGCCGCTCTACGACGACTGCGCATTTCTCGCCGACTGGCCCGGGGTTCCCGTGGGAAACGAGGAGGGCGAGATCATTTCGGCTGCACTCGGCGACAAGCGGGCAATTCTGCTCGCCCACCACGGCCAACTCGTCGTCGGCAACACGGTCGAAGAGGCATGCTCTCTCGGGCATCTGATCGAGCGAGCGGCCAGACTGCAGTTGCTGGCGATGGCTGCCGGAGACATCAAGCCGCTACCGCCTCGCCTGGCGAAGGAGGCACACGATTGGACACTGACTCCTCGGCGCAGCGAGGCGAACTTCGCTTACTACGCCCGTCGCGCTCTCCGCAATCATCCCGACACACTGACCAACTGACTTTTGTTTCCCACCAACAGAACTGAGAGCCTCATGAGCAGCACCATCAAGGGAATCGTCGCCTATCCCATCACCCCGTTCGACCGGGACACCGGAGCATTCGACCCCAAGCCGCTACACACGCTCCTCGACAGCATGATCAGCAGTGGTGTCGACGCGATAGCCCCACTCGGCAGTACCGGCGAGAGCGCCTATCTCGACGATGCAGAGTGGGAGACGGTCGCTCGGGAGACTGTCGACTACGTCGACCGCCGAGTCCCCACCGTCGTCGGAGTGTCGGATCTGACGACGGCGGGAGCACTCCGCCGAGCATCGATCGCGGCAGACGCCGGAGCCGACGCAATGATGCTCCTCCCCACGTCGTACTGGCATCTGGGTGAGCAGGAGATTCGTGAACACGTCACCGCGGTGGCCGATTCCGTCGACATTCCCACGATGATCTACAACAATCCGGCCACCACCGGGATCGACATGTCGCCGGAGTTTCTCGTCGATCTCGTCTCCACCGTCGACGGCATCACGATGATCAAGGAATCCACCGGCGACATCACCCGGATGAACCGCATCAACGAACTGAGCGGTGGCACGATCCCCTTCTTCAACGGCAGCAATCCTCTTGCACTGCAATCTTTCTCTGCCGGTGCAAGCGGATGGTGCACGGCAGCCCCGTGTCTGGCCCCCGAACAGGTGGTGCACTTCTGGCGTCTACTCGAATCCGGTGATCGGTCGGGTGCCGCCGCTGTGTTCGAACAGATCGAGCCGCTACTGAAGGTCCTCGTCAGTCGCGGACTGCCGTCGACGGTCAAAGCCGGGTTGGAATCTCTCGGCGTCGACGCCGGCCTTCCCCGCCGGCCCCTGCTGTCCCTCGACGACAACACCAGGACAGCTTTGTCCGACGCTCTGTCGGTGGCTCGCGGTGTAATCGTCGCGTCGTGACCTGACGTGGGAGTGGGTTCCGGCAAGATGGGATGCACACCGACCGAAGGAGGGGCACCATGTCCGTAGATTCACGGTCTGCGAGGATCGCCGTCACCGGCGCGACCGGTCATATCGGCGGACTGGCGGCCCGGTCGTTGGCCGACGCCGGTGTCCCACAGCGGCTGATCGCACGGTCGGTCAACCGATTACCGCAGCTCCCCGGTGCCGATTCGGCCGAGACCACGTACGGGGATCAGAAGCGCGCTCTCGCGGCTCTGGCCGGAATCGACACCCTCTTCATGGTCTCGGCGGCCGAAAGCGCAGATCGTCTGGATCAGCACCGCACCTTCATCGACGCCGCAGCGGAGGCCGGGGTCAGGCACATCGTGTACACGTCTTTCCTCGGCGCTGCTCCGGACGCGACGTTCACGCTCGCTCGCGATCACTGGGTCACCGAAGAACATATCCGCGCTTCCGGGCTCGCATTCACCTTCCTGCGCGACAGCTTCTACCTCGATTTCCTACCCGCTCTCGCCGGTGAAGACGGTGTGATCCGCGGACCCGCAGGGGACGGTCTCGTCGGCGCGGTAGCGCGCTCCGACATTGCTGCCGTCGCTGTGTCGGTTCTGCAGGATCTGGATTCTCATGTCGGACAGACGTACAACCTGACCGGACGGGAGGCACTGACGCTCTCCGAGGCCGCGAGCATCATCACCGAAGTCACCGGCAAGCGGACCACGTACGTCGAGGAAACGCTCGAGGAAGCTTACGAATCGCGGGCGTCGTACAACGCACCCGCTTGGGAACTCGACGCATGGGTGTCGACGTACACCGCAATCGCGCAGGGTGAATTGGCGCTGATCACGGGCACCGTGGAGGACCTTGTCGGCCGGCCTGCGCTCACGCTGCGTGAATTCCTCACAGCAGAAACCGCCTGATGCCACCACGCAAAGCAACCACGGCACGCAAGGCTGCCGCAAAGAAGGCTGCACCGCAGAAGGCTGCACCGAAGAAGGCTGCACCCAAGAGGAACACGACCAGAAAGACCGCCCCGAAGAAGACTGTCGCAAAGAAGAGCTCACGCGCGACGATGCCGGATGTGCCGACTGCCGGCCCTGGTGAGAGAGTCTGGCTCCTCGACGTTCCCTTTCGGACGCCGGCGCCTGGTGCGCAGTTCGTCAAGAAATGGAAGAGCTACGCGTGGGTCGGTGCGGAGTTGCCCGTAGAACTCGCTCCATTCAAGGCACTCCCCTTCTCTTATCAGCAGTGGGTAGAGGACGACATCAATGACAGCACCGGTGAACGTCCCGTTGCTGCACCCAAAATTCCTCGGCCCGAGCAGGTTTCGGGGGCTGCAGCCGTCGTCGATGCCGCTCGCGCCGGCAAACGCGGATTTCTGTTGGCAGACAATGCAGGCCTGGGTAAGACGCTGATCGCAGTGATGTCTGCCAAGACGATTGCCGAGGAGCGCGGCGAAACCAACATCCTCGTCCTCGTCGATCGACCCGCACAGATCACCATTCCGCATTGGCGCTATTCCATCGCCTCGGTGGGCGACGGTGGATTCCGCTGGTTGATCATGTCGCCTGACCAATTGAAGAAGCTGATCGCGCGAAACGGCCGCCCCAAGTACACGTTCGGTGTGGTGATTGCCGACGAGGCCCAGCTGTACAGCAACGACACACAGCGCACGGCGGCATTCGAGAAGGTCGCGCGCTTTTCGAATGCTCACGAGCAAGCGCCGTTCGTCCTGTCCGTGACGGCAACACCGGGACACACGCCGGCCGACCAGCGTTACCTGGCACCGCTTTTCGCGCAGCTGCATTCAGAACCTTCGGAGTACTGGTCCGACCTGGGCGCCAGGCTGGTCGAGTCCGGCCTTCCGCTGGACAAGTCCTACGGGAAGTGGACGTGGAGCGCAGAGGCGAAGGAATCACCTACGCTGCAATCTCGCGCGCTCGAGACCGTGCGTGGGTGGATGTCGAACAGCAAACCGCCCTTGATGATTCATCGACCGACTCCGTGGGGACCTGTTCCGCTCGACGGTATGCCGATCGACCTCACCCATGCCCAGCGCGCCGAGTACGAGACGGAGTGGGCCGAGTACGCCTACGAAATGGGATTGGCCCGCAAGAGTCGCAACATCGCGCGCGGCCGTGCGCTGGTTCTGCGCTACCGACAGAAAGCGGGCATGA
Organism: Rhodococcus sp. D-46; assembly: GCF_011290655.1. Classification (NCBI taxonomy): domain Bacteria; kingdom Bacillati; phylum Actinomycetota; class Actinomycetes; order Mycobacteriales; family Nocardiaceae; genus Rhodococcus; species Rhodococcus sp. D-46. The sequence goes on along the minus strand of NZ_JAANTF010000007.1, from coordinate 445,254 downwards.
TCCGCGCCGAGTCGACGGCCCAGTGGGCGCAGGCGCAGGTCAAGGCAGGCAAGCAGGTGTTGGCGGCCGTCGAATTCGTCTCCACGGCAGGTGATCCACTGGTCGAGATGATCGAAGACGCCGGGATCTCGGTGGCAAAACTGTTCGGTGCGGTGCCGGACAAGGAGGGTCAACGTCTGCGGTTTCAACGCGGGGACGCACCGGTCATCGTCTTCAATGTCACGACCTCGATCTCGCTCCATGCCAACGAAGCACTCCCGGACGGCACTCACGCGTCCCCGTTGCCACGGACGGGAATCTTTCATCAACCGCGATACTCAGGGATCGCGGCAGAACAGACGTTCGGTCGGTCGCATCGCGACTACCAGACGTGCCCGTGGGTCATACCCTTCGGCGTGGGCACCAAGGAAGAGGACGTCGCCACGGTCATGTTGCGCAATCTCAATTCGGTCACAGGTCTGAAAGGTGGTGATCGATCCGGTCTGCGGTCGCTGTCCGAACTGCTCGGCGTCGAGTGGCTCGAGCCTGATGTCTTGACCTCGGAGGGTTGATCTTCCAACGACCGTCCAACGCGCACAAACGAACGGTTTCGGCGGTATGCCCCAATTCCACTCCACCAAAACCGAATTCGGCTGACCGCTTCATTCCTTTCGGGACCTTGGGACTCAGGTATCTGTGACCTGACGTGGCAGACTCTTCCGAGTCGAGGTGCACCAGCCTCGAAACAGTGCCGAGAATGCGAGGGGTCCGATGCGCAATATCTACCGGTCATTGATGCGCAATGTCGGCCATACACAATGGTTCTCGGATCTCGGCAAGGATCTGGTTCCGCTCGATCGAGCAGTGCAGAGAGTGTCGGGAGGCAAGCTCTCGCTGGTCGGAGAGAACACCGTGACTCAGCTACTGCTCACCACGACGGGCCGTAAGACCGGCCGTTCTCGCACCACGCCACTCCTGTACGCACCCGACGGCGATGCGTTTGTCGTCGTCGGTTCGAACTGGGGGCAGGATACGCATCCAGCATGGACACTCAATTTGATGGCAAACCCCACCGCGATCGTGACAGTGAAGGGCGTCGAAATACCGGTCGGTGCGAGTCTGGCGGAGGGCGCCACGCGTAAGAAACTGTGGGAGCTCGCGACCACCACGTGGCCGCCGTACGAAACCTACGCCGATCGAGCATTCGGGCGCCAGATCCGCGTATTTCGACTCCAACCTGTCAAATAACTGCTGCCGGGCGCAGGATGGGAAGGACCACCCTGCCGATCTCAGGAGCATTCGCGAATGTCCACAGCACTGACTCACGCAGAAGACACACAGATCACAGCTTCCAACGGGCGGATCGCACTGGAGCCGAACCCCCGCCGAATTCGAGCCTTCTTCGCTGGTCACGCCGTCGCAGACACCACTCGTTCGGTATACCTTTTCGAACGCGGCCGCCTGCCGATGTACTACATCCCCCTCGCGGACGTTCGTACCGAATTCCTCGTCCCGACGTCGACGACCACCCATTGCCCATGGAAAGGTGACGCCACCTACTGGACGATCGAGATCGGGGATCGCCGGGCCGAGGACGCCGTCTGGACCTACCCTGAACAGTTCGACGGTTCCCTGGATCTGAGTGAGTACGTCGCATTCTATTGGGATCGCATGGACGCCTGGTACGAGGAGGATCAACAGGTCTTTGTCCACGCCCGCGATCCATACGTACGTATCGACGCACTCCCCTCGTCCCGCCACGTCCAGGTCTTTGTCGGCGACGTACTGGTCGCCGAGACGAGACGACCCAGACTGCTCTTCGAAACCGGACTGCCCACGCGGTACTACATTCCGAGAATCGACGTTCGCAGCGAGTACTTTGCGCCGTCCCCGACCACCACGGCCTGCCCCTACAAGGGCACTGCGTCGTATCTGTCGTTCACCGGCACAACCGAACTCGCTCCGATCGAGGATCTGGCGTGGTTCTATCCGTTCACTACCGCCGAAGCGTCCGGGATCGACGACCACGTGTCGTTCTATCCCGAACGCGTCGGCAAGATCCTGGTGGACGGTGCCGAAATCTGAAAGGTGCTGGAGCCGAGAAGGTGTGGGTGCCTACCCCACTGCAACAGGGGATTCCGGGATTCGCAGTTCAGCCGTCTCCAGTCGGCGATCATGCACCCACACCATCGCCGTTGCAACGGAGAAGACCAACCAGGCGATGCATACTCCGTTCCAGCCGTACGACTTCCACACCACTGACCCCACCGCCGAGCCCACGGCAGCACCGACGAAGTAGGTGGTCATGTACACGGAATTCACACGCGAACGTGCTTCGGGGACAAGGGCGTAGATCACGTTCTGGTTGCTGACGTGCACTCCCTGCAGCGCGAGGTCGGCAAGGACGATGGCAACGAGAAACCACACCACGTGGGTGGCACCGGCAACAAAGGGAAGCCACGACACCAAGAGAATCGCGATGGCGCCGCCGGTCGCCAGCTGACCCAATCCCCGATCGGCCAGTCTGCCCGCCACCGTCGCCATCAAAGCTCCCGCCACACCGAGTAGTCCGACCAAGCCGATTTGAGTGTCGCTGTAGCCGAATTCGCCGGACAGAAGAAAGGCCATCGTCGTGAAGACGGTGCTGACAGCAGCAAAAGCCAGTCCGCCCATGGCCGATCGGGTTCTCAGGCGCGGCAAGGTCGCAGCCAACTTCCCTACCGAAGCGAGCGTTGCGCGGTAGCTTGCCTTCGGGCGATCTGCGGAATCGGAAGGCAGAGATCGCCACAATGCCACGGCCATCACCACCATCAGCACCGCCGCAACCTTGTATACCGTCGACCAACCTCCCAATCCGGAGAGGACGCCGGCAACGCTGCGCGCCAGCAGGATTCCGATCAGCAGTCCACTCATGATCGTGCCGACCACCTGACCGGACCTCTCAGGTTCGGCCAGCGAGGCGGCAAACGGAATCAGCACCTGGGCGGCGACCGAAAAGACGCCAGCGACAGCGATTCCCACTGCCAGCGTGGCAAAGTTGGGCGCAAATCCGCTGACCGCTTGACCGGTCGCCGCCAGCAGCATGAGCCCTACCGTCAGCTTGCGTCGGTCCACCATGTCGCCCACCGGAACCAGAAGTATCAATCCGAGTGCATACGCGACCTGCGCGATGGTCACCGTCGCGGCCGCTGCGGAGGCCGACACATTCAGGTGATCTGCGATGGAATCGAGGAGTGGCTGGTTGAAATAGTTACCGCCCGCGCACAGGCCCGTCGCTGCAGCCATCAGCAGCACTATCGGTAGTCCGAGCCTCGGACGCGCGTCGCTTGAAATCATGTCGTCAAGCATGACCGCCTACACCGACGCGCGTCCAATAGATAGATATGCATGATCTATCTCCAGAAACGATAGATTGGTGCAATGGAACTACGTCACATCCGCTACGCCCTGGCAGTCGCGGAAGACAGACACTTCAGCCGAGCAGCGTCGCGGTTGCACGTTTCCCAGTCCGCCTTGAGTGCCCAGATCAGAGACCTCGAAAAGGAACTGGGAGTCGAATTGTTCAACCGGAACAGCCGAAACGTCGGCCTGACTGCTGCAGGCGAGGTTTTTGTCGCCCGCTCCCGCGAGGTACTCGGCGCCGTGTCGAGACTCGTCAGTGATGTCTCGGCACGGAGCAACGAGCAAGTGCGGTTGACGGTCGGCACCATCACCTCGGCGGGGCGCGTCGACGTCGGACGCGCGCTGGCAGATCTGACACGGCGCCACCCTGCAATCAACATCACCGCGCGACCGTACGGCAGTGAAGTAGTTATCGAGGGAGTCCGGTCCGGTGCAATCGACGTCGGCATTGTCGGATTGGCCGCAGGTCGCCTACCCAAGAGCTTTGCCGCCGCACCGCTGTGGAGTGAACCCACCGCAGCGTTCGTTGCTCCTGACCATCCCTTCGCCCAGGCTTCGTCGATCAGGCTCGAAGACCTACGCGATCACACTCTCGTGGACTTCGCCTCCGGCAGCGAGGCCCGTGTCCAAACCGACCAAGCCTTCGCCGAATCACAGGTCCCTCGGGGAAAAACACTTGAAGCCAACTCGGTAGACCTGATCTGTTCACTGACCGCCAACGGCCTGGGCGTAGGTTTGCTCCCCCAGTCCATGAGCGCCCTGCACCCCGAATTGGTCTGTATTCCGATCACCGATGCGCCGCATCGGATCGTCCACGCAATCACCGAACCCACCCATTCGTCGGCGCTCGCCCGCGAGTTCGTCGAACTACTCGCAGCGCAGTTCGCTACTTGAGCAGTTTCGACATTCGCCTGTCCGCCAACGGTTTACCGCCGGTCTGGCACGTCGCGCAGTATTGAAAAGAGCGCTCCGCGAACGACACTTCGCGTACGACGTCACCGCACACCGGGCACGGAAGTCCGGTACGAGCATGCACTCGCATCCCCGAGCGTTTCTCACCTTTGAGCCGGGCCGCGTCCTGACCTTCCGAACGCTCGATCGCGTCGGCCAGCGTAGATCGCATCACGGCATACAACGTCGAAATCTGATCCCGCGTCAGCCGCGACGAGGTCGCGAAAGGCGAGAGTTTCGCGGTGTGGAGGATCTCGTCCGAGTAGGCGTTCCCGATACCGGCGATCAACGACTGCTCGACTATCGAGTTCTTGATCCGCGCCGACGTTCCGCCCAGAATCTGTGCGAACTCGGCTTCGGTCACGGCCATCGCGTCCGGCCCCAACCGGGCGATGCCCGGAACCTCCTGCGGATCGTTCACGACCCAGACGGCGAGGCGTTTCTTGGTGCCGGCTTCGGTGAGATCGAATGCCGGCGTCAACCCTTCGGGTGTGAAGAAATGAACGCGCAGCGCCAACGGCCCCTTCCCCGGCTTCGGCGGCGTCGCCGATGGATTGTCCAGCCAGCGCATCCAGCCGGCACGGGAGAGATGCGTGACCAACCACAACCCGTCGCAATCCAGAGCCAGATGCTTCCCGAAGCGGGCGGCGCCCGTGACGTCACGCCCCTGCAGAGCGGTGATCGGCGGATCGAAGGTCTTGAGCACACTCAATGCAGCGATGTCGACGCGTCCCACCACTGCGCCGACCGCGTGCTGACGAAGGAACCCTGCCAGCGCTTCCACCTCGGGTAGTTCAGGCATGGCAACAGACTAACGCCGACCACGGACACTCACAGCGCGCTCAGTCCGTTTCCGTCTGCAGCACCACCGAATGCCCACCGCGTGCCTTCGCGGAGTACATCGCCCGATCCGCTCGCCGCAGCAGAGTCGGGTAGGTGACCAGCGCATCATCCGCTGATTCGAAAGGCCCTGCGATCTTCGCGATTCCGACGCTCATCGCCACCTCGGGATGATCGGGCGAGGTGATCGTCGAACGGAGTAGCTCATGTTCGAGTCGATGGAACGAGCGTTGATCGACCGAATCGACGATGACGAACTCGTCGCCGCCTATCCGTGCGATCAAGGCCGCCGGGCCGGCGCATTCGACCAGTCTCGATCCGACTTTTTCGATCACGGCGTCACCGACGGTATGTCCGTACTCGTCGTTGATGGCCTTGAATCGATTGATGTCGACGGCGGCGACTACCAAGAGCGCCGAGTGCGTGTACGACCGCTCCAGCAACAGTCGCACTTCGTCGGCCAGTCCCCTCCTGTTGAGCAGTCCGGTCAGTGGGTCCAATTGCGAGTTCAACGCGTCGGTGCCGAGGATGGAGAAAATGAACTGACAGGCAAAGGGAATCACGTAGATTGCCGCGCCGACCAGTACTACCAACGCGACCAGAACCGGAGCATCCACATCGTTTTCGACCACCGCCGTACGTGTCACGATGCCGATGACCACGACGAGTACCCACAACATGTGAAGGCTCTGTATTCGAGCATTGTGGAAGAACGCGATGTATCCGCCGATCACCGAGAACATCACGGCGTGTGCCAGTGCTGCAAGTGGATTGGAGTACAGCAGCATTGCGGCCGCTATTCCCACTTCCGAGTAGAGCACAAAGGCGTAAGACCAGGAACGGGAGAGATTGCGCCTCGTCGAGAGGGCGACGGCCATCATCACGGTTATGACCATGATGACTGCGTTCGCGGTGCGCGCGTGCGAAGTGGTCGGTCCCTGTGGACTGAAGCGAGTGAGGAACATGATCACGGTGACCAGCACCAACGAGCAGACGACGAGAAACCGCGAGGCGACGGTCAACCCTTTGTCCGCGAGATAGCGATTGAAGGTGTCGAATTGGTCCGGACGCCGATACCAATCGACAAGTTGAGAAGAGATCAGCCGGAACGCGGGACCCGAGAGCGGTCGTCGAGACGCCACGGCGTCCGAACGCTCAACACTCTCGGCAGATTCCATAGGGTCAGGGTAATCCAGTCAACTCCCCGCAATCAGACAATTTTCACTGTTTGCCGTCCCACATCACAACCTGATCGCCGCCGGCGGCCTTCGCGCGGTACATCGAGGCATCGGCTACTCGAAACAGTTCCGTCAACTCCTCGTCGGAAATAATCGACGACCATTCGGCAGAGGTGATCGCGACTCCGACGCTGGTGGTCACTACCGGATCACGATCGTCGATTCGCAAGTGCCTTCGCAGATTGTCTTCGAACGCAGGCGCTGCGCCGACGTCTATCGTGTCTACCAACACGAACTCGTCCCCACCGAATCTGGCGAAGAGCGCCTTCTCGCCGCCGCACCACCGCAGTCGATCAGCAATCTGGCGAAGTACGAGATCGCCTTCTTCGTGCCCCTGTGAGTCGTTGACGCTCTTGAACGAATCGACATCGACAATCGCGACGACATACGACGACTTGCTCGACGCATGCCCCGTCGCCCCCATTTCGACAACAGCTCGCTGCAGCCCGCGCCGATTCAGAAGCCCTGTCAACGGATCCACGTCCGAACTGTCCGCGTCGGAGCCGAGAAGTGAGAGGACGAACTGGCAGGCGAACGGGATGACCACGATCCCGGTGGCGATGATCAGACACAGTGCGGTGGCCAACGCAGGATCCGCGTAGACCGCAACCTTTCGGCCGACCACTGCCAGAACCACGATGGACAGCGCGATGTGAACCGCCTGGAGTCTCGCGTTGTGAAAGTACGCGATGTAACCACCGATCAGTACGAAGAGCACACACTGGATCAACCCGATGAAAGGGTCGTTGTTCAAGAACACACCGACGAATACGCCGACCTCGCAGTAGGCGACAAAGAAGTACGACCACCGACGCGTGATTTCGGGCAGAAGGCAGAAGAGCACGATCACCGCAATCGTGACGGCGATGATAACGGCGTTGACGACGCTGGTGACGTGGTTGTGCACGCCCGCGTCGCTGAAGCGCAGCAGAGTCATCGCAATGATGACCGTCGTCAGCGAGCCGATGACCAGCAATCGGACAGCTAGCTCCAGGCCCTTCGTGGCGAGGTATCGATTGAAACTGTCGAATTGATCAGGACGCCGATACCACTGAACCAGAAGGTCGAAAGCCGACTTCACAGCTGATTTTTCACGGCCACGCGGCGCGGGCAGAATCGACTGCAGTCGGTCCTGCCCGAACGATGTCATGCGCAGATCATAGGTGCGCAGACCGTCGTTCGGGATCAAGAGTGCAGGATCGAGGCGGCAAATTCAGGGTCGGTTGTCAGCGCCGAACGAGGTACGTATCCATGATCCAACCGTGCTTCTCACGCAACTCCGCCCGGCGAGCGACGATCCGATCTTCGACGTCACGCAGTTTGCCGGAAATCAACTCCTCGTCCGGGGTCCCGAGGTACGCGCCCCACCAGATCTCGGCGTCGTTTTCGCTTACCTGAGTGAAGGTGCAATGCGCGTCGAGCATCACGACGGCATTGTCCACGCCGTCGGGCAATCCCTCGGCCAGTTTGCGGCCGGTCGTGATGTGGATGGGTTCGCCGATTCGGTTCAGGACGATCCGGTGTTGTGCAGCCAGCGACTGCACGCTGGTGATTCCCGGGATGACGGAGTAGTCGAACGAAACTCTCCCGCGAGCGAGCACACGCTCGACGATCCGCAGAGTGCTGTCGTAGAGGGAAGGGTCACCCCAGACGAGAATCGCGCCGACGCCAGGTTCGGCCGCGAATTCCGCTTCGAATTTCGCGGCCCGACGCTCGTGCCAGTCCTCGACAACCCCCTCGTAATCGGTGGGGGTTCGGTCCCGCGGCGGGTCCGTGATCTCGACCACCTTGTAGTCGAGGTGAACGTGCTCGTCGAGAATGCCGGTGCGCAAGTCGACCAGGGCCTGCTTCTCGTCACCCTTTCCGATGATGAAGAAGGTATCGGCCCTGTTCATAGCCTTGATCGCCTGAACCGTCACCTGGTCGGGATCACCAGCACCGATACCGATCACCAAGAGTTCGCGCATGTGCCGAGGCTATATTGCCGTGCGCCTTTATTAACCGCCGGAGGTTAATAAAGGCGCACAGCAGGGCAGGCCCTAGACTGATTCCCGTGACTGTCTCCACTGCTTACGAAGACCTCCTCCGGCTCGTCATGGAGACGGGTACCGCCAAATCCGATCGAACCGGAACCGGCACCCGCAGCATCTTCGGTCACCAGATGCGTTTCGATCTTGCCGACGGCTTTCCGCTCGTCACCACCAAGAAGGTCCACCTCAAGTCGATAGTCAACGAACTCCTGTGGTTCCTGCGCGGCGACTCCAACGTGGCGTGGCTGCACGAGCACGGCGTCTCCATCTGGGACGAGTGGGCCGACGAGAACGGTGAACTCGGCCCCGTCTACGGCGTCCAGTGGCGTAGCTGGCCCACCCCTTCGGGCGAGCACATCGACCAGATCACGCAGACCGTCGAGACTCTGCGCTCCAACCCCGATTCGCGGCGGATCATCGTTTCGGCGTGGAACGTCGCCGACATTCCGCAGATGGCCCTGGCGCCGTGCCACGCTTTCTTCCAGTTCTACGTCGCCGACGGCAAGCTCTCCTGCCAGCTGTACCAGCGCAGCGCCGACATGTTCCTCGGCGTTCCGTTCAACATCGCCAGCTACGCGCTGCTCACCCACATGATGGCCCAGCAGGCCGGACTCGACGTCGGCGAGTTCGTCTGGACCGGCGGCGACTGCCACATCTACGACAATCACGTCGACCAGGTGACCGAGCAGCTCGGCCGCGAACCGCTGCCGTTGCCGACCCTGAAGCTGAACAAGCGCGACTCCATCTTCGACTACACCTTCGAGGACGTGGAGATCGTCGACTACCAGCACCACCCCGCGATCAAAGCCCCGGTAGCGGTCTGACGATGACCGATCGCACAGTCACCCTCATCTGGGCGCAGGCCCACGGCGGCGTCATCGGCGCCGACAACTCGATCCCGTGGCGCGTGTCCGAGGACATGGCTTACTTCAAACGCGTCACCATGGGCCATCCGGTAATCATGGGGCGGCGCACCTGGGACTCCATTCCATCGAAGTTCCGTCCGTTCAGCGGGCGTCGGAACATCGTCGTCACACGCGATCCGCAATGGCACGCCGAAGGCGCCGAGGTGGTCCGCAGTCTGGACGACGCCCTGGCGTTGCCGGACGGTGACGTCTTCGTCGTCGGTGGCGGGCAAATTTATTCGGCTGCACTGCCATTCGCAACGCATCTACTGGTGACCGAGATCGACCTCGACATCGCCGGCGATGCTTTTGCTCCCGAGATCGGCCCCGAATGGAACCTGAAATCCGACGAGCCCTGGCAGACCTCGGAGAAGAGCGGCCTGCGCTTCCGCTGGTTGGAGTACACGCGCTGACCGACTTCCGCCGATAACGAGGCACCTCGCGAGTGAGTCGGTCATACTCCAAGAAGGACATTCACCGCTTCCGAGAGGTCTTCGATGGACAAGAAGTCACTGACCGCTCTCGCTCGCCAACAGTTGAAACTGGCGGGCTCGGCGACCAGCGGTCGCAGTTCACAAACCGTCTACGGCGGCCACCAGCGCAGCCTGCGACAGACGGTGATCGCGCTGAGCGCCGGCAAGAGCCTCGCCGAACACGACAGTCCGGGCGAAGCCACGTTGTTGGTCCTGAGCGGGAAGCTGAATCTTGTGTGTGGGAGTGACCAGTGGAAAGGATCCACGGGTGATTTCCTGACCGTCCCGGCCGACCGGCACAGCGTCGAAGCGCTCGAAGACGTTGCATTTCTACTGACCGTCGCCATGAAGGGCTGAAATCGGTGGTGTCTTCCGCGTGAGCGAAACCGTGATCGAAGTGTCCATCGTCGCAGCCCCGTCCGTACTCTGGCCCGCGCTGCGCGACCCGTCGCTGATTCGACGTTGGTTCGGCTGGGAGTACGACGGACTCGACGACGAAATCAACCAGATCTACTCCACCGCTGAGGCCGACCCCGAAGCGTTGACGCTGAAACTCGGAAACGGTGACCGTTTCTCACTTCGCGAACAGGACGGCAAGACGGTCGTCCGCATCGATCGGCCGGCCAAATCTGCCGACGACGACTGGTACGACGACATCACCGAGGGCTGGACGACATTCCTCCAGCTGCTCAGATTCGCAGTGGAGCACCACGGACTGGCCGAGCGTAAAACCATTTATCTCGACGGCCTTCTGCTCCCCGGTGAGAACGTGGCAAGCGTCCTCGGGCTCACCGAAATCGAATTGGAAGCGGGAAGTCGGTACGCGGTGACAATCGCTCCCGGCGACTATTTCGAAGGCGTCGTCGACTACGTCACCGACCACCAATTCGGGCTGACAGTCGAGGATCTCGGCCCTGGCCTGCTGTCTGTCGCCACCCAGTCGGTGACGGCGCAGCGGCCCGACGGAGGCATGTCCATCCTGCTGACCACCTACGATCTGAGCGATGACGAGTTCGACGAGATCAAGCATCACTGGTCGTCGTGGTGGGAAGGTCGCCGCCAGGAGAGCTGACGTTCGGTGAGGCGATATGCTTCGACCATGGTCGAAGCTTCGGGTCACAGTCCGGCACGTACGTTCGGCGAGTTGCTCGACCGCCTGGGCGATTCCAATGCCGACATACCGACACTCCACCGCCTGCTCGAGGCGGTCCTGGTGGTCGGCTCCGGCCTGGACCTCGACCTGACGCTTCAACGGATCATCACCTCTGCGACAACGGTTCTGGATTGCCGCTACGGCGCCCTGGGGGTCGCGGCGCCGGGGGGCGGGCTCTCGGAATTCGTGTACGAGGGAATCTCCGGGTCCCAACGCGCGACCATGGGACATTTCCCCGAAGGTCATGGCGTGCTGGGTGTTCTGATGAATCACCCGCAGACTTTGCGTGTGGCCCATCTCGGCGACCATCCCGAATCGGTGGGATTCCCCGCAAATCATCCACCGATGGAGAGCTTCCTCGGAGCGCCGATCATGATGCGGGGAAAGGTGTTCGGAAGCATCTACCTGACCGAGAAACGGGGACAGGCCGAGTTCACCCAGGAAGACGAGGTCATTCTCGAAGCCCTCGCCATCGCAGCCGGCATCGCTGTGGAAAACGCCCGACTGTTCGAGCAGTCACGAACTCGTGAAAGATGGCTCACCGCAACATCTGCCATCCGCTCGCGGTTGCTGGCCGGTGACTCGCTCGAGGACGGCCTGCAACTTCTTGCCAGTCGCGTTCGGGACCTGACCGGCGTCGACGACGTGATCGTGGTGATCTGCGAGAACGGCTACGCACAGGTTCACGCCGCGGCCAGCGCTCGGACCACGTCACGTGGAGTCAGAATCCCGGCGACCACTTATCCGTTCGACGTGGTGCGGAGCACTCGAAAGCTACAGGTACTCACCACTTTAGGCGCACTCACCGAACTGGTGCCGTCGGCTGGGAGTGCGGTCGTGGCACCGATGTGCGTCGCCTCGGGTGTAGTCGGCGCGGTCATCGTGGCGTCGAATTCCACCAACACACACTGGGATCACGACGAACTGACCCGGATCGAGTCGATGGCCGAACTCGGCTCCGTTGCAATCGAGTTCGACGAGAAACAAAAGGCGCAACGCCTGTTGTCCGTTCTCGCCGACCGCGACCGCATCGCACGAGACCTGCACGACAACGTCATCCAGCGACTGTTCGCGAGCGGAATGAGCCTGCAGAGCACGCTTCCGGACGAGACCCTCCCGGAGTCGGCGCGCGCGATTGTCAAACGATCTCTCGAACAGCTCGACAAGACAGTCCGCGAGATCCGGACAACCATCTTCGATCTGCAGACTCCGACGGCCACCGATTCGTCGAGCCTGCGCCGACGCCTCCTCGATGTCATCGGCGACGCCACCGCACAGTCCGCGGTGACCCCGAGCGTCCAATTCTCCGGCGCCATCGACACTCTGGTGAATCCCGGGATCCACCAGCACGCCGAAGCCGTGCTGCGTGAGGGGTTGAGCAACGTCCTTCGGCATGCACACGCACGCCACATCACCATCGCTGTCACCGCGGACGTCGAATTTGCGATCACGATCGAGGACGACGGCGTCGGACTCCCCTCCGACTTCCACAAGAGTGGACTGCACAATCTGGAGCGCCGCGCCGAACATTGCGGCGGTACGTGCACGATCGTCAATCACGATCCGAGCGGTGCACGCCTGCTCTGGCGAGTACCGCTCGGTCGCACCAACTCGAATCGACCGAAATCCGGTCGTTAGATCCTAGCGACTGCCGCTACGGATTTCGGTCGCCAGCACCGCAGCCTGAGTACGACGCTGCATGCCCAGCTTCGAGAGCAGACGCGTCACGTAGTTCTTGACCGTCTTCTCCGCGAGGAACAATCGCGCGCCGATCTCCCGGTTGGTGAGCCCCTCTCCGATGAGGTCGAAGACTGCTCGCTCCTGATCGGAAAGTTCGGCCAACGGATCAGCTGTACGGTCGCTGCGGATCCGCTGCATCAGCGCCTCGGTTGCACGACTGTCGAGCAGTGAACCGCCGCGCCCGACTGTGCGGACTGCAGCGACCAGATCGGTTCCGAGAATCTGCTTGAGGACGAATCCCGAGGCGCCCGCCATGATCGCGTCGAGCAACGCCTCGTCGTCGGCGTACGACGTGAGCATCAGGCAGCGGAGGTCGGGAAGCATCGAGCGGAGTTCTCGGCACAGTTCGACGCCGTTGCCGTCAGGCAGGCGTACGTCCAGAACAGCGACGTCGGCGTTGCTCTGCGGTACCGCGGCCAGCGCTTCCCCCACGGACGCCGCCTCGCCCACCACCACGAAGTCCTCGACCCCACCGAGTAGGTCGAACAATCCGCGTCTGACGATCTCGTGATCGTCCACCAGGAATATCCGCGTTGTCATCGAACCCCTCCAAAAGACATCTCACGTCGAACGGTACCGGAGACGGTGGACTCAGAACTCATGGAATGCATTCTCTTCACTTGTTGACGTGCCGGACGATGAGAACCGGGCAATCCGCGGTGTGCAGGAGCGCTCGACTGGTCGATCCGAGGAGCATTCCTGCGAATCCGCCGCGCCCGCGACTGCCGACGACTATCAACTGCGCCGTCTCCGCGTATTCGCTCAGGACTCGGACCGGACGGTCACGCGCGACGACTCTTTCGACGACGACGTCCGGGTAACGCTCGGTGAATCCGGCCAATTGCTCCGCGAGGACAACTTCCTCACCCGTCTGGATGCTGCTCCACAGTGGGTCGTCGGGGGTGGCGCCCAACGAGGGCTGCACACTCACGTCGCTCCACACGTTGACGGCAATCAAGGTGGCGCCCCGCGCGGAGGCCTGCTCGAAAGCGTGCTCGACTGCCTCGATGCTGCTTTCGGATCCATCGACACCGACGACGACGGGGCCCTCGGTCGGCGGCCGACCGTCGAGCGTCCGTCCTCGGACAACTGCAACCGGAGATTCGCCGTGCGAGACAACCGAGACCGTCGCAGAACCGACGACCAATCCGGTGAATTCGCCGTGCCCGCGAGGGCCGAGCGCAATGATGTACGCGCCCTTGGACAATTCGATCAGGCGATCGGAGACGCTGCCGTCGAGTAGTTCGGTGACGATCTCGAGGTCGTCGTCGATGCTTTGCCGCGCGAGAATCTGTGCGCTGTCCAGACGAGCGGTGGCAGTGCGCCGCAGTTCGTCCTTGAAGCTCTCGGCGAGGTAAGGCTCGGAGTAGTAGAAGGCTGGGATGTGCACCACCGTCGCGATGTGGAGCGGTCGACCGAGCGCCACCGCGGTCCTCGCCGCCCAGACGACAGCCGACGACGCCGATTCCGAACCGTCTACCGCTACGACGACGGGTTTGGTTGCACTCATGTTCGTCCCTCCACAATCGACCACAGAATCTCTTCGCCCTCACACTATTGCCCAATGACGGCAAAAAGGATTCATCAGCCGACGCGAGTCCCGAATCGGACATTGGGTGTTCGGGTGGACTGCGGCAACGGCCCCGCCAACATCCCTTTCGGGCGTCAACGAGGCCACCGGTGCCGGATTCGCACGCAAACCCTGGCTACTCGATCCACGTTAGGTGAAGAACCCGACCGGTCAGAAGTGAAAAAAGTCCTGTCAACAAGCGCCCAAAATCGGGTTTCGTACGCAGGAGATCCCGAACCACCTGCTCTGCTGTGCGCCTTTGTTAACCGCCGGCGGTTAATAAAGGCGCACAGCAGGGTCAGTCACAAATCTTGCGGAACTTCTCGATCAGCTGCACTCGGCCGTTGCGGTCGGCCGCCAACGGCGTGACGTTGAGCGTCGTGACACCGGCTTCGGCGAAGGCTGCGACGCGTTCCTTGACGTAGCTCTCGGGACCGATCAACGACACTGCGCGAACCAGTTCGTCCGGCACTGCTGCGGCGGCTTCGTCCTTCTTGCCCGCGAGGTAGAGATCCTGGATCTTCTCGGCGGCCTCTTCGTAGCCGTAGCGCACCGCGAGATCGTTGTAGAAGTTCTTGCCCTTGGCGCCCATGCCACCGATGTAGAGCGCAAGGCTCGGGCGTACCCAGTCGAGCATGTGGTCGACGTCGTCACCGATGGCCAGTGCCGGCGACGCGTACACCTGAAGCTCACCGAGGCTCGGATCGCGCTTGGCCTTGCCCTTGGCGATCGGCTCACCCCACACGCTTGCTGCCTTCTCTGGATGGAAGAAAATAGGTTCCCAGCCTTCGGCGATCTCCGCCGTCAGCTCGACGTTCTTGGGTCCGAGCGAAGCGATCAGGATCGGGATGCGCTCACGCACAGGATGATTGATCAGCTTGAGCGGCTTTCCGAGTCCGGTGCCCTTCTCGGCGGGGAGGGGAACCTGGTAGTACTTGCCCTGGTACTCGACCTTCTCGCGGCGCCATACCTGACGGCAGATCTCGACGACCTCACGTGTGCGTCCCAGCGGAGCGTCGTACTTGACGCCGTGGAACCCCTCGATCACCTGCGGTCCGGAAGCGCCCAGTCCCATCACGAAGCGACCGTTGGAGACGAAGTCCAGGCCAGCCGCCGTCATGGCGGTCAACGAAGGGGTACGGGTGTAGATCTGAAAGATTCCCGAAGCGAGTTCGATGGTCGACGTCTTGGCCGCCAGGTAACCGAGCTGGCTGACGGCGTCGAAGGAATACGCCTCCGGGACGAAGGCGATGTCGAGGCCCGCCTTCTCCAGGTCACCGACCTCTTCGACGGTTTCGGCGAACCCGCCGCTGTAGTTCAAACCCATACCGATACGCACGTTGTAACCCCAATCCTGACGATTGCTGCCGTGTGCGACGCGCACACGAGCAGTGGTACTCCCATCGAACACTTACTCACATCGAACACTACGGAACCTGAGTCCGCATTCATGTGACTACCCCGTTCATATTCGATGACCGAAATGAACGGGGTAATGGGAGAGCCTGTCGAGGGTCAGGATTCTTCGGGGCGAACCACCATGACGGGACACTTGGCCGAAGCGATCAGGGTGTTGCTGGTCGAGCCGAGCAACATGCCGCGGAATCCACCGCGACCACGGCTTCCGACCACGACGAGCTGCGCTTTTGCCGACCAGTCCAGCAGCCGTCCGCGTGGGTTGTCGAGGTATACCTCGCGCCGGACCTTCACGTCCGGGTATTGCTCGGACCATCCGGCCAAGCTCTCGCTGAGTACCGCGTGCTCTTCCTCTTCGAGAGACTGCGGGGCAAGCGCAGCGGCCCTCGGGTCTTCGAATGCCGCACTGCCGAGGTCACTCCACACGTGCAACGCCACCAACTCGACTCCGCGGAACGACGCTTCCTCGAAAGCCGCACCGACGGCCTGGGCGCTCAACGCGCTGCCGTCGACGCCGACCACTACGGGTCCTTCCGAGGGCACCGCACCATCGCGGTCCCGAACGACGATGACCGGACACTTGCCGTGACTGGCCACACCGACCGCGGTATTGCCGAGGACTGCTGTCGCCGCCTTGCCTGACGCCGACGCTCCGACGACTACCCGCCTGGCTTGTGCCGAACTCTCGATCAGCCACTGAGTTGCGCTGCCGATGGCGATTTCGGTGTGAACTTCGAGTTTCGGATCGATCTCACGGGCGAACTGTTCCGCCTCCGCCAAGATCGCTTTTCCGGCCTCTTCGACCCATTCGTACACCCCACCCGCGTCGACGTACGGTCCGCCGAAACCGTAAGGCGCGAAGTCGAGAGCGTGGATGATGTCGAGTCGCAATTCGCGCTGGGCGGCGATTTTCGCGGCCTCGCGGAGCGCTGTGGACGCAGTGTCCGAACCCTCGACTCCGACAACAACACTGTTATGTTCGCGTGAACTCATGTGCCCACCTTCCTGAAGAAGTAACCGAGCCACTTTCACTCTAACCATCCCACTTGTCCGGCTTTTTTGGGGTCGCCCCCTCTTCATTTCGGGGACTTAGGTCCCCGAAACTGTTGACGGATAGGAGAATTAGCAGAGCAATCAGGACCAGGTGTGAACAGGATCTCCCGTCCGCATGTTCTCCACGTAACCGCGGAGCATTCCGGTGAGCGCAGTCGAGCGGTCCGCGCCCGAGGCCTCCGCGTGCGCCACGTGCTCGCGTTGCCAGGCGGCACCGGTCTGCCGATTCATGCACCGCCCTTCGATCACGCCGAGGTACCGATCGCGGGCCGCGGCGGACAATCCGAAGTCGGCCAAACCCTCGTCCGCCAACGGCAGCAGCCTTCGCAGGACCAACTCGTCGGCACCGACCCAACCGATCTCCGGCCAGTACAGGGTGGCGTCGAGTCCGTACTTGGCGCCGATGTGCAGGTTCTCTTCTGCCGCATGGAACGACATGTGCGACCACAGTGGCCGCTCCGCGTTCACCAATGCGCGAACGGTTCCGTAGTAGAAGGCCGCATTGGCCATGATGTCGACGACGGTCGGCCCGGCCGGCAGCACCCGATTCTCGATACGCAAGTGCGGCTTGCCATCCGAGCAGTCGTAGACAGGCCGATTCCAGCGATAGACCGTGCCGTTGTGCATCTGAAGCTCGCTCAACTCCGGAACCCCGCCCGCCGCGAGCACTTCCAGCGGATCGGTGTCCGAGACATCAGGGAGCAGCGCCGGGAAGTACCGTGAATTCTCCTCGAACAGGTCGAGAACCGAATGGATCCACCGCTCACCGAACCACACTCGCGGTCGCACACCTTGGTTCTTGAGCTCGAAAGTTCGGGTGTCCGTTGCCTGTTCGAAGATCGGAATGCGTGATTCGTGCCAAAGCGCCTTCCCTGCCAGGAAAGGAGAATTGGCCGCAAGCGCCACCTGTACTCCGGCCAGACACTGCGCGGCATTCCAGTGCGCTGCGAATTCTTCCGGCGCGACGCGCAGGTGCAACTGCATGGACGTACAAGCCGCCTCCGGCACCACCGAATTGGTGTCGGCCCGAAGGATTTCCACGTCGCCACCGGGTAGCGCGACACCTTCGACGTCGAGTTCGATGTCCTCTCCTCGCGCGGCAAAAATTTGCTCGTTGAGCAATTCGTAGCGCTGGTTGGCGGTGATCCACTCACGATCGAGATGCTCGAGCTGCAGGGTCGGCAGCATCCCGATCATCACCATCTCGGCGTCGTGCGCGTGGATTCGCGCGTCTGCGACGTCGAGGGACGCCCGCAGTTTCTTCTCCAATTCGAAAGTCGCATCACCGGTGAGTGGGCCGGGCTCGACGTTCATCTCGACGTTGAACTGTCCGAGCTCGGTTTGGAAAACCGCAGAGTCGTCGATGGATTCGAGCACTTCACGGTTGGACATCGCGGGCGTCATGTCGCCGGTCACGAGGTTGAACTCGATCTCCATGCCCAACAGCGGAGCGGGCTTGTCGACGGCGTCTCGGAAGTCACCACCGTCGAGCATCTGCTTCATGGCGTCGACGCACGAGCGCACCTTCTTACGAAAGAGCCTACGGTCGGCTCTGGTGAATTCTCGCGCCGTGACCTCTGCACCCATTGCGCATTCCCCCTTCGACGATCAACGTCACTGAAGGCTATCCGTCCGGTGTCACCGACAAACGAGAACTGCGGTGGCACCGGGAAGAATTTCCCGACGCCACCGCAGTTCTCCGAAAGTTTCTTCTACGAGTTGTCGACCCAGGTGACAGCTACGCCGCGAGCCTGCAGCCACGCTGCGGGATCGACCTTTGCGCCGTTCTCGGCAACCTCGAAGTGCAGGTGCGGGCCGGTGGACTGGCCACGGTTACCCACGGTGGCGATCTGCTGGCCGGCGTTGACACGCTGGCCGACGTTGACCTGGTAGTCGTTGACGTGGCCGTACGTGGTGACCGTGCCGTCGTCGTGCTGGACGCGGACCCAGAGGCCGAAACCTGACGCCGGGCCGGCGTCGATGACCTGGCCGTCGGCTGCAGCCAGAATCGGCGTACCGATCGGAGCCGCGATGTCGAGGCCGCCGTGGTGTGCTCCCCAGCGCGAACCGAAGGTGGAGGTCAGCGTTCCGGACACCGGCTGCACGGTACGAGCTGAGGTGCCGGGGTTGATCCCAGCGAGGAACTGCTGTGCCTGCGTGTTGAGGTCGGCAGCAAAATCGGGAAGCTCGGGGATGTCGAGAGCCGGAAGTGCCGCCAATTCAGCCGGAACGACAACGCCCTCGGGAAGCAGACCCTGCGGGATTTCGATGCCGGCGATGGTCTGTGTTGCCGGCGCCGCAGCAGCGGTTCCTGCACCCATCTGGCCTGCACCGACGAGGAGCGCACCGGTAGCCGCAGCTACGACACCTGCCTTGACACCGGCACCAGGGCCAGCCGACGGGGTGCGGTGGCGGCCGCTTGCTGCCTCGGGATCGATCTCGAAGACAACATCGTCATTGCCCGTGCGGTGGTGGTTTCCCACAGTGTGTACTCCGTCAGTCGTCGGCGTGCAGCGTCCTTCTGATGAAGCCCGCTCCTCTGTCTGCCGAAGAATGTAACAGTTTGATCAAGGCGGCCGCCACCGTTACCCGATCTTGACCAAAACTATTTCTCGCCGTTCTGTCGGCTGGCGTCCAGTTCTGACTTGAATGCGTCGTATCGTGCCCGGTGAGCGGGTCGACGCCGGATGATCGCCCATGCGATGCCCAGAACCACGAACCAGATCGGCGTGACGAGAAGTGCCTGCAGGGTGTCGTCCTTGGTTGTCAGTGCCCAGAGGATGAAGACGAAGAACGCGAGCACGACCCAGCACATCACGATGCCGCCGGGCATCTTGAACTTCGACGCCTCGTGCAGGTGCGGACGACGCTTCCGGTACACCATGTAGCTCGCCAGGATGATCGTCCACACGAACATGAACAGCAGCGCCGAAATGGTCGTGACGACGGTGAAGGCCTCGATCACGGAATCGCCCGAGAACAGCAGGATCAACGAAGCCAGCAGGAAGATGCACGAGAACATCAGGGCGTTCGCGGGGACCTTGCGTGAGTTCAGCTTGCCGAGGGCCCTCGGTGCGTCGCCTTCCTGCGCAAGGCCGAACACCATGCGCGAGGTGGAGTAGATACCCGAGTTGGCCGAAGATGCAGCGGAGGTCAGCACGACGAAGTTGATGACAGAAGCAGCGATGCCGAGGCCGGCGAGTGTGAACATGGCGACGAACGGACTCTTGTCTGCGCTGATTTCACGCCACGGAGTCACCGCGATGATCACGGTCAGTGCAACGACGTAGAACAGCAGGACACGAATGGGGATGGAGTTGATGGCCTTCGGCAGGTTCTTCTCCGGGTCCTTCGCCTCGGCTGCCGTCGTACCGACGAGCTCGATACCCACGAAGGCGAACACGGCGATCTGGAAGCCGGCGACGAAGCCCATGAATCCGGTCGGGAACATCCCGCCGTCGTTCCAGAGGTTGTCGATACCGGAGGTGGCACCGTTCGGCGCCGTGAACCCGGAGACGACCATGACGATGCCGACGACGATCAGGCTGACGATGGCGATGATCTTGATCAGCGCGAACCAGAACTCGGTTTCACCGAAGGCGCGAACGGTCGGGAGATTGAGGAGCAACAGCGTCGCGATCGTCAGCAAAGCAGGAATCCACGCCGCGAGCCCTGGCCACCAGTACTTGAAGTACCCGGAAATCGCGATGACGTCCGCGATGCCGGTGACGATCCAGCAGAACCAGTAGGTCCAGCCGGTGAAGAATCCCGCCCAGGGGCCCAGCAGATCCGCGGCGAAGTCGGAGAACGACTTGTACGCCATGTTCGAGAGCAGCAGCTCCCCCATCGCCCGCATGACGAAGAAGAGCATGAATCCGATGATCATGTACACGAAGATCACGGAGGGCCCGGCGAGCGAGATCGTCTTGCCCGATCCCATGAACAGTCCGGTGCCGATGGCACCACCGATGGCGATCAGCTGGATATGCCGGTTGGACAGCTGACGTGAGAGGTGGGGGTCTTCGCCGGACGGCTTCGTCAGGTCTGGTGTATTCGCGTGGTCGGACACGGAGGATCCCCCTCGTCATACGGTTCATCCGGGGCATCGAAATCGTGCCCGTCGGGGGAACCTCGGAAAATGTGCTCTCTCAAAGTACGCGTGCACTGGCTCACATCACGCATCGGAAAGCGGACGCCGATAACCTGTCGAGGTGAACACTGACAGCACGGCCCATCAAGACGGACATATCGCCGCGACGCTGTTCGATTTCTCCGGAACCCTCTTCCGTTTGGAGGAGAGCGACGATTGGACCGAGCACCTCGTCGATCACCAAGGCGATCCGCTCGACGTGCACGCTCAAGCCGAGCTGATGCGTCGGATGACCGCGCCGGTGGGCAGAACCGTGGAGATGGACGAAGCGGGGATCTACGCGTGGGAGAACCGCGACCGGGATCCGAAGTTGCATCGTCAGGCTTACCTCGACGTGTTGAGTAAGTCCGGGGTGCCCGATCCGGTTCGGGCCGAAGCTTTCTACGCCCTGCTGGTCGATCCGGATCAGTGGTCGCCGTACCCGGATACCGGCGAGGTCCTGAAGTCACTGTCGGAGAAGGGCATACGCACTGCCGTCTTGAGCAACATCGTCTTCGACATCCGTCCGGCGTTCGCCGACCGCGGCTGGGACGTCTGGGTCGACGAGTTCGTTCTCTCGTTCGAGGTGGGTGCAGTCAAGCCCGAACCGGCGATCTTCGAGTACGCCCTCGCACAACTCGATGTGGATGCGGCACAGACTCTGATGGTCGGTGACAGCGACATCGCCGACGGCGCTGCCCGTGACGTCGGTTGCCAGTTCGCACTCGTCGATCCCCTGCCGACGACCGAACGCCCGCACGCGCTACTCGACGCAGTGCGGAAGTTCGGGCTTCTGTAGGGAGCGCTCAGACACCTTCGGTGAGTTCGCGCAACGACGCGTAGCGCTCGCGCACGTGGGGAGCTGGTTCGGCGTCGAATCGTCGCTCTTCCGGTTTCGGCCACACCGGCGGCTGCGTGTCCCCGGACAGTGCCCATGCTGCTTGCCTGCATGCCCCTTCGGCGACGTACTCACCCGGAGCAGGGATCACGACCGGCACTCCGAGAATTGCCGGCGCGATCTCACAGAGAGCGCGCGACTTCGCTCCGCCTCCCACGAGGAGAACTCGCTTCACCTCGACGCCTTGACGAACCAGGTCGTCGACGCCGTCGGCCAAGCCGCACAGGAGCCCTTCGATTGCGGCTCGTGCAAAGTGCGCAGGCGTCGAGTTCTGCAGCCGGAATCCGTGCATGGCCCCCGTGGCGTCAGGGCGGTTGGGCGTCCGTTCACCCTCGAAGTACGGAATCATGACCAGCCCGTCGTTTCCGAGGGGCGCCGTCGACGCCAACCGCGACAGTTCGGCGTGATCGACACCGAGAATGGACGCCGTCGCATCAAGAATGCGCGCGCCGTTGAGAGTGCACACCAGCGGCAAGTGCAGGCCGGTTGCGTCCGCGAATCCTGCCACGTTCCCGCCGGGATCGTGCGTGGGGGTGGCCGATACAGCCGAGACGACGCCGGATGTTCCGATCGAGATGATCACGTCACCGGGAACTGCTCCCAAACCCAGTGCGGCTGCGGCATTGTCACCGGTGCCAGGCCCGACAATACCTCCGGAACGTGTACTTCCGATCTTTTCGTTCGGCGATGCAACTCGGGGAACATGCGGGGTTCGACCGCGAAATGCCAACGCCAGCAAATCTTTACGATATTCGCGCGTCGAGGCAGCATAATAGCCGGTTCCACTGGCGTCGCCCGCGTCGGTAACAAGCTCCTCGATCGAGCCGGACCCACCCAACTTCCAGGACAACCAGTCATGCGGAAGACACACCGCGGCAGTGCGATCGGCATTGCCGGGTTCGTGATCTGCCAGCCATCGAAGCTTGCTTGCCGTGACCGCGGCGACCGGAACTACACCAACTGCGTCGGCCCACGCCTTGGGTCCGCCGAACTCTTCGACCAGATCGGTCGCAGCCTTCGCCGACCGAGTGTCGTTCCACAGCAACGCCGGTCTGACAACCTCGCCGCCACTGTCCAGACACACCATGCCGTGCTGTTGAGCTCCGACCGATACGGCTGCGACGTCGCCGAGCCCACCCGCCGCGGCGATTGCACTGTCCATCGCCTCGAGCCAGCATGCCGGATCTATCTCGGTACCGACGGGGTGCGCCGCCCGCCCTTCTCGTACCAGCTCTCCCGAATCGGCATCACGGACAATGACTTTGCACGACTGGGTAGACGAATCGATACCGGCTACGAGGGTCACACTGGCGTCCTTTCCGAAGGACCGTCAGCTCGCGTTGGCGACCGCGGGCATCCGGTTGCTGCGCTTACGCAGCGATCGCACATATTCTGCGCGCTCGGTCTCCGTCATTCCACCCCAGATGCCGTACGGCTCGTGGACGGAGAGTGCGTGTTCGCGGCACTGCTGGAGTACAGGGCACGTCGCGCAGACCTTCTTGGCGTTGCGTTCACGGTTCTCGCGGGCGTGTCCACGCTCGCCGTCCGGATGGAAGTACACCGCGGAATCGTGCCCGCGGCACGCTCCCTGCAGCTGCCAGTCCCACACTTCGGCGGTCGGGTACGGCATCGGAAGGTGCTTGTGCATGATGGCGACCTCAATTCCTTACTCGGGTGACACGGATTCGGGTGACTCTGGGCTGACGCCGGGTCGGACTTATCGACGCCTGACCGATTGGCCGAGTCGATGTGCACAGACCGTTGCGAGTTCGCCGGTGACCGGCGGAGTCAGCGCTACGACGCCGTCGTCGAGAATTGCCTGCAGCCTGCGGAAATACTCGTCCGGGGCGAGGCCGAAGGTTACAAAGATCTCTTCGTCAGGTCCACCGTCGAACTGCTGCCACTTACGTGCGAACTCGACGATCTCTTGTGTATCGGTGCGGCTCATCAGGTTCTCCCCTGTTTGTGCGCCCTGCTTCACAGAAACTGCGACTCGTCTCCTCGGACGCCCGTGGCAGTGAGTCAAGACACAGACTATGCCTACTTCTGCTTTTTCACAAGACCTACTTACGTCTTTTTGTGGACAAAGTATGCGAACTTTCGCACGCTGAAGTTACCGACGAGGAATGCTTGAATAGGACAATGACCCGACCGTCCACGACTCCGGCTACCGCGGGAGAGGTATTCACGCTGATACGCAGCGGTTCCGCGACCACGCGCAGCGAGATCGGGAAGCTCACCGGCCTGTCCAGGACGGCGGTATCGGCCAGGGTTGCAGCACTTCAATCGCTTGGTTTGATCGCCGATGACGACGAGGGCCCGTCGACGGGCGGCCGGCCGCCGTCCACTCTCACCTTCGCGAACTCGTCCGGCGTGGTTCTCGTCGTGGCCATCGGTCGATCGCGGGCACAACTTGCCGTCACCGACCTGGCGGGCACGATCCTCGCGGCAGAAGACATCGACAAGTCGGTCGGGGTCGGCCCCGACGAACTGATGCCCGAAATTGCCGAGCATCTTTCGTCACTACTGGCCCAGGTCCACCGCGCGTCTACCGAGGTCATCGGA
This sequence comes from Rhodococcus sp. D-46, assembly GCF_011290655.1. Classification (NCBI taxonomy): domain Bacteria; kingdom Bacillati; phylum Actinomycetota; class Actinomycetes; order Mycobacteriales; family Nocardiaceae; genus Rhodococcus; species Rhodococcus sp. D-46. The sequence continues at coordinate 420,912 of NZ_JAANTF010000007.1, read as the reverse complement.
ATCGGACTGAGCATTCCCGGAACGGTCGACGTCGCCGCGGGAGCAAGCCTCGACTCTCCGATGATGGCGGGATGGGACGGAGTCGCGCTTGCCCCCTATCTGGCATCGGTGACCACGGCTCCGCTGTTCGCGGACAACGATGCCAACGTGATGGCTCTGGCCGAATTGAGCGAGCGACGCGAGAGTGCGCCCAACCTCCTGATGATCAAGGCGTCAACCGGCCTCGGCGCAGGAATCGTCATGGGCGGAGTCCTCCAACGCGGTTCACTCGGAGCGTCCGGCGAGATCGGGCATACCAAAACCGCTGCAGCGCGGGGCATGAAGTGTCGCTGCGGCGACGTCGGCTGCGTCGAAACTGTCGCCAGCGGTTGGGCTCTCGTGCATGCCCTCCGAGATCAGGGCCGAAGCGTCGGTCACGTGCGTGATGTCGTCCGCCTCGCCCTGGACGGCGACAGCGAAGCCCGCCGGCTCATCAGAAGCAGCGGCCGACTGATCGGCGACGTCATTTCCGGCGCGGTCAATCTCCTCAATCCCGAGGTCCTGATCATCGGCGGCGACATGGCCGAGGCGGACGAACTCTTCCTCGCCGGGCTTCGGGAGTCCGTCTACGGCAACGCAACGGCGCTTGCCACCCGAAAGCTTCAGATCGCTTCGGTCAGCCACGGCGCACAATCCGGCATCCTCGGTTGTGCGGTTCTCGTCCTCGACCATCTGCTCAGCGCCAGGGAAATCGATCTGCGGATCGCGGCGTCACTCCACACGTGAGTCGCTGACTTCTCGCACGCTCCGCATCAAACAATCAGACTTTTCCGGCATCGCTTGTGTTGACGCTCACACTTCTGCATAATTCATTACCTACCGATCATTCGGTTGCCGATATCGACGATGAGATCGCGCAGGAACGCTCCGAGTCAGCCAAAAGCATGCACCGAGCACACCGGCAACGTCGCAGATCGAACAGCGTTTCTCCCCTGTTCCGACTTCGCAGTTTCACCGTGTCGGTGAACCACGTGACTGGCAGAAAGTAGCTCGATGACCACAACCAGAACTGGCACCAAGCCCGCCGCGAAGGAATACGACCGCGCCGCGATGGCGTCGATGGTCGGCACCACCGTCGAGTGGTACGACTTCTTCATCTACGCCCAAGCTGCAGCCCTGATCTTTGCCGACCTGTTCTTCAAGCCGATGGGCTCGGCCGGCCAGATCGTCTCCTACGTCACGGTCGGCATCAGCTTTGTCTTCCGTCCTCTCGGTGCCATCGTGGCCGGCTATCTCGGCGACAGGCTCGGCCGCAAACGTGTCCTGGTCGCGACGTTGGCGATGATGGGTGCCGCGACGGTTCTCATCGGCGTGCTGCCGACGTATGCCTCGATCGGAATCTGGGCACCGATCCTGTTGATCCTGCTTCGCGTCGTCCAAGGATTCTCGACGGGCGGCGAATGGGGCGGGGCCGCTCTTCTTGCCGTCGAACACGCACCCACCAAGCGTCGAGGATTCTTCGGAGCGTTCGTACAGATGGGAGTACCGCTCGGAATGTTGCTCGCCACCGGCGTTTTGGCACTGTGCACGTTCACCCTCACGGACGAACAGTTCACCACCTGGGGATGGCGAGTGCCGTTCCTGCTCAGCGTCGTGTTGATCGGCGTCGGCTTCTACATTCGAAGCAAGGTCAGCGAATCACCCGTATTCGCCGAACTCAAGGAACGCCGCACCGAGAGCAACACGCCTATCCGAACTCTGTTCAAGAAACACCCGAAGCAGGTCGTACTCGCGGCGCTGTCCTTCATCGGCACAAACGGCAACGGCTACATGGTGATCGGCGGATTCATCGTCGCGTACGCAACCAAGACCTATGGCCTGGGTAAGACCGAACTACTGATTGCCACGCTCGCAAGTGCCGTCACGTGGGGCGTTTTCACCATGATCGGCGCCTACTGGTCGGATCGACGCGGCCGCACCACGGTGATGAACGTGGGCAACCTCGCAATGGTCCTCTTCGCGGTGCCGTTCTTCCTCCTCATCGACACCGGGAATCTCGGCTGGATCTACGTGGCGATGATCCTGTTCTCGGTCGGACTCGGGCTGTCGTACGGACCTCAACCCGCGTTGTTCGCCGAACTGTTCCCGGCTTCGATCCGTTACAGCGGTGCGTCGATCTCCTATGCGGTAGGCACCATCTTCGGCGGCGCCTTTGCTCCCACCGTCGCACAGTGGCTCCTCGGCAAGACCGGTGGCACCCTTGCCATCTCGATCTACCTCGCCCTGCTGGCGGCGGTCTCGTTCGTCGCCACGATGCTCATCAAGGATCGATCAGGACGAGACCTGATGGTGTGATCGACCTGAATGTGGACGCCCAACGGCGTCGCGATGCCGGAGTTTGTCAGCCGAACTTTCGAAAGGCGAACTCCGGCAACTTCTTCGCAGCATTCGCTGTACGCACGATCTTGTGGTTCTTGCCTCGCATCAGCGCCAGTTGGATCCGCGATTCGATCCAGAACGCGCCGCGAGGCGAGCGGTTCCAGGTCTTGTGCAGCAACGTCTTCGTCGCTGCGACGGCGTCCGGCGAGCGAACCGCGATCTGCGACAGCAGTTCCTGTGCCGGCTTGATCGGATTGTCGCTGACTCCGCTCACGAACCCCCACTCGAGAGCCTGATTTCCGTCGAACAGTTCAGCAGTCATGGCGAGGCGTTTCACGACGTCCATTGCCGCGAGTTCGCGCATCGTGACCGTTCCGGTCATGTCGGGGATCAATCCCCACTTCGCCTCCATCACCGAGAACGTGCAATCGGGGGTGGTGAATCGAAAGTCTGCGGCGAGCGCCAATTGCAGTCCCCCGCCGAAGCAGTGCCCGTGAACGACCGCGATGACCGGCACGGGCAATTCGCGCCACACCCAGCACGCGCGTTGGAAGAGGTTGGTCTTCTGACCGGGAAATTTCGCGAAGGCCTTCGCCATCCGCCTCGGCTGCTTGCCCGCAGAAGCGAAGTCCAACCCGGCCGAGAATGCGTCACCCGCGCCTTGCAGAACCACGCCCCGAATCGAACGATCAGCTTCGATAGTTCGAGCGGCGTCCACCAGGGCGTCGAGCATGTCCAGATCGAGACCGTTGAGTTTCTCCGGTCGGCTGAGCGTCACGTACGCCACCGACTGCACTACCTCGACACGAACGCGATCACTCACGGCTACTCCTTCGGTTAGACATACCCCCGACGAACTTACCTGAGAGTAAGTTCGTCGGGGGTCCGTCATGCCATCTCCGCAAGAAGTTCCATGGTCACTTTGCCGGCAGGATCCGAATCAGTGGATGAAGGCACGGCCACGACGGAGTCCACTCCCGCCGCTCGGTACGCCTCGAGTTGCTCGCGGGCATCGGCCGGAGTCCCGACGATTCCCACCGTTGCCACCATCGCGTCCGAGACCTGGCTCAAGAGCTCGCGCGGCGCGGCCCCGGCCCTGGCTGCCTCGATCACATCAGCGAAGCCCGCGCGGACGAACATGTCCGAGTACCCCGGAGCAGCCAGATACGGTACGAGCCCGCGTCGAAGTTGATCGATCGACACCTGTGACGGTCCATTCTCGGCGACGGCAGCCGGTGCCCACACCGACACGAAAGGCATGCCGGTTTCCAACTCGGCAGCGATTTCCTTGCACCGTGTGATCAGGCGCCCCGCTTGCTCCGGGCTGACCAGATTGAGCACCAGTTCGTCGCCCAACTCCACCGCGGCCCGAAGCGCCTTGTCCCCGAATGCCGCAACGATCAGCCGGCCGCCCGGCGGTTGAAGTCGCAGCCGGTATCCACTGGTCCGCATCACCGTGCCGGCGACTTCACCCCGCTCGCCGTTCATGAGCGCTCGCACACCGCGGGCGGACTCCGCAAGTGCACGTGCCGCCCCGGATCTGCTTCGCCCATGCCATTTCTCGACCACGACAGTGCTGGAAGTACCCAACGCGATCGATACGTCACGCCCGGTCAGGTCGGATACCGACGCCGCCCCGATCGCGATCATCGCCGGATCACGAACCGTCACCGCGAGCGGGCCGACCACTAGTTCGGAGTGCTCGAATCCGGTGCCGACTGACGTCGCCAGAGCAAAGGCGTCGTACGTCGCCATCTCCCCCACCCACACTCGGCCGAACCCGAGTCTGTCGGCGAGGCGTGCAGTAGCGGTCACCTCCTGCGGCGGACGGTCCTGCCACAACCCCAGGGAGATGTCGATGGTCGGCAAACCTCTACTCGAAGTCGGAGACAAGACCCATTCCCTCCAACAGTGTCGGACGGTCGTAGTACTCGAGCCACTCGGTGATCCGTCCGTCTGCCATGCTGAGGATTCCGACAACAGGAACGACGCCATGGGTACCGTCGAAGTGGAAGTCGTCCACTCGCTGCACAAATACCCTTCCGTCGATCACGCCGAGAGACTCGATCTTCAGTGTGATCCGTTCACACTTGCTTGCCAGTAACGCAATTCGGCCCGCAACGGCCTCCTTGCCGACAAGAGGTTCCTGCATGACGCTGTGGAGCACACCGTCCTCGGCGAACAAGTCGACGACGCGTGTCCAGTCCATGACGTCCCACGCCTGGAACATCTCACGCGCCAACGCAAGCTTGTCACTGTCGTTCATCACACTCATGCCACACTCTTCTGTCGAAGCTCACGCTTGAGGATCTTTCCGGTCGAATTGCGCGGCAGTTCTTTCCGAATCTCCAGCCGCTCGGGAAGTTTGTACGACGCAATGCGCTTGTCCTTCAGGAACGCGACCAGAGCGTCCAGCTCGAGTTCCGTCTCGGGCCGCAGCGTGACCACTGCTGCGACGCGCTCACCGAGTACTTCGTCGGGGTCGCCGATGACGGCCACATCCGCGACGGCCGGATGCTCGGCGATCAATCCCTCCAGTTCGGCTGGGGCGATGTTCATTCCGCCGCGGATCACGAGGTCCTTCCCCCGGTCCAGGTAGCGGAGAAACTGCCCGTGATCACCGGCAATCTCGAAGATGTCTCCGGTGCAGAGGAATCCGCGTTCGTCGAACGGAGACGGCCGATCGCCGAGATAGCCGGCAAAGACCGTCGGTCCGCTGATTCGCAACTCACCCGGGTGCCCGACTTCGGTGATGTCCTCGCCGGTGACCACGTCGACCAAGCGCACGTCCATCCAGTCGGAGATTCTGGTGCTCCAGCGAAAGTTCTCGACACCGAAGCGGGGGAAGTACCGTGCGCGGTCGTCCGGATCCGGCATGTCCGCAGGCGAGGAGAGCAGACTGATGCCTTCGTTGGATCCGAAGAAGTTGATGACTCCGATTCCGTATCGCTCCTGCCATCCCCGGACCATCGGAGGTTGCAGTGGCACCGAACCCGAACCGATCCGAGTCAAGCTCGACAGGTCGACCGCCGCGAGCATCGACTCGTCGGCGAGCAGCATCCACAACAGCGCAGGCGGCGCTACCGTGTACGTCACGCGCTCGGCCTCGATCTGCCCGAGGAAAACTCGAAGATCGAACGGGTGGTGCTGTACCAGTACACATCCCGTGCGGAGCCACGGCAGGAACATTCCGTTGATTCCGGCCATGTTGACCATCGGGAACGGGTTCAGCAAGACGTCGCCGACGCCGATGTCGGGAGCGTCGATCGTGGCCCAGCAGATGGCCAGCCACTCGTAGTGCGAACGTGGGACCCCCTTCGGTTCGCTTTCGGTCCCGGAGGTCCAACAGATCGTCATCGCATCGTTGGGGTCGTTGGGATCTTCGGTGATTCGGACATCCAATTCACTGCGCTGTGTTTCGGTGGCCGCCCGAGGACTCAGCCCCACGACACCGGCCGGCAACTGGGCCGGAAGCTCGGATGCGGGAGCGTAGGCGAACACCGATCTCAGAGAGGGAATCCGGGATCTGATTGCAGCGATCTCCGTAGCAGGGAGTCGGTCACCAAAACTGGGTACGGTGACAAATGCTGCAAACGCCGCCTGGTTTGCCATTCCTTCCACTTCACGTTCGCGGTACTGCATGGGCAATGGCGAGACCACGATCCCCAGAGACCACGCTGCAAGGTAGACCTCGACCAATTCGACGGTATTGGGCATCTGCACGCCCAGAACATCTCCCCGGCCCAAACCCACCTCGGAGAAGCCGGCAGCGAGCGCGATGACTTCGCTCTCCAGTTGGTTCCAACTGAGGCGTCGCGGATCTCCGCCGGACAACTCGCTCCGGTTCGCCGGATCAACCACGGCAAGTTCGTCACCGCGTACCCGCACCTGCGCCCGGAACACCTGATCGATCGTCTCGTCGGACCACCACCCCTTCGAGGTGTATTCGTCCACCTTGACGCGAGGGTGCAATCCCCTGTGTGCCTTGTTCATTCGCGTACTCGTTTCAGTTCTCGTAACGGCCGGAAATGTCGATCACGTCGCCTTGCTTCTCGAACGCCTGGGTAGCGGCGTTCCACTCGAACGGCTGGAATGCCAGGATTCCCAATGCATGGTCCGCGGTCATCGTGAATTTGATTCCGTCGATGAACATCGGCGGGTGGTAGTCCTGCGTTCGTGCGGCACTCATGATGCTGGCGCGTGAGAGTCCGTCGGATGACTCAGAGGCCCGAGTGAAGTTGTCCACCAACAGGTCACCGATGGCCCAGCCGTTCACGGTGTAGCTGTTGGTCGGGGAATCGGCACCGTGAGCAGCCGCACCGGCCAGGTAGTCACGTACCGCCGCGTCATCCTTGTAGAGGGCGTTGTTGGGATCCTTGAGCCACACCATCACCTGCTGCCCGTCGGCAGCATCACCGGCGGGCGCATACAGCGTCGCACCGTCGACGCAGTTCGACGGTTGAATCACGGTGTCGGGCTTCCATCCGACACGTCCGATCGCCTGGGTGATCGCGAGGCAATCGGTGGTGACACCGGCCACCACCAATACCTCGGCGCCACTGGCTTTGAGGGTCGATGCCGCCGTCTTGGGGTCGGTCAGCGCCTCTTCGGCTGCGATCTCGAAGTTCGTTCCTTCGATCGCGGACTTGAAGCCGTTGGCGATCCCTTGTCCGGACTCGGTCTGGTTCGTGGCCAAGGCAACCTTGGCGCCGCTCGGATACTTCTTCTTCAGGCTTTCGACCACTACCTCCATCTCGACGCCCGGATCCGGTAGATACTCCGTGGTCCACGGAAAGTCTTCGATCACCCGGAACTCGGGCATGCCTGCCTGCGCGAAGAGCAGTGGAACACAGGCAGTGGTCTGGTCGTCCGCGATGGCGTTCAACTGGCCTGCTCCGAACGTGCCCAGAACGTCGACCTTGTCCTTCTGAATGAACTCTCCGACATTGGCTTTGGCGCGCTCCGGGGAGAAGGCATCGTCCTTGACCACGACGTCGAGCTTGACGCCGCCGACGCCGCCGGCCGCGTTCTCGACCTCGAACCGTGCTCGCATTCCTTCGATCACGTTGCCGACCGCGTCGGCGAGCGGGCCGGACGTCGGCCCACTCCACCCCACCGTGAGTTTGTCGGTGATCGGCGCCGCGGCACCACTGGGATCGCTGCAGTCGTCGACCGATACTGCTCCGGCCGAGGTCGACGTGTTGCTCTCTGCGTCGGAGTTACCTCCGCAGGCCGAAAGGAGTAGTGCCGCAGCGGCGATGACTGCGGGAATCGTGGTCTGCCTTTTCATATCGTCCAGTTCCTTGCTGTGAGTTGAGAGAAACGAGAGTGGGCGAGGGAGACGGCGCTCAGGTGCGGGGTTCACCTTCGCGATACTTGGGATGATCTGCGGGAACCACGAGGACAAACCGTCGGAGAACGCTGTTGATCCGGCCGACGATTCCGTCCGGCATCAAGAACACGATCGCGATCAGCACCGCGCCGAACACCACTCCCGACACGGGGCCGTCGGTGACGCTTCCGGTGTAGTACGGCAGGAACACCACTGCCGTCGCCCCGACGATCGGGCCGAATTGCGTTGCGATTCCGCCCAACACCAGTCCGGTGATGAACTCGATCGACTTCATCAACGAAAAGGACTCGGGTGAGAGCGCGCCGATGTACATCGTGAACAGCGAACCTGCCAGACCGGTGATCGCGCCGGAAAGTCCGAAAGCGAGAATCTTGACCCGCGCGACGTTGATGCCGTTTGCACTCGCCGCAATCTCGTTGTCGCGCACCGCAACCATTGCCAAACCGAATCGACTCTTGACGAGATTGCGGATCAGGAGCATGACCACTGCCAGCGTCACTACCGAAACCCAGAAGATCCAGAGATAGGTGTCCGCGCGGGTCAAACCCGTCCATTTCGGCGGGACCAGAAGATTCGCACGAACGACCATGCCGGCCGCGCCACCGGTGAGATCCCCGGTCTTGCGGATCACTTCGGGAAACGCCACAGCGACGGCGAGGGTAACGAGGGCCAGATACAGCCCTTTGATCCGCAAGGAGGGAAGCCCGACGAGAAGTCCTAGTACGAAACACAATACGACTGCCATCGGGATTGTGGTCAACGGCGAGTATCCGCGATCGACGATCAGAACGCCGGTCGTGTACGCGCCGAGGCCGAAGAAGGCAGAATGGCCGATCGACAGAAGTCCGGTGTACCCGCTGACGATATTCAGTCCGGCGATGGCAATCGCGATGATGAAGACACTCGTGAACTGCCCTACGCGAAACGGCGCGCTCTGCGACACGAGGAGCAGGGCACAGACGGCAGCCACCAGCAGAACCAGTTGGAGTATCCGGTACGACGTCGATCCGGCAACCACCACGCGCGGCTGCCTGACTGCCTTTTCGGCGACCGCGGGTTCATTTCTCTCGGCAAGCGTCGTCATACCCGCTCCAGTTTCTTGGTACCGAACAGTCCATTGGGTCTGACGAAGAGGATCACCACGATGATCAGTAGCGCGGATGTCTGCTGCAGCGAACCGCCGATGACCGAAATGTAGCCGCTGAGCATCGATTCCAGAACACCGATCGTCAACCCACCCACAACTGCGCCGACAAGACTGTCCAGACCGCCGAACAGCGCTGCCGCAGATGCTGCGATGAAGATCGGGAACATGGTCGTGAGGCCGAGTTGTTGCGGCGAGAGCGGAGTGACCAGGACACCGGCCAGTGCGCCGATCGCTGCCGCAACACCCCAGCCGATTGCGAGTATCCGGCTGGTCGGAACTCCGGCGAGAGTGGCAGATTCGGCATTGTCCGCGACGGCACGCATGTGCAGACCGACTCTCGTCTTGCGAAAGAGCAAGGACATCAACACAAGTAGGACAACGAGCGCAACCAGTACGCCCAGTGCGACGCCGTACACGCGCGCGCCGCCCACCGAGATGTAGTCGGTGGGACCGTTGGGAAACGGGCTCGGCATGATCTTCGTTTCGCTCCCCCACAGCATTCCGGCCAACGAGTTGAGCCCGGTGAACAATCCCAGTGCCACTATCAGCACTGCCATGTCACTTCTACGTTGAACCGGCCGGATGAGCAGACGCTCCATCAACGCCCCGAGCAGGAAGCCGAGAGCGAGAGCCGCTCCGATCGCGGCCCAGATCGGCCAGGACATCGTTGTGAGCCACCACGCCACGAAGGTTGTGAACAGGGCCAACTCGCCCTGAGCGAAGTTGATCGTGCCGGTGGCACGGAACACCACCACGAGTGCCAGCGCGAGAATTGCGTAGATCGAGCCGTTGGTCAATCCGGAGATGAGTCGTTCGAGAAAGAGTGTCACCGTTTACTCCTGGTACCCGAGATAGGCGCTGCGCACGACGTCGTCCGAACGAAATTCCTCGGGCGTGCCGGCAGCGACGATGGTGCCTACGTCGAGCAGGAAGACCTTCGACGCGAGTTTCATCGCGAGATCGGCATTCTGTTCCACGATCAGCAGTGCAGTTCCGTCGCTCCGGTTGATCGCACCGAGCGTGTCGAACAATTCGGCGATGACGATGGGCGCCAGACCCAGGCTCGGTTCGTCGCACAAAAGAAGGGTGGGACGGCTCATCAATGCCCGCGCGACCGCGAGCATCTGCTGTTCACCGCCTGACAGCGAACCTGCCAACTGTGTGGACCTCCTCGCGAGCACCGGAAATGTCTCACACCACCGCTCGATGTCGGCCTCGATCTCCGCCTTGTCGTTGCGAAGCGCAGCGCCGACGAGCAGGTTGTCACGTACCGACAGTTGACCGAGAGTTCCACGGCCCTGTGGGACAAGGCTGACGCCGGCGGCCACGGCGCGTTCAGGTTTGGATCCGAGCGGCGAACCGTTGAAGGTGATCGTTCCCTGGTGCGGAATCAATCCGGCAAGCGCGCGCATCATGGTGGTCTTGCCGGCACCGTTCGCGCCGAGAACAACAGCGACCCCGCCGGGTTCCACGTCGAGCGACACCCCGTGCAGTACATTGCCTCGCCCGTAACCGGCATGCAGATCATCGACGCTCAGCAGGCTCATGCCGCTCGCCCCAGATAAGCATTGATCACGGCGTCGTTCTGCTGGATCTCCGCCGGAGTACCTTCAGCGATCTTGTGGCCGAAGTTCAGTGCGACAACGTGATCGGAGATACCCAGCACCAATCCCATGTGGTGTTCGACCAGAAGCGCTCCGAAGCCGAAGTCGTCGCGGAGCGAGACGATCAGTTCTCCCAACTCCTTGACTTCGCTGTGTGTGAGCCCGCCGGCGGGCTCGTCGAGCAGAAGCAGCGAAGGCTCGGACATCAATGCTCGTGCCAGTTCGACGCGCTTGAGTGTTCCGAACGGAAGGCCTGCTGCCGGCGCGTTCGCGACGTCGACGAGTTCGAGGCGTTCGAGCAGGTACCAGGCCTTCTCTCGCAGTTCTCGGACTCGGGCGCGCGCTGGAGGCCAGCCGAGAAGCCCGCTCGCCAGTCCGAAGCGGCCCCGAGACGATCCGCCGACCATGGTGTTGTCGAAGACGCTCATGCCGCTGAACAGTGCGAGATTCTGGAAGGTCCGAGCGATCCCTGCAGATGCCAATGCATAGGGCCGCAATCCCAAGAGGTCGGTTCCTTGCCAGGTGATGACACCGCGACTCGGTTCGTAAATCCTTGTGATGCAGTTGAACAGCGTGGTCTTACCAGCGCCGTTCGGCCCGATGAGTCCGCAGATCTGGCCGGCGTGGACGTCGAAGCCGACGTCGTCGAGAGCCGTGACTCCGCCGAATTCGATCGATACATCGGAGAGCGTGAGTACGACCGGGTCATTCGCAGGTTGTGCGGGTGGTGTGTTTCCAAGCATTGGTTTCACCTCCTCGTGACACTTCAATTAACAGTGTGATAGAGATTACTACAGTAAACAGAGGCACTCCGTCAACGTGCGGCCCCCGATCCGGAGCCGAGAAGGGACATCATCGTGAGGTCCAACAACATTCACGCAGTCGACAGCGGCGGGGGCCCAGACGTCAGGGACTACAGCCGGGTCGACGCTCTCGTCGCCAAGCAGGAAATCTACGAGGTTCTGGCTCGTTTCCTCCGAGCTGCCGATCGCGGAGACGTCGAGGACGCCAGGCGGTGTTATCTACCCGGCGCAACCGAAGACCACGGGGGTGTCTTCACCGGCACCGCCGACGACTACATCGACCACATCGCCGGGGCCATCACTCACCCACGGTCACTGACGACCCACGCAATGACCAACGTCCTGATCGAACTCGACGGGGCCACAGCACACGTCGAGTCCTACGTGCTTGCCTTCGCGCGAATCAAGCACTCGGACGGCATAGCCGACACACTCACCGCGGCGCGCCTGATCGACCGCTTCGGCTACGAGGACGGCAGGTGGGGAATCCGCCACCGCGCACTGCGGTGGGACTGGAACCACGACATGGCCACAGCCGAAGGCTGGATCTTCGGGATGCTCGCGCCTGAAACGTCTTTGAAGAAGAGCAAGAAATTTCCCGACGACCTCATCTACACACGGCAGACACAGGAGCACTCATGACAAGGTTTCGCGGAACGCCGATAGAGGGCGCGACTGTCCTCGTCACCGGCGCCAATCGAGGGCTCGGCTTGGCCTTCGTCCAACAGGCGAAGTCGATGGGTGCCGCCAAAATTTATGCAGGGGTGAGAAATCCCGACGAGGCGCCCGCCGAGCTGCGATCCACCGGAGCACACATCGTCGAACTCGACGTGACCGATCCAGGACTCGTCGATGCAGCGGCCAGGGCGTGCGGTGACACCACAGTGGTCGTCAACAATGCCGGACTGTTCACCGGGAATCGGTTGATCGAGGCCGACGACCAAGCGGCTGCGCGAGCCGAGATGGAGGTCAACTACTTCGGGCCTCTGACGATGATCCGCGCCTTCGCGCCGGTACTCGCCGCCCGCGGCGGAGGATCGATAGTCAACGTCCTGTCGGTGGCCGCAATCGCTCCGACCGCCTTCATGGGTGGCTATTCACCGGCCAAGGCGGCTGCTCTGTCGCTCGGCGGCATCGCTCGCGCCGAACTCGAACCGCACGGCATCACCGTCACGTCGTTGATCGTCGGCAGCGTCGATACCCGCATGGCGTCACATGTTCAGGGCCACAAGGAAAATCCTCTGGACATCGCCGCGACCGGACTCGCCGCCACGCAACGCGGTGAGTGGACGTGCGACACAGATTTCATGGCAATCGATGCCCGTGCGCGTCTGGCACGCGACCCGATTCGGTACGAACGCGGTCTGGGCAAGCTCCTCTTCGCCGGCGAACTGACCACTCGATCATGAGCGATCCGATTCGTGTTGCCCAGTGGGCGACCGGTGCCATCGGCAAGACAGCGCTACGCGGAATCATCGATCGTCCCGACCTCGAGTTGGTCGGCCTGTACGTGTACAGCGACGCCAAGGCGGGTCGAGACGCCGGTGACATCGCCAGACGAGCACCGACGGGGGTGATCGCTACACGCGACGTGGACGAGATCATCCGCTCGCGCCCACAGGTTCTCATCCACAGTCCGCGTTTGCAGATTCCGTACGAACGCCACGACGACGATCTGTGCCGTCTGCTTCGCGCCGGGATCAACGTGATCACGACGGCCGGGCAGCACTTCCCCCGCGCACACGGCACCGAACGCGAGCACATGTTCGCCCAAGCATGCAAGGAAGGCGATTCGACGCTCTACGGGGTCGGCGTGAGCCCAGGTGTCATCGGCGAGCGATTGGCGTTGGCGCTGACGGGAACATCGATCGAACTCGACCGAATTACGATCGACGAGGTGCTCGACGCTCGCGGCATGCCTGACCCCGACTTCGCGTTCACCGTCATGGGAATGGGTTCGCCCCCGGAGGAACTGGACGGAACCGGGCCGTTGCCCTCGCTGTACGCGTCGCTGTACCTCGAGACCATCGCGTTCATGTGCGAGCGCCTGGGCGTCACCTACGACGAGGTCGTGTCCGATCACAGGGTCGTTCCGGCACGTACGGATCTCGACGTCGCCGCCGGACGCATCGCCGCGGGAACCGTCGGAACCACCGAATGGCGCTGGCACGCAATGGTCGACGGAAAGCAGTTCCTCACCCTCGCCATCATCTGGACCATGGAACCTGATCGCGACGAATACGCGGGACGGGACCAATGGGAAGTCCACCTCTTCGGCAAACCCGAGATCGTGATGACCGTCAACCTGGTCGAACCACAAGATCCGAACAGTCGCACAACAGCCGGTCAGTTCATCACTGCAGGCCCGGCACTACGCGCCGTCGAGCATGTACTCGCTGCTCCCGTCGGCATTTTCGAACCCCCTGTCTTTGCCCCCTTCAGATTGGAGCATTCAGCATGACAACTCAGCCGACGGCCGTAGGTTCGACTGCCACCCGTGAACCTGCCACCCGTGAACCTGCCGTCCGTGAACCTGCCGTCCGTGAACCTTCCGTGAACGCGCTCCTGCCCGACGGTCGCCCCGTGCAGAATCTGGAAGACTTGCTGCGCAGCCGGGCGATTGCCAGTCCGGAGAGCACCGCCGTCATCTCCGATGACGGGCGTACCAGTTTCCGTGAACTCGACATCGAAACAAATCGTGTCGCGAATGCACTTCTGCGCGATGGTGTTCGACCCGGCGACCGGGTGGCGTACATCGGGGCCAATGCACCGTCTTTCCTCTCCGTCCTGTACGGATCTTCGAAGATGGGCTCGATTCTGACGGCCGTCAACAATCGGCTGGCACCGGGCGAGGTCGGCTACATCCTGAGCAACAGCGAGCCGACCGTCGTCGTACTCGGAGCAGGCGATGAGGGCCTCTCCGACGTCGCCGCGGCGGTCGGTAGCGTCCGGACCGTCGTCACGGTGGATGGCGCCGGAAACTCGATCTCGTGGAACGACTGGCTTTCCGGTGTCGGCGACGACGATCCGGGGTCGTCGCGCCGCCCCGACGACACAGCGCTGATCTTCTACTCGTCGGGAACCACCGGTCACCCCAAGGGAATCGAACTCACCGGCGCCAACCTCGGCCGTGCCCTCGCCACCATGTATCACCTGCTCGATCTCGACACCGACTCCGTGGCTATGTGCCCGGTTCCGTTCTTCCATGTGGCCGGACTGGGTCTCGCCCTGGTCACGACGCTCGGCGGTGGCGCTCTACTGCTCGAGACCATCGCCGGACCTCTCGAACTCGTCGCGCTGATGCAGGAGTACAAAGTCACGCATGCGGTCGCCGTTCCCGCGGTGATCAGCGTCCTGACCTCCCTTCCGGCTGTGCGCGAGGCAGATTGGAGTGCCCTGCAGTTCCTGGTCTACGGAGCCGCGCCGATGCCACTTCCCCTGTTGCAAGACGCGACCGAGGTCTTCGGGTGTAGTTTCCTGCAGGCATACGGACTCACCGAGTCGACCGGCGGCGTCACCATGCTGACCCCGGAAGATCATCGGGCGACCGACGAGTCGACCGCGCATCGGTTGAAGTCCGTCGGGCAGCCGATGTTCGGAGTGCCCATCCGCATAGTCGATCCCGTGACGCTCGAAGACGTCCCGGTCGGTACCCGCGGCGAGGTCGTCATCGGCGGCGCTCACGTCATGAAGCGTTACTGGCGTAACGAAGCAGCAACTGCGGCCACCATGTTGGACGGCGACTGGCTTCGCACCGGAGACGGCGGATCGTTCGACGAGGACGGCTATCTCTACCTCCACGACCGCCTCAAGGACATGATCGTCTCCGGCGGTGAGAACGTCTATCCGGCCGAGGTGGAGAGTGTTCTCTCCGGGCACCCCGGCATCCGCGAGGTCGCGGTAGTCGGCGTTCACTCCGATCGGTGGGGTGAGACTCCCCTTGCCGTGGTCGTTCGAGCTGCTGATTCGGATGCAACCGAAGCGGAGATCATCGAGTGGTCACGCGAGCGACTGGCTCACTTCAAGTGCCCCAGTGCAGTTCGGTTCATCGAGGAGCTGCCACGCAACGCTAGCGGGAAGCTGCTCAAGACTCGTTTGCGACAGGACTTCGCTTGAGTCCATGACACCAATTCGGGGCCGGTCGCTTCGAGCGATCGGCCCCGAATTCTGTCGTTCGATGTGAAGCACGCTCAGCGTGGGTGAATCCGGAACTCCACGCCGCCGACACTCAGCCCGGGCTCGACGGCAGACGCGCCGCTCGACGCCGCCAGATCGATTGCAGTGAGCATCGACCGCTCCCCCGGAACGAACGACACGACGCGTGATCCCAGCCTGATCGAGAGTGGTTGCGCCGAGACCGGTTTCTTTCCGAACACTTCGGCCCACAGCGTCGCCGTCCTGGCCGGATCGGGCGAGGACACGTCGACGCCGAGGATGTCGTCGACCCAGGGATCGAGGGAAACCTCCTTCTCCGTCTCATCCCAGAACCACTCGTCGGCGTCGGGAATCTCGTCGAGTTCTACGAGCAGTCCGAGATCACCGGGATGAAGTTGGACGATCCGGTGACCGTAGGCCTCGAGATCTGCCACCGTCCGAACATCGGCCGCAGCTGCACGTTCCAGATAGGGCTCGATGTTCGAAACCTGGATCGAGAGTGCATAGCCGCCCTCCCCTCCGCCCTTGCGGATCCATCTCGCCAGCGAGACCGTCTCGTCGAGCGGCGCGACGATCTCGAGAAATGCCTGCGGCCCGACGGCCAAGGTCTCGTCGGCCAAACCGATGTCTTCGAGCAGTGGATCCGCGAATCCTGGTGCCAGATTCAATGCTTCGCGCAATTGGTGACCGGTCTTGTCCACGTCTCGTGCACCGATCACCACCTGTCGCAGGATCTCCCACGTGCCCGCGTCGTGCGTGCCCGTCACAGTCCGACCGCTTCGGCGGCGGTGTCGGCACTCTGCCAGCGTCGGAGCTCGGCACCCGGAGCCCACGTCGAGTGCGTACCACTCGAAATTCGTTCGGGAAGGCGAAGTTTACACAACGGTCCGTCTCCGACGCGGGCAGCGTCGAAGATCAAGCAGAAGGACGCATCCTCGTTCATGTCAGTGGTCAACGTGATGAGATAGCCGTCGTCTTCGGCGGTACCACCCACGCGCGGCGCCATCGAAGTCTCGCTGCCGTACACACCGTCACCGAAGGAGAATCGTTCCTCGTTGCCCGTCAGCAGATCGTGTTTGACCAAGCCGTCGAACAGGAACCACGACGGTTTACCCGAAGCCGCATAGGCGTATCGGTACTTCTCGCCCGCGAAATTCCCGTTCATCATGCCGAATTCGGTGATCGAGTCACTGAGTTGCTCTTCACGCGTGGCTCCGGTGACCAGGTTCAAACGCCAGCGGTGAAGCCGGGTCTGCATACGATCGAGAGCGAGGAAACGGAAGGCGCGCTCCCACTGATTGCCCATACCGTTGTCCGACGGTTCCGGATCACCCTGGTAGAAACCGTCCAGAACAATCTCGTCGCCCTCTTCGTAGGCGTTCACGAAGTGCAGGACATAGGTCGGATCGGCTTCGAACCACTTGATGTCAGAGGTATTTCCGCGGCGTGGGATGACTCCGAGACGCAGCGGGATATCGGGATGGAAATTCGCGACGTGCGCGCCCTTCTCCAGCAGAACCGGATCCCAGAACAAGGGGCAGTCGTTGAGGATCGCGTAGTTCTCCGTGAAGGCCATGTCGTGCGGCAAGCGCGGACCGGGAAGTGGGACGTCGACGTAGTGGACCAACTCGTTGGCCGAGTCCACGACGCCGTAGTGCATGTACGGCGCTTCCTTGCTGTAGTTGAAGAACAGCATTTCTCCGGTCTTGTCGTCCACCTTCGGATGCGCGGACACACCCCATTCGAAGGGGAACTTGCCGTTCCAGCTTTCCTTGCCGAGTGTCTCCGCCGACATCGGATCGAGACGATACAGATCTCCGCACTGGTAGAAGCTGGTGAGAGCAGTCCCCCGGTGAACGACGACGTCGGTGCTGGACGCGTCCTTCATCCGGGTGCGCGCACCCTTGCCGCCCTCGGGGCGACTGAGTTTGGGAGACTCGGCAAGCCCGGCCCACAACGCAGCGCCGGCGTCCTGCTCGGCCGCCAAGCCGTCGGTACGTACGAATCGGTTGCGGTAGAACGACTCTCCGTCGCGAAAGCCCACGATGTGAATCATGCCGTCACCGTCGAAGGGGTGATACGCCTTCATCGAGGGATGGAGCGGATTCTCGGTGTTACGCAGGTAGACACCGTCGAGGTCTTTCGGAACCTCACCGAATACGACTTCGAGGTTGTCCGCTTTGAACTCGGTGGTCTGGGGTTGCCACGGGCCGGTGCGATACGGGTGATCGTCATCGGTGGGAAGGGTGGACAACAACTTGCCTACGATTTCGACGTCCATGGAATTCTCTTTTCGACTGATGGGGAAAGGCTGGGTTGGGCTGCACTTTCAGGAAACTGCGTCGACGACAAAACTGACGGTGGTGGCCGTACTTCCACCGAAGTTGAGCGTCGCAAAGCGGCTCGCACCCTCGACTTGGAAACCGCCGGCCGTTCCCGTCACCTGATGGGCCGCGTCGAGAAGCATTCGAACACCACTGGCACCCACCGGATGACCACCGCCGATCAGACCGCCGCTGGGGTTGATCGGTAGCTTGCCGCCCATGGCGATATCACCACTCTCGATGGCTTTCCACGACTCGCCGGGCGCGGTCAGACCGATGTGGTCGATCGCGAGATACTCACTCGCCGTGAAACAATCATGTGTTTCGATCCCGTCTATCCCGGCCAGGTCGACTCCGGCCCGGGAGAAGGCACCCATCACCGCATCCCGAACGTGTGGCATCACGTAGGGATTATCGGCGTCGCGGGCCAGCTTCTGCTCGAGACCTAAACCAACTGTCCGGTGACCCCAGCCCGCGATCTGGGCCAGCGGAGTCGCCGCGGCATCAGGATGCTCTCGGAGGTACTTGTCCGTCACCAGCACAACCCCGGCGCCACCGTCGGTCACCTGACTGCAATCGAATCGTCGAACACCACCTTCCACAACGGGATTGGTGGTGTCGTCACCACCCGCATTTCCGAGTAGATCGGGCACCGCCCAACCGCGTGTCTGCGCGTTGGGGTTGTTCTTCGCGTTTGCGAAGTTGATCTGCGAGATCGCGCGAAGGTGAGATTCGTCGATCCCGTAACGCCGCCCGTACTCCTTCGACACACGGTCGAACATGTACGGCCACATGAATTTTGCTTCCTGACCTTCGTGTCCGACCCAGGCTGCAGCGCCCAGATGGCCAGCCGCGTCATCACCCGGAACCGTCTTCTCCAGTTCGATACCCATCACCAGAGCCACGTCGTAGTTGCCGGCGCGCAGGTCTGCCATCGCTGCAAGTACAGCGATACTGCCCGATGCGCACGCCGCCTCGTGCCGAGACGAGGGCACACCCCACAGGTCTGGATGCACGGTGGCGGGCATCGCGCCCAGCTGACCTTGGCCGGCAAACAATTGCCCGAAGGCATTACCGACGTGGATCACCTCTATGTCGGTGGCAGGAACCTTCGCCGCATCCAGGGTGTGGTTCACCACCTCTTCGGCAAGGTTCGCGAAATCGAGTTCCTCACGGGTGAAGTTCCGTGCGAAGTCGGATTGGTACCCGCCGAGAATCCAAATGTTCGAAACAGTCATGACCTCTCCCCTTGCCGATCCGGCCTCGGTGACGTCACCGAGATACCCGCGCAACGGCGGTTGTAATTTCACCGCAACCGTACTACAACTAGCAGAGTAACTCTACTAATTGAAGGGTTGAAAATGACTGATGCTTTTGTCCTCGACTACGTGCGAACGCCGCGCGGTCGAGCATCGGCGCGAGGCGCCCTCCACGAACACAGCCCAGTCGATCTTGTCGTCCACCTGGCCAAGGCTTTGCAGGGTCGAACGAACCTCGCCGCAGAACAGATCGACGACGTCGTTCTCGGTTGCGCATCGCAGGTGGACGAGCAGGGCGCGAACATCGCTAGAACTGCCGCACTCCTTGCCGGTTGGGGCGACTCCGTCCCCGGCGCAACCCTCAACCGATTCTGCGCATCCGGCGTCGACGCAGTTGGCCAGAGCGCGGCCCGCATTCGCGGCGACGACGTGTCCCTCGTCGTGGCCGGTGGCGTCGAAAGCGTCTCCCGGACTCCGATGTTCAGTGATCGCGGACCGCTGTGGACCGATCCGGCAACTATCGCGCAGATCGGTTCCATCCATATGGGTGTTGCCGCCGACTTGAATGCCACGATCGAGGGGTACTCCCGCGACGAGTTGGATGCGTACGGCGTCGAAACCCAGCACAAGGCTGCCGAGGCCTGGCGCAACGGCGCATTCGAGCGGTCCGTTGTGCCTGTCCCCGGCAGAAATGGTGAAGCCGGAATCGCGCACGACGAACTGGTCAGGGCAGAGACGACGGCAGAGGGACTCGCCGCGCTGCCTCCGGCCTTCGAAGGGCTCGGCGCCGCCGGTCAGGATGCACTCGCGCTCGCCGCCTACCCTGAGGTCGGCAAGGTCGAACACCTGCACACCGTCGGATCCTCTCCCGCCATGGCCGACGGCGCAGCGCTCCTACTCCTCGGATCCGAGAAAGCCGCGGCGAGAGCCGGCTTGACCCCTCGCGCACGGATCATCGGATCCGCCTCGACTTCGGTGAATCCGGTCCTCATGCTCACTGCGGGTCAGAGCGCCGTGGAGGCAGTCATCGCGCGAGCCGGGCTTCGTCCACAGGACATCGACGTGTTCGAGTTCGCAGAGGCCTTCTCCGCGCTCTGCCTACGGTTCCGCCGCGATCTTGACGCCGGGCCGGACCGCATGAACCCCAACGGAGGCACGATGGCGATGGGCCATGCATTCGGCGCCACCGGAGCAATTCTCGTCGGCGCATGTGTCGACGAACTGGTACGGAGCGACGGACGCTACGGTGTGGCCGCGGTCAGCGGCGCAGCCGGTGTCGGAGTCGCGGTGCTCGTCGAACGGATCGCCTCATGACCGTCAGTTCACTCTCCGGCCGCGTTGCCGTCGTCACGGGAGGGGGTAAGGGCCTCGGCCGTGCCGTCGCACTGCATCTCGCGAGCCGAGGGGTCACGGTGATCGTCAACAATCGGAATCGCACACTCGACGGGAGCGGCCGAGGGCCTGCAGATCAGGTCGTCGACGAAATCCTCGAAACCGGTGGACAGGCCGTCGCCAACCACGACGACGTCACCGACCCCGAGGTCGGCCGAAAGTTGGTGGACGACGCTCTCACTCGGTTCGGACGACTCGACTTCTGCATCACCAGCGCCGCGGTCAGCGGTCCACAGATGCTTCATCGCACCACCGCCGAGAACCTCAGCACCGTCATCACGACAAACGTCGTCGGAACCGCACTGGTCGCCGCCGAAGCCTCCCGAGTGATGCGCGAAGCCGGATTCGGGCGCATCGTGATGATTGCCTCGACCGCAGGACTGCACGGAGAACCCACCGTGTCCGCCTACGCCGCCAGCAAGGGTGCCGTCATCGCATTGGGACGCACCGCAGCCGGCGAAGGTGCGAGTCGCAATGTGTTCACCAATGTCGTACTGCCCTATGCCACTACGCAGATGACCGAATCCGGAATGGATCCACGATTCATCGACATCATGGGTGCCGACCTGGTAGCCCCGGTGGTCACCGCCCTCGTCGATCCCGAGTCCACGACCAACGGGCAGGTGATCGTCACGGCAGGCAACGGGGTGCGTTCGGCCGACGCCGTCGAGGGCTCGACCGAATTCTTGCCCACCACCACAGAACTCGATGCCAAAGCGCTCGACGCGCTACTCGTGACCAGCCGACTCGGCGCTCCTCACACCTATCCGAGCGCACAGGAAGCCTTCGCGGACTTCGCTTCCGAACTGCTCGACCACCACAATCAGAAAGCGCGCGCATGACCGACATCCCAGTGGGCGACCTTGCACTGAACTTCGGTGTGAGCGCACTCGCCGTCCTCGTCTTCATCGCAGTCGTGATGGCCGTCGCCATCCGGATGAACAATCACTCGATCATCGACATCTGCTGGGGGCCTGGCTTCGCCGTCGTCGCCGTCGTCTCGTACCTGACGTCCATCGGGTCGGACGGCAACGATCTGCGTCGCCTCGTCGTGCTGGCTCTGACCGTGGTCTGGGGAATGCGACTCGGCCTCTACATCGGCTTCCGAAACCGTGGGCACGGGCAGGACAAGCGCTATACTGCCCTGCTCAAACATCAACAGGGACCGCTGGTTCCGTTCCTGATTCGCAAAATCTACGGCCTCCAGGGCGTTCTCATTCTCGTGGTGTCGCTGCCCGTCCAGTTCGCGATGTACGAGTTTCGCGCCCTCGGAGTCCTCGGCGCGATCGGCATCGCGGTCTGGACCGTCGGCTTCGTCTTCGAATCGGTTGGAGACTACCAACTTTCCCGCTTCAAAGCTGATCCGGCCAATGCCGGGAAGGTGATGGACCGTGGGCTCTGGGCCTGGACCCGCCATCCCAACTACTTCGGTGATGCATGCGTCTGGGTCGGACTGTTCATCCTCGCGCTTGGTGATCCATTGGCGCTGATCACGATCGTCTCTCCGATCGTCATGATCAAACTGCTGGTGAGCTACAGCGGTAAGGCCCTTCTCGAACGCGGCATGCGCAAGAGCAAGGGGCAGGCCTACGACGACTACGTCGCCCGGACCAGCGGATTCTTACCTCGTCCACCCCGTCCGGCACGAAACCACGCGTCGTGAGCGCCCCCACGAGTGGTCTCGCCGACGTCTTCGATCTGGAATCGACCGGCCCGGACCGGTGGCAAGGGTCGAACGACGGTGTTCGGCTGCCTCAGCTGTTCGGCGGCCAACTGGTAGCCCAGTCGATTCTCGCAGCCGGGCACACGGTTACCGACGGCAAAGCGATCAGTTCCGTCCACACCCACTTCCTTCGCCCGGGGTCGACGAATCGCGCGACCGAGTTCTCGGTAGATCGCCTTCGGGACGGAAAACGCCTGTCCACCAGAGGCGTCGACGTCCACCAGGACGGACGACTCGTCTGCCGTTCGACGGTCTCTGCCTCCTCGATCGACGAGGGCATCACTCACAGTCGCGCAGTACCTACCGCACTCCCGCCCGCTGAGTGCGTGACGTTGCAGGAGTTGGCCGAGGCAGACGGCGGGCTGGGAGAGGTGTGGGAGGAGTTCTCCGCCATCGAGATTCGTGTGTCCCCCATCGATTCGCAGGCCCCCACGACGCATTCGGCGGCGCCTCCGCGCAACATCTGGATGCGTTCGGCTCAGCGGCTGAGCGACGATCCGCTGATTCACGTGGCTGCTCTCGCCTATGCCAGTGATCTGATGCTGATGGCAACCGCGCTGACTCCGCACGGCTACGACATCGGGCAGGAGCACTCGCTCGACACGGACTGGACTGGTGTGTCCCTCGATCACACGATGTGGTTTCAACGCCCTGTGCGGGCGGACGAGTGGCTGCTCTTCGAGCACTCGACCCCCACAGCTCACACCGGCAGAGCAGTAGTGAATGCCGCGGTCTTCGATCAGTCCGGACTCCAGATCTGCCAGATCACTCAGGAAGCGTTACTCATTGCCCGCACCGAGTGATTCCCGACTCTTTCTGCAGACCATTCGGTACGGTCTCGCGGTGCCGCAGGGTGCGCGGCCTATGATTTCGGGGTGGTACGAGTGAATGCAGCCGGATCTTCGACACCCACCGCGTCGGCGGGCGTCACCGAGTTGCCTGCCGGCGGTCCGAACGCACTGGCCGTCACGCTCGGGTTGTTGGGGGACGAGTGGAACCTCTGGATTCTGCGATTCGCCCTGTTGGGGTCGCGGCGATACAACGACTGGCTCGCCCTCGGGGGAATCTCCAACTCTGTATTGTCCTCACGGTTGGCGGTCCTGACGGCCGGCGGAATGCTCGAGCGTCGTGAGTATCAGCAGAACCCGCCCAGGCACGAATACTCGGTCACCCGCAAAGGGCAGTCGATCTGGCCCGTCCTGATCACCATGTGGTCGTGGGAGAAGCAGTGGGCGCCCAATGAAACCCAGCCGCTTCCACCACTGCGGCACAGCACCTGCGGAAACGACTTCACCCCGATCCTGCGCTGCAAGGAGTGCGGCGAGGACGTGGACGTACGATCCCTGGACTCCCAAATGGGTCCGAGTGGGGACTTCTCACGCAGTGTCCCGGAAGCAACATCGCGGCGACGCTCCACCAAGTCCGAACGCCGTCCGGAGATTCTGGCTCACACGATGGAACTTGTCGGCAATCGCTGGTCAGCGGCGATCATCGGTGCAGCTTTCCGAGGCGCTCGCCGCTACGGAGAGTTCGCCGAGATCACCGGTGCACCACCGGCGATAGTCGCGGATCGCTTGAAGCACCTCACCGAGATCGGTGTGATGGAAACGCGTCCGCTTCCGGATCGCCCACAGTGGTCGGAGTATCGACTCACCGCCAAGGGCACGGCGTATTTCCCCGTGGTGATGTGCATGATCTCCTGGGGTCAGCGTTGGTTCAGATCCGCGGACGGCCCGGACATCGTTCTCCATCACAAGGCCTGCGGTAAACGGTTCGAAGCACGCTTGGGTTGCAGTGTGTGCGGTGAAGAGTTGAGGTCTTCGGACATCGAGGCCGTCGACCTCACCACCTCGGTTCACGTACCCGGGTCCGGCTGGTCCTGAGGTCCCCGCTCAGCCGGCAGTGCGGATCCGGTCGAAGCTCCGGCCTCGGTGTTCGAGCGGCAGCCTGTCCCCTCGCCCGAACAGTTTGTTGCGCAGCGTTCCCTCGTCGTAGTCGCTCTGGTAGGCACCTCGTTTGGTCAGCTCCGGAATCACATGCTCCACAATGTCTTCGAAGGTTCCGGGAGTCACCGCGTACGCGAGATTGAAACCGTCGACGTCGGTCTCGGACACCCACTCCTGCAATTCGTCGGCGACCTCCGCGCCGGAACCGACAACGATCGGGCCGAGCCCGCCGATGCCCGCCCACTCCGCGATGTCCCCCACCGTCCATTCGCCACCTTTCTCGTCGGCCTGACGAAACGATGCGACCGCGGATTGAATGGCATTGCTCTCGACGTTCCCGATCGGCTCGTCCGCTCGGTATCCGGAGAGGTCGATTCCCATCCACCCCGAGGTGAAAACGAGCGCGCCTTCACTACTCGCGTAACTGCGGTAGTCCTCGAGCTTCGCCTGGGCCAACTCAGGGGTTCGGTCGGTGATGATCGTCAACAGTGTGTAGATGCGGGCCGAGTACGGATCTCGCCCGACCTTCGTCAGTTCGTTTCGGATTCGAGCAACGGTGTCTTTGAGAATCGCCTTTGTCGGTGCACCCACAAAGATCGCCTCGGCATTCTCAGCGGCGAACCGCACCCCACGAGGCGACGCGCCGGCCTGGAAGATGACCGGCGTCCGCTGCGGAGAAGGTTCGGAGATGTGGATGCCCGGAACCGTGAAGTGCTTGCCTTCGTGCTCGATCGGATGAACCTTGGCGGGGTCTGTGTAGACCCCGGTGGTTCTGTCACGCACCACCGCGTCGTCTTCCCACGACGTTTCCCACAACTTGTAGAGAACTTCGAGGTACTCGTCCGCGTGGTCGTAGCGATCGTCGTGCTGGAGTTGGTCGTCCTCGCCCATGTTCCGCGCGGCCGAGGGGAGGTATCCGGTGACCACGTTCCACCCGATTCGCCCGTTCGTCAGGTGGTCGAGGGTGCTCAAGCGCCGAGCGAACGGGTAGGGATGCTCGAAAGCTGTACCTGCGGTGATCCCGAAGCCCAAGTGCTCGGTCACGGCAGCCATCGCCGACGCCAGCAGTAGCGGGTCCGAGACCGGTACCTGCGCGCCCTGCCGCAGCGCTGCGTCGTGATTGCCGCCGTACACGTCGTACGTTCCCAACACGTCGGCCAGGAACAGCCCGTCGAATCGTCCACGCTCGAGGAGCTTCGCCAACTCCGTCCAGTACGTCAGATCCGTGTACCTGGACGACTGGTCCTCCGGGTGGCGCCACAGACCTGGCGATTGGTGGGCGACGCAGTTCATGGCAAAGGCGTTGAATCGGATTCTGCGGGTCATTCCCGCACGATGCCGTGCCTGCTCCGCGGTGAACACCATTGCGATCAGTGCGATCGGTTCGGCTCCTGCTTGCACCCGGCGATACCGTCGACTTCGCGACCTCGTCGGCGGGCCGCTACACTGACTAGCGCAGCTGTGACGCCCGAGGCTTCGTGCCGACAGGTCGAGCGGATGCAACAGCAGTATCGGGAAGCGAAAACCCCGGCAGCACAGGGTTTTCAGTGCTTGTCGGTACGCTCCCCGCCCTCGTAGCTCAGGGGATAGAGCATTCCTCTCCTAAAGGAAGGGTCGCAGGTTCGAATCCTGCCGAGGGCACCAGGTGGGACTCTCCCCACATCGGCGCGACCAACGTGCCATTCTTGAATTCATGACGACGCCTCACTCCACGGCTACTCCCCCGAAGAACATGTCTTTGATCGCGGGTGGGACGTACTGGATGGGCTCCGAAGATTTCTATCCGGAAGAACGCCCAGCTCACCAGGTCACCGTCGACGGATTCTGGATGGACACGACGGCGGTGACGGTCGCCGAGTTCCGACGCTTCGTGAAGGCAACCGGCCACGTCACCACTGCTGAAATCGCCCCGGATGCCGCCGACTATCCCGGCGCCGATCCAACCCTCCTCGTCCCGGGATCGTTGGTCTTCACTTCGCCACCCGGCCCGGTTTCACTTGACGACTACACCCAGTGGTGGTCGTTCACTCCCGGCGCCGATTGGCGCCATCCCGAGGGCGCCCACAGCAACATCGGGGGACGTGAACGGCACCCCGTCACCCACGTGTCGTACTTCGACGCCCAGGCCTATGCCGCGTGGGCCGGCAAGGAACTCCCGACCGAGGCCGAGTGGGAGTTTGCCGCCCGCGGCGGACTCGATCGCCAGGCCTACGTGTGGGGCGATCACGACTCTCCGGGCGGGCGGCCCGGTGGCAACGTGTGGCAGGGCCAGTTCCCCTGGGAGAACCTGCTCGAGGACGGTTACGAGCGCACCGCTCCGGTCGGAAAGTTCCGGCCCAACGGCTACGGACTGTTCGACATGGCCGGGAACGTGTGGGAATGGACGGCCGATCACTACACGTCCGACCACGCCCACAGTTCCAAGAACGTCGCGCCGGCCTCGTCGTGCTGCATTCCTCGTAATCCCCGAGCGGAGTTCGCCACGGAGGCGTTGGCGGGCGAACCCTACGCACGACGGGTGATCAAGGGCGGCTCACATCTGTGTGCACCGAACTACTGCTTGCGCTACCGCCCTGCCGCGCGGCAGGGCGAATCCGAGGAGTCCTCGACCTGCCACGTCGGCTTCCGGTGCATCATCCGCATTCCGCAGACGTAGATCAGAAGGGCACGTCCCCCAGGATTGCCACCCGCTCCATCACGCGGCGATGAGGGAAGTAATCACTCGCTGCGTAGTGCTGGGTAGCCCGGTTGTCCCAGAAGGCAATGGAATTCGGCGCCCACTTGAAGCGGCACTGAAAGTCCGGGACCTTGACCTGCGCGAACAGCAAATTGAGCAGATCGTTGCCTTCGACAGGATCCATGTCCGGAATGTGGGTGGTGAAGAGGCTGTTGACGAACAGCGTCTTCCGCCCTGTCTCCGGATGCTTACGCACCATCGGGTGCAGGACCGGCGGGTACTGCTTCTTCATCTGTTCCAACTTCTCCGGGCTCATGCCGCGTCCGAAGGACGGCACGAAATCGTGGATGGCGTCCTTGCCGTCGATCAATTCCTTGATCTCGTCGGGGAGGCAGTCGAAGGCGTTACCCATATCAGCCCAGAGCGTGTCACCACCGGCAGGCGGTACGTCGATCGCCCGAAGTACTGAACCGAGCGGCGGCGTCTTCGTCCAGGTGACGTCGACGTGCCAGATGTTCTCGGTTCCTGGACTGTCCTCTCCGCGTTCGAATCTGACGACTGCCGGAACCTCTCCCTGTGGGAGAAGTGGATGGACCTCGAGTTCGCCCCAATGGGCAGCGAAGTCACGATGATTCACGCTCGAAATCGGCTGGTCACGGAAGAACACGACCTTCCATTCGAGCAGGGCCCGACGCACATCCTCGATCTGCTCCTCCGACGGATCACGCAGGTCGATGTCGCTGATCTCGGCACCGATGAACGGTGTGACGGGTGTCAGAGTAAACCGCTCGTACGGCCTCGATTCAACGCCTTCCGGGTTTCGCCTCATTCCGCGTGGTCCGAATTCGATTGTGTGATTGCCGATTTGGACTGTTCGTGAGGATGTAAGGGTAGCCATCGAATGACTCCGTCCTGTCGTGTCGTGGGGTCACACGTCAGTCGACGCGTGCACCCGCTTTGCTCGTGTGCGTTTGTGTGCGCTTTGGGGCGCGGTCAGTGCTCCTACCGCGAGATCGACCAGATGATCCACCGTCGTATCGAAATCTGCCTGCACAACCGGGTTTTCGTCTTCGCGGCGCTGCTCGAAGATTGCCAGAGCGGAGACGCTCATGTTGAACGTCAGATCGATCCGTTCGACCGCGACGCGGCGAGATAGATGCGGCAACGCCCGCGTCAACCTGACGACAACTTCGTTGATCCCCTCGCTGACCTCGCGGAACTCAGCACTCTGCGTATCCACCGACGGTGAGATTCGGGCAATGAACCTCGCATAGTTGGAACCGTCGACCGTCGCCAGAAAATCTGCCAGCGGGTACAGAAAGGCTTCGACCAAAGCACGGACCAAGTCGGTCCGCCCACTGGCGTCGATGTCGTCGAGATACGTCAGTCGCGCTGCGTTGATCTGATCCATCCGATGCCGGAATACGGCCAGCACCAGACCGTCTCGCCCACCGAAGTGATACTGAACTGCAGAGTTGTTGCGCTGCCCGGCCGCAGTCGCCACGTCCCGCATGGACACTTCGTGAATACCTTGCTCGGCGAACATCCGCTCGGCGACGGCGATCATGGCGTTCTTGGCATCCAACGAGGCGGGCATACACCGACCATATAAGTCACTGTCTTAATTCCGCAAGCCCCATCCCCTGTGCGCGGTTAGGGAGTGCAGGGACTCCTTAACCACTCACGGGGGTAGTTGTCCCAGTCAACGAGACATACGCCGCCAACTGAATTCCGATCGATACGCTCCAGATTAAGACGACTGCTTAATCCGCCCGGTTTTGCACACGCCAAGGAGCCTGCTGGTGAATCGCCATTCCATTCCGATCATTCCCGAGACGCCGAACGTCGCGGCCGCCGTGTACTACCCCGATCAGAATCCCCCGTACACCCGCCCGGAACCGCTTCGCCCGCCGGCCGGGGCCCCGAACGTGCTGCTGATCATGATCGACGACGTCGGATTCGGCGCACCCTCCGCGTTCGGTGGCCCGTGCCGCACCCCCACCGCCGAGCGTTTGGCCGAAACCGGCGTGAAATACAGCCGATTCCACACCACGGCTCTGTGCTCGCCGACGCGTGCCGCCACACTGACCGGGCGCAACCACCACAGTGTCGGTATGGGTGTCATCTCCGAAATGGCCAACGCGGCACCGGGATACAACGGGACCCGCCCCGCCTCTGCCGCCACGGTCGCACGCGTCCTACAGGGAAACGGCTATGCGACAGGCGCTTTCGGCAAGATGCACCAGACCCCGACGTGGGAGACCACCGCTGCCGGGCCGTTCGATCGGTGGCCGGTCCGTGAGGGTTTCGACAAGTTCTACGGTTTCCTCGGTGCCGAGTCCGACCAGTTCACCCCGGTTCTCTACGAGGACTTCACGATGGTCGACTTACCCAAGACACCACAGGAGGGTTACCACCTGTCAGAGGATCTCGTCGACCACGCGATCGAATGGATCGAGGGCGTCAACACGATGGACCCCGACAAGCCGTGGTTCTGCTATCTCCCCTTCGGCGCGTGCCACGCTCCACTCCAGGTTCCGGACCGATACCTGAACAAGTACGTCGGCGAATTCGATCACGGGTGGGATCGCCAACGCGAGATCACCCTCCAAAAGCAGAAGGAACTGGGCGTCGTCGCTCCTGACACCGAATTGGCCCCGTGGGCTCCGGGGCTCCCACACTGGGACGAACTCGGCGACGACCAGAAGAAGGTCTCGGCCCGTCTGATGGAGTTGTACGCGGCATTTCTCGAGCACACCGACGACGAGGTAGGCAGGCTCGTCGACCGGTTGCAGGACATGGGTGTACTCGACAACACTCTGGTGCTCTACATGATGGGTGACAACGGCGCTTCCGCGGAAGGCGGAATGGAGGGCTCGTTCAACTACCTCGCCGGCCTCAACGGTTACAAGAGTGCGACATCCGACGTACTGGCGCGCTACGACGAATTGGGGACCGAAACCAGCTACCCGCACTATCCGGCGTCGTGGGCTCTGGCTCTCGACACCCCGTACCAGTGGGCCAAGCAGGTTGCGTCCCATTACGGCGGTACCCGGAACGGCCTGATCGCCCACTGGCCCAAGGGGATCGACAAGCCAGGCATCAGGGAGCAATGGCATCACTGCGTCGACATCACGCCGACGATCCTGGAAGCTGCCGGTATTCCGGCACCGTCCAGCGTCGACGGGGTGACCCAGAAACCGATGGAAGGCGTGGCGATGAACTACACCTTCGCCGAGCCCGACGCCGAAGAGCGCCACACCACACAGTATTTCGAGATCTTCGGCAACCGCGGAATCTACGATTACGGTTGGACCGCAGTCACGGCCCACCGCGCACCCTGGCTGATGGCCACTCACGGCCTCGAGCTCACACCGATGAGCGAGGACCGTTGGGAGCTGTACGACACCTCGGTCGACTGGTCGCAGGCCCGCGATCTCGCAGACGAGCATCCCGAGATCCTGGCCCGGCTCAAGGAAAAGTTCCTCGTCGAGGCGGCCAAATATCAGGTGCTGCCGCTGGACGACAGAACGGTCGGTCGCCACGCCACCGCGGAATCACGACCCCCGCATCCGATGATGGGCCGCAAGACCCTCACTCTGTACCCACACATGAACGGTCTGGTCGAGAAAGCCGCGCCGACGTTCTTCAACCGCTCATACACGCTGACCGCGAGTCTGGGTAGCGTCGCCGACGGCATGCTGGTCAGCCTCGGTGGCCGGTTCGGCGGATTCGCTTTGTACATACTCGATTCCGTCCCCGTCTACTGCTACAACTTCAGCGGCGGTGGTCGGACCTTCGTGCGTGGGCGCAACCCGCTGGCACCCGATGCGCGCGAGGTGTCCGTCCACTTCGAGTACGACGGCGGCGGAATCGGCAAGGGTGGAACCGCAACCCTGAGCGTCGACGACGAGGTGGTCTCCGAGGGCCGGATCGAGAAGACCACTCGGGCGATCTTCAGCATGAACGAGCAGCTCGACGTCGGCATCAACCGGGGAAGCCCGGTCGCGGAAGAGTTCGCGGACAAGGGCACGTTCCGCTACGGCGGCAAACTCCACAGCGTGACCGTCGACTTACGATCCACCCGAGATGTGGTGTCCGCAGAGGAACGGGAGAAAATCTCACTCGCCGTGCACTGATCGACCAGGCGACGCTCGCCGATTGTGCAGCCGCGCGCGATATCTGCCGTGCGGCTGCACAATCGCCCTGCGTCTATCCGACCGTGTACATCTGCAGGCACGGCCCCACCGGGCGAGCTTCCAGGATGTCGCGGGCCTTCTCACGCGCTGCGTTGAACTCCCAGGGCGCAGTGGTGCCCGGCACTCCGAATCGATATCTGCTCAAGGCACATGAACGCTGCGGTTCCGGTAGACGATCCAAGGCAGGTACCGCGTCCACGGAGAGCCCGCGTAAGTAGGAAACGTCGATGCTCTTGCCGCCCTCGAACCGTTCCATGTTCTTTTGCGCGATGTACGCGTCGGGGTTGAACACCGCGAAGGCCAGCAGTGCGACGGCCGAAGTGGCGAGAACAGCTGTGGGCAGCCACTTCCCGGACATCCGAATACCTGCGACGAGCAACAACACGAACACGAAGCCAAGAAGCAGCTCTGTCGCGAAGACGCTGACCCGGAGCACCGTGAAACCGTACTGATTCTCGTACAACCACATCCGGTGCACAGCGGACGCCACGATCACCAGGCTGAAAACACACAGGGCACCCAGCAGTCCGCGGGCAAGACGCCTCGATCCAGCGTCGCGGCGGTCGATGTACCGCACTGCGACGGCGATGACGAGCAGCGTCAGCACGGTAACCGCCATGAGCTGCCAGAAACCCTCACGCGCATAGTCCGCATAGGTCAGTCCATCGGTCACCTGTACGTGCTCGTCTCCCCCGAACAGCGTCTTCGTCTGTACTGCAACAAAACCGAGGAACAGCACGTTGAGTACTCCGAGCGGGACCGCCCACTCCCACATCGGCAACGGCGTCGCCTGCGCAGGTGCAAACGCGTCCACCGTCGGCGTTCTGCGGCGCAGATACACCGCAACCAGCGTGCCGAACGCCATCACGACGCCGGCAAAGATCCGTGCTCCCGGGTTCGACACCGAGATGGCAGGAGCGAAGCCGCCGAAGATCTTCGCGAACTCCGGATCCGCACTCACGAACAAAGATCCGAAAATCAGCAGGAGAAGAATCGATACTGCGCTTACGACGACAACTCGCGCCGCCGGCACCCGCGGAGCAGAGCGGGTAGCAAGTTTTCGACGACGAACGAAGTTGACCGTCCGGTGGGGTGCCCGCCAGGGAGCGACCGTTCCCAGAAGTATTCCGGTCCACGTCCGCCCGCCGATCAGAGTCCACGTGAACAGAACCCACGCAGCTACGACGCAGAGGAACACCAACCACTCCGCACCGCGAACGGCGGCAACACCCAGCAGTGCGAGCATCCCGATGGCGGCGACCCACTGCGTCACGGTCATCCGCGGCGGCGTCAGAATCCCGAAGACGATCACCACACTGGCACCCACGATCACGTACGCGATACTCGCGAACCCTGGGTCGAGGATCAGGGCCGCAAGCACCCCTACTGCGGCCGCGCCGAGGAGCATCGAGCGGGTGGCCATCGAAGTGCGATCGGGACGCCAGAACCGGCTGGAACGCTTGGGTTTTACGGCCGGCATCGGCGGTTTCGGTGGAATTACTATCGGAGCGCTCATGTGATCTCCTATGTGTCTGGTTCAATTTTTCAGGGTCGGAAGTACAGACGAATGCCGATGAAGACATGCGCCATCGCGAGATCTCTCGATCTCGTCAGGGACTTTGATTCAGTTCTGCGGCAGCACTACTCGAATGCAACAACCCGACGGGGCATCGACGACGGCAATCCTGCCGTCATGTAATTCGACCGCCCACTTCGCGATCGCGAGGCCGAGTCCGGTGCCTCCGTCGGTCGAGCCGCCGCGGATGAAGCGGTCGAACACTCGCTCACGGGCCTGTGGTTCGATGCCGGGGCCGTCGTCGTGGACGTCGAGCACCAACTCCCCCGCGCTGCCGGTACGTACTCGGATGACAACTTTGGTGTCGACGTTCCCGTGCTGAACCGCATTGTCCACCAGGTTGGTCACCACCTGGTGGAGGCGATCCGGATCGGCGACCACGGACAATTGTGGAGGCTTGACGTCTATCTCGATGTCGCCCGCACTCACACTCGACAGCTCGCGTAAGAACGGCTCGACCTCGAAACGGCGGCGTTTCAACGGCATTGCGCCACCCTCGAGTTTCGAGAGATCGAGAAGGTCGGCTACCAGCGCGCCCAGTCGTTCCGTTTGCCGCAGCGCCGATTTCATCATCGCCGGATCCGGTTCTTCGACACCGTCGACGACGTTCTCGAGCATGGCTTGCAAAGCGGTGATGGGCGTGCGCAGTTCATGGGAGACGTTGCCGATCAACTCGCGGCGGTACCGGTCGTCGGCCCCGAGGTCCTCGGCCATCCGATTGAACGCATGGGCGAGTTCGCCTACTTCGTCTCTGGAAGTCGCTCGTACTCGCCGCGAATAGTCGCCGCGCGCCATCGCCTTCGCCGCGGCCGTCATCTCGCGAAGCGGTGACGTCATACCGTGTGCGAGCACCTGAGTAACGCCTAGAGCGACAACCAACGCCGTCAGTAGAGCAAAACGAAACGGTTGTTGCGACGTCAGCCAGAAACCACCCGCGGCGAACACCAGTGCTGCGACAACCAGGAGGCCGACCTTCACCTTGAAGGACCGCATCGGGTCCAGCGGCCGCGGCCACCGTGCAAAGAGTCGGTCGACGCCGCTCATCGCGGCACGTCCCAGGCGTACCCGACGCCGTGAACGGTCCGGATCACGGAAGGTCCGAGCTTGCGTCGCAGTGCCTTGACGTGGCTGTCGACGGTCCGACTGCCCGCTCCCTCACCCCAGCCCCAGATCTCCTCGAGCAGCGACTCCCGCGGGATCGCGGCTCGCGGCCGCTCCGCCAGATAGGCGATGAGATCGAATTCGGTGCGAGTCAGGTGAACTTCTTGCGCATCACGGCGCACTCGACGTTCGGTCAGGTCGATCACGACGTCACCGAACTCGAGGAGGTCGGCCACCGGGCGAGCAGCGTGCTCCGCGCGATCCGCACGCCGAAGCAGAGCCTGCACCCGGGCGACGAGCACACGCATGCTGAACGGCTTGCTCAGATAGTCGTCGGCCCCGACGCCGAGACCGATCAGCATGTCCGTTTCATCGGCGCGAGCGGTCAGCATCAGCACAGGCACCGGGCGCACGGCCTGGATGCGGCGGCAGACTTCGAGTCCGTCGAATCCCGGCATCATCACGTCGAGTACCACCAGGTCTGCGTCCATCTGCTCGCAGCGGGCCACCGCGCTGGGACCGTCGAACGCCAGCTCGACGTCGTAGCCCTCGGCACGCAGCCTCGCCGCGATGGACTCGCAGATGCTGACCTCGTCGTCGACCACGAGCACTCTTCGCTGACTCATGGAACTGACTGTATTCGGCCCTCGTGGATGAACCTGGGAGGACTTGTGAAGGTTCTGTGCAGGTTCTAGAACCTGCGGATGTTATTGATCGGCAGATCCGCCAGGGGCGTCAGTCCGGTCGGAACACCAACTCCGTAGGCGTTGAACACCATTCCGAACCCAGCGTAGATGCCGACGTGCGTCGCACCGGGGTAGAAGGTGATGACGTCGCCGGGGGCGAGGGCCCACCGGGGAACCGGCTGTCCGACGTTGGCCTGCTGTTGGCTGGTCCGTGGCAGATTCACGCCGGCCTGCCGAAACGCCCATTGCACCAGCCCGGAGCAGTCCCACGAGTTCGGCCCGACGCCGCCCCACTGGTAGGGCTTTCCGGTCTGAGTGCTCGCCGCTGCCAGCGCGATCAGCCCTGCCGGACTCGGAATCGGAAGGGCGGCTGATCCGCTGCTGATGCTGCCCGTGCTTCCCAAGCTTCCGGAACTCCCGCTACTGCCACCGCTACCGAGGCTTCCCGGGTCGGCTGAGGCGGGGGCAGCGGAGAGCAACAGGACACTTCCGGTCAGCAAAGCCGCGACCGTTCCCGTGCGGAGTGTCGACTTCTTCATGCATCCGTCCTTCGTGGGAGTCGTTTCGGCGCGCGGCAGCGCACCTCGATAGCCGTGAACTGGTAAGACACGTGAAAACAAACACTTCGTTCGGATGTTAACGGCGTGGACGTGGTGTTCGGACAGGAATGATTGATCCGATTTGTCGGTTTTGAACAAACGGGCCTTACGTCCCGGGCTGGCAGAAGATCAGGGAATGATGGGGGATTTCCTGGATCCCGCGGCACGACAAGGTCCATAGATTCGACTCATGCGCCCATACCTGCTCGTCGCCGCGGTCATCATCGGAGCCACCACGGCACTCGTCGGTTGCTCGACGCTCCAGCGCGCAGTGGAGATTCAATCGGATCTCGACGGACTCACCAGGTCGGGTGTCGTCGGGTCGATCGCAACACTCGACGACGGCACCACGACGGCTGTCATGACCAGCGGCGTGCCCAACCGGACCAACGGCGATTCGATCGGCAAGAATGATCGCGTCCGGATCGGAAGTGTGACAAAGACATTCACAGCTTCGCTCGTTCTGCAGTTGGTCGCCGAGGGCAAGGTCGACCTCGACGCACCGATCGAGCAGTATCTCCCGGGCCTACTGCAAAGCAGTGACATGGACGGCAGTGGCATCGACGGTAGCGCGATCACCGTGCGGCAACTGCTGCAACATCGCAGCGGCCTTCCCGAGTTCGCCGGAGAACCCGGCGCCGACGAATGGATTGCAGCAAACGAGAACCGAACGCTGACGCCGTCCGCCGCGGTCGCCATCGCCCTCGGCAAACCGGCGCAATTCGTCCCCGGAACGTCGTTCGTCTACACCAACACCAACTACATCGTTCTCGGAATGCTCGTCGAATCCGTGAGTGGCCGCAGCTACGCCGATGAACTCCGGTCTCGGATACTCGATCCGCTGGACTTGGAAGACACGTACCTCCCGCCGGCCGGTGAGCTCGACATCAGGGGCGATCACCTGACGGGCTATCAGGATCTCGACGGTGGCCTGACCGACGTTTCCCGCACGGAACCGTCGATCCCCTGGTCTGCCGGAGCGATGGTCTCGACGGGCACAGACCTGAACGCCTTCTGGCGCGCGCTACTCGACGGGCAGGTGGTGCCGGCCGAGCAGCTTGCCGAGATGACCACCCCTCAGGTCGGCGCCACCGAAGCCGAGGGGCTCGGGTACGGGATGGGCGTCGGCGCCACCGAACTTCCCTGCGGCGTCACCTATACCGGCCACAGTGGTGGGATCTACGGGTACTACACACTGTCCGGTGCGACGCCGGACCGCGCGTTCACTGTGACGCTGACGTCGACGCCGAAGGACCAGCCGGACACCGTCGCGATACTCTCGCACGCACTCTGCCCTTGACGCTGTTACCAGTATTGATGACGTTTTCCATCAGTGTCCGCGACGAAAATGACCGCGTCGGCGCCGTCCAACTCCGAAGGTTTCAGCGGCAGATGCCCTGGCAGGATCGCCTCTCCCGCGGTGACGGACAGGTCAAGTGCTGCGCGAAGTGCGGGGGTCGGAAACAGGGCACGCCGACTGGTCGCATCGGCCAACGCTCCCTGCAGAGTGCCCGGATCACTGTCGGGGTTGGCGTCGGTTGCCACGAATACGTAGCGCTCTCCGAGGACAAGTCCGACAAGTGAGCCGGCGCTCCCCCAGCTGACCACGTCGCCGTAGACGGGCATGTCGGACGGCACTCGCAGGAGATGGGCATTGTGTGCGAAGAGCAGGATCGGCCCGCGTCGCTGCTCCTGGGCGACGACGGCCAGCAGGTTCTCGGCCATCATCTCGGCACGGAGACTGAGCAGAGTGCCGATACGATCAGGAGCGGAACTCGCCATCGCGGCGTGGTAGCGCAGAAGACCTACAGCGGTGCGTGCGTGTGCGAGGGCCAGGTCGTATCCGCCCGGGTCGGCGGGCCGCAGCACAGGTGCGGCGCGCCGCAGGACGCTGGCGAGGTCGTCCGCAATGATGCGCAGGGCACGAGCCTGATCGGAGTTGCCGACGGACGCAGCCGGTTCGAACATCGCCGCCGGGTTGGTCCAGTCGGGGTCCTGCCCGAGCAGAAGGTCGATGTCGTCGAACGAGTGCGGCCGCATCGCAGCGGGCAGGAAGTCACCTGCTGCAGACAGCGCGCCACGTGGGCTCGGTGCGCCGGAGTACTCCACCGGAGCGTCGAAGCCGTAGAAGCGAACTCGGTCGGCCGGAGCGCGGCCGTGGTTGTACTCGCGTAGCCATTCGACGAGTTCGCGGTTTCCCGGTACCGCACCGAATCCGTGGCTGAAGCCTGTGGCGAGCACCTTCTCGATGTCCGCCTCTCCCCCGTTCACGTAGTCGTTCACGAGCAAAGCCGCAAAGACATCTGTTTCGAGCACGATCGACCGATATCCTCGTTCGACCAGTTGGCCGAGAAGTTCGTTGCGCAGCAACGGAAAAGCCTTGATCCCATGAGTCGGCTCGCCGAGAGCGAGCAGAGCCGGCACCTCGGTTCGCGCTGCGAGCAGTTCGTCGACGGCACGACCAAGACTTGCCGCGTCTTCGAGTTGGCGGCCGAACTCACTCAGCGCTGGGGCAGTGGACATGATCATCCCTTTCGAAGGTGGACTGCCTTCGACAGTATCGTTGAAGATTCCGGTTAAACTTTTACCGGCAATTACCTGGGGTATGACGTGAAAAGCCTCAATCGGAGGTGATCAGTGCGGCCCATCGACCTTGCCCGTGAACACGGGTTGTCCGCACAGGCGATCCGCAACTACGACGATGCCGGCATCCTCCCTCCGACCGAGCGCAGCACTTACGGCTACCGGCGATACACCCCAGTGCACGCGCAAGCCCTGCGCACTTTCCTCGCATTGCGCGGCGGTCACGGGCACCAGCGGGCCACGGAAATCATGCGGGCAACCAACCAGGGCGACACCGAGTCCGCCTACCGCCTGATCGACAGTGCGCACGTGACGCTGCTCGCCGAGCGAAAAACTCGCACCGAGGTAGCCACAGCGCTGGGGACTCTGTCCACCATGGCACCGGCACTGGTGCACGGTCCAGCGCTGACGGTGGGTGAGCTGGCGCGCCGTCTCGGCGTTCACCCGGCGACACTGCGCACGTGGGAAGAGCATGGCATCCTGCGCCCCGAGCGCGAACAGGCAACGGGTTATCGCGAATACGGTTCGGAGTGTGTGCGCGACGCCGAGATCGCACGGCAGCTGCGGCGCGGTGGCTATCGGCTGTCGCAAGTCGCCCAGTTTCTCGATTCGCTGCGCGAGGCCGGCGGAGCAGACGCATTGTCAGCGTTCCTCGAATCCTGGCAGGACCGGCTGACCACACGCAGTCGCAACCTTCTCGCCGGCGCGGCTCAGCTCGATGCCTATCTCACGATGCTGGATCAGACCTCGCCTGGTTGCCGATCAGCAAACGGTTGAGGCGTCAGTTCACAAGCCGCGCAAGGCTCCTCACCATCTCACCGACGGTGTCGGTCGACGGCCACGGGAATTCCGGAAGATCGGCCCGCAACATCACCTGTCCGTGCAGCGAAGTCCAGATCGAT
Source organism: Rhodococcus sp. D-46 (assembly GCF_011290655.1). Classification (NCBI taxonomy): domain Bacteria; kingdom Bacillati; phylum Actinomycetota; class Actinomycetes; order Mycobacteriales; family Nocardiaceae; genus Rhodococcus; species Rhodococcus sp. D-46. Next base: position 382,525 of record NZ_JAANTF010000007.1, on the reverse strand, counting down.
ACCGCATCGACAAAAGTGTCTGTGCTGGCCGACCTCCCAGCGGCGACGCACGCGTCGAGGTTGGTCACCAGCGTGTTGAAGGCGGCCAGTCCTCGCGTATCCGATTGTGGTGACTGACCTTTCGGCCTGGACCACCCGAACAAGACCCGATACCGAGCGGGCTCGGAAATGCCGAACTCGACGTATGCCGAGCACCCGGCATACAGACCCTCGACCGGGTCGGGGTGTGCGGAAACGGCGTCGGCCACGGCGAGATGCAACTGCTCCAGCGATTCGGAGACCACCGCTTCGACAATGGCATCGCGATCGGAAAAGTGTCCGTAGATAGATGGTGCGGATATCCCGACTTCGCGAGCGACTGATCGGAGCGTCACCGCCTGATCCGATCCGGTGCGGGCGATGAGCGTCGCCGCTGCGGCGACGATCTCTCCGCGGAGCCGTGCGCCGCTTCCTCTCGGATTTCGGGCGCGAGTACTCCGAGAACCACCCGTCCCAGTTTCATCGGCATCTTCGGAAACATCACTCACCCGACAAACTTTACACATGTAAGGCGTGGGGGTACGTTCTCATCACTAAACATTCGTAAGGTTACATTCGTAAGGACATGATGAATTCCCTCGAACCCACTGACCGGCGACGATGGGCAGCACTGGGCGCCCTCTGCACATCCCTCGTCGTAGTCACGATCGACAACACCATCCTCAACACCGCTATCCCGACCCTTGCCCGCGAACTGCGGGCGACCACCGTCGACCTGCAATGGATCACCAACGCATACACATTGGCGTTCGCCGCCTTGCTCATCACGGCAGGTGGACTCGGCGCGAGATTCGGTCACCGTCGGATACTTCTGACCGGCCTCACCTTGTTCGCCCTCGGGTCAGCCTTCGCTGCCCTCTCTCACACGTCAATGCAGCTGATCGGATGGAGAACAGTGATGGGGGCAGCCGCCGCACTGGTCATGCCGGCGACGCTGTCACTTGTCGTCTCGATGTTCGCCCCGCACGAGAGAGGCCGGGCGATAGGAATCTGGTCTGCAACCGCCGGACTGGGAATCGCGATCGGCCCCGTGGCCGGTGGCGTACTTCTCGAACATTTCAGTTGGGGAAGCGTCTTCTGGATAAACGTCCCACTGGTCGCCGGTGTGATCGCCGCGACGGTTTTTCTTGTGCCCCCGGCAAGAGGGATCACGAAGGGTTCGTTCGACATCCCCGGACTCCTGCTGTCCGCCGGCGGACTGGCTTTGATCGTGGATGCCCTCACCCAGGCAAGCCTTCGCGGATGGTCGTCGCCCGTCACGGTGCTGGAGATCGTCAGCGCAACAGCACTTCTCGCCGGATTCGTCTGGTGGGAGCTGCGGGCCTCGGCGCCGATGACCGACGTGCGCATCTTCACCAGTCGAGTGTTCAGCACCTCCAATGCCATCTTGGCCGTAACATTCTTCGCCCTTTTCGGAGTTCTCTTCACGTACACGCAATACCTCCAATTAGTTCGTGGTTACGGTCCATTGGTCGCCGGCGTCGGTGCAGTTCCGTTTGCGATAGTGATGGCGACTGTCGCCTCCAGCAGCGATCGTATGGTCGGCCGATTCGGCGTGCGCAGTTCGATCGCGACCGGTCTCGCAGTCATGTCCGCGGGACTGTTGGTCCTGTCGATCGCAGCAGATAGGTACGCACCGTTCGGAATCCTGGCTGCGATCATGGCACTGGTCGGCGCGGGGATGGGGTTGGTCATGGCTCCGGCCACAACCACGTCGATGTCTTCGGTTGCGCCCCAGCAGGCTTCGATGGCCAGTTCGATCAACAGCGTCGTGCGAGAGTTGGGTGGAGTTCTGGGCGTCGCCGTCATCGGGACGGTCGTAGCCACCGTTTTCCGGTCCCGCTTCGAACCCGGAGTCGGCACTTCCACAGCCGATCCGGCGCAGATCCATGCCGGCGCTCCCCCCGCGAGTGCCTTGACCGACGCAGCGAACCAGGCTTACACCTCGGCGATGAGTACCGGAATCCAAATCTGTGCCGCAGTCGCGTTCGTCGGTGCGTTGGCCGTCATTGCACTGTTTCCCGCACCACGTCGCCCGGTTTCTTGTCCTCCCGCAGACCTCGCCAACTCGGATGACGCAGACGCTCGGTCTTCGTCCAATCCATGAACCGCACCTCACCGACGAGTTCCGGCCTCACCCACACCGCACCCTTGCGGTCATCTGCTGGAAGTTCCTCCCCGAACGGACTTTCCTTCTGACGCAGCGGTTCCAGTGTCGCAAGTAAAGACTCCAAGTCGCGATCACTGAAGCCGGTACCGACGCGCCCAACGTAGGTCAATCCATCCTCACCCGGAATTCCCATGAGCAGCGCCCCGATCCCCTGTGCTCGATTGCCCTGCCCGGTGCGCCACCCTCCGATCACCACCTCTTGAGTGCGCCAGTTCTTCACCTTGATCCAACTCGACCCACGCCGCCCCGGAAGGTAGACCGATGCACGACGTTTGGCGACAATCCCTTCCCATCCGGCATCGGTACTCACCTCCAACGCGTTCTCCGCCGTGCCCTCGATCTGTGGAGGTACCTCGAGCTCACCGACCTTGCCCGCCAACGCATTCAACACGGTGCGCCGGTCCGAGTAGGATTTCCGCAGCAAAGACACTCCGTCGAGGTACAGAAGATCGAAGGCCAGGAACACCGGCTCCCCACCTCGCTGGAGAAGACCGAAATCGGTGACCCCCGCGTCGTTGTACGCCACCACTTCACCGTCGAGAACCACGTCATGACCGTCCAGCACCTCGGCCAACCCGGCAAGGGAGGGATAGTCCCCGGTCTTGTCGTTACCCGCGCGACTGCGAAGTGACATTGTGCCCGAATGATATTCGAGAATCACTCGGATCCCGTCCCACTTTCCTTCGAAAGCCCACTCCTGCGAGTCGAGACCTTCGAGCGTTCCAGCGGTGGCAAGCATCGGCTCGAGATTCTTGGGAAACTCCGTTCCGAAACTCGCGTTCTGATCCTTCATCAGATGCATCAACCACTGGTCACCCTTCGTCCGGATCAGCGCGAAGCGTCCCTGCACCCGTTTCCCACTCAGGCGCACGATCACCTCGTCTTCACGCCACTTCTCGGTCTCGTACGTCCCGGAATCCCAAATCGTCATCGAACCGCCGCCGTACTCCCCCTTCGGAATCGTGCCCGAGAACGTGGCGTACTCGAGCGGGTGATCCTCGGTGTGCACGGCCAACCGATTCTCTCCGGCACTGGTCGGCACGCCCTTCGGAACAGCCCAGGACACGAGCACACCATCCCGCTCCAGCCGAACGTCGTAATGCAATCGTCTGGCGTGATGTTCCTGAATCACAAAGGTATTGCCCGCTGTCTCCTTGGTCACCGCAGCAGGGATCGGCTCCGGCGTCCGGTCGGCCGACCGCTTGTTGCGATAGTGCGTCAACGTGTCGGCTACAGCCGCCGAGACCGGCGGATCCAGATCGCCCAGCAGATCACCATCGGATTCGACGCGCTCCAGAACCTCGTCGAACAACAGATGTCGTAGTTTCGGATCGTCGAGTTCGTCCCAACTGCGCGGCGCGGCAACATAGGGTTGATCGCGACCGCGCATCGAGTACGGCGCAATGGTTGTCTTGGCTGCGTTGTTCTGACTCCAGTCCACGAAAATCTTGCCTGCCCGCACATTTCGAGCCATCGTCGCGGTGACGAGATCCGGGTGAAGCTTCTCGAGTCCGGTGGCGATCTGCTTGGCGACAGTCGACGCACCGCTGCCGTCCAAGGCTCGATCCAGTGGAACGTAGAGGTGAATTCCCTTGCTACCACTGGTTACCGGATAGGCAGTCCACCCCAGAGTTGCGACCAGATCTCGAATCGACCTCGCCACCTCGGCGCACTCGGTCAATCCGACGCCTTCGCCCGGGTCGAGATCGAATACCAGTCGTGTCGCCGGACCACGCTCGGAACCGTCGAATCGCCATTGGGGAACGTGCAATTCGAGTGCGGCCTGCTGCCCCAGCCACGCCAGGGATGCAACGGAATCGAAGACCGGGTAAGTGACGACACGATCAGAATGTTGCAGCGACGCACGCGTGAGCCACTGCGGGGCAGACGACGCCAGGTTCTTCTCGAAGAAGGACTGACCGTCCACGCCATTGGGCCAACGCTTTCGAGTACCCGGTCTACCGACGACATGCGGAAGCATGACTGCGGCGATACGGGTGTAGTAGTCGATGACTTCGGCCTTCGTGGTGCCGCTCTCGGGGTAGAGAATCTTGCCCAGATTGGTCACGGACACCGTTGTGCCATCGAGCGTGATCTGACCCCGATCCGTCGTTGCCATCTCCTCATTGTGCTGGATAGCACTGTGTCTGGATAGCGCTGCGTCTGGCAGTAGAAATCTGATGGATCGGAAACCTGCCGCTGTGCCAGGCCACGGGCAAGACTGGATTCTCGATGGGAGAGGAGACCACGATGACAGTTCGCAGTTCCGTGGAGCCGTTGGTGGACAACAACTGGCGGATGTTCGCCACCTGTAAAACAGTGGACCCGGCGGTGTTCTATTCGCCGGGTGAAGAGCGCGGACGCAATCGGGCTGCACGGGAGAGTTCCGCGAAGCAGGTGTGCTTCCGCTGCCCGGTCATTCGGGACTGCCTGACCTTTGCACTCGACACCGCTGAACCACACGGAGTATGGGGTGGGACGACACCGTCGGAGCGCCTTGCACTACGACGCTCAGCTGCGTGAACTCCGCTCACACGAGACCCCCGTCACGTCCGTACCGGACAAACAGGCAAGATGGCCTTGTGCCTATGACACGACGCGCTGTTGCCGTGACCGCGATCTTCGCTTGCTCGATCTTGTTGGGCTCGTGTTCGTCGCAGCCGGAGGCAACTGCGGCAGCGGACACCACGACCACGGTTCCCGAGGCATTCACCAAACTGCCCTCGACCACCGCCGTGGACAAGTGCGGACCCCAGAGCGGGACCACCCTCGAAGACGGTGTCTTGACCATCGCCACCGATTCGCCGGCGTACGCGCCGTGGTTCGTCGACAACACTCCGTCCAACGGCAAGGGCTTCGAGGGGGCGGTGGCCCGGGCCGTCGTCGACAAACTCGGGTACAACGCCGATCAGGTTCGCTTCACCACGGTCGCCTTCAACGACGCACTGAAACCAGGCCCCAAGGATTTCGACTTCGACGTCAATCAGTTCACGGTTTCCGGGGATCGCCGCGAGAACGTCGACTTCAGCTCGCCGTATTACGCAGTGGCGCAGTCGGTGATCGCCTCGCGCGGGAGCAAAGCCGCTGAGGCAAAGAATCTTGCGGATCTGGCCGGCTACCGTTTGGGCGCTCAGACCGGTTCCACCAGCCTCGCGGCGATCACCGACACGATTGTTCCGACCACTGCGCCACGCGAGTTCGCGACCACGGACGATGCGAAAGCTGCGCTGGCCGCGGGCGAGATCGACGCATTGGTCGTCGACATCCCGACCGGATTTCACATCACCGAGAACGAACTGCCCGGGTCGGTCATCGTGGGTCAGTTTCCGCGGCCCAACGCGGTCACCGAATTCTTCGGGTTCGTGCTCGAGAAGAACAGTCCTCTGACGGCGTGCGTCTCTGCCGCCGTGGATGCGCTCTACGCCGACGGCACCCTCGAGAGACTCGCAACCGAATGGATCACGGACAGCGCCGACGCGCCAGTCCTCGAGTAGTTCAGCCGGCGCGCCCACTGATCGCGCCGACGAAGACCTTCGGGATGTCTGCCGGTGTCGGAGCGAAGTGGCTGTTGCCGCCGGTGAGAGCCGAAATCTGCTCGAGCACATCGGTATCGGCGTCATCGGTGACACCGATGGTGATGATCGGTACCGGCCGCGTCGGGTCCTGCTCGCGAGTCAGGGTGTCGAGAAGTTCCTGCAGCGAGATACTCGACGGATCATCGTTCGCACCGTCGGTCAGTAGAATCACCGAATTGATCGAGGCCGGATCGTAGGTCTGTTGCATGGACCGATACGCGGCGAGAACGCTGTCGTACAAACCTGTTCCGCCGCCGACGATCGAAGAGAGGCTGTCGATCCGAGACAGCAGTTTGCTCCGATGATCCGTGTCGCCTTCAGTTGCATCCATACGGGCGACAGGTTCGAGTTCGCGGTAGTCCGTGCCCTCGCCGAGGTCTACGGAGAATGCCCAGAGACCCAATTGTGCGTTGGCGGGAAACATTCGGATCGCAATGTCACCGGCCTGTGCAGTCGCGGCCATTCGAGTGACCCCGTCCTGCATGTAGTCCATGGACCCCGAGACGTCGACAACTGCCAGTGCACGGGAAGGCCTGGACAGAATCTCGTACCGCGCAAGCGCTTTGGCGACCACAGTCGGATCGGACGGCACCAGCGAGCCAACTTTTCCCACTCCACCGGCGACCGGCGGGGCCTGATCCGCGCCGCGGAACCCGAGGCCGGCAAGTACGGAGCGCCCGGTGTCCGATGTCAGCGCTGCCGCCAGCAGTTTGCCGGCGTCGACCGCCGCCGACGAGTCTGCACCCACACTTGCCATCGGGTAGTCCATGAAGACCGAACCGGACGACGGTACCGACGCGGTGAGTCGACTGTCCGCATGTGCGGCGAGATAAGCCTCGAAGATCTGCTCGGTCGTCACCGCGGTCCCGCCGTCCGCGTCCACGGTTTGGATGCGTCCGGTCGAACCGGTTTCCTTCAGATTTCCGTACTGCGCTTGCGCCACCGGGACCAGGGCTGCCGAAATGGACGTGAGGTCCCCGCCCCGCGACTGGGCCTCGGCAAAGGCTGCCACGATCGGTGCGCTGGAGACGGCACTGGTGAGGGGATCGCCGATGTGCAGTGCTGGAGCGCCGAGGACATCCGTCCAAGCGGCGGGTGCCTCGCTACCCGGCGCCGAGACAGTGACAACAGGGGTGGACGCGACCGAGTTGCTGATCCGGCGAATCTCCTGCCCGCTCGCCGAAACCTTGTCCAACCATTCGCTCGAATCAGGGATCCACAGTGCGGGCGCCGAACCGTCGGCGATCGCCGCGACGGTGAGCACGGGATCTTGCGGCGTCACGCTGAGCGAGCTGCACCCGAGTTCCGTAGCGGGGATGGCAGCGGCGACAGCTTCGAGTCCCGAGGCGATCGACGGATCGGCCGCCACGGTCACGGTCTCCGGGTTCTCACAGCTGGTTGCCGTCGCCGCTGTGACAGCACTCGCACCGAGTTCTCCCTTGTCGCTGACGCTTTTGAACGTCACGGCGAATGCTGCGGTGCCACCGACTGCGACTACTGCCAAGAGTCCGATCAGAACCTGCACGGATCGAGGCATGGACGCAGGTGGTGCGCCGTACCCATGACGAGACGACATTGATCGAATCCTTTCCGGCGGGACCCGCATCAATAACCAACCGATGCCCGGTTTATCCCGCCGAAAAGAATCCTATCTCATGTTAGCGGTGAAGTAGCTCGATGTGGAAATCTCCACAACTAGGTGTAGATCTGGACAAACTGGGCCAGCGACTTCTCCACATCGCCTTTGAGCGCCCGCGCCACACTCGAACCGATCGGGCCGAACAACGGCGCGCCGCCCAACTCGACTGTCAGCGCGAGTTCCGACCCGTCGCCCTTTGCCTTCACGTCGAGTTCGAGACCGAGCTTGACCCCGCCCTTGCCGTCTCCCTTGAGCGAGATCGCCTTCGGGACGTCGTACTTCTTGATGGTCCACCGAACGCGGTTGCGCAGGCCCTTCACAGTCACGACCGAGCTGATCTCGGTGCCGACACCCAGTTGTTCGGGAAGTTCACTGCGCCATCCGTCGTGAACCACGAGCCAGTTTTCGTATCCACTGAGATCGGACGCCTTGTCCCACACTTCCTGAGGAGGAAGCGGAACGTCGATTTTCACTGTGAGCTTTGCCATGGCAGAACAATAAGCCCCGTGCGCCTTTTCCGTAACCAGAGGTACCAGAAAGACGCACGGGGCTTTGCCCCTCTTAGTGGCTGACAGCCTTTTCGACGCCGACGCCGGTGAGGGAGCGAACTTCCATCTCCGCCTGCTTTGCCGGATCTTCGATCTTGTTACGTCCGATGTACGTACCGACGATGCCGAGGACGAATGCCAGCGGAATCGAGACGATGCCGGGGTTCGAGAGCGGGAACCAGGCGAAGTCGGAGTTCGGGAACATCGACGACGGCTTACCCGACACCGCCGGGGAGAACACGATCAGCGTCAAGCAGCTGATCAAACCGCCGTAGATGCTGAAGAGCGCACCGGTGGTGTTGAACTTCTTCCAGAACAACGAGTAGAGCAGGGTGGGCAGGTTCGCCGAGGCCGCCACTGCGAAGGCGAGAGCCACCAGGAAGGCGATGTTCTGCCCCATCGCCATGATGCCGAGAACGATGGAGACGAGTCCGATGACCACGACGGTGATTCGAGAAACTCGAACCTGCTGCTCCTCGGTTGCGTTGCCGCGCTTGATGACACTGGCGTAGATGTCGTGAGCGAACGACGCCGAAGCAGTGATCGCGAGACCGGCAACGACGGCGAGGATGGTCGCGAACGCCACCGCGGAGATGATGCCGAGGAAGATGGTGCCACCGAGCTCGAAGGCGAGAAGCGGAGCGGCCGCGTTCTCCTTACCAGGCGCTGCCAAGATCTTGTCCGGTCCGACCATGCTGGCCGCGCCGTAGCCGAGAACCAGTGTGAACAGGTAGAAGGCACCGATCAGCGCGATCGCCCAGGTCACCGAGCGGCGAGCTTCCTTGGCAGTGGGCACCGTGTAGAAGCGCATCAGCACGTGCGGCAGGCCCGCCGTGCCGAGCACCAAAGCGATTCCGAGAGAGATGAAGTCGAGCTTCGTCATTCCGGAAAGACCGTACTTGGCACCGGGCCCGAGGATGTCGCGTCCCTGCACACCCTTGGTGGTGGAACTGTTGACCATGTCCTGCGCATTGGCGAGCAACTGAGAGAAGTTGCCGCGCACTGCCCACAGAACGAGTACGAACATGATTCCGGCTCCGGCAACCAGCAGAACTGCCTTGACCATCTGTACGTAGGTGGTGCCCTTCATGCCGCCGACCAAGACGTACACGATCATCAGCACACCCACGATCGCGACGACGATCGACTGTCCCACCTTGCCGTCGATGTTGAGCAGCAGCGCGACAAGTCCACCGGCGCCGGCCATCTGGGCAAGAAGATAGAAGAGGGAAACGGCCAGAGTGGACAGGGCCGCCGCCATGCGCACCGGACGCTGCTTGAGTCGGAAGCTCAGCACGTCGGCCATCGTGAATCTGCCCGTGTTCCTGAGCAATTCGGCGACCAGGAGCAGTGCAACCAACCAGGCGACAAGGAAGCCGATGGAGTACAGGAAGCCGTCGTAGCCGTACACGGCGATCGCACCTGCGATACCGAGGAACGATGCCGCCGAGAGGTAGTCACCGGCGATGGCGAACCCGTTCTGCGGGCCGGTGAACTGCCCACCACCGGTGTAGAAGTCGGACGCCTTCTTGGTGGTCCGGCTGGCGCGGATCACCAGCGTCATGGTCACGACGACGAAAGCGAGGAAGATCGCGATGTTGAAGGCTGGGTTTCCTACGTCCGTTCCGGACGCGGCGAGTGTGGTGATCACTGTGCGGGACCTTCCAGTTCTTCACGGATGGCGGCGGAGCGGGGATCGAGCTCACGACCGGCGAACTTCACGTACCACGCGGTGATGGCGAAGGTCGTGACGAATTGCCCGAGGCCGAGGATGATGCCGAGATTGATGTTGCCGAGGACCTTGGTGGCCATGAAGTCGTGGGCATAGGTAGCCAGGACGACGTACACCGCATACCAGAGCAGGAAGAATGCAGTGATGGGGAAAACGAACTTGCGCAGACGCGTTCGGAGTTCCTGGAATTCGGGACTCGCTTGCATGTCTATGAATGCCTGGGCATCCGGGGTGCGTCGCTCTTGCGGCGACCCCTCACTGATTTCTGCTGTGGACACTGCCGGCTCCTCGCCTCGCGTGTGAAGTGAACTACGCACAGACGTTAGTGAGATCGGAGTCACATGAAGACGCTGTGGCGCCAGTCACACGGTGAGCAGTCGCGCGCTGCGCCGAACGGTCAGGCAGGCGCGACCAACGGCAGAGGGTTCGGGCGGTGAAAGTCAGGGTTGGCGGAGATCGCCTTCGCGATCGGAGCCCATTCCGAGCCGTTCCGGGGCGTGCATCCGCGTGAAGATTCGCGCAATATCTGCCGGTATCTGCTTCGACGACACCTTGCTCACGACGATCATCGTGAGGAACGCCAGCGGCACGCTCACCGCGGCCGGGAACGCGAAAATGGCTGCCGGCCAGCCACCGAGGACGTCCTCCGACAAACCACCCAGGACGGCGACAGTAGCGGCAGTGCCCGCAACACATCCACCGACAACCATCCCCGCCCCCGCGCCGACGGCAGTCAGACCGCGCCACCAGATACCCAATACGAGCAGTGGGCAGAGCGTCGACGCAGCGACTGCGAACACCAAACCGACGGTTCTCGAGAGGTCGACCGACACCACCGCCAGCGACAGCACGAGAGGAACGACCCCGGCCAGTAGCGCTGCAATACGGAAGTCTCGAACTCGCCCACGGAGAACGTCGGTACTGACGACGCCCGCGATGCTGACGAGCAATCCGGATGACGTCGACAAGAAGGCGGCAATGGCACCGGACGCGACGAGGGCTGCCAGCAGTTGTCCGCCCCACCCCGAGAACACCGAGCCCGGCAGCAGCAGCACCGCCGCGTCGGAGGTGCCGGTGATCAGAAGTTGCGGAACGTACAGGCGAGCGAAGACGCCGAGGAGTGTCGGAAACAGGTAGAACACGCTGACCAGACCGACAACGGCGAGCGACGTCAGACGGGCTGCCCGGCCGTCGGGGTTGGTGTAGAACCGGACGAGAACATGAGGAAGGCCGAGCGTTCCGAGGAAGGTCGCGAGCATCAGCGAGTACACCTGGTACATCGGGTGCGGCCCACCGAAACCCCAACCCGGGGTGATCCAGTCAGAGTTCTGCGCGGGCGCTCCGGCGACGACAGGGACGGCGGCTCCCGCGTCGAGGACCATGGACATGCCTTCACCGAGAGTGTGCTCCCCCGGCCCCAGGGTCATCGTGCCTTCGACCGCTCGCCCGTCGACTGTGCCGCCGCTGACCGTCACCGGCTCGGACACCTGGACGACGACGTCGGTGGTGATGTCGACGGTCGTCGCAGTGGTGACCGTCGGCGGCATCGACGCGCCGACGTCGTGGTGATCGCCGAAGAAGTAGAAGGTCAGTGCCACAGCGGGAATCGCGACGGCAGTCAGTTTCAGCCAGTACTGGAAGGCCTGAACGAAGGTGATCGAGCGCATCCCGCCGCCGACGACGTTGGCGATGACGATGACCCCGACCGCTACGCCGCCGATCCAACTGGGAACCCCGAGCAAGATATTGAGCGTCAGTCCCGCGCCTTGGAACTGCGGGATCAGGTACAGGATGCACACCATCGCGACCACGAGCATCGCGAGCTTGCGCAATCGCGGTGAGCCGAGACGGAACTCGGCGAAATCGGGGACGGTATACGCACCGGAACGCCGAAGCGGCGCTGCGACGAACAGCAGCAGGGCGAGGTATCCGGCGGTGAAGCCGATGGGATACCAGAGTGCGTCGGCGCCGTACTTGGCGACCAGCCCCGCAACACCGAGAAACGAAGCAGCAGAGAGGTACTCGCCGGAGATGGCCGTCGCATTCCACCGCGCACTGACGGTTCTGGACGCGACGAGAAAGTCCGAGGTGGTACGAGCGAGCCGAACGCCGTAGATTCCGATAGCCACCGTCGCGACAGCTGCTGCCACGATGCCGAGCACCGTCAACACCGGGATAGGTTGTCCTCCCACAGTGCCGCGCTCAGTCGTCCACGATGTCGTTGAAGTCCTGCTCGTTTCGCTCCGCACGACGCACGAACACCCAACCGGTCGTCAACAGCAAGGGATACACGGCGCCGCCCATCACGAGCCAGGGCAACCGGATGCCAAGGACCGCGACCTCCGAGAGCGTCGGGAAGAGATGCGTCAGAAGCGGCACCGCACACAGGAGCCCGGCTGCCACGACGGCAAGGCGAATCGCCAGTCCCAACTGCGCGCGAACGAGACCGCGGATCATGGCGTCACCGACTTCGGTCTGTTCCTGCACCTCCACCCGTGTTCGCACGATCCGTGCGCCACTACGTTGCGCCAACACAACGCGCTCACGCTGCGGAGGATCGGACTGCGACGTCACCGCGACAACCAACTCTGCTTGGGCGCACGAACCAGTCGATCCTTGAGTTCACGGGTGTGTCTGCGACTGACCGGAAGCTCGACGGGAGGTTTGTCACCGTGCGGGCGCAGACAGACCACCAATCCACTGCCTACTGTTCGGATGCCGGTGACCAGCGCCAGAGATACCAGGTAGGAGCGGTGCACACGCAAGAAGCCCGCGTCGGCCCAGCGTGATTCGAGCGTCGAGATCGGGATGCGCACCAGGTGCGACTTTCCAGCGGTGTGCAAACGCGCGTAGTCCCCGTCGGCTTCCACCCACTCCACCGAGGAACGCTGAACGAGCGTCGTGACACCGCCCAGTTCCACCGGGATCACCTCGTCCGTGGGCGCAGCTTCGGGTTTGCTCTCACTCTTGGTGCGCCCGGCCAGCCCCACGATCCGCTGAACGGCCTGAGCGAGACGCTCCTCCCGGAGCGGTTTGAGTAGGTAGTCGACGGCGCCGAGATCGAATGCGTCAACCGCTCGATCGTCGTGCGCTGTCACGAACACCACGGGCGGTGGCGTCGCGAAATTGGAGAGGATGCCGGCCAGTTCGAGACCGTCGAGTCCGGGCATGTTGATGTCGAGAAACACCGCGTCGATGCTTCCACCGCGCAGTATCCGCAACGCTGTCGTCGCATCCGATGCCGTGTGAACGTGCGCCACCGAGTCCTCGGCGCGCAGCAAGAAGGCCAGCTCGTCGAGGGCTGGTTTCTCGTCGTCGACGGCAAGGACGGTCAGCTGGGCATCAGTGTCAGTCTCGTTCACAACAGGTCCATGTTCCCACGACGGTTTCAGCCTGATCATCGAAGGCGAGAATCAGACGTGAATACCCTGCTTGAACTTGGGAACACGCATGCTGACCTTCGTACCGGCACCCGGCGCTGTCTCCACCACGAGTCCGTAGTCGTTGCCGAACGCGGCACGAAGTCTGTCGTCGACGTTGGCCAAACCGACGTGAGCAGCTTCTCGTGCGCTGGGTCGCCCCGATCCCGACTCGATGGCGTCGAGCGAACCGGAGCGCAGTAGTTCGGGGTCCATCCCCACACCGTCGTCCTCGACGCTGATGATGCAGTCCGGTCCCTCGTCCGCAGCCACGATGCTCACGGTCCCGCCCTCCGGCTTACTCGAAATGCCGTGACGAACCGCGTTCTCGACCAGCGGCTGGAGGGCAAGGAAAGGAAGAACCACGTTGAGCACTTCGGGTGCTATCTGAAGGCGGACGTTCAGAGCCTCCCCGAATCGCGCGCGTTCGAGGGTCAGGTAACGATCGATGTTGCGCAACTCGTCGGCAAGCAGGGTGAACTCACCCGCAGATCGGAACGAGTACCGCGTGAAGTCCGCGAACTCGAGGATCAGTTCTCTGGCCCGCGCCGGATCGGTTCGAACAAACGATGCGACCGTGTTGAGCGCGTTGTAGATGAAATGAGGACTGATCTGTGCGCGCAGGGCACGCACTTCGGCTCGATCCAACAGGGCTCTGGACGCGTCGAGGTCGGCGAGTTCGATCTGACTGCAGGCATATCGTGCCACCTCGGTGACCGCTCCGAGCATTCCCGGCCACGGGTCCTCGCTGGTGACGATTCCCAGTACGCCGACCACGCCGATGTCCTCGATCAGCAGGGGCTGAGCGATCAGCGCTCGCACATGGTGATCGCTCGGTCCGCGCACCAGGTCCGAGTGCGTGACGAGTACCCGGCGTTCGCCTGCGATCGCACGAATGGCGGCGTCGTGGAATTGTTCGGACAACGCTTCGTGACGGCCGTCCCACGCCAACAGGTTTCCCGACGCGTCTGCCAGGCCCAGACCGGAGCCGCCGGTCAGCTCACGTAGGTGAGGCGCCGCCTCGGCGGCCGAATTCTCGTCGAGTCCACGCCGAAGTGGCCGCGCGGCAAGCGAAGCCGTATGGAGAGCGGCATGGACGGCACGTTCGGTGGGGGTGGTCACCTCACGTCTGGTGCGCATCCACACAGCCGTCAGCGCCCCGGCCACTGCGAGAATCAGCACGCTGAGAAGCGCGACCACGGCCGGACTCACCGCGAGTCCTCGTCCAGTTTCCGTATCAGTGTTTTCGGAGCCACCGTGCGGTGCGCATCTTCGACGACGTCGGCTACGTCGTTCCAGAATTTCTCGTCCTCGGTCTCGTCGGCACTCGGAACGTCGAGGTACACGCCGATCCATCCCCGGCCACCCACGTACGGAGGGACGAAGAACCTCGACGGGTCACGACTGACCCAATCTGCCTGCGCCCCAGGTGGGGCCGCGGCCCAGATCGCGACGCGATCGTCGTGGTGGTGATCTGCCATGGTGACGAACTGCGGCGCCTTGCGCACGAACCACGACGCTTCACCGTGGCTGACCCGCTCGGTCGCCTCCGGCAATGCCAGTGCAAGAGCGCGGATTCGCTCCAACGGCGTCATCGATTCACGACCCGCAGGTATTCGGTGCCGGAACACCTGCAAATCGATCCTTCACCCACGCGACAGCTCCCGGCACAGCGGCGCCGTCCGCATGACCTTCACCCGGTCGCGCCTGGAATTCGATGACGTCACCGTCGGCGCAGGCGCGTTCGACTGCCGCCTCGGTCCATTCCGGACGGATCAGGTTGTCGTTGGTACCGACGACTACGTACATCGGACCGCTCGCGCGTTGACGGGGAAGAGCAACATCGCTGAGCCACGCGTGAATTCGGTCCGCATCCTCGGCGGTGGCCGGCCGCGTGTCGGCGGGCGTCACCTTTCCGACCAGACCCAACTTCTCCGTCGCCCGAGAGGTCAGGCACGAGGTGAGCAGGTCGTAGTTCTGCTCGAATGCGCCGCGCACGTAGTCGGTTCGTTCGAGGTCCGGATGGGTGAGGGACAGCCCTTCGAGTACATAGGGCAGCAGCAGTTGCTGAGGCAGTGACAGATTCACCTCGGAATCACTCGAGATGATCGGCGAGATGTCCGCTGCCGGGGACAGGTTTGCTGCACCGACGAATTCGAGTCCGTCGCCGTAGGTGTCGGCTTCCTCGGCTGCTGCCCAGGATGCCTGCCCGCCTTGGGACAGCCCCAGAGTTGCCCAACGAGTCGAGGTGTCCGGAACGACGTTGCGCGCCGCTCGAACCGCGTCGATGACGTTGAACGCCGCGGTGTCCGGTTGCAGGTAAGGATGCGGGTCCGGAGTGCCGAGGCCCTCGAAGTCGGAGACAGCGACCACGTATCCCGAGTCGAGGAACGGCGCGACCAGGCCGATCGTGCCGAACAGGGTCGGCGAGGCCGACGGCGCGCAGTCGTCCGAAATACCCGTCGTGCCATGGCCGATGGAGACGATCGGCCAACCGCCCTCCGGCGGAGTTCCAGGCGGCGTGAACACCGTTCCCGACACCTGAGTCTCTCGGCCGTCGATACCGGAGGTGGAGCCGTACAGGATTTTCACCGCGCTTGCTCCGGACGCCGCCACTTCGGCTGTGCTGGTGAAGGGTTCACTGTCGAACACGACGCCACGTTGCGCACTGCTCTCGACCGACGGGGTTGTCGTGGTCGAGGTGTCGGTGACGGAGACATCCGGCGAGGCATCCGATCCGCAGCCGACGCTCACGAGAAGTGCGCTCGCCACCACGACTCCCCAGACTGCGCGAACCCTCGAACTCCGAACAGTCATACGCAGTGTTCCCCTCTATTTGCCCGCACCGCTACCTGCTCGGCGACGCCTGACACGTTCCTCTGCTGCGGCCTCTTCGATGTCGAGTCCTTCCAATACGGTACGCAATACCTCGTCGTCGAGATCTCCGTCGTCACGTGCGGCGATCAGCGCAACTCGTTGCGAGCGCAGTGACTGATGCCGGAACTTGTCGAACAGAGCTCCCGCATTCCACAAGGCGGCCTCGCGATCGGCGTCCTCGTCGACCTCCTGGAGTTGAAGCCTCGCCTGCATCGAGCGTCGTACGCGTTCGACGATCGCCTGCAGTTCCTTCCCGTCGATCCCCGGCGGAGGGTGCGCGGCCGCGTCTGCCAACGCCTTCTCTCCCGCCTTGCGAGAAATGTTGCGGGCCAACTCCATCTGTTCCTGCGTGCGCAACTGCTCGTAAGGATCCGCGACGTCGAGGCGACGGATCATGAACGGCAAGGTAGATCCCTGGATGAGCAATGTCCCGACCGCGACGATGAACGCGATCGCCTGGATGACGCCGCGTCCGGGGAACGGCTCGCCGGACGAGAGTGCAAACGGGATACCGCCGGCCGCAGCAAGAGTGACGACGCCGCGCATTCCAGCCCACGAGACCACCAGATTCTGTTTCCACGTCAGTTGATTCTCGCGATCACGGCGCAGGGTTACACCGAATCGCACACGCGAGTAGCTCAGGAACAGCCACACCGGCCGAATCACGATGACAACGGCCAGGACTGCGAGACCGTACGCGAACACGTGAAGCACCGGAAGTCCGTCGGCGACAACATCGTCGATCACAAAGCTCAGCTGGAGCCCCATGTATGCGAAGACGAACATCTCGAGAAGAGTGTCCAGGCTCGACCACACCGAGCGCTCCTGCAATCGCGTCATGATCGACGCGTCCGTCGAATAGTGCCCGATCACCAGACCAGCGACCACAACGGCCAGAACACCGGACGCGTGTAGTTCTTCGGCGGCCAGGTAGGCAGCGAACGGAAGCACCAACCCCAAGCCGGTTTCCAGTGGAGAGTCGTACATGCGGGCACGAACGAACTTGACGACAAACGCGAGCACCAAGCCGACGACAACGCCGCCGATCACTTCGTACGCGAAGAACAACAGGGGCGAATCGGTGGCAATTCGCGTTCCGGTCACTGCTGCGACGGCGACGGTGAAGAGCGTGAGCGCGGTGGCGTCGTTGACGAGCCCCTCGCCCGTCAAGATGGCGATCACCCGTTTCGGGAGCCCGAGCTTCTGACCGACCGCCACCGCGCTGACGGCGTCGGTCGGCGCGATCACGGCCCCGAGCACCAGGGCGGCGCCGATCGTGAACTCGGGCACCATCCATTCGGCGAAGAAGGCAACCACGAACGCCGTCACCAACACCATTCCGACGCCGAGGCGCAAGATCGGGGCCAAGTTGCGTTTGAAGGTCGCCACCGAGAATTTCAGAGCGGCCGAGTAGAGAAGCGGCGGCAGGACCACACCGAGAATGACGTGGGGATCGAGTTCCGGCCGCGGCATACCGGGTATGAAGGATGCGACCGAACCTACCGTCACCAAAACCAGCGGAGCCTGCAGGTTTCGTCGATTGGACAGCCCGGTGACTGCGATGGCGGCAATGACGACCAGCAGAATCCAGGTGAAGTTCACGCGTTCATTCTGCCCGCCGACCCTGGGAGTTCACCCAGCGGACGCACAGAAGCCCGCAACCTTTTCGGTGACGGGCCCCTGAGCAACGGTGCTACCGAAAAACGGTATGCCGAATGCGGTATTACTGCTTTTCGGGAACAGCCTTCTTGGCGGCCTCAGCTGCCTTGTCGATCTGATCGCCGTACTTGTTGCCGGTCTTGTCGTCGGCGATGTCGGCGACCTTGTCGATAGCGTCGTGAACCTTGTCGGAGTTCTCCGCTGCGAGCTCCTGGCCCTTTTCGACCAATCCCTTGACGTTGTCCAAGAAACCCATGTCCGTGTCCTCTCCCGGTGCTGACGCACATCCTTCGGCGGAATCGTTCCTCCGCGCCCTTCGATTCTCACAGGTCGACGGCCTCTGCGCCAGAAAGCAGGTCCGTGCGTTCGAGCCGTGCGCAACTCGAGGTAGCGTTAACCCGCCAATAGCTGATTGACCACCCATCGACATCGACAGGTGCCCGGTTTGAATGCAGGACTGCGCGGGACGGGGAGCGACCCCTACCCCACGCGTGAACTGCTGTCCCGGTGGTGGTCGGATCGCACCGATTACACCTGGCTCCCCCGATTCCTCGACACTCGCGGGCTGACCGTTCCCGGCCGCAAGTTAGTCGCGGTGTGGTGTTTTCTCTTCGCCCTGATCGCGGCGACCATGCAGTTGAGCCGCTTCGGTTCCGACACCGCCCTGGCGCGGTCGATCTTCGCCCTCGGAACTATCAGTGGCGCCTATGCGGGCTACCGCTGGGCGCGTAACGAATCGTGGCCAACTTGGCGACAATCCGTGGCCTTTGTCGTCTGGGCCGACCTGTGGCTCGCCGTCACTCTCTTCTTCGCCGTACGCACCGCTTTCGTCGGAACCATCGGCTGCATCCTGTTCATCATGATCGGCTTCTATGCGGCGATAGTTCACAGCCCTCGCGTTGCCATCAGCCACATCGGTTGGGCTCTTGCTGTCTGCACGACGCTCGCTGCCATGGCGATGTCCGAGCCGGTCAACGACGACTGGGTGGTCGTGAATCTCTATCTGATGGTTGCCGGTGTGGTTTTCTCCACCGCGTGGATTCTGCAGATCGTCTGGCTGCGCCTGACCGACGACGCACGCAACGCCCACCGGGACTACCTCACCGCGACACTCAATCGCCGCGGACTCCAGGACGAGGCACAGCATCTGCTGCGCAGTGATCGAACGCAGGCTCTGATCGCACTACTCATCGACGTCGACTCGTTCAAAAACCTCAACGACACGCACGGGCACGTCGCGGGCGACGACGCGTTGACCGCTGTCGCCGACCGCCTCATCGCTGCCGCCGGCCCCGATGCGGTGGTGGCTCGAATCGGTGGAGACGAGTTCGTCGTCCTGCGCGGAGTCGATCGAGGAGATATCGAGCAGGTCGCCACCGAGATACATTCGGCGGTTTCGTCCGACTCCGATCCCTATCCTGTGTCCGCCAGTACCGGCGTCAGTGTCTATCTGAGTCCCGAGACGGACTTACCGGATCGGGCTGTCAACGAACTGATCGAGCACGCAGACAATGCGATGTACCGAGCCAAGAAGCGGGGCGGCGATCGCATTGCCTGGGTGCAGATGTTCAGGCGCTGAAACTACTCACTCACTGTGGGCATGGTGATGCTCGCCGGGCAGGTCGTCGGGTGTCGCGAACATCTTTCGTTTCTCCCCGTGCAGGCGTGCGCTGATCCACCACGAGAGTTCCACGAGTACAACGCCGATCGCGCCGAGGGTGATCGCGAGCGTCGTCGCAGCGACGTTGCTCGGATCCAGTTTGAAGAACTCGCGGGTGAACGGCAGCGCGAACAGGATGAGGTATCCGGCCACCGACCCGCCGATCAGAACGAGCTTCCACCAGACGTACGGCCGAGCCACGACGGCCAGAACCCACACGGCGATCATGATCAACGTGATGAGCGCACTGGTTCCGGCCTGGATCTTCTGGGTTTCCGTCTGGTCCGGGCCTTGGTAAGCCAATACGTAGGAGATGAACGTGGTGATGCCGATGATCAGGCCCGACGGCAACGCCAGACGCATCACGCGCGAGACGAAACCGGTTCGCGCGCGCTCGTTGTTGGGTGCCAGAGACAAGATGAAGGCCGGGATACCGATCGTGAACCACGCTGCGATCGTGACGTGGCGGGGCAGGAACGGGTACGGCAGCGGTTCGAAGTCGAAGACCTGGGACAGGACGCCGGTGATGCCGATCAGGAACGCAAGCACCACCGAGTAGACGGTCTTGGTCAGGAACAGATTCGACACACGCTCGATGTTGCCGATCACTCGGCGGCCTTCCGCGACGACGTACGGGAGCGTCGCGAACTTGTTGTCCAGCAGCACGATCTGGGCCACGGCTCGGGTAGCCGGGCTGCCCGAACCCATCGAGACTCCGATGTCGGCGTCCTTGAGGGCGAGCACGTCGTTGACGCCGTCACCGGTCATCGCGACGGTATGTCCGCGAGACTGCAAGGCCGCGACCATTTCCCGCTTCTGATCCGGTCGCACTCGACCGAACGTCGTTGCTCCGTCGAGAGTGTCCGCCAGCTTTTCCTGATCGCTCGGCAGCTCTCGCGCGTCGATGGGACGGTCGCCGCCTTCGAGTCCGAGGGATCCGGCAACGGCGCCGACGGAAACCGCGTTGTCGCCGGAAATGACCTTGACCGCGACCTTCTGGCTGGCGAAGTACTCCAACGTCTCCTGGGCGTCCGGGCGCACTTTCTGCTCGAGCACGACCAGAGCTTCGGGGGTGACGGTGCCAGGGGCGTCGGCGTCGTCGACGGGGAGGTCGCTGCTGCCGAGCATGAGGACACGAAGTCCGCTCGAACCCACTTCCTCGGCCTTGCGGGCCATTTCCGAGTCGGGATCGAGCAGCACGTCCGGGGCACCGAGTACCCAGTTGCCGTGACTGCCGTACGACTGGCCGCTCCACTTCTTCGCCGAGGAGAACGGCGCCACCGCTGTCGCTTCGCCCCACCCGGAGTCGTCGGAGAGAGACTCGCGAATCGCCAGGACACTCGCGTTGGGGCGAGGGTCGGACGCGGCCATCGCGCTCAACGCGGACTTGACCGCAGTCTCCCCCGATCCACCCGGTGCGACGTCGACCTCGGACAGGCGCATACCGTTCTCGGTCAGCGTTCCGGTCTTGTCCGCGCACACCACGTCGACACGAGCCAGACCCTCGATCGCCGGCAACTCCTGAACGAGGCACTGGCGCTTGCCCAACCGGATCACACCGACCGCAAATGCAATGGACGTCATGAGCACAAGGCCTTCGGGAACCATCGGAACCAGAGCTGCCACCATGCCGTTGAGTGCCGGTCGGATCGGCAGGCCGATCGTGAAGAGCTGATTGAAGATGATCAGCGCACCCGCCGGAATCATCAGGTAGGTGATGAACTTCAGGATCTTGTCGATGCCGCTGCGCAGTTCGGAATGCACGAGGGTGAACTTGCTCGCCTCTTCGGCCAGCTTGGCCGCGTATGCATCGCCGCCGACCTTGGTGGCGCGGTATGCACCGCTGCCCGCGGCAACAAAACTGCCCGACAACACTTGCTGGCCACTCGCCTTGTGAACCGGATCGGCCTCACCGGTGAGCAGCGATTCGTCGACCTCGAGTGCAGCCGAACTGACCACCTCACCGTCGACGACTATCTGGTCACCGGATCCGAGTTCGATAATGTCGTCGAGCACAACATCTTTGGGCGCCATCGCCACGGCGACGCCGTCACGCCTGACCATGGGCTTGGCCTGACTCACGATGGCCAGAGCGTCGAGCGTGCGCTTGGCGCGGATCTCCTGGATGATGCCGATACCGCTGTTCGCGATGATCAGCAGTCCGAACATACCGTCGATGATCGAACCCGTCGCGAGCACGATCACCAACAACACGGTCAGGATCGCGTTGATGCGAGTGAAGACGTTGCCGCGAATGATGTCCTTGACCGAGCGGGACGCCCGGTCCGGTACATCGTTGGTTTGTCCCGACGCGATCCTTGCTGCAACCTGATCGGCGGTCAGACCGCGGGCGACGTCGACGTCGTCCGGCAATCGCTCAGGCGCTACCGCCACTGCTGTCTCTTCTGAACTGGTGTGCTCGTGAGCCATGGTCAAAGATTACGCACCCGGAGCAACTAATCAGGGTGCGACTCGACAGGCAACCACGTCCGCGACACTTCGCCGCTCAGCCCAGCGGTATCCACCACTTCGACGGCGGTGTCGGTGACAACGCGTCGATCCTGCCGCCCGGCATCGGGACCGACACTGTTGTGCCCGCATCTGCAGCCGACTCGTCGAGGCGAATGATCGGCTCCGACCACGAGTGAAACGCGAGGTTGAACGTCGCCCAGTGAATCGGGACGAAGACACCGCGCGACCCGTCGCCCTTGTTGAGGTCGATGTGCGTCTGCACTGCCTCTTCCGGATTCATGTGGATGTCCGGCCAGCGCACGTCGTACGCACCGACGGGGAGAAGCGTCAGATCGAAAGGCCCATAGGTTTCACCCAGCTGTTCGAAACGTGATGTGTATCCGCTGTCACCACCGAAGAAGACCCGGTGCTTCGGCCCGGCGAATACCCACGACGCCCACTGGGTCGTGTTCCGGACAAGGCCACGACCGGAGAAGTGACGAGCCTCCGTGCACGTGAGGACCAGGTCGCCGATCTTGGTCGACTCGTCCCAGTCCAGTTCCACGATCCGGTTCTCGGGCACCTTCCAGTGCCGCAGGTGCGCACCGATACCGATCGGCACGACGAACGGAGCGGTCTGTGTACGAGTCAGGGTCTTGACCGTAGCCATGTCGAGATGGTCGTAGTGATCGTGAGAGATGACTATCGCATCCACTGCAGGCAGTTCGGTCAAAGCCACCGGAGTGGGGTGCATGCGTGCGGGACCTACTGTGGCCGAGGGTGATACGCGTTCACTCCACACCGGATCGGCGAGAACGCGGTAGCCGTCGACCTCGACGAGAACGCTCGAATGGCCGTACCACGTCACCGCCGCGTCGCCGGCTGCCGCCGGTGCCAGCGGAGTGGCCAACGGAATCGGCTGACGCGGCCGACCCGTCGACCCTCGCGTGGCCATCGACTTGAACATTCCGACATCGGTGCCCGGAACCAGTGTGCTGCTGGGCTCCGAGTTGTGGAACTGGCGGTCCCGGTATCGCGGGGACATCGCCGCATACGGTTGCACCGTGTTTCGCGAGGCCCCGATCTGCGTCGGGATGCCCCATGCGGCTCGCGCCACCCACCCCGTCGCCGCGGCAACAGCAGCAACTCCGAGAACCGTCGTCTTCTTCATTCAGACGAGCGTAGCCACTATCTGCCCTGCGTGCCCGGCGCCTGTTTTCCCTGCAACCAGCTTTACTTACCCTTGAATACGGGAGGGCGGTTCTCGATGCGGGCAGCGCGGGCTTCCTGGACGTCCTCGCTGAGCCAGGCGGCGTGAAGCGCGTCGAGCTGCTCGGGAGACTGCTCCTCCATGGTGCCGTCGTCGTTGAGAACCATCTTCATGTGCCGCAACGACAGCGGTGCGAGATTCGCGATGCGGTGTGCCCATTCCTGAGCGTCGTCGAGGGTTCCGATTTTGTTGGCGAGGCCGCGAGTGAAGGCTTCTTCGGCGCCGATCTGTTCGATGCCGAGCAAAATGGTGCGCGCGGGACCGCCGCCGACCAGCGACGCGAGCCGACGCATCGTCCACTTGTCCACCGAGACACCGAGGGTGGCGGCCGGGATTCCGAAGCGAGCGCTCGGCGCCACGACGCGAAGATCCGACGCGATGGCCAGTTGCGTGCCCGCGCCTATAGCCGGACCGTTGACGGCAGCGATGACGGGGATGGGCGCCGTGTCGATAGAGCGAAGCATCTCGAACAGGCGATCGGTGAAGCCCTCCATGTAGACGTCGCCGGAGAGGTCCGCGCCTGCACAGAACGCCGATCCCTCACCGGTGATGACGACGACGTGCGCGTGCTCGGCTACCGCCGCGTTCATCGCGTCCCGTATTGCGATGCAGAGTTCCGCGCTGAGCGCATTACGACGCTCGTGACGCTGCAACTCGATGGTCACGACGTTGCCGTCACGGGAGAACCCGATCATGTCCGCTCACTTTCGTTTCTGGAAGGCTCGACACAGGGATGTTCCGAGGCGCCGATACCGTCCGCATACTTCTCTGCAGCTAAGTTCTGTACATCAGGAGGTTAGATTACCGATGAGTACAGACGACCTTGCCGCACAGCAACCACACCCGGTTGACGTGGTGGTGATCGGCGCCGGACAGGCCGGACTCTCCGCCGCGTACTACCTGCGCAAGTTCGGAATCGAGCCCGAATCGGGGTTCGTGGTGCTCGATCATGCGTCGGGGCCGGGCGGGGCGTGGCAGTTCCGTTGGCCGAGCCTGACACTGAGCACCGTCAACGGCGTCCATGACCTCCCGGGAATGTCCTTCGCGGAAACCACCGGTACAGACGCCGAACAGGTGCCTGCATCGGTGGCGGTCCCCCACTACTTCGAACTGTACGAAAAGCAATTCGAACTTCCCGTCCACCGCCCGGTACACACGCGAGTGGTGTGTCCGAGGGAAGAGCGCCTGCGGATCGAGACCGACCGGGGAGTATTCGCGACGCGAGGCTTGATCAACGCGACGGGGACCTGGGAGCGGCCCTTCGTCCCCCACTATCGCGGGGCCGAGTCGTTCCGTGGCCGACAATTGCACACGAAGGACTATCGAACCGCTGCCGAGTTCGAAGGCAAACATGTCGTCGTGGTCGGCGGCGGGATCTCGGCTGTCCAACTGCTCGACGAGATCTCACGCGTCACGACCACTACCTGGGTGACGCGGCGCGAACCCGAGTTCCGCGACGAGCCGTTCACGCCGGACATCGGCCGCGCTGCGGTTGCCATGGTCGAAGATCGTGTACGACGCGGCCTGCCACCGGGATCCGTTGTCTCGGTGACCGGCCTCCCGGTAACGCCTGCCATCCGGGCAGCGCGAGAGCGTGGTGTGATGAATCGACTGCCGATGTTCTCCGAAATTCTTCCGAACGGCGTGAAGTGGGCCGACGGTACCGTCGCCGACGCCGATGTCATCTTGTGGTGCACCGGTTTTCGTAGCTCACTCGATCACCTGGCGCC
This sequence comes from Rhodococcus sp. D-46, assembly GCF_011290655.1. Taxonomy (NCBI): domain Bacteria; kingdom Bacillati; phylum Actinomycetota; class Actinomycetes; order Mycobacteriales; family Nocardiaceae; genus Rhodococcus; species Rhodococcus sp. D-46. The sequence goes on along the minus strand of NZ_JAANTF010000007.1, from coordinate 357,756 downwards.
GTTGCACCTGCGCGGACCGGGTGGCGGAATCCCGATGACCGGGCGCCTCGCCACGCAGGTCGAAGCCGACCCTCGCGTGCACCTGGTGGGATACGGACCGTCGTCGTCGACGATCGGAGCCAACCGCGCCGGCCAAGCGGCAGCGCGCGAACTGACCGCGTACCTGGGAATCGGCGAATGAACAGAATCCTTGTTCCGGGCGAAACCTGCTGGCGCATCGAACCGGCGGACAATCTTGCCTGCATCGTCGACGCCGCTGACTACTTTCATCATGCGAAGTCCGCAATGCTGCAAGCTGAAAAGCGAATCATGTTGATCGGCTGGGACTTCGACACGCGCATCAAACTCGAACCAGGCGAGCAGACTCTCGACGGCCCCAACCGGTTGGGAATGTTCCTCCGCTGGCTCGTCCGCGAGAAACCCGACCTCGAAATCCTCGTACTCAAATGGAACATCGGCGCGTTCACCGCAATCGGCCGCGGCATGACTCCCGTCTTCGTGTCCAACTGGCTGACCGACGAGCGCCTACGGTTCGAGATCGACGGCGCCCACCCGGTTGGTGCGGCGCACCATCAGAAAATCATCGTCATCGACGACGCTCTGGCGTTCTGCGGCGGCATCGACATGACTGTGGACCGCTGGGACACCTCGGATCACGTCGACCGAAACGATTATCGAATCACGCCCAGCGGAAGGCGTTACGGCCCTTGGCATGACGCAACCACGGCGGTCGACGGCAATGCGGCTGCGGCCATCGGCGAATTGGCGCGGGCACGCTGGAAATCCGCAACCGGCGAGGATCTGACACCGGTCAAGAGCACTGCGACTCCGTGGCCCGTCAATTTGGCTCCCACCTTGCGGGTGGTCGACGTAGCCGTCGCCAGAACATTGCCGGAACTCGGCGAGCGCGCGGAGGTTCGTGAGATCGAGGCGCTGTATCTCGCGGCCATCGCCGGCGCCGAACACACGCTGTACATCGAAAGCCAGTACCTCGCATCACGCACGCTGGCCGAGGCGATTGCCGCGCGTCTACGTGAGGCCGACGGGCCGGAAATCGTTCTGGTCATTCCCCGCAATGCCGATGGATGGCTCGAACAAAAGGCGATGGACGGGGCACGCCACGACCTGCTGCATTTGCTGTGGTCGGCCGATACCCACGACCGTTTCGGTGCGTTTTATCCCGTGACCTCTTCTGGCGCACCTATTTACGTACACGCCAAGGTTCTCGTGATGGACGATCGGCTCCTGCGAATCGGGTCGTCGAATCTCAACAACCGTTCGATGGGCTTCGACACCGAGTGCGACATCGCCGTCGAATCCGACGACGACGCAGATGTCGAGTTGCGCGCCTCGATCATCGGATTGAGGCGCCGGCTACTCAGCGAGCACCTCGACGTCACCGAGGAAGAAGTCGACGACGCGTCGGGTGAGCAGTCACTGTTGTCGACGGTTCGCGCTCTCTCGACCTCCGACGCTCGCAGTCTGCGCGAATTCGACCGGAACACAGTCGACGGCGAAGACCACGTGCTCGCTGAAAATGCACTGATGGATCCCGAGCGCACGCCGCCCAGACTGAGCGATCGAATCGAAGGATTGCGCCGCCTGCTCGGCAAACGCTGAGACTCTAGAACACGCGCACGCAGTGCCCGGTTGCCAGCGCGAGTTCGACGAGCGTTGCACCGTGAACACTCGGGACGAGCGCGAGGAGAAACGTATCGCTGTCGCTGTCGAGCCAGGCAAGTGAAACGCCCGTATCGGTGATGTTGTCGCCGATACGGGCGAGAAGCGATTCGAGTCCAGCAGCTCGATCGAAGGCCACGACAAGACTGTCCGCCCACTCCCACGATCCCGCCGGCGCCGACGTGAGCACTCGCAGCTGACCCAGAACCTCGGCAGCATCCTCGTTCCAGTCCACCCAGACCAGGCGTTCTTGTTCGTGCAATGCGTCGACGAGAGCAAACCACGCCATTTCCGGGTGTGGCTTCTCGAGCGTCTGTGAGTACAACTCGTTCTGCACTTCGACATACCGTTCCGGTTGGTCGATCGCGAGAGTCACACGATCGATGACAACAGCGCTGTCAGGGGCGAGCAGTTCGGCGATCGCGCGCAACACGTCGCGAGCAGTTCCACTCACTATGGCTCCAAGTTCAATTCGGTCATCGGTGCGGTTTCCACATTCTGACATGCGTGTGCACCTCGTTCGGACGTGTCCTCGATGTCGGGACACGAGCCAGATGCTTGCCGTGAATTCCACGAATTCCCGGGCAGCACCGCTCGCCGAGCTACCAAATTGGACTTTCCGGCTATCCCATTCGCCGCACTTGTCCGTTTACCCTTTCACCTGGCCTTACAATCCGGATATAGTCATCGGCGATCCGAGAAGCCAACTGGGATGTAGCGAGCCAGCGAACAGTCTGTTACCGTTCAGCTAACTACCCCTTCTGGTCAAACCGGATCGAAGGGGTTCGGGCAATGACCCACGGGGGGTTGACGTGAAGGGGCCATGTTCCGCATGAAACACGATTCACACACGACAACCTCTTGGTGGTCGATCGGCGAATGGCGCCTGGGATGGAAGGTCATCGCCGTTCTCGCATTGCCGATGATCGTCGCCGTCGTCCTCGGAGCCCTTCGCGTTCAGACGGAACTCGAAGAAGCCGCACAGCTGAGTTCCTCGTCCGAGCGCGCCCTCGCTGTGCCCGCCGCGATCAATCTCGAATCCGCGCTGTACGAGCTCGCCGAAGCCGCATCGGCACGCGCTGACACCGGCCCCGCCACACAAGCGGTTTCGGACGCAATGGATCAACTGGTCGACGCCGCGCGCGCGTTCCAGTCCGACGACGATCTCAACGACCAAGTGACTTCGGCGCTCGCAGAGAGCCGTTCCATCACGGAGGAGGTCGCCGCCGGCGCGGTGGCTCCCGCACGCTTGGTTTCGCGGGTCGGCGAAGTCTCTCGCGCACTCTCGAGCACCTTCACCAGCGTCGTCGAGCATTCTCAGCGTCCGGCGCTGCGCGAAGAGGGTGGCCGACTCTCAGCACTCTGGGATGCGCGACGAGCACTGGCCGAACAACGAATCCTCTTCGGGTCAGGTGATCCGGACCAGCAGGCTCGTACCTCGATGGTCAGTGCCGCCGGTGCCGAACTGGTCGCTCTGAACAACATTCTCGCCATCGACGGGAGCAACGACACCGTCCGGACCCTCAGCAACTCTGCTCAGAACCGGATCAACGCACTCGGATCAACCCCGTCGACCTCTCCTCTGGGGAGCCGCGTCGGTACCGATCTGAAATCCGGAAACGACCAGTACAACAGCCTGACCGACACCACCGTCACCGAGTTCGGCGATACCGTCACCGCTGAATCCAATGCAGCACGAACCGCAGCACTTCGTGACACTGCAATCGTGCTCGGCGCGGTCCTGCTGGCACTGGCCATCGCCCTCGTCATCAGCCGATCGCTCATCGATCCGATCCGTCGGCTGCGATTTGCCGCATTGCAAGCAGCACGACGCGGACTCCCCGACGCGATCGAACGAATTCGCGCAGGTGCCAGTATCGACGACGTCGACTTCGCCCGTGTACCGATCCGCACCCACGAGGAAATCGGCGAGCTTGCACGCGCGGTGGACGACATGCACGGTCAGGCCATCACGCTGGCCGGCGAGCAGGCCACCCTGCGGCGCCAGGTCAACGACATGTTCGAAACGCTGTCGAGGCGTAACAAGTCCCTCGTCGACCAGCAACTCGGTTTGATCGAACAGTTGGAGCAGGACGAAGACGACCCTCGTCGCCTCGAGAATCTGTTCCGGCTCGACCACATCGCCGCGAGAATGCGTAGAAACGGCGACAACTTGTTGGTTCTCGCCGGAACCGATGTACGCCGCGCCAGAACCGCCTCCGTCGCTCTCGGCGATATCCTTCGTGCGGCGGTATCAGGCGTCGAGGAATATCGACGCGTCGAACTCGGGCAGATACCGCCCGGAGTCGTCACCGGTCATGCTGCCCCGGACGTCGTTCACCTCATCGCTGAACTGCTCGACAATTCTCTGCGGTACTCCCCACCGGAGACCACCGTCTCCATCAACGCTGCCCGCACCATCGACGGCTCCATGATCGTCGAGATCGCAGATCTCGGTATCGGCATGTCGCCTGCCGATATCCTCGATGCCAACGAGCGCCTCGCCGCCGGCGGCGAGATGAGCGCGGATACAGCGCGTCGCATGGGTTTGTTCGTCGTGAGCCGAATCAGTCGTCGCTACAACATCTCTGTGCGCCTGCGCCCGACGGCAACGTCGTCGACGCACAGCGGCATCACCGCAACGGTGCTCCTACCGACGTCGATACTCGATTCTTCTCGGGGACCCGAGATCCGCACGCCGCGAACCGGACCCGTGCCCACGCTCGATCGGACTCCGCCGCCCGCACCGTCTGAACCGTCCTGGTCAAAGCCCGTCCCGACCGAATTGGCACCCCCGCAGCCTGCGACCAGAAGTTTCGCAGATCTCCCGCGTCGAACGCCCAGCAACAGCACCGACCGGACTGAGACGTTCGCCCCGATCACACCGCAATCCATTCCCACGACAACAGCGCCTTCGGGGTTGCCACGTCGCACTCCGGGCACAAGTGGAGTACCGGCGGTCAGTACCTCGACTCCGACCACTGCTGCACCCGCCACCTCCGTGTCGTCCTTCGCTCCTCTGCCCGATCCCGAAGGCACAAGCGCATCGACGTCCCTTCCCGTGCGTACTCCTTCGCCGGAATTCACCTCGCCGGCACAGGGTCCCGAGATCCCGGTGGGTCCACACCCGTCGACAACCCCGCCGCCACGGCACCGGCTCTCAGCCCCGACGCCGACAAATACTGCGGCGTTCTTCTCCTCGCGCACCCGTGACGGGCTCTCTGCTCGCGCATCGGCGCGCGCTGACGGCGCGGGAGACGGCAACTCGAACGGCGTACTCGCTGCCCCGACCACGATGCCGATTTTCGCCCGGATGGTGTCCGAGTGGCTCGTGGACCCGACGGCGGAGACGTCAGCTGCTTCCACCGGCAGTGCGTGGACCACCGACGCGGATCAAGGCTGGCTGGCCGCTCGGACCTCGTTCGAGATGCCGGTCACCAAGATCGCCGATTCCGGACTTCCCATTCGAGACCGCGGAGCCCGCCTGGTTCCCGGCGCAGTCGGGAGAGGTGGAACGACACAGCGCCATGCATCCAATCCGGCGGACGTCCAACGTGGTTGGAGCAGTTACCAATCCGGAGTACAACGAGGGCGTCGGCGCGCTGCCGACCATCAGCTCGATGGCGGACAGTCTTTCGAATCGTCCACGATGTTGCACAACGATGAAGGAGAACAGTGAACACTGTCGGAGCCCAAGAGACTCCCCGCGCACTCGACTGGCTGGTATCGGCTTTTGCCCGAGACGTGCCGGGTGTGAGTCACGCGATCATCGTCTCAGCCGACGGGTTGTTGACGGCCTCGAGCACACATCTTCCGCTCGATCGGGCCGATCAATTAGCCGCTGTCACTTCCGGACTCGCCAGCCTGTCCGCGGGGGCGTCACGCCTCTTCGACGGTGGAGCCGTCATGCAGTCCGTCGTCGAGATGGAGAACGGCTACCTGCTTCTCATGGGCGTCGGTAGTGGCGCTTACCTTGCCGCTCTCGCTGTCGCCGGATGCGACATCGGCCAGATCGGTTACGAAATGGCGACTCTCGTCGATCGCGTCGGCACCACCATGGACATTGCCCCGAGAACATCGCCGGGTATTTGAGTTCGATGCCTCACCATCAATCCGAGTACGACGACGCCGAACCGAGCTTGGTCCGGCCGTACGCGCTCACCGAAGGTCGGACCCTGCCGTCCATCGACCTCCCACTCGAAGCGATCATCGCGACGATCGAAGACGTGGTCTCGAACAATCTTGCACCGCAGGATATTCGTGCATCGATCGTCGCACTCTGCGAGCAGCGGATCTCGGTTGCCGAGATCGCTGCCCACCTGGGTGTTCCGATCGGAGTCGTGCGGGTACTGGTCGCCGACCTCGTAGTAGCCGGATCACTGGAAATACATGCCACTCTGCGAAGCGACGCATCTCGAGTCGAGCGACGCGAACTGATCGAAAGGACCCTCAGTGGACTTCGGGCACTCTGACTCATCGTCTCGCGTGAAATCGACAAAAATCGTGATCGCCGGGGGTTTCGGTGTTGGCAAGACAACACTTGTGGGGACCGTCTCCGAAATCGTCCCCCTTCGCACGGAGGCCATGGTCACCGACGCCAGCGACGGTATCGACAATCTCGGATCCACTCCCGACAAGAGCACCACGACGGTCGCGATGGACTTCGGGCGCATCACTCTCGCCGACGACCTGGTCCTCTATCTGTTCGGAACCCCGGGACAGCGCCGCTTCTGGTTCATGTGGGACGACCTGATCACCGGTGCGATCGGTGCGGTCATTCTGGTCGACACGCGTCGCCTGGAAGACAGCTTCGCCGCAGTCGACTTCTTCGAGGCGCGAGGCCTCCCGTTCATCGTGGCGGTCAACCGTTTCGACGGCGCACCAATCCATTCGGCGAGCGATCTCCGCCAGGCGTTGGCTCTACCCAACCGGGTTCCCATGATCGAGATCGACGCCCGAAACCGCGAATCAGCCAAACGCGCGCTGATCGCCGTCACCGAATACTCCCTCGAACGACTTGCAGCTGAAGCAGTCGTCTAGATGAATCACCAGATGCGAATCGTCGCCGAAAGGAACTGGCATGTCGGATGAAATGCACCATTTCTCGATGGGAATCTGGCTGCTCGGACTCGCCTACGTCGTGTCCGTGGTCGGGTCGGTAGTCGGCCTGGCGTGCACCAGGCATTCAGCGTCGGCGACGACAACCGCCACACGCATGCGATGGCTCGCCATGGCTGCCTTGTCGATCGGTGGCGTCGCCATCTGGCTCATGCATTTCATCGCCATGCTCGGCTTCGCGGTCCCCGGCAGTCCCATTCGATACAACCTCGGATGGACCGTGATCTCCGCGATCATCTCAGTAGGGGCCGTGTTTGTCGGCCTGCTGATCATCGGGACCGAATTTCGCTGGACGCGGCTTCTGATCGGGGGCGTGGTAACCGGTCTCGCCGTGAACATCATGCATTACACGGGTATGCGCGCCTTGCGCTTTCAGGGCGAGATCCACTACGACCTGCTCTTCGTTGCACTGTCGGTTCTCATCGCAGTCGTCGCCGGAACCGCTGCACTGTGGTTCACCATGGTGCTCGAGTCCACGATTCTGCGTTTTGTCGCCGGAATCATCATGGGCATCGCCGTCGTCGGTATGCACTACACCGGAATGGCCGCTGTCGAGGTTGTTCACGACGCGGCAGCCCCGGCGCCACAGGGACTCGAAGTGTTCTCGTTCCTCTTCCCTGTCTTCGTTCTCGGCCTGCTGGCGTTGGCAGTTCCGATTGTCGCAGTGCTGACAGCACCCAACCGTGCGACGGCACGAATGGAATCCGCCGCCGACGATCTGGCGTTCGAAGCACGAGAGTTCGCGATCTCGAACTGAGCAGAGTACGGGGCGAGTTCACGTAAATCGACAACGCCCCGTACATTTCGGGGATGGTGGATGCCGGACACAACCCCCAGCCATCGACCCGCGCAACGCTGGTCGTGATCGGTGGTTTGCCGGCCACCGGCAAGTCGACGATCGCGCGGGCGCTTGCGCAGCGTCACCAAATCCCCTTCGTGCGGATCGATACCATCGAACAGGCGCTGATCCGCAGCGGTATCGCTGACGCGTCCGGGACCGCCGGATACATCACCGGATACGCGCTCGCCGCCGAACAATTGCGACTGGGACTTTCGGTCGTGGTCGAATGCGTCAACCCCGTCGAGGCGACACGAAACGCCTGGTCCGCTACCGCACAACATAATTCGGCGCGCCTGCTCGGTGTCGAGGTCATCTGTTCGGATCCCGACGAGCATCGCAGACGCGCTGAACGGCGAGTCGTCGACATCCCGGATCTCGTACTACCGACGTGGCAGGAAATTCTGGATCGAGACTACGAGCCGTGGACTACGGAACGGCTGGTGCTCGACACCGCAATCATGGACCGCGACAGTGCAGTACGACGCATCACAGCCAAGATGCTGTAGCGTGCGAGCTGCTCACAAGGTGAGAACGAAGAATGCGCTGTTCGGGTCTTCGCGGTAGTTCCCGAACGGTGGACAAGGCACGAACCCGAATTTCGCGTACAACCGGCGAGCTGGATCGAAGAACTCTTGCGTACCGGTCTCCAATTCGAGTTGCCGGTAACCTCGCTGTCTCGACTCGTCCACGACGTGTTGAAGAAGTCGCGTTCCCACGCCACGCCCCCTTGCTGCCGATGACGTTCGCATCGACTTGATCTCGCCGCCCGCCGACGACCGTTCCTTGAGTGCGACGCAACCGAGTAACTCGTCACCTTCGCTCCACAGCGTCCACATGGTCACAGAGCTATCCATCAGCCCCGTGACGTCCAGCGCGTGAACGCTGTCCGCGGGCGAGGTCGCGTGCATGTCGGCGAGATGTTCGGTGAGTAGAGCACGGACCGCATCCCGACTCAGGTCGTCAATTTCGATTCGCACAGATCCTCACTGTCCTCTTCGCTTCCGGCAGTACCGAATGAAAGTATGACTGTCCTTCACTTCGCCGAAGGCCTGGCCCGAACGTGGATGCGTTCTCCTTGGGGGCCGAACAGACTCAGTACCTCGACCGGGCCGCGCCCGTCACTGCCGAACCAATGCGGGTTTCGGGTGTCGAATTCAGCAGCTTCACCCGTACCCATCACGATGTCGTGATCGGCCAACACCAACCGCAACCTCCCCGACAGCACGTACAGCCATTCGTAGCCGTCGTGCACTTGGGGATCCGGTTCCGTCTGGCTTGCCGGGATGGTCATCTTGAATGCCTGCAACCCACCCGGTTGCCGAGTCAGCGGCAATACCGTTCGCCCACTGACGCTTCGAGGCGCACTCTGGATGCGTGGATCGGCGACCTGCGGTGCCGCCACCAGTTGGTCCAACGGCACTTGGTGGGCAAGCGCGATCGGAAGCAGCAACTCCAAGCTCGGGCGACGCTCCCCCGCTTCGAGCCTCGACAGGGTGCTCTTCGAAATACCGGTGGACTCGGACAGCGCTGTGAGCGTGACGTTCCTCTGTGTACGAATGCGTTTGAGGCGCGCGCCGATCTGCGAGATGGCGGCATCGATGTGCGGACCGTTGACATTCATGGTGCCGAGTCTGACGACGATTCCCAGAAATGGCAACATTAGTTGCTGATGAACCTCCTCCGCGAGCAATCTGTGCTCATGCGAACACACACTGAAACTGAGATCCTCGACGCCGTGATCGTCGGCGGTGGCGCCGCCGGACTCAGCGCAGCCCTGGTGTTGGGTCGTGCTCGGCGCTCGGTCGCCGTCATCGATTCCAGCAAACCGCGCAACGCACCGGCAGCACACATGCACGGCTTCCTCTCGCGCGACGGCATGGCGCCACGTGAGTTGCTCGCCGTCGGACGCAGCGAATTGCAGACGTACGGAGTGGAATTGACACAAGATGACGTAGTCGACATCTCCTGGTGCGGTATCGAACCCGGCTTTGTCGTCGAACTTTCAGGAGGCACGACGCTCGAAACTCGTACTGTGCTGGTTGCCACCGGCCTACGGGATTCACTCCCGAAAATACCAGGCATCCAGGAGCTTTGGGGGCAAAGCGTGCTCCATTGCCCGTACTGCCATGCGTACGAGATCAGCGACCAACCGATCGGCGTTCTCGGCGGCGACGCTCGCGAGATGTCACTTCACCAGGCGTTTCTACTCCGACAGTGGTCGTCGGATGTGACGTTCTTCCCCGACAAGATCTCGCTCACCCCCGACGAACGCGCGCGACTGGCTGCCCGAGGAGTGACGGTTGCCGACGGATCGGTATCTGGATTGATCGGCGAGAGAGGCGAACTGAGGGCCGTCGAACTCGACAACGGCCAACTTGTTGCGCGCTCAGAACTGTTCGTTGCGCCGCGTTTCGTTCCGAACGACGCACATCTGACGCGACTCGGCTGCAAAACCAGCCCCACGGGATTCGTGGCTGTCGATCGTTCCGGCGCCACCAGTGTTCCTGGTATCTGGGGCGCCGGCAACGTCGTCGACCCTCGCGCTCAGGTAATCAATGCTGCGGCTGCAGGTTCGACCGCGGCAATCGCGATCAACGGATATCTGGTCGAGCAAGATGTCGAATCGGCTCTTCGTTCGACCGAGCCGGAAGGGGGCTTCTCGGCGACCGTGGAGCAACGCGTCTGCGAGTTGAACGGCGGCAGCGCCCTCCACAGCTTGTGACCGAGGCGTCTACGTCGCGGGGCCGCCGTGCAACTTCTCGTAGGCGGCCTTCTCGGCGTCGTGGCGCGAGATCTTCTTCGGGTTCTCGAGGTCGGAAGGCAAACCGTGACGCTCGAGGCGGCGCGACCTGTTCTGAGCCATGTAGGAGACCGAATAGAACAGTGCCAGAAGCACTCCGAGCAGCACCATCGATGCCCGCAGGGCCCACGGCCCGGGGAAGAGCATGAAGGCCGCGAAGACGGGAATGAACGGCACCATGCTTCGGATCAGGTGACGCGGCACGGCCCAGTCACCGATCAGGTCGTTTCGTACCCAGTCCTGCATCGAATCGGGCAGCTTGCGCCCCACTGAATAACCCAACCACTGAAGAGGATTCGGGCTCGTACGTTGCTTTTTGGAAGTCACGGAAGTCACCTGTTCGGTACGCATCGACGGTACTGACGCAGTCATCACGTTTCTTTCGGATGCAGTCATCACATTTCTCTCATTGGTCCAAGGCTCCGGCGCGGAGCGCGGCCTCGTTGACCCGCGTCAGAACGTTGTGGAGTTCTTCGAGTTCGGCGAGGCTGACGCCGAGCTTCGCGACAACCGCCGGCGGGATCTTCTCCGCCTCCGCGCGCAGTGCCACACCGGCTTCGGTGAGGTCCACGTCCAGTTGCCGTTCGTCGGCGCGGCTACGGGTTCGCGTGATCAGCCCGGACGCCTCGAGTCGCTTGAGGAGCGGCGACAGCGTCGGCGAATCGAGTTGCAGTGCCTGCCCGATTTCCTTGACCGCCATCGGCGACTTTCCCCACAGTGCCAGCATCACCAGGTACTGGGGATGCGTGAGGCCCATCGGCTCGAGCAGTGGCCGGTAGACGGACAGCACCGCCCGGTTCGCGACCGCAAGTGCAAAGCACACCTGCCGGTCGAGAGCCAGCGGATCATCCATCTGCGTCTGCGGAGCCTTCGTCGTCATGAATCCGATGTTATCAGATTAATTAGTGCAGCAACTATTATTGCACTAATCAATCTGGCGACGATCGTCACTCTTCTCCAACGTCGACGTGGGTTGCCCGGTGAGACCCACGTGCGCTTCCGCCCTCATTCGCTCCACCATGTGCGGGTAGTGCAGCTCGAACGCCGGACGCTCACTGCGGATGCGCGGCAACTCGGTGAAGTTGTGACGCGGCGGCGGGCAGGTGGTTGCCCACTCCAGCGAGTTTCCGTAACCCCACGGATCGTCGACGGTGACAACTTCGCCGTAGCGGTAGCTCTTGAAAACGTTCCAGATGAACGGAAGCGTCGAGGCACCGAGCACGAAGGCAAAGATCGTGGACACCGAGTTCAGCACCGTGAACCCGTCCGAGGGCAGGTAGTCGGCATAGCGACGCGGCATCCCCTCGCCGCCGAGCCAGTGCTGAACGAGAAACGTGCCGTGGAAACCGACGAACGTGGTCCAGAAGTGCCACTTGCCGAGACGCTCGTCCATCATGCGACCGGTCATCTTCGGGAACCAGAAGTAGATACCGGCGTACGTGGCGAACACGACCGTACCGAAGACCACGTAATGGAAGTGGGCGACGACAAAATACGTGTCGGTGACATGGAAGTCGATCGGCGGGCTCGCGAGAATGACACCCGACAGACCACCGAAGAGGAAGGTGATCAAGAAGCCGACCGAGAACAGCATCGGCGACTCGAAGGTCAACTGCCCCTTCCACATCGTGCCGATCCAGTTGAAGATCTTCACACCTGTCGGCACGGCGATCAGGAACGTCATGAACGAGAAGTACGGCAGGAGAACAGCACCCGTCGCGTACATGTGGTGAGCCCACACCGCGATCGACAGAGCTGAAATCGCCAGTGTCGCATAGACCAATCCGGTGTACCCGAAGATCGGCTTACGGCTGAAGACCGGGAAGATCTCCGAGACGATGCCGAAGAACGGCAGCGCGATGATGTACACCTCGGGGTGACCGAAGAACCAGAACAGGTGCTGCCACAACAGAACTCCACCCGACGCCGGGTCAAAGATGTGCCCACCGAGATGACGGTCGACGAACAGACCCATGAACGCAGCGGTCAAGAGCGGGAACGCCATCAAGATCAGAATGCTGGTGATGAAGATGTTCCACGTGAAGATGGACATCCGAAACATCGTCATACCTGGTGCGCGCAGGCAGATCACGGTGGTGATCATGTTGACCGCACCGAGAATGGTGCCGAGGCCACCGACCGTCAGACCGAAGACCCACAGGTCGGCGCCGACGCCGGGACTGTGCACCGCGCCCGACAACGGGGTGTACGCGGTCCAACCGAAGTCGGCAGCGCCGCCCGGCGTGAGGAATCCGCCGAGAACGATGAGACCACCAAAAGTGAAGAGCCAGAATCCGAATGCGTTCAGACGCGGGAACGCCACGTCCGGGGCACCGATCTGCAGCGGAAGTATGTAGTTCGCGAAGCCGAAAACGACGGGCGTCGCGTACAGCAGCAACATGATCGTGCCGTGCATGGTGAACAACTGGTTGAACTGCTCGTTCGAGAGGAACTGCATCCCGGGGACAGCCAGTTCCGCACGCATGAACAGGGCCATCAGGCCGCCGATCAGGAAGAACACGAAAGCTGTGATCATGTACATGATCCCGATCTTCTTGTGATCGGTGGTCTTGATCATGTCGAACATCCACGACCCCTTGGGATCACGGCGCTTCGGGTACGGCCGCTCCGGAATCGGCTCCAACTCTCCGGTCCGCTCGTCCGGCACCGTTGTCGTCATGCTCGCGCGTCCTCTTTCGTGCTCGATACCGCCTCAAGAACTTTCCGCACGACCATATCGCATGTTAATAGTTAATGCACAAACTAAGTGTGGCCGACGTGAGCAACTATCGAAAACCGAACGTACGCAACCTTTTGCAGATTTCGGTGAGATAAAGTCAGGCGGCGGAATAGGTCGAGGGTCCGCCGCGTTGAACAAACCCGTGACTCTTCCCGACACATCGACAGCACCCGAGGCCTCCGCGTTGCGCGGCCTCTTCGAGCCTTTCGAGGTCAAATCACTCTCGTTGCGTAACCGTTTCGCCATGGCCCCGATGACGCGCGCCTTCTCGCCGGACGGAATCCCCGGCGCCGACGTAGCCGAGTACTACCGTCGTCGCGCAGCAGGGGGTGTCGGCTTGATCATCACCGAAGGCACGTACATCCCGGACCCGGCAGCCGGCCCGCACACCCGCGTACCGCGCATCTACGGCGATTCGAGCCTGGGTGGCTGGAAGTCGGTCGTCGACGCCGTCCACGCCGAAGGCGGATCGATCATTCCTCAGCTGTGGCACCTCGGAGTCGAACGCGGCGAGAACTCACGCCTGAACCCCGAGGTCGAAACCGTCAGCCCCTCCGGCCTGGCACTGGACGGCACCCGCCTGGGACGAGAATTCACCACCTCTGACCTCGACGACTTGAAGCAGTCGTGGGTCGACGCCGCACTCAACGCGAAGAACACCGGGTTCGACGGTCTCGAGTTGCACGGAGCACATGGCTACCTGCTCGACGAATTTCTCTGGGCGGGAACCAATGTCCGAACCGACGGCTACGGCGGATCACTCGAGGCCCGCACCCGTTTCCCGGCCGAGGTCGTCGCCGCAATCCGAGAGGCCGTCGGGGACGAGTTCGCGATCGTCTACCGATTCTCGCAGTGGAAGTCCGGCCATTACGACGCTCGTATCGCCCAGAGCCCGGCAGAACTCGGCCGCATCCTCACTCCCCTGGTCGACGCCGGCGTCGACGTTCTGCATCCGTCCACGAGGCGTCATTGGGAACCGGCATTCGCTGAACTCGACGGTGAAGACGGCACACTCGGCCTCGCCGGTTGGACGAAGAAGCTGACCGGGTTGCCGACCATCACCGTCGGTTCGGTCGGACTCGATTCCGTGTTCACGACGGCATTCACCGGCGAAGCTGCATCTGCTGTCACCGGACTGGAGCGTCTCGAAGCTCAGTACGAGAGGGGTGAATTCGACATGGTTGCCATCGGGCGCGCGCTGCTCGCCGATCCCGAGTGGGTCGAGAAGCTCCGCACCGGACGCGCGGACGAGCACATCGCATTCACCGCAGAACATCGCACACACCTGAACTGACCTCGCACGACAAAACGGCACTCCCGCAATTGTGGGAGTGCCGTTTGTGGGTCTGCCGGAAGTACTAGCTGCCGAGCGTGACCGGGTCGGGGCCGATGCGGCCGGCCGGGTCGTCGAGAGCACCGATCGCGTTGATCTGTTCCGGTGTCAGTTCGAATCCGAAGACATCGAAGTTGGCGGCGATACGTTCGGGGGTCACCGACTTCGGAATCACCACGTTTCCGATCTGCAGGTGCCAGCGAATAATCACCTGAGCCGCGGTGACGCCATGAGCGTCGGCGATAGCGGTGATGACGGGGTCGCCGAGAACGGTTCCCTGTCCGAGCGGGCTCCACGCTTCCGTCGCGATTCCCTTGCCGGTGTGGAAGGCGCGCAGTTCGGCTTGGTTGAACTTGGGGTGAAGCTCGATCTGGTTGAGGACCGGCACCTCACCGGTTTCACCGATGACACGCTCGAGGTTCTCGATGGTGAAGTTGGAGACACCGATGGATCGAACCCGTCCGTCGGCCTTGAGCTTCTGGAATGCCTTGAACGTCTCGACGTACAGGTCCTTGGACGGAACCGGCCAGTGGATCAGGTACAGGTCGAGGTACTCGAGACCCAACTTGTCGAGGCTGGCGTCGAATGCCGCAAGCGTCGAGTCGTAGCCTTGGTCGTCGTTCCACAGTTTTGTCGTGATGTAGAGGTCTTCGCGGGCGATGCCGGATTCGGCGATCGCGCGGCCGACGCCCACCTCGTTGCCGTAGATCTTGGCGGTGTCGATACTGCGGTAGCCGGTCTTCAGGGCTGTGGAGACGGCCTCCTGCGTCTCGTCGTCCGGAACCTGGAACACACCGAATCCGAGTGCGGGGATCGTCTTACCGTCGTTCAGAACAATGGTCGGTACAGAGGTCACATCGTTGGTCTCGGTCATATGTGGATCCAACGCGCGAGGGCCGGGAGGCATTCCCCGCCGAACCTCCGGGCAGTGCCCTTGTACCGCCCGAAATGCCGGTCTACCTTGGAAGACAAGTATTGGAATCGCCTCGAGAAAAGAGAGAGCGATGAATCTTTCATATCGTCTCGCCTACAAGGTCGGCGTCACTCCGTGGGAGCACACCGGGCACGGGTTCGACGCTCAACTGTCCGGCCTTCTGGATGCGATTCCCGTCCCGGAAGGTGGCCGTGCACTCGATATCGGTTGCGGCACCGGACGCCATTCCATCGAGCTGGCGCAACGCGGGTGGCACGTCACCGGCGTCGACGCCGAACAGGAACCGCTGGACAAAGCGCGCATACGCGCGCGTGAAGCACACGTCGACGTCCGGTTCCTCCACGAGGACGCGGCAGACCTGCACATTGCTGTCGACGGCGGGCACATGCTGGTGCTCGACATCGGCTGTTTTCACGGGCTCACCGATCATCAACGACGGGACTACGGGAGATCCGTAAACGCGATCACCGCACCCGGGGCGTCCATGGTGATGTTCGCATTCGGACCGGGGCACCGTTGGCCGATGCCACACGGCGTCTCGGAGGAGGACGTCATGCGAGCATTCGACGGTTGGTCGATGGCCTCGAGCATGGCCGCGGACGTGAGTGAATCGCCACTTCCGGTCCGTGCGGCACATCCGTGCTGGTATCACCTGGTCCGTGGCTGACTGCTGTGCGCCTTTATTAACCGCCCGCGGTTAATAAAGGCGCACAGCACCGGGGATACTTCTCAGGTGACTGCAACACTACGCATCAGCGGCCTCTCTGCTTCCCGGGGAGAACGCACCCTGTTCTCCGACCTCGACCTCACCGTTGCCCCCGGCGACGTCATCGGCCTCGTCGGCGCGAACGGCGCCGGCAAGTCGACGCTTCTCACCGCACTGGCCGGAATCGGAACTGCCGACGTCGAAGGTTCGATCATCCTCAGCCCGCCGGATGCTGCGGTCGGTTACCTCGCGCAGGAACCCGATCGCATCGAGGGTGAGACCGTCCTCGAGTTCCTCGGCCGCCGCACCGGCGTCGCCCACGCCGAGGAAGTCATGAACGCCGCAGCCGAAACCCTGGCCGAAGCCGAAGAGGATCTGTACTCCCCGGCTCTCGAACGCTGGCTCGCTCTCGGCGGCGCCGACCTGCTCGAGCGCGCCGAGAAGGTGGTCGAAGAACTCGGTCTCGGAGTTCCACTCGATGCTCACATGACGGCATTGTCCGGCGGTCAGGCCGCGCGCGCCGGCCTCGCGTCACTGTTGCTTTCGCGCTACGACATTCTCTTGTTGGACGAGCCCACCAACGATCTCGACCTACGCGGTCTCGAGCAGTTGGAGCGATTTGTCGCCGAGACGCGCGCAGCACTGGTTGTCGTGAGCCATGATCGCGAGTTCCTCTCGCGCACCGTCACCGGAATCGTGGAACTCGATCTGGCACAACAGGACATCGCCGTGTACGACGGCGGCTACGAGTCGTACCTCGCCGAACGCGAGATCGCCCGCCAGCACGCACGCGAGGCGTTCGAGGAATACGCAGGCACCCGCTCCGATCTCGAAGATCGCGCACAGATGCAGCGCAACTGGATGGAACACGGCGTCCGCAACGCGCGTCGTAAAGCCAAGGACAACGACAAGATCGGACGCGGATTGCGGACCGAGTCGACGGAGAAGCAAGCCGCGAAAGCCCGCCAGACTCAACGCCGCATCGAGCGACTCGAAGTGGTCGAGGAACCGCGCAAGGAGTGGGAACTTCGTATGGAGATCGCGGCGGCGCCGCGGTCCGGATCCGTTGTCGCGACCACGAACGGCGCCAAGGTAACTCGCGGTCAGTTCACGTTCGGTCCGGTCACGACGCAGATCGACTGGGGTGATCGGATTCTCGTCACGGGCGCGAACGGGGCAGGCAAGACCACCCTCCTGAACGTCCTGCTCGGCAAACTCGTCCCGGACGAGGGCATCGCGTCGCTGGGTTCCGGTGTCGCGATCGGTGAGATCGATCAGGCGCGTGGATTGTTCGAAGGTGATCAACCAGTCGTGGAGGCCTTCGGTGCGCAGGTTCCGGACTGGCCCGATGCCGATGTCCGCACTCTCCTCGCCAAGTTCGGCCTGCGCGGACACCACGTACTCAGATCTGCCGCTTCCCTGTCCCCCGGCGAGAGAACAAGGGCTGCACTTGCTTTGCTCCAGGCTCGCGGCGTGAACCTACTGGTACTGGACGAGCCGACGAACCATCTCGACCTTCCGGCGATCGAACAGCTCGAGCAGGCAATGGAGTCGTTCGAGGGAACCCTCCTTCTGGTCACTCACGATCGACGCATGCTGCAGTCCACCCGAAGCACGCGCCGGTGGCGAATGGAGAACGGACAGCTCTTCGAGGAGTAGCCGATCGACTCTGCTTGCGCAGACAACCCGCGTGTGCAACTATTTATCAGGCGCACGCAATAGTTGCATGCGCGGCATAGGTGGCCCGCGGATGACATGATCCCCCGTCGAGCTGCCACATCCCAGTCCCGAAAGGCACTCTTCAATGTTGTCGATCCCCGACCGCACACTGACTCACGGAACCACCGGCGAGCCGATCACCATCCCGCAACTCGGGTACGGCGTTTTCCAGGTACCGGACGCACAGACCGAAGAGGTCACTGCCGCAGCTCTCGAGATCGGCTACCGCCACATCGACACGGCCGCGATCTACGGAAATGAAGCCGGAGTCGGCCGCGCCATCGCAGGTTCGGATATCCCTAGGTCAGAGCTGTTCGTCACCACCAAGCTGTGGAATGACGATCAGGGCCACGACCGAACACTCGCCGCTTTCGACACCAGCCTCGACAAGCTCGGACTCGACTACGTCGACCTCTATCTGATTCACTGGCCCGCGCCGGCAAAGGGCCTGTTCGTCGAGACCTGGGCGGCATTAGAGCAAATTCTCGCCTCCGGCCGCACCCGTGCGATCGGCGTGTCCAACTTCCTGCCCGAGCACCTCGAACTGCTGGCCGAGCACAGCTCGATCACCCCGGCCGTCAACCAGATCGAATTGCACCCCAGACTGCAACAGCACGCGTCACGGGAGTACGCGCGAAGTCGCGGCATCGAAATCGAGGCTTGGAGCCCATTGGGACAGGGAACCATCCTCGACGACCCGGCCATCGGGAAAATTGCTGCAGCACAAGGCAAGAGCCCGGCACAGATAATTCTGCGTTGGCATCTCGAACAGGGTCACACCGTTCTGTCGAAGTCGGTCACGCCTGCACGCATGCGCGACAACGCCGCAATCTTCGACTTCGCACTCGATGCCGACGAGTCAGCGGCCATCGCAGCGCTGAACACCGACAGCCGTGTCGGGCCTGATCCAGTCGAATTGAACTGAATCGAAACGGCTTCAAGAATTTTCGTGGGGAGTCAACGTCAGCAGCACAGAATCGACGGACTGCTCGGCCAGGAGCGCGTCCAGCGGTAAGTGACGGAACAACGCTCGGTAATAGATCGGCGACGCCAGCGCGTCCAGGACGAAATCCAGGTCGAAGTCGCTCCGTATGTCGCCGCGTAGGCGCGCCGATTCCAGCACTGCCGCAGTGGAATCGCGTCGTGGCTGAAAGAATGCCGACTGGAAATCCCGCGCCAATTCCGGGTCCGCCGCCAGATCCGCGACCAACGCGGGCAGGATCCGCCCGACTACCGTTTCGCTCAGCCCCACAACCAATGTCGTGATGCCGGCGACCAGGTCTGCCCTGAGATCGCCGGTGTCCGGCGTTGGATCAGTGCCGATGTGCGCCACGACGACGTCCACCACCAGATGCCGCTTCGACGGCCATCTCCGGTAGATGGCGGGTCGATGCACGCCCGCTCTCGTCGCCACCGAACCGATCGACAGCTCCGCATATCCGTTCTCCCCCAACAACTCCAGGGTTGCCGCCAGAACGGCGTCGTCGATCCGCTCGTCGCGGGCGCGCACCATCTACAGCACCGGCCGCGGCATGAGCACCAGACGCCAGCCGTCGGGATCTTCGAAAGTCATCCCCGCATTCTCCTCCCAGTACGGATTCTCGGCGCCAACGGGTTCGTGCCCTGCTTCCCCCAACCTCTGAACTACCTCGTACATCGCCGACTCGCCGGCGAAGTAGAGCACCAACAGGTTGTCCTGCGTCGGCGCCGGGCACGAGCTTCCGTCTTCGTGGGTCGTGAATTCGAGGTGATAGTTCGAATCCGGCAGACCCAGCATGATTCCGTCGTACCCGGCATGACCGGAGAACCGGTAGAGCTCTGGCAATCCCAGACAGTCGCGATAGAACGCAATCACGTCGTCGAGCCTGTCGGTGGGTCGCGCTACGCGCACTTGCACTACTGCGAGGTCGTTCGGCCAAGTTGTCATTCCAAAACAGTACAGTACGTACCGTAATGTTTCGAGAAAATGGCTGCCAGCCTCCCGACGGCAGCTCGCTTCAACTACAAGCGATCATTCTCCGGAAACGCCGCCTTGGGCATGAACTTCGGCCTGGCGAACAGCACAGACAGTTTAGTGGGCTGCGACTCCACCGGGCGATCGGACCGGTACAGCAACGCCTGCTGCGGGGTACTCACCCATTCACTGGCGAAGATCTCACCGAGGCGCGAAACCGGCACGTGCGACCCGTCCTCGAGTCGAACGGTGACGTCCGCCCCGATGTCCGACTGGCCGTACACGACCCACCACGATTCGCCTTCCACATCCCCCGGAGTGTGCTGCCCGATACCGATGACTGCACCCTTCTCCATCGGATCGCGCCAGACCGCTTCGCGCCCTTGCGGTCCCACGCAGTAGCTACCATCCTCGCACACCTGCACGACCAGGCCGGACTCTTCGAGCACCAACTGTTCGACCACTATGCCAAGCCCCTTCCGTTGCCCGAACCTTATCCGCCGGCACGCCCCAGAAGCGGAACAATCGCGGTTCGTGTTGACAAACTGTTGGGTTTTTACAACACTTTGATGCATGAGCCCAGTCCGGCGGGGAGACGCGCTCCCCATCTTCAATCGCATCGGAGTGCTTCGCGCCGAGCGGAAGATGAGCCGGGCACAGCTTGCGCAACTCGTCGACGTGAATCCGCAGACGGTGGGGGCACTCGAACGCGGTGACCACTACCCCAGCCTGGATCTTGCATTCCGAATCTGCTGGGTGTTCGACCTCCCGGTGGAGGCGGTGTTCTCCCGGACGGAGTTCGGGCCGCTGTCGACGGAGGTCTACCGGAATGCACCGTCGACGGAGGTCTACCGATCTGACCGCACTACCGAGGGGAGTGAAAAGCCAAGTGCCTGAATCAAATCTGATCGACCGCTACCAGGCCCACCGCACTCGGCGGTTCCTGCAGAACGAGGAGACGTTCCGACATTGGCTCCCGAATTGGCGAACCCGTCGACGTCGGCGCGTACTCGTCGTCGCCCTGGCGGTCCTGTTCACCACGATGGTTGCCGTCAGCACAGCATGCCTGTTCAATCCGCTCTTCGCCGTGGCATGGCCGGTCCTCACCCTGCTGTTCCTGCCGACGTGGTCCTCACTTCAAATCGTGTCGGGCCGGCAAGGGGATGCTCCGCGGCAGGCGTTGGACGAATGGGAGATCCAGCAACGCAACGACGCTCGCTCCGTCGGGCTCAGCGTGACCCAAACGTTGGTCTTCATTGTCGCCATTTTCCTCATTTTCACCTCGTCGGTGCAGTGGAATGTAGAGAGGCTGCCTTACACGGGAGGTTTATTGGCACTGACTGCAATGCTGATCGGCGCGTGCACGCCCGCGATGATTCTCTCGTGGACCAATCCAGACCCGGATCCGATTGATTCGGAAGAGTTCGATCTCTGACCCGTATTACCGAAGCGCACCACTCGACCGATGGGAAGGACCCATGTCAGCCACCCTCACGATCGACGGCATCTCGAAACGCTACGGCGACGTCGTCGCACTCGACAACCTGAGTTTCGAAGTGCGCCCAGGCGAGATCTTCGGATTCGTCGGCAGCAACGGCGCCGGCAAGACGACCACGATGCGCATTGCGCTGGGTGTGCTCGGAGCAGATTCGGGAGAAGTTCGCCTCGGCGGCAAACCTGTCGACCTCGACGTGCGTCGCACTATCGGATACATGCCGGAGGAACGCGGCCTCTACCCCAAGATGAAGGTGGGAGCGCAACTTTCCTATCTGGCCGAGCTACACGGACTCTCGAAGGCCGACGCGCACGCGGCCACTGAGCGGTGGACCGAACGTCTGGGCATCGCCGAACGCGTCAAGGACACCGTCGATTCCCTGTCCCTCGGTAATCAGCAACGTGTGCAGCTCGCGGCGGCGCTGGTTCACGACCCATCGGTACTCGTTCTGGACGAACCGTTTTCGGGCCTTGACCCCGTAGCGGTCGATGTCATGAGTGACGTGCTGGTCGAGAAGGCTCGCACCGGCGTTCCCGTAATCTTCTCCAGCCATCAGCTGGATCTGGTGGAGCGCCTGTGCGATCGCGTGGGCATCATCAGCCGCGGCAGCATGCGAGAGATCGGAACCGTCGACGAGCTACGAGGCAAGGGCGACGGCCGAATCGAAGTCTTCGCCCCTGACGCGCCGGTCGGTTGGGCACACCATCTGATCGGTGTCACCACACTGAGCCACCTCGACGGCCGAACGCTCCTGAGCGTCGACGGCACGGCCGACGATCAGCAGATCCTGCACGCAGCATTGAAAACCGGACCGGTGCACGAGTTCACGCTACGACGTCCGTCACTGACCGATCTGTTCCGAGAGGTAGTAGCCGCATGAGCAACCAGTTGAGCGGAGGTCGAGCCATCGGGTTGGTCGCCCGACGCGAATTCATGACGCAGATCTCGAAGAAGAGTTTTGTGATCAGCAACGTCATCATTCTGGTCGCGATCATCGGCGGCATCATCGCCTTCTCGCTCTTCTCCGGCGGCGACGAGGACAAGTCGAAGATCGGCTTGGTCGGCAACCAATCACTCAGTGCCACGATGGTGTCCATCGGCGACACCCTCGGAAATCCGGTGACGGTAACGGAGGTTTCCGACGACGGCACCGCACGTGATCAAGTCAAGGACGGCGACCTCGACGTGGCCGTGATCGCTGGATCGGGCGGCGGCGTCACTGTCGTGACCAAGAAGGAAGTAGCCACGAATCTGCGGGCCGTCATCGAGAGTTCCGTTGCACAGCAGGCACAATCGAATGCGCTTTCCGCTGCGGGGATCGACCCGGCTCAGCTCGCCGAAGCCACGTCCACCGCAGTGGTCACCATCGATGCCATCGATCCCCCGGATCCCGAACAGGGCCAACGTATAGCGATGTCGATCGCTGCTGTGGTGCTCCTGTACATGCAGATCCTGTTGTTCGGAACGTACGTGGCGATGGGCGTCGTCGAGGAGAAGTCCAGCCGTGTCGTCGAGTTGCTGCTCTCCACTCTCCGTCCACTGCAGTTGTTGTGGGGCAAGGTTCTCGGAATCGGTGCTGTCGGCCTGATGCAGATGGCTGCCTATGCCGTCGCGGGCGTCGCCACCGGACTGGCGACGGGCGTCCTGACCGTGACGGGCACCGCAATCGGCGTTCTGTTCGGCACTCTCGGGTGGTTCATTCTCGGCTTCCTCTTCTTCGCCGTGCTGTACGCCGCGGCCGGGTCCATGGTCTCGCGACAGGAAGACGTCAACGCCACCGCGATGCCTCTCGCGCTGCTCGTCATGGCAATGGTCAGCGTGGCTTTCGTTTCGGTGAGCAATCCAGAAGGAACCCTGAGCAACGTGTTGAGTTGGATTCCGCCGTTCTCGGCAATCCTCATGCCCCTGCGCATTTCCGCCGGTGTTGCTTCTCCGTTCCAGATCGTGGGAACGATTCTGCTGATGCTGGTCGTGACTGCTGCGCTGTCGATGATCGCGGCAAAGATCTACCAGCGCTCCATCCTTCGCATCGGCAAGGTCGTTTCGTGGAAAGAGGCGTTCGGACGCTGATTTATCCGGCGCACAACTGACGCCACACGATCACGGCAGCACCCCGCCCAGGTAGGTTCATCCTGGACGGGGTGCTGCTTACTTGGAGGACGTTGTGCGAATCTCGGCCGAAGAACTACTCACTGCGGTACTCGATCCCGAGAGCTTCGTCTCTTGGGACTCCCCGCCCGTCGACGTCGGACCTGGCGCGAAATACGCGGAAGACCTGGCGAAGGCCCGCGAGAAGAGCGGAGTTGACGAGTCCGTCGTCACCGGTGTCGGTACCGTTCGGGGACGTCGGGTCGCGGTAATTGCCTGTGAATTCAGCTTTCTCGCCGGTTCCATCGGAGTCGCTGCGGCCGAGCGGATCGTGACCGCCGTCGAACGTGCTACGGCAGAACAACTCCCGCTGCTGGCCTCGCCAACCTCCGGCGGAACGCGGATGCAGGAGGGCACCGTGGCGTTCGTTCAGATGGTGAAGATCGCTGCGGCAGTGGCTGTTCACAAAGCGGCACACCTGCCCTACCTGGTTTACCTGCGCAATCCCACCACCGGCGGGGTCTTTGCCTCGTGGGGATCCCTCGGCCACATCACCGTCGCGGAACCCGGTGCTCTGGTGGGATTCCTCGGACCCCGTGTCTACGAATCCCTGTACGGCGAAAAGTTTCCCGACGGTATCCAGACGTCCGAAAACTTGTATCGCAACGGCGTTATCGACGGCGTCGTACCCGTCGACCGCCTCCGTCTGCTGGTCAACCGAGCGTTGTGCGTGCTCACCGATCCCCCGGCCCCGGCGGCCACGGACCCGATTCCCTCACCCGAGATTCCCGATGTTCCCGCCTGGCAGTCGGTGATGCTCTCGCGCCGGGCCGATCGACCCGGCATCCGGCAGTTGCTCCGCCATGCCGCAACTGAACAGGTACCGCTCAGCGGCACCGGGCAGGGTGAAACCGACAAGACGATCTTGCTCTCGCTCGCCCGCTTCCGGGGCTTTCCGTGCATCCTGCTCGGCCAGGACCGCAGTGGCCAATCCGCGCTCACCACGATGGGACCGGCCGCGCTCAGGGAAGCGCGACGGGGCATGAAACTTGCCGAAGAACTACAACTCCCGCTTGTCCTCGTGATCGACACATTGGGCGCGTCGCTGTCCAAAGAAGCTGAAGAACGTGGACTGGCCCCTGAGATCGCCCGTTGCATCGCCGACCTCGTGACGCTGAAGACCCCGACAGTGTCGGTGTTGCTCGGCCAGGGAACAGGCGGCGGGGCGCTCGCGCTGCTGCCCGCCGATCGGGTACTCGCGGCACAGAACGGGTGGCTCGCTCCCCTGCCGCCGGAAGGCGCAAGCGCGATCGTCCATCGCGACATCAGTCACGCACCGGAGATGGCGGCAGCGCAGGGCATTCGTTCGTTGGATCTGCTTCGAGACGGCGTGATCGACGCGATCATTCCCGAAACGCCTGACGCGGCCGACGAACCCGTGGAATTCTCCAAGAGGGTAGGGGCTGCGATAGCGCACGAACTCTTCGTGCTTGCCGAAGAGTCGGACACCGATCGCCAGTCCTCCCGTATCGCGCGCTATCGAAACCTGGGAGTTCCGCAATGACGACGAAGGACCGGAATGCGCTGACGCTGCCGCACAGTTACGACCGCGCGGCACTCGCTCGTTTCGAATTGTTCCTGTTCGCGGGCATCGCCACCGTGCTGATCACCCGCGCATATCTGGCGGCAACGGGCTATCCCCAGATCGGGGGCGGCGCCCTCCACATCGCACACGTTCTCTGGGGCGGATTGCTGATGGCCGTAGCCATCGTGGCGACCGCCATCACCGAAGGCTCTCGCACGCGTGACCTGGCCACGCTCGTCGGCGGAATCGGGTTCGGTCTCTTCATTGACGAGGTCGGAAAATTCGTCACCGCCGACGTCGATTACTTCTACCAGCCTGCCATCGCGATCATGTACGTCGTCTTCGTTCTCTTCTATCTTGCCGCGCGCGAGGTGGTGATTCGGCGCGGAATGAATGATCGTCATCGGCTCGCCATCGGGGCGCGAGCGCTCTCGGACCTCGCTCTCGGTCAGCTAGACGAGATCCAGTACAACCACGCCCTCCGCGTACTCGACGGCGTCGAAGACCGCAGCCTCACCGACCTCGTCGATTCGATCAAAGCCGGCCTGCATTCACGGACTCCGCCGACCGGCGGTATCGAATCGAAGATCACTCGTGGCCGCAACGCGTTCTTCCACCGTGCCGAGGAACTGCTCCGGCACCGGGTCGTCCGCCGACTGGTACTGACCCTGTTCGTACTGCAGGCTCTTCTGGCGATTGTCCAGGTGATCTACGCGTTGGTTTCCGAGAACGTCGTCGAGGCCGACGACGTCTCCGACCTGGTGGTCCAGATCTCCACCGTCGCAACCGGAGTTCTTGTGGTTCTGGGAGTGTGGTTCCTCTTCCGCGGTCCGTACCTGCGAGCCCTGAGACTCCTGCGTGCATCCCTCATCGTGAGTCTCCTGGTGACGCAGGTCTATCTGTTCACGCAGGACCAGTTCGGCGCGCTTTTCGGTTTCGCAGTGTCACTGTTCATGCTCGCGACACTTCGCATCGCGATTCGAAGCGAAGAGTCCGCCGCAGCTCTACCGCAGTAATCCTCTACCGCAGTGGGACCGCAGGCCGACTCGGTAGATCGCGGATCCCGCGGAGCGGGCTGAAGAGCAGGACCAATCCGCACGGCGCGATCAGGCAGGCCATGATCCACATCGTCCCGCGCGGTCCCACTGCGTCGCCGAGATAGCCTGCCGTCAGCGCACCGAGCGGAATGCTGCTGTGCAGCAGGAACATACTCGTTGCCACCACTCGTCCGAGGCGGTCCGGCGGACAGTAACTTTGACGGAAACTGCCGAGCACCACGTTGCACGACACGACGCCCGCAACCATCACCATGCCGCCGATGCAGAACCAGAACAGGCCGGCACCGTACGTCGTCAGAGGTGCTAACAGGATGAACGGTCCCGTCACCAACTGACAGATGAGAACGCTTCGGGCAGTGCCGAATCTGCGGCCGAGCGGGCGCGCGATCATCGATCCGACAATTCCGCCCACCCCGGCAATCGCCAGGAGAAGCCCGAGCCCGAACTCCCCCACGCCAACCGTCTTTTCCAGGAACACGATCTGGATCGTGGAGTACCCGGTGAGACCGAAATTGAGCAGAGTGCCGTAGACGACGATCGACCGCAGATACGGATCACCGGCGACGAATCGCAGTCCGAGCGCAATCTGCCGTCGCAACGGTTCTCGCTGATTCTGTCCGCGATGGACGGTCTCCTGCACACGAATCAGCCAGATGCACACGAAGCAGAAGGCGAACGTGAACGCGTCGACAACCAGACCGGCCGCGAGCCCGACAGTTGCAACCACCAGCCCACCGACGCTTGGGCCGATCACCCGAGTTGCGGCCTCGGCGCCCTGAATCTTCGAGTTCCCTTCGACAAGATCCGCTTCGGCGAGCACCGTGGGGAGATACGAGTGATAGGCCGCCTGGAAGAAGACGGTGGCTGTACCGGTGAGCAGCGCGACCAGGAGCAGGTGGCCGTATGTCATCGCCTCCAGGAAGCCGGCGATCGCGAGGCTCGCGAAGAACAGCGCGCACGCAGCGTTCGCGATCATCATGATCGGGCGCCGAGGCAGCCGGTCGATCCAGGCACCGGCTGGTAGTCCGACGATCAACCACGGCAACCACACTGCTGATGCCAGCACACCGATCTGGAAGCTACTCGCGTCCAGTTCGCGAAGCGCGATCAGCGGCAGTACGACGGTCGTGACACCGTTTCCGATACCGCTGACTGCGTCGCCGGTCCACAGAAGTCGGAAGTCACGCAGAGCGAGGACTCCCCAGAAGCCTGCGCGTTGCGCTGCACCTGTCACATCGATCCCCCCTTTCAGTCCCTGCCCTATCCCACCCCTGCGCGCCACTGGCCGACGGGACAGGCCCGCCCGGCGCAAAGGGACGGTACCCGCACCGCTACTGAGGCGCACCGCACTGACGGTGACCTAAGGTGTTTCAGGTCACCGGTAAGCGAAGTTCACGAGAGGACACACGTCGATGAGCTCTTCCGAGCAGGCGTCCCACACCACGTATGCCGACGCATATCGCGAGAGCATGGATCAGCCGGAGAAGTTCTGGCTCGACGCTGCGCGGGCCGTCGACTGGGATGTCGCGCCCACCAAGGCTCTCGACGACTCTGCCGCGCCGATCTATCGCTGGTTCCCGGATGCTTCGCTCAACACCAGCTTCAATGCCCTCGATCGGCACGTCCGCGACGGCCGCGGCGATCAGACCGCGTTGATCTTCGACTCCGCGATGGTCCCCACCAAGGCCACGTACACCTACGCCGAATTGCTCGAGCAGGTCTCACTCTTCGCCGGCGTCTTGAAAGATCAGGGTGTGGTGGCGGGCGACCGCGTGATCATCTACATGCCGATGATCCCCGAGGCTGCGATCGCGATGCTCGCGTGTGCGCGAATCGGCGCGGTGCATTCGGTGGTGTTCGGCGGCTTTGCGGCCAAGGAGCTCGCAACCCGTATCGACGACGCCGGTCCAGTGGTGCTCGTGACGGCGTCCGGCGGCCTCGAACCCGGACGAACAATCGAGTACCTGCCGATGGTCGAGAAGGCTCTGCAACTGTCCGCCACTCCCGCGCACACCGTGATCGTGAAGAATCGCGAGCAGATTCCCGGTGCAGCTTCCGACTACAAGTCAAGTGCCGCAGCCTGGTTCGACTGGGACGAGCTGATCGCCGACGCCACCCCGGCCGACCCGGTGTCGGTCGCCGCGACGGATCCGCTCTACATCCTCTACACCTCGGGAACGACCGGTAAGCCCAAGGGCGTCGTCCGGGACAACGGTGGCCATGCCGTTGCGCTGACGTGGACCATGAAGAATCTGTACGACATCAGCCCAGGACAGGTGTGGTGGACCGCCTCCGACGTCGGCTGGGTGGTCGGCCACTCCTACATCGTCTACGGACCGTTGCTCGCCGGAGCCACGACGGTCATGTACGAAGGCAAGCCCGTCGGCACCCCCGACGCCGGTGCGTTCTGGCGCATCATTTCCGAATACAACGTGTCGGCACTCTTCACCGCTCCGACAGCGATCCGCGCGGTCCGCAAGGCCGACCCGGACGCAAAAGAGCTTGCCAAGTACGACATCTCGTCGCTCGACACACTGTTCGCGGCCGGCGAGCGCTTGGATCCCGACACCTACGAGTGGGCTACTCGGATTCTCGATCGCCCGGTGGTCGATCACTGGTGGCAGACCGAAACCGGTTGGGCCATCTGCGCGAACCTGCGCGGCCTCGAACCGATGGAGATCAAAGCAGGCTCACCCACCGTCGCCTGCCCCGGATACCGCGTCGAAATCGTCGACGGCAAGGGCGAACTCGTGGGTCCGGGCACCGAGGGCAACATCGTGATCGGCCTGCCGCTTCCTCCCGGAACACTCGCCGGACTGTGGCGTGACGAGGACCGGTACGTGAAGTCCTACCTGTCGACTTTCGAAGGCTATTACCTCACCGGCGACTCCGGGTACATCGACGAGGACAACTACGTCTTCGTGCTCGGACGAAGTGACGACGTGATCAACGTTGCCGGACATCGCCTTTCGACCGGAAGCATGGAGGCCGTCGTCGCCGGCCACCCGGCTGTCGCCGAATGCGCGGTCATCGGCATTCACGACGAACTCAAGGGGCAACGGCCGAGCGGTTATGTCGTGCTCAAGTCCGGCGTCGACATCGATCCCGAAACACTCCGACAGGAACTGGTCGCCCGGGTGCGAGACCAGATCGGTGCCGTCGCCACGTTCCGGGACGTCACCGTCGTCGCCGCACTACCGAAGACTCGTTCCGGCAAGATCCTCCGCAAGACCATGCGGCAGATCGCCGACAACGAGGAGTACACGGTCCCGTCGACCATCGAGGACGCGAGCGTATTGGACGAGTTGTCCAAACTCCTTCGCGGATAAGGATTCAGCGAATTCCCCTGTCCGTCTGCCTCCGGACGTAGCAGTATGAACACGTTCCAGTTTCGGCGATTCACACGGGCAGGGGAAGTTCGATGGGCAATTTGGACGGTCAGGTCGCATTCATCACCGGAGCGGCGCGTGGTCAAGGGCGCGCGCATGCCGTCAAGCTCGCGTCCGCGGGCGCGGACATCATCGCGGTGGATCTCTGCGCGCCGGTCGCAACGGCGGGGTACGACATGGCCACCGAAGCCGACCTCGCCCAGACCGTCGCCCTGGTCGAAGCTCAGGGCCGGCGTATCGTCGCATCCGTCGCGGACACTCGCGACCTCGATGCCCTGAAATCAGCGGTCGACGCCGGAGTCGAGAAACTCGGCCGACTGGACATCGTGATCGCCAACGCGGGAATCGCGGCGTCGGCGAAATTGTCCTGGGACCTGAGCGCCGAAGAGTTCCGCGAGCTGATGGACATCAACGTCACCGGCGTCTGGTTGACGACCAAGGTGTCGATTCCGCACATCATGAACGGCAATCGAGGTGGATCCATTGTGTTGATCAGCTCGATGGCCGGGCTTCGAGGCGTGCCGGGGATTGCACATTACTCCGCGTCCAAGCACGCCGTTCGGGGGTTGGCGAAGTCTCTGGCAAACGAACTCGGCTGGGCGGACATCCGAGTCAACTCCGTACACCCGGGCAATGTGCGAACGACGATGATCGACAACGAACCGATGGTTCGTGCGTTCCGTCCAGACTTGGAGAATCCTGTCCTCGCCGATACCGCTCCGATCATGTCGAAGCTGAATCTGCTGCCCCACCCGTGGGTCGACCCCGAAGTGATTGCGGATGCGGTGTTCTATCTGGTGGGGCCGGCCGGGCGCGGGATCACCGGCATCGCGTTGCCGATCGATCTCGGCACCTCGGAAAAATTCGCCGGCGGCTGAAGGCCCGAACTGATGCAGAATTGCCTCTGCCGGATGGG
Source organism: Rhodococcus sp. D-46 (assembly GCF_011290655.1). Classification (NCBI taxonomy): domain Bacteria; kingdom Bacillati; phylum Actinomycetota; class Actinomycetes; order Mycobacteriales; family Nocardiaceae; genus Rhodococcus; species Rhodococcus sp. D-46. Next base: position 327,400 of record NZ_JAANTF010000007.1, on the reverse strand, counting down.
TCTCGAGCACCATCCGGCAGAGGCAATTCCGGCTTGATCAAGCCTTCGTAGCAACAGAACAAGTAGTCGACAACCTCATAGGCGCTCCTCGTCTGGTGTGGGAAAAACCGTTGTGGGATGCGCAACAAACCCAAGACCCAGCGTAGAAGCATTTGGCCGCAAACGCGCGTCATTCGGCACTATTTTTTTGGATTCGGGCATACTGGGCAACGCTCCCACCACGTATTATGGACCCGAGTTCACACTTACAGGGGGTAGGCACAGTGACGGTCAAATACGCCGTAATGGACCCGATTCACGGAAAAGTCGAGATCTCGTTCGATGTCGACACGGGGGTCGTCGACGTCCGAAACGGCAACTCACACGCTCTGTTGACGCGTCGAGTCGATGCCCCGCGCCGTGAAGGCACACCCATCGGAACGCGCGCCGCCGCCGACTTGTTCTTCACTGTCGGTGGCGACGAAGTCGAACTCACTGTCGGCAAAGGGTTTCTGTCCCGTCGCTCGTACTCTGTCTCGGCACTCGTCGACGGCGTGAGTTTGAACTTCGCCCCAGTCGACGACGCGAACAGTGCATTCACCCGCGACGGATTGCGGATCGGGCACTTCTCCAAGAACGAGGAATCCGATCCCAGACAGACCGACGCAGTCTGGTCGAGCACGCCGAGCAACGACGAACTTGTCATCGGTTACGCCCTGGCCGAAGCCTTCGATTGCGGAGCACTCAACGGTGCTTTTGCGTTGATCGAATCACTGGTGCTCGGCGGCGGATAGAGACCACTCAGAGCAGGTGGATTACCAGCAGAACAACGGCAATAGCTGGGAAAAGCATCTGTACGACGGCTGCGCGGGCTTTGTCGGGAGACGAGAGAATCAGCACCAATCCCGCGGCAACCATCGATCCTGTGCCTGCCAGTACGAGGGCAATTCCGACCGACGCGGAGCCGGTCGCCGCAATCACGATGCCGACCGCCGACACGATCGCCAAGAAAAGGTTGTAAAAGCCCTGGTTGAAGGCGAGCGGCTGCGTGGTGATCGCCTCTTCCTCGGACTTCACGCCGAACGTGGCGCGGGTCTTCGGGGCCGTCCAGAGAATCGATTCGAGGACAAAAATGTACACGTGCACTGCTGCGGCCAGTCCCGCGAAGATGTAGCCGGCGACGTTCATCGGTGAGCTCCTGTTGCTTCGAGTGAATTCTGTATCGTTCGGTCCAATATATACTGGACCAAACGATACAGAAAGAGCGAGGCTTTGATGGGCAGATCACAAGAATTCGACACAACAGCCGTGGTCGCTGCCGCTTTGGACGTTTTCTGGGCACGCGGATACGAAGGCGCCTCACTCGGCGACCTCGAATCCGCGACGGGGCTGAGTCGGTCAAGTCTCTACAACTCGTTCACCAACAAGCGCGGATTGTTCGACGCCGCCGTGCAGCTGTACCTCGAACATGTCATCCGGCCACGTCTGCGCAGCCTCACGACAAATCCCGGGGCAGACGCCGTCGACGACTACCTTTCCTCGCTTGCGCACGCGATCGGCACCATGACCGCCGACTCACCTCGGCGCGGTTGCCTACTTCTCAATACGGCTGCCGGACTCGGCGCGCACGACGATGCGGCGGCCGCAGTGATCCGCGCGTACCGCCGAGAACTCGCCGACGCGATCAACAGTGGATTACACGCCGCGTTTCCAACCGAGACAGACGCCACGCTCTCAGATCGCACTCGAATCCTTCTCTCCTGCACGGTAAGTGCATTGGTACTCGCACGAGTTGACACCGAAGAGGCCATCGCAACTCTGGAATCTGCGCGCCGACTGAACGCAGAGTGGCAGGGATAATGACCGGAAAGCTCACGCCATTGCCCGCCATCAGGCGGGTAGGCGATGATGCTTCACGTGCCCAAGTTGACCACGCCCGCTATCGCCGCTGGATATCTCCGGGGAATGGACCAACCCTCGATCCGCGTGGGGACTTTCGCGATTCTCCGACCCTGGACCCGCGACGACGCACCGGCCGTCATGGAAGCCTTTCGCGATCCGTCGATTCAGCGTTGGCACATCCGCCGCGCCGACTCGATCGACGAAGCACGGGGTTGGCTCACCCATTGGAGAGACGGGTGGGCAAGCGAATCCGAATGCCATTGGGCGATCGCCGCTCCCGAGACAAATGAACTCCTCGGTCGAATCGCAGCAAAGGGGGTGAATTTGTGGGACGGCACTGCCGAGCTCGCGTATTGGGTGACCCCAGCGGCGCGCGGCCGCGGACTGTGCACCCAGTCTGTAACCGCACTGTCCGAGTGGGCATTCCGCGAAGTAGGGTTTCATCGATTGGAACTCGCACACTCGATCCACAACCCACGATCGTGCCGAGTCGCCACCAAAGCAGGGTTCAGCGAAGAAGGTGTTCGACGAAGCTCCGCCAGGCACGCCGACGGCTGGCACGACATGCACGTCCACGCCCGACTACGTAGCGATCAGCCTTCGGCAACGACCCGCGCCGCGAGGGCAAGCGTCTGATCCACCAATTCCGCAACTCGCTGCGGCACGACCGGTTCGAGGTCGAACAGAATTCGGTAGATGATCGGCGCCACTACATGGTCGACCACCGAATCACCATCCACGCCGGCAGCTTCCGGCCAACGCGCGAGGATCACGTCGATCTGCGTCCGACAGAAGAAGGCACACTTGAACTTCTTCGTACCGTCCGGTGCATGCGTCTGATCGTCGCTCATCAACACGTCACGCAACGAAGCACGACCGACAGGCGCAGACATCTCCTCGAGGTACTCCTGCGCCCAAACCGTCAGATCCCCTCGGAGCGAGCCCGTTTCACGCGGGTCGGCGTCCGGGCGCAATCTCTCGATCGAGACGTCGGCAAAGACTTCGTTGATGTCACCCCACCGCCGATAGATGGTCGACGGGGTCACTCCCGCATCGGTCGCGATCATCGGCACCGTGATCTCGGCTCGATCACGCTGTTCCAACAACTTGCGCGCCGACGCATGCACGGCCTGTTGGATGCGCGCACTACGGCCACCGGGGCGCGGACCTGCGGACGGACTCATAAATCCAATACTAACGCAAAGATGTTGCATTAGGCTACGGCCAGGCGTAGCGTCCCAAACGCAAAGTATTTGCGTTTGAAGTCTTCACCACCCGCACGGGAAGCGCTACGACAATGACAACGACCGTTTCACCACAGACCGAGAGCACTTCACGCCCACGCCTTGGGCGAGGCGTCGCTTTCACACTCATCGCCGTCATCATCGCCACGTTCCTGGGCGCATCCGCGACCCCGACACCGTTGTACGAGCACTATCAACAGTTGTGGGGATTCTCCTCGCTCGCGTCGACGCTCGTGTTCGGCATCTACGCTCTCGCATTGCTCGCCACGCTCCTGACCGCCGGATCCCTGTCCGATCACATCGGCAGGCGCCCGGTCCTGCTCGGAGCACTCGCGCTCGAGGCAGTCTCGCTCGCGCTGTTCGCCTCGGCCGACGGTTTGACCATCCTGCTCATCGCCCGGGTCGTACAGGGTGTTGCCACCGGCGCTGCAATCAGCGCTCTGGGTTCGGCATTGATCGACCTCGAACGCACTCCGGGCCGAGGATCGATCATCAACAGCGTCGCTCCGACGATGGGGCTTGCAGTCGGAGCAGTGGGTTCGAGCCTCATCAGCGAGCACCTGCCCCGGCCCACCAGCACTGTCTACCTGGTCCTTCTCGTGCTTGTCATTCTCGAGATCTTCGGAGTATGGGCCGCTCCCGAGACTTCGGGCGGACGCCCCGGAGCCTGGCAGTCCCTGCGCCCCACACTGGCCGTTCCTCGTCAGGCGCGCACGATGATTGCCCTGACCGCACCGTGCCTGATCGCGGTCTGGGCGCTGGGAGGTTTCTACCTCTCACTCGGACCTGCATTGGCGCGCAACGCACTTGACGTTCACAGCTCCCTCATCGGTGCCGTCATGGTCGCAACACTGACAGGATTCGGAGCGGCAGCAGTACTCACCTTCCGCAAACTCGGCGGCCGGACCGTGATGCTGATCGGAACCACCGCCTTGGTGCTCGGGGTGGCCGTCACACTCATCGGTGCTGAAACATCCTCTGCCGTATTGATTCTGGTCGGTACGGCTGTTGCAGGTATCGGCTTCGGAGCAGGATTCCAAGGAACTATCCTCACCGTCATGCCGCTGGCCGAGAACCACGAACGCGCGGGTTTGTTGTCCACCGTCTACGTCATCGCATATCTGGCCAACAGTCTTCCCGCCTTGCTGGCCGGCTACCTGGTCGGCAAGGTCGGATTGGTGGATACGACGCGTGGCTACGGAGCACTCGTCATGGTGCTCGCGGCGGCCGCACTGATCGGACTGCTGGTCACCGGCGAGCGAAAGGTCGAAGCCGTCTCGGTGTCGGAGTAGGTGTCCCCCGATCGGTGGACACACCGTTCCGCCTGCACAGGGTCCGGGGAGTGGACATACGACATCGATCTGCTCCGACATAGTTGTCTTCGAGAGAGCCAACCGAACGCTCACCCGGACAAAGGACACCGACGATGACGAACCCACGCTACGTAGTTGCCGCAATCACAGCTCTGGCCGCCGGCGCCCTCACTTTGGGATTGAGCGGAATCGCCAGTGCCGGAACCCTTCCCACAACCGGCAACAGCATCACGATGACGATCAGCAACGACACCGAACAGACAATTCATCTCGAAGGCGCCGACAACCCTTACGGACAGTGGATGCAGAGCCCACGCCAGTCGCTCGCGCCTCACGAGACCGAGATCGTCACGGCATACAACCAGGACCCGCGCGGCCTGACGGTCGACGTCGTCTATTCCACTCCCGACGGCGGACAAGCAGTCTTCATGGCCAACGACTATCCGCAGTTCGACACCGACGGAACTCGCACCACCGACCCTGATCACTACTTCATCTCGAGCTACATCGACGGCTACTACCGGAACCTGAGCGTCGGGTACCACCTCAGTGTGGTGTGACTGCAGCAGTCGTCATAAGTAATCCATCTGCCACTCAGACGCACTTGTTCTTGGACATTCGTCCGGCGCGCGGGGATTGTTGAACGCAGCCCCGCACGACCAGGCACACGCCCCGCTGCCGGTGGCCCGAAAATCAACGGGAGAGGGAAAACCACAGTGCGACTACCCAACCAGTTTCTGATCTACGTCAGCGATGCCGCCTCCGCAGCAGCGTTCTACGGCGAATTGTTCGACGCGAAGCCTGAGGTCCTCAGCCCTCGGTACATGACCTTCGACCTCGGCGGCGGTGTGGTCCTTGCACTGTGGAGCGGCAAGTCCCGCGACCTCGATCCCGCGACACCGCGCAATTTCGAAGTCGGCATCTTGGTCGACGGTGGGAGCAACGAAATTCGGGCGATCCACGACGAGTGGGTGGCCAAGGGAGTCGAGGTCGTCGAAGAACCCAACGAAGATGTCTTCGGTCTGACGTTCGTCATTTCAGATCTGGACGGAAACCGCGTCCGCGTAGCGCCCGCAGATCACTGAGCACTCAGCCTTTGATCTCGCCGTACCGGCGCAAGGCCTCCTCACGCTCGTGCGCGTGATCGACGATCGGGTCCGGGTAGTCGACTGGGCGCATCGCCTTCAACGAGTGGACGGCCTTCCCGGGAACATCGCGAAGTTCGGGGACCCACCGACGGACGTATGTGCCGTCGGGATCGAACTTCTCCCCTTGCGTGATCGGGTTGAAGACGCGGAAGAAGGGCGAAGCATCCGTACCCGACCCGGCAGTCCACTGCCACCCGTGCTGATTGGAGGCCAAGTCACCGTCCACCAGTTGCGACATGAAGTACCGTGCGCCGCGCCACCACGGAATGTGCAGGTCCTTCACCAGGAATGACGCGACGATCATTCGGACCCGATTGTGCATCCAGTTCTCGGCGGCGAGTTGCCGCATGCCGGCATCCACGATCGGGAAGCCGGTCTTGCCTTCACACCAGGCCGTGAAGGCGGCGTCTGCGTCGACTCCCCCGTCGTGACGTAAACGGTCGAACTTGTCGTCGTAGTTCTTCCGCGCGCTGTCGGGGCGCTGAAACAGGATGTCTGCGTAGAAGTCTCGCCAAGCAAGCTGGCGACGGTACGCCTGAGCGCCGTCTCCGAGTCGCTTGGAGAGATCTGCCAACATGGTTCTCGGATGAATCGTGCCGTACTTGAGCGGGATCGACATCCGACTCGTGGTGTCGAGGTCGGGTCGATTTCGTTCGTCGTCGTACCGGTCAAGATCGTTCTCGCAGTATTCTTTCCACTGTTCGAGCGCACCGGCCTCACCGACGACATCGCTGACGGTGCCGGACGGCGCGGGGATACTCACCCGGCGCGGGCCACCGTCCTTCTCGCTCGGATCGAACCAACGGACCGTCCCCGCATCGGTCGACGCGGGGCCCCGCCAACCATGTTCCATCCACTGACGGAAGTACGGCGTGAACACCTTGTACGGATCACCGTCCGCCTTGGTGACGCGTCCGGGCGCCACGGCATATGGTGACCCGGTGGCGATCAACTCCACCTTCTCGGCCACGGCCGCGTCGCGCCGTCGGCCGTAGGGCCCGTAGTCGGCACTGATGTGAACTTCTTCGGCGCCAACGGATTCCGCCACGCGGGGCACCACGTCTGCCGGATCACCTCGAACAACCATCAATCGTCCGTCGAGCTGGTCGTCGAGTGCCGACAAGTTGGCGAACAGTTGATTCTGGCGGGGTGAGCCTGCCGGTCCGAGCAACTTCTCGTCGAGGACGAACAAACCCAACGTCTGTCCGCCGGCATCCGCCGCTGCAGTCAGAGTCGGAAGATCACCGACCCTCAGATCGCGTCGAAACCAGATCACAGAGTTACTCACCCAGTCGAGCCTACCGATCAGATCTCAGAACGCATCCCACCGCGCGGGCCGCCAGTTGCGCCGCTCTTTCGACTGTCGGTTCGGAGGTGAGCCCGAGCAGTCGCCGCCGGTGCTCCTCCCCGAGCAGCAAGGTGTACAACTGATCCGCGCACAGCGCAGCCTTCTGGCCGTGCTGATCGATCAATATCTTCTCCAGAAAGGCAATCGACTTGGCCGGGCCGGATTCGTAGAACGCTGCGGCCAATTCAGGGAACTGCACTGCCTCGCCGATCATCATGCGGTGCAGCGCAATCGAGTTGTCGCTGTGCAGGGCGATGACGATGTCCACTGCAGCGGCGAGCAGGTCGGACTGGCCCTCGCCGGCATTGTCGACGTACGCGTGCTGACGCGCAACCGCAGCTGCAAAGACCGCAGACTTGTCGCCGAAGTAGCTGTACACGGTGCGCTTGGCGACGCCGGCCACCGTGGCAATGCCCTCGATGGTAGTTCGGGCGAACCCGACATCTCGAAACGAGTCGACAGCGACGTCGAGAATCTCGTTGCGTCGTTCGGCGCGCTCGGCGTCACTGGTTCTCCCACGTCTGCGCGGTTGCTCCATCAAGTCCCCTGTTACCGTGCCGGTAAATTAATGCTACGTTGACGTTTCATTAATTCGAATACTACAGGAGCACTGCATGACCGGACAACGACTCGTCCACGTCGCTATCGCCGACGACTGGGAAGCATGCAAGCGTTTCGGTGAGTACGAGGTCTCGACGCGCGGAATCAGTTACGACGAGGCAGGATTCATTCGCGCAACGACCCCGGACGCACTCGCTTCGGTGCTCGATCTGGTGTTCGGCGACCTCACATTGCCGCTGGTCGTCGCCGTCATCGATCAGGACGCTCTGACCTCCGCGGGCATCGACGTCGAATGGGAGGCGGAAAAGCCCCGAATCCTCCGACCTCTACCGATGGACGAGGACACCGTGGTCGCCGAACTGGCCGTGGAACGCGTTGACGGGGTCTGGCCGATTCCCGACCTGACCCCGTACGCAAGCTACGCCGGCTAGACCAGCGCAGCCTCCGGTTCGATAACCGGCGCAGACGCCTTCTTCCGGCCGGCAGCCACGCACAGCGCGATCCCGACGGCAATCCAGCACACCAGCACCAGAAGTGGCGTGGTGGCGCCATGGCCGTCGAAGAACGCCATCGAACGGACGGATGCTCCTGCGGCGCCGGGTGGGAGCAGCTGCCCCAATGCGCCCCAGCCTGCGGGCAACCACGCGGCAGTTGTCGCCATCCCCGAGAGTGGGTTTCCGATGAACATCATCGTGACGGCGCCCAACGCGAACCCCTTCATCCCGAGCAGGGATTCGAGCCCCAAAATGGGAAGCGAGATGGCCGAAATACCAACGGCGAGTGTGAGCGCGGTGAGCAGGTAGTTTCCGTCAAGGCTGCTGGTACCGAACTGCAGAATGGCAGTCAGGGCAAAACCCGCGACAACCGCGACGCCGGCAGCGCCCAACACTCGCTTGACAATGCTGCGCGGAAACAGCTGCACGAGAACAACAGCAGGCATGATTCCACCGAACACCAAGGGCAAGGCCAATGCCGTGAGCCCAGCACCGGTCGGGTCGTCCGCCGTCAACGGCACAACGTCTTCGACGGGAACCTTCACCCCCGAACTCTCCGCGAGCCCACTGGCCAGACCGGTCAAGGTTTGGGCGATCGGGGTTCCGCCTGCGGTCGCGATCAACACGTGAGGACCGTTGGCATCAACGGCGATTCCGCCGACCACGTCGCGATTCCGAATCGCGTCACGCAGGGCGTCGGCGTCAGCGAATTCTCGAGTATCGAAGGCGCCTTGCTTACTCGCCTCGAGCGAGGTGCTGATCTGTTCGGTTGCCGCAGCTGGACCGGTGATGCCCAACTTCAGTTCGTGCGGGCCACTGTTGACCGAGGGCAGTACGAAGGCAAGCAGCATCAGCCCGATCACGGCGGACAAGCCCAACACCACAGCCACCAACTTCTTGCGGTCCCGTGCTTCGACGTCGGCGTTCATAACTACCCTCCCTAAGTGGAAGTTTTTCCTCCACTATTTGTGGAAGATATTCCTCCGGTTATGATGAACTGTCAATACCGGAGGTGGATGTGCGAGCCGATGCACGTGAACGCAGAAACGCAATAGTCGACGCCGCACGAGCGGTGTTCACCGAGCGCGGGCACGACGCGCCGCTCGATGCAGTCGCAGAACTCGCGAAAGTGGGCATCGCCACGCTGTATCGAAACTTTCCGACGCGCGAGGACCTCGTGACCGCCGTTGCCGTCGCAACACTGACCGATGTCCGCGAGGCTGCCGACATCGCACTCACGGCAATGTCCACCGATCCGATAAACGCGTGGCACACGCTGGTGGACCGCCTCGTGGAACTGCGCCTGGGTGCGCTCATTCCTGCACTGGTGGAACGCAGTTTCACCGAGCTGGCGCCCGAAGTTCTGGCGGTGCGTGAGGTGACGAAAACGAAGATGACCGCGACGATCGGCGCCGCTCAGAGCGCCGGACTGGTTCGCGCCGATCTGCAACCGCTCGAATTCGTAATGGCTCTGGCCAAACTGACGCGCCCGCAAATCGAGTTGTCCGACGAGGCCATGCCGAACCTGGTCCCGCGGTTGGTCGCGGTGTTCATGGCCGGTCTGCGTCCGGACGGTACCGACTTGCCGGTCTGATCGGCGAAACCCGACGTACCAGGCAAGGCACAATGGGGCTGTGACCGAGATACCGAAAATCCTCGTAGTCGACGACGACGCAGACGTCCTGACCTCACTCGAACGCGGATTGCGGCTCTCGGGATTCACCGTACTGACGGCGGTGGACGGCGCCGACGCGCTCCGAGTGATCTCCGACAAGCGACCGGACGCGGTAGTCCTCGACATCAACATGCCGGTGCTCGACGGCACCGGTGTGGTGACGGCGCTTCGTGCCGCCGGCAACGAAATCCCGATCTGCGTGCTCAGTGCGCGCAACTCGGTCGACGATCGCATCGCCGGGCTCGAATCCGGTGCAGACGACTACATGGTCAAACCGTTTGTTCTTGCCGAACTGGTTGCCCGGATCCGCGCAATGCTCCGTCGCAGCAACACTCCGGCCGGCGATCACTCCGAGGGTACGAATACCCTGCGGGTCGGAAACCTCGACATCGATCTCTCCGGTCGCCGGGTTCGTGTCGACGGCAAGGAAGTACCGCTCACCAAACGCGAATTCGAGCTACTCGAAGTGCTCGCACACAATTCCGGCATCGTGCTCACTCGCGAACGTCTCCTCGAACTGGTGTGGGGCTACGACTTCGTCGCCGACACGAACGTCGTGGACGTCTTCATCGGCTATCTGCGTCGAAAGTTCGAATCCGGCGGTTCACCTCGTCTGCTGCATACCGTTCGCGGCGTCGGGTTCGTGCTTCGGGAGAACCCGTGAAGCGTCGCCGCTTCTCACTACGAACTCGCGTTGCCGCGGCCGCGGCACTGGGGGCGACGTTCATCGTCATCGCACTCGGTGTGGTCGTTGCACTGGCTATCGCACGAAACAATTTGGCGCAGTTGGACCGTCGATTGGAGACGGCATCGACGGTCATCGTGGCCAATGCGGCTACAGCGGGACCTTTTCTCGGCGCGTTCGGAGACGGCGGCGCCTTTTCCGTGACCATCCGCTCCGACACCGACGGAACCGTCAAATCCAGTACCCCGACGCGACTGCCCGAACTACCGGTCGGCTCGGCGACCGTCGACGTGGACGGTACGAAGTACCGGGCATATACCGCCGAGGCCGACGGGATCAATGCCCTTGTCTCGCTGGCGGTTCCCTATGCCGAAGCGCGAGACATCACAGTCGACCAACAGCGACAGGTTGCGTTCTTCGGCGTCGGGGCCGTAGCGGCCGCAGCTGCGTTGGGATGGTTGTTCGGTGGCCCGGCGGTGCGCCCCCTCGTGGAGTTGACCCGCCGGATCGCCAGGCGCGATCCCGATCTCGCCACCGAGGTTTCCGGAATCCGTGAAGCGGACGAGCTTGCCGCAGCAGCAGAATCGATGCTCAGCGACGTCGCTCGAGCGCAAGCCGCAACCAACTCCGCCCTTGCCGCCGCCCGAGATTTTGCGTCCGCCTCGGCTCACGAACTCCGAACTCCGTTGACAGCAATGCGAACCGACATCGAAGTGTTGTCCATTCACGACCTCGATCACGAACAAAGACGCGAGATCCTCACAGATCTGGCCCGCGCGCAGGGCCGCGTCGAGTCAACTCTGAGAGACCTCGAGCGCCTGGCGAAGGGTGAACTCTCGACGGCCGAGGATTTCAAGGACACCGATTTGACCGAGGTCTGCGACATCGCCGCCGACGACGCACGCCGACATCATCCTGGGCTCGACGTCGGCGTCGTCACGGTGGATTCCCCACTCCCCTATTGCATCCGGGCCCTTCCCGGCGGAATCCGGTTGATCCTCGACAACGCGATCACCAATGCAGTCCGCCACGGCGGCGCGAGCGCGGTGCGCATCACCCTCGCTCGCCCGGCCGATTCACCAGACACCGTCACGATCACGATCGACGACAACGGTTGCGGAATACCGGCCGAGGAACGCTCGAGCGTGTTCGAGCGCTTCACTCGCGGATCGACGGCAGGCAAGACAGGCTCCGGTTTGGGCCTGGCGCTGGTGGCGCAGCAGGCGGCCCTGCACGGCGGACGGACGACATTTCACGACAGTCCACTCGGCGGGGCTCGCCTGCTGGTCGAACTCAGGGATCAGCCCGGACCCGAATAGCCCTTCAGGTCTCGATCAACTGGCCGATCCCCGACGCTGTCACTTCGATGACCCGAGCCGAGCCGATGTCGAAGAACAGTCCGGCGATACGCAGGCGACCATCCACACGGGCCTGACCGACGAGAGGATGGCGTTCGAGAGTCTGCAATTGGACTGCGACATTGACCATTCCGAGCTGATCGACCTCCGAGAAACCTGCCTCGGCCGCAGCACGCGCGACCGGATGGCCACTCGTATAGGCCTGCAAGCTCGTCTCCGCATGCCGCAGCCATTCACCGACGACTCCCGATTCCGACGGACCGTTGGTCAGGAGTGCTTGCATCGCGCCGCAGCCCGAATGTCCGCACACGACCACCGAACTGACACCCAACTCGTCGATCCCGAAGGCCAGTGCCGCTTCCACCGACGTATCGCGGCCGCCGGCAGGAACCAGGTTTCCGACATTGCGCACGGTGAACAGGTCACCGGGGCCACTGCTCGTGATGATGTTCGGCACCACTCGCGAATCTGCGCAGGTGAGGAAAAGGGAGTCGGGGTTCTGCCCGTCGCGCAACTGATCCATGTGCGGCCGTATCGCTTCGGCGCGATGGCGATGATAGTTGGACACCCCGTCGAGAATGGGCCGCAAGGCCGGCGGGCTGCTCAGATTCCTCCCCGAAGCCTGTGGTTGCCAACTGCCCCACGGCGCGAGCAAGCCGCGCAGGTCGGTGACTGCGGCGCCGCGCTTCGGCGGACCGGTGGTCGCGCTCTCCATACTCACCGAGCCGACTTCGTCGATGATCACCGAACCACCTGCCAACTCGTACTGCCTCGCCCACTCTTCGATGACGTCGAAGACGGCATGGTCGAGGAAGTCGACTGACAGCTCGACGGTGACGTCCGACCGCGGTGGGATTCCGGCGAGCACCGACGTCAGCTTGGGCAGCACCAGGAAGGTGCACGAGCCTTCGACCAGGACGCGCCACTTCCCGGAATCGTTGTCGCCCAACTCTTCTGCGGTGACAGTTGCGCGGATGACACGCCACACCAGGAGGGCGATGGCCAGCGCCAACCCGATCAGGACGCCCTCGAGCAGATTCAAGAACACGACGCCGACCACCGTGATGCCGTACACCCACAGATCACCGGTCCGTCGCGCCAACCGAATGTGCGCCAGCTTGACCAGTTGAATACCGATGACAATCAACAGTCCGGCCAATGCAGACTTCGGAATCTGCTGGACCAACCCGGCGAGCGCAGCCGAGAACAGCAGAATCCACAGGCCGTGCATGATCGACGACGCGCGGGACTTCGCCCCGGCCTCGACATTGGTCGCACTGCGCACGATCACCCCGGTGACCGGAAGGCCGCCGATGGCCCCGGACACCATGTTCGCGGTGCCCTGGCCGAGCATCTCGCGATCGAAGTTCGACCGCGGGCCCGAGTGCATCTTGTCCACGGCCACGGCCGAGAGCAGACTCTCCACACTGGCGATCAGGGCGATGGTGAGGATGCCGGTTGCGACGCCGAGCCACTGGCCGTCGGGCAGAGCGGGGAGGCCGATCGAGTCCAGCAAAGATCCGTCGAGAGCAATACGCTCGACGTCGATCGGCAGCGCCAGCGAAGCGAGAGTTGCCAATACGATGCCCACCAACGCCGCCGGAACCTTGCGGACACCGGCAGGGAGATAGCGCCACCCGAGAAGGGTGGCGATGACGACGAGTCCGATCATCAGGTCCTCGACATGCAAGGCACCGATCTGTGCGGGCAACTGCCGTAGATTGTCCAGCGCCGAGCTGGCCGAGCTTCCACCCAACAACACGTGAACCTGTTGTAGCGCAATGGTGATGCCGATACCGGCGAGCATCGCATGCACCACCACTGGAGCAATAGCCAGCGCCGCACGGGCAATTCGGCTGAGCCCGAACACGATCTGCAGAATTCCGGCGCCGACGGTGATCAGGCAGGTGACTTTCCACCCGAACTTGCCGATCAGTTCGGCGACCACCACGGTCAGGCCGGCTGCGGGACCACTGACTTGCAGCGGTGAACCTCCCACAGCTCCGGCCACCACTCCGCCGACGATTGCGGCGATCAGACCTGCCATGATCGGCGCCCCGGAGGCGATCGCAATTCCCAATGACAGGGGAAGCGCCACCAGGAATACGACCAGCGACGCCGGCACGTCGTATCTGATCAGTTGCTCGAGATATCGCCTGCTTCCACCACCCGGCGGAGACGAATCCCCCACGACGCTCTCGTCTGCGGATGATTGTGCGTGCACTACGGACTGCGTCGACATAGATCTCCTCGCCGGACCCCGGATCCGGCTGCTGGGCAACATGTTCGAAGCGAATCGGCGATCGGTATCGCCGATCGACTGTGACCATGGTAGCCGCGATTCCTTACCGTTCCCTTAGATGCGAGCCCAGACGTGGTCGACGTCACCGCCGCCCGGCACTGTGACTCGAACCTGAACATCGGTCCAAAAGATCGATCGAATTGCTTTAAACCGCAAGCATTTTGACTGACACACCTCCAGCGGCCGGCACACCTGAGCGCCGTCGGCGATAATGGTCGGGAGTGAACGCTCAACCGCAAACACAACGATGTGAAGGCAGGCACCATGTCCGATCAGTACGTCGCCGCGCAGGACCGCTACGAAGCCATGCCGTACCGCCGAACCGGTCGGAGCGGTCTCAAACTCCCGGCCATCTCGCTGGGCCTCTGGCACAACTTCGGCGACGACGTACCGATCGAGAACCAGCGCGCAGTTCTGCGGCGGGCATTCGATCTCGGAATCACCCACTTCGATCTTGCGAACAACTACGGTCCCCCGTACGGAAGCGCCGAGACGAACTTCGGCAGGATCCTGCGTGAGGATTTCTCTTCGTACCGCGAGGAATTGGTCATCTCGTCCAAAGCCGGCTGGGACATGTGGCCCGGCCCCTACGGATTCGGTGGTTCCCGCAAGTATTTGCTGTCGTCCCTCGATCAGTCGCTCGGACGACTCGGCGTCGACTATGTCGACATCTTCTACAGCCATCGCCCTGACGCCGAAACTCCGATCGACGAGACCGCAGGCGCCCTGATCAGCGCTGTCCAGCAGGGCAAGGCCCTGTACGCGGGTATCAGTTCGTACTCGCCGGAGCGCACCCGTGAAATCGCCGCACTGCTCGCCGCTGCGGGGGTTCCGCTCTTGATCCACCAGCCGAGCTATTCGATGCTGAACCGCTGGATAGAGCAGGACCTGCTGTCGGCTGTCGACGATCTCGGCGTCGGCGTCATCGCGTTCTCACCGCTCGCTCAAGGCATGCTCACCGATCGCTATCTGAACGGCGTCCCCGAGGATTCCCGTGCAGCTCAAGGTAAGTCACTGGATCCGTCGTGGTTGACCGACGACGCTCTCACCCACATCCGCGCGCTCAACGACATCGCGGCAGACCGCGGCCAGTCGCTGGCTCAGCTGGCACTGAGCTGGGCACTCCGCGATTCGCGGGTCACCTCGGTACTGATCGGTGCGTCCAGTGTCGCCCAACTCGAAGCCAACGTCGGCGCGCTCGACAATCTCGAATTCAGCGCAGCCGAACTGGCCTCCATAGATCAGCACGCCAAGGACAGCGGCATCAATCTGTGGGCAGAGGCCAGTTCGATCTGAGCGATCACCTGCGCTAGAGCTGAGGCAACTCCACGTTCACGTGCTCGCCCTCTTCGAATACGGCCGACGCCGGCCCGACGATCAAGGGATCCGGAGTACCGACAGCCCGGTGATCCTTGTTGGGATAGTCGAAGCTGGCGAGCACGTGACGCATCGCCTCGAGGCGAGCGCGCTTCTTGTCGTTGCTCTTGATCACCGTCCAGGGCGCATCCCCGGTATCGGTGTAGAAGAACATGGCTTCCTTGGCCTGGGTGTAGTCGTCCCACTTGTCGAGCGAAGCCAGATCGGTCGGTGAGAGCTTCCACTGACGCACCGGGTCCGTTCGGCGGGCCGCGAACCGCGCCAACTGCTCTTCGCGGCTGACCGAGAACCACAGCTTGTGCAGATGAATCCCGGAGTTGACGAGCATCCGCTCGAAGTCCGGGGTCTCTCTCATGAACTCGAGATACTGCGTCGGCGTGCAGTAACCCATCACTCGTTCGACGCCGGCGCGGTTGTACCAGGACCGGTCCATCATCACTATCTCGCCGCCGCTTGGTAGGTGTGCGACATAGCGTTGGAAATACCACTGCGTCCGCTCGATGTCGGTGGGCTTCTCGAGCGCGACCACGCGGGCTCCACGGGGATTGAGATGCTCGGTGAATCTCTTGATCGACCCGCCCTTACCGGCAGCATCGCGACCTTCGAAGATGATGAGCACCTTCTGACCGGTTTCCTTGACCCACAGCTGCAGCTTGAGCAACTCGATCTGCAGACGCCGCTTCTTCCGCTCGTACTCGCGGCGCGACATCTTCTTCTCGTACGGATAGCCCTGCTTCCAGGCATCCGCGAACTCCGAAGGCTCCAGCACGCCGAGCTTGTGCTTGAGACTCGACAGCTCGTCGATCTCGGCCGCGTAATCCTCGGTGACGGAAATTCTGGTCGACGGGGTCGGCAGGTCAGGAACCCGACCGTCCACACCGCTGGCGTCGGGGCTCATGAATACGCACTCCCTGTCGTCGAAATGAACGAACGTCCGGAAAGTGAATTTTACGCGCCGAAGCCCGCTCCCGCGGGTCCGAAGAGAATGTTGCTTGGCATCGAGGAGGTAACGACAGGTCCGGCTTCCCAGTCGCCGAACCCTCACGCGGTACCTTGATCGAGGTAACTGAGACGGTCGGTAACCCCGAGAGAAGAGAGTTCTGGCGAGATGCGAGTAGACGGACGGGAGATCCCGGTAACGGGAAGCCTCCTGCCACCACTGCACCGCCGTACGAGCGACATCATGCGGGTTGCGATCGCTGCTGTGCTGCTCGGCGGCGTGATCGCGGGATCTCTGATCACTCGAAGTCAGTGGGACGCCCTCGAAACGTCGGTGTCCAACATCGTCGGTGTTCTCTCGCCGAGCCTGTCCGACACTGTGTACCTGCTCTACGGCATCGCAATTCTGGCGCTACCGTTCGCCATCCTGATCGGCCTGATCGTCGGGCGCCGGTGGAAGTTGCTGGCCGGATACGCCGCCGCCGGCCTGTGCGCCGGTGTCGCGCTGTCCTTCACCGGAACAGGCCTGGCGGCACCGAAATGGCACCTCGACGTGCCGGACCGACTCGACGCCACCTTCCTGTCTCAATTCCTCGACGATCCGCGATGGATCGCGATGCTCGCGGCGGTGCTCACCGTCTCGGGCCCGTGGCTTCCGAAGAAGTGGCGACGAGCCTGGTGGACGCTGCTTCTGCTCTTCGCTCCCATCCATCTGATCGTCAGCTCGATCGTTCCCGCACGATCGATGCTGGGTCTCGCCGTCGGTTACCTGATCGGCGCGGTGATCGTTCTCGCCGTCGGCACCCCTGCCCTCGAAGTGCCGTTGGACTCGGCAGTACGCGTACTCGCGCGGCGCGGTTACCGCGTCACCGCGTTCCGCGTCGTGAGTCCCTCGGGAATCGGGCCTCTTGTCATGTCCGCAGCCATCGATCAAGCACCGGACGACGAACCTTTCGACGAACTCGTCGTCGAGTTGTACGGACAGAACCAGCGAAGCAGCGGAGCAATTCGACAGACGTTCCGTTGGATCTCGTTCCGGAACCGTGAAACTCCGCCGCCCTACGGATCACTTCGTCGCGCCGTCGAACACCGAGCGCTCATGGGTATCGCGTTCGCCGACATCGGTCTGGCCAGTTCCAAGGCCGTCGCAATCTCGGTACTCGATCGCGGGTGGGAGATGTACGCGCGCCCGAGTCCTCGTGGCATCCCCCTTGCCGTCGCCGTCGAGAACCAGGCGGGCGAGGAAGAATCCACCAAACTGATCGACGCGCTGTGGCAAACACTGCATACCGCTCACGTGCACCAGATGGCGCACGGCGACCTGCGCGCTTCCGAGATTCGTGTCGAAGGCGGAACCATCCTCTTCGGCGGGTACGCGTACTCCGAATTCGGCGCCACCGAAGTTCAGATGCAGTCCGACAACGCACAACTTCTCTTCGCCACCGCATCATTGTTCGGGGTCGATGCAGCGGTGGACGCCGCGATTCGAGCGCAAGGCGCAGACACGATTCTCGCCGCCTCCGGCCGATTGACCACCGCTGCATTGCCCAACCGAATTCGGCGAACGGTCACGGATTCCGCAAAACTGATGACCGAGATCCGAGACGAGGTCGGTGCCAAGAACGGGATCGAAAAGGTCGCTCCCGCACAGGTCACCCGATTCAGTCGCAACCAGCTGATCCAGCTCGTTCTGCTCATCGGTCTGGTCTACGTCGCCTACCCCTTCATCAGCCAGGTCCCCGCGTTCATCACCGAACTGAAGACGGCCAACTGGTGGTGGGCACTGCTCGGCCTCGGCGTCTCCGCACTGACGTACGTCGGCGCGGCTGCGGCCCTGTGGGCCTGTGCGTCGTCGATGGTCAGTTACCGCAACCTCTTGATCATGCAGGTGGCCAACACCTTTGCGGCGACGACAACTCCGGCCGGAGTTGGCGGGCTAGCGCTGAGCGTGCGGTTCCTGCAGAAGGGCGGGCTCGGTACCGTCCGCGCAACGGCCGCAGTCGCGCTGCAACAGACGGTTCAGGTGGTCACCCACGTCGGCTTGCTGATCTTCTTCTCGATCGTCGCCGGACGTGATACGAACCTCTCGCACTTCATCCCGGGATCCACTGTTCTGTACCTGGCGGGCGGCGTAGCACTCGGAGTTCTCGGTGCATTCATGTTCATTCCGAAACTCCGTGGGTGGCTGCGCGACGATCTGCGTCCTCAGATCACCGAGGTGTTGGGTGAACTGAGCCAACTCGCGCGAAACCCGACCCGCTTCCTCATCATCGTGGGCGGCAGCGCCGCAACAACTCTGGGTGCCGCCCTGGCTCTGTGGGCGAGCGTCGAAGCATTCGGCGGCGGAACGACGTTCATCACCGTCACCATCGTGACGATGATCGGTGGGACGCTCGCCTCGGCGGCTCCGACACCGGGTGGCGTCGGAGCCGTCGAGGCCGCCCTCATCGGTGGTCTGTCCGCATTCGGACTGCCGGCAAGTATCGCGGTCCCGTCGGTCCTGCTCTACCGAGTGCTGACCTGCTGGCTCCCTGTGTTCTGCGGTTGGCCGACACTGCGGTGGCTGCAGAAGAACGACATGGTCTGAGCCGTTCCGCTACTTTTGGCGAACGACGTGAGCCTGCAGTGCTTCACCGTCCTCGTCCACCCAGCCTTTGCTCTGGGCGTAGTCGACCATCGCGGCAACACCTTCGACGTCCGTGGTGCTCTCGCGAACTCGGGCTACCGAGATGAATGCACTACCACCGCTGACGTATCCGTAATCCTGAAGGCGCAAGAGTTCGTCCAGTTCGGCTTCGGAGATGTCGGCACTCACCTCGACGTGAAAGGCCTTCAGGTTGTCCACATCGTGGATGCTGACGCGGCCGTCGTCCACCAGTACATACATGGCTCTCCTTCCTAGAGCACTGACGTCGGTGCGTGCGTACCGAATACACGCCGGTGGTAGGTCAGTGGATTCGACTCGCGGTGCTCGACCTCGTCCACCGATCCTGTCACGATCTTGTGATCACCACCGTCCACAGTGCACACGATCCAGATGGGAGCGTCCGGCAGTCTCGGTGAGCACACGTGCGCCATGGCTTCTCGAAAACACAACGCCCGGTTGCCCTGTGGGACATTCACGATGTCAGCCCTTGTCTGCCAACTCTTGTGCGTACTTCTTTGTCATGTGGTCGACGGCGTCGACTTGCGCCTTCGCATGCCCCTCCCTGACGGCGCGCGCGTGAGCGCGGACAGCATAAACACTACTTCGAAAAAACGGACAACTTCGCCGCCTACCAGCACTGTTGATGCCGATAACCGATACTGAGCTGTATGTCGGAACTCGGAAATGAACCAGACTCGAAGCAGAAGGCGGTGCTCGAGCGACACGCGTCGTGGATCGAATTGTTCTTCGACCTCGTCGTGGTTGCCGGTATCGGTCAGCTGGCTCACCTGCTCCACGGTTCGCCGGCGTGGTCGGATGTCGCGCTCTACGCGTTGCTCTATCTCGCGTTCTGGACCGCGTGGGCGACGTTCACGATGTACGGCAACGTTGCCGGTGACCGTGTCCGGATCCCGAGCATGCTGATCGCCATGTTCGGACTGGCCGTCATGATGGCGGCCGTGGCCGGCATCCACGACAACCATGCGCTGGCCTTCGCTGTCGCCTACGTGGCCGTACGTCTGCTGGCGAGTCGGGTGTGGCACAACGGCCAGATAGTCGTGGACTGGCCGATCGCCCAGATGTCTCTCGGTGTGATCCCGTGGATCGTCTCGTTCTGGTTCGAGGGCGAAACTCGGTTCTGGCTCTGGACCGCCGGTGTGGCCATCGACCTGCTGATCATGTTCGTCGTCTCCGGCAGCGCGATCATGGAAGACGCGCAGGAAAAGCTCGACCGCATCATCAAGGTTCGGGGGTTCAAGGACGACCGGATGCCCGAACTCGAAGCCCTGCACTCCGATCGGGCTCACCTTGCCGAGCGCTTGGGCCTGTACGTCATCATCGTGCTGGGCGAGGGTGTGATCCTCGTGATTTCTGCGGCCTCGAAGCTCACCTGGGACTCGACGGTGGTCAGCCTCGCAGTCGGATCGTTTGTCCTGCTCTCGGGCATGTGGGCTCTCTCGCTTCTCTACGGCCACGCCGGTGTTCCGCACCTGCAGCCCGAGAAGTTTCCCGCTCGCATCGACATGGCGCTGCACTGTTTCACCACCGGCGCTATCGCGGTTCTGGTCGCGGGGCTCGGAGCGGCAACCGAACACGGTGCGGAGCACACGCCCGCGAACCTGCGGTGGTTGTTGTGCGGAAGCATCGCAGTCTATTTCGGAATCAGCCTGGTGGCAGGGCTGTTCGCGCGATCGGACCGACGGTGGCTGCTCGGCTGGGCGCTCCCGTGCACCGCCGTCCCCATCGTCATGGGCATCGTCGGCACGCACATGAGCGCCACGTGGATCATCTGGGTGCTGGTGGCCACCGTGACCTGGCAGAACGGCTACGAGTACGCGCAGGTGCGGCGTTCGCGCCGCTCTGCTGTGCGCCTTTATTAACCCCCCGCGGTTAATAAAGGCGCACAGCAGGGGCGGTTTTTACCCTCACCGCCGGGTCGAAGCGATAGGGCTGAGCCAACAGGATTCCGGCCAATCGCTTACGCAACCTCGACATCTCGGCCCGGACGGTCACCGTCTTGCGTGGATCGCCGAACAACTGTGAGGCGAGCTGCGAGGCCGTGAGGCCCTCGGGCGCATGTGTCAGAGCCACGAGGATCTGCGAATGGCGCGGGCTGAGGTCGATGCTCCAGCTCCCCATTGCCGAGGAGTACCGCAATTCCATCGCATTCGGATCTTGCACATCCAATTCGACTTCGGCACAAACCGTTCCGGACGCCGGATCCATCTGAGGGCGGACGAGCCAACCACCCGGAAGCGGCTCGCACATACATAGTCCGAGCGACGGGAGCCAATGCTCGCCGCTGCTCATCACTTTCGGCAGTGCGATTCTGTAGATCGGCGCCATCGAGTCCACCGCCGCGACCCAGCCACTGCGGTCCACGACCACTGTCGGCTGACTCGCGCGAGCCAGCGTCGATACCGAGATCATCCGGAGCTGATCCAATCCGATTCGATGCTTCTCCCGCAGTGCGGATTCCGCCAGCCTGGCCACACTGTCCACCAGAGCGAGAGTCGACGGGTGGACCGTGTCTGCTGCGCCGGCGACGTTCACGACGGCGATGGCCCGGCGACTACGCGGATCTCGAACCGTCGCCCCGGAGCAGGTCCACGGATGCTGCGAGCGCGAGTAGTGCTCGGCCGAGAACACCTGCACTGCCGAACCTGATGCCAAGGAAGTGCCGATCCCGTTGGTACCAACAGCTTCCTCCGTCCACGACGCACCCTCGATCATCCCGAGCCGTTCGGCCCGATCCAGCATTCGACTGGACCCGTGTCGCCAGAGGATACGTCCGTAGCGGTCCGCCACCACGATCAGATTCGCGTCGTCCGGGCCGACGAGTGGTGCCAGACCGTGCACCGCCTCGTCGAAGATCTCCGCCATGCCGGCTGCGCGTCTGCCTTCTTCGATCTCGGATTCGCGGCCCGTCTCGGTGATCGAGCACCGGTCCGGATCGAGTCCGAGCGCACGCAAACGCGACCACGAATTCGCGATGACGGAGCGCGGACGCGCAGGCGGCTTGCGTCCCGACATCGTTGCTTCGTAGACGGATTCGAGAACACGTGCGTACTGCGCCGGGTCTTCACCACTGGCCAGGGCCGGTTCGAGTCGATTCGTTTCGCCGATCACACTCCAGTCCTATGTGACGGGGTCATCGAAAGCGAGCGTTGCACCCGGTTGCAGAGTTGTTCGCGTGCGTGAACGAAAGGACGGCGTTCACGCACGCGAACGGTGCTCACGCGTTGAGGGGTCTCCCCAGCGCCGAGAGCACAGACTCGTGCATTGCCTCCGAGAGCGTCGGATGAGCAAACACGACCTCGGCGAGATCCTCGCCGGTGGCTTCGAGGGATCGAGCGATACCGAAACCCTGAATCTGCTCGGTCACATCCGGACCGACCATGTGCGCGCCGAGAAGTTCCCCGGTATCGGCGTCGAAGATCGTCTTGACGAAGCCTTCGGCCTCGCCGATCGCCAGTGCCTTGCCGTTCGCCTGCAGGTCGAAGTGTCCGACCCGCAGCGCGCGACCAGTACCGGCGCACTGCTTCTCCGTCAGACCCAGGCTCGCCACCTGTGGGCGGGCATACGTGCACCCCGGAACGTAGTCGCGATCGAGCGGATGAACGTCGGGCACGCCTGCCAACTTTTCGACGCACAGGACAGCTTCGTGGCTTGCCTTGTGCGCCAGACATGGAGCGCCCGCGACGTCACCGATCGCATAGATCCCGAAAGCGCTGGTACGGCACCACTGGTCGGTGACGATCGCACCGCGCTCGATCTCGACGCCCAGAGCCTCCAACCCCAGATCCTCGACGTTGCCGGTGATTCCGGCCGCCACCAACACCCGGTCCACGGTCAACGACTCGACACCGTCGCTCGTCTGCACATTCACCTGGACGGCGTCGTCGCCGACGGTCACCGCCGACACCGAGGCTCCGGTGTGAATCGTGATGCCACGCTTCTCGAACTGCTTGCGAACGAAGGCCGAGATCTCTTCGTCCTCGACCGGCATGATGTGTGGTGCCATCTCGACGATGGTCACCTCGGTTCCGAGATCGCGGTACAGGCTGGCGAATTCGACTCCGATCGCACCGGACCCGATCACGAGCAGCGACTTCGGCAGTTCCTTCGGGACGAGCGCGTCGAAGTAGGTCCACACCCGATCACCGTCGGGGGCAACGCCGGGAATCGAACGCGGCCGGGCACCGGTTGCAATGATCACGTGGTCGGCTCGATGCGTCTGTCCTCCCACGGATACGACGCCTTTGTCGACCAACTTCGCGGCGCCTGAGATGACGTCGACGCCGTTCTTCTTCATCAGATAGGCAACACCGCCGGACAACCTCTCCGAGACCCCTCGGCTGAACGACACCAACTTCGAGATGTCGAACTGGACAGACGCCGAACTGAATCCGTATGTGTCGAGTTCACTCAAGGTATGCGCGACGTCCGCGCCGTGCAGCATCGCCTTGGTGGGGATACAACCCCAGTTGAGGCAGATACCTCCGAGGCGATCACGTTCTACCAGCGCGACGTTCAACCCCAACTGGGCAGCCCGGATCGCCGCCACGTAACCACCGGGGCCGCCACCGATGACAAGAACGTCGTACTGATGCGACGTATTGTTTTCCACCACAGCCCCTTACACCAACATCAGCGCGGGAGAAGCGACAAAGCGCTGGAGCTCCCGAAGGAAGGTCGCACCCAGGGCTCCGTCGATAACCCGGTGATCGCACGAGAGGGTCACGGTCATCACGGTCCGGGCAGAAACACTGTCACCGACCACCACCGCGCGCTTCTCCCCCGCACCTACGGCAAGGATCGCTCCCTGGGGCGGATTGATGATCGCGTCGAATGCCTTGATCCCGAACATGCCGAGGTTGGACACCGTGAAGGTTCCGCCCTGGAATTCTTCGGGACGAAGTTTGCCGGTCTTCGCCTTGGTGGCCAACGAGAGCACCTCACCCGAGATGTCCGCCAACGACTTGGTATTCGCGCTACGCACGATGGGCGTGATCAGGCCGGTCGGAAGTGCAACTGCCACCGAGACATCCGCCGACGCGAATCGAAGAACCGATTCGTTCGCGGCATCGAACTGGACGTTCACGTCCGGCACCTTCATCAGTGCAGCGGCGCAAGCCTTCACGATGAAGTCGTTGACCGACAGCTTGACCGCCGGGACGGTCGAATTGATCTCCTTGCGCAGAGCGAGAAGCGCATCGAGCTCGAGGTCTGCGGTGAGCCGGAAATGGGGTGCCTGCTGCTTGGACGCCTGCAACCTACCGGCGATTGCCGATCGCATGGGGGTGAAAGGAATTGTGTCGTACTCAGGTTCGGCCGCAACAGATTCGGTCTCAGCCGCCGCCTCGGGCAGGAGCTGCGCGGAACGAGCGGCGTCGTGCACGTCGGCGACGCAGACGCGCCCCCGCGAACCCGTCGGACGACAGTCATGCAGGTTGACCCCCAGTGATCGGGCAGTTCTGCGTGCGACCGGGGTGGCAGGCACGGCACTGTCGTCGGCGGTCGATCGCAGCGGGAGGCCGGATCTCGCGGCCGGCACTACCGGCGCAACAGTGCCACCGGCGTCACGAATCGCGTCGTCGATGTCGCGGACACTGATCCGCCCGAGGGGACCGGTACCCACTACGGCGGCGAGATCGATTCCGAGCGATTCCGCACGTCGGAGTGCGCGAGGACTCGCAAACACATCGTCCTGCGTCGTGCCTTGCAGAACGCTCGGTACGACGGTGGAACCGGTTGGTGCAGGTTTCGGTGCAACAACCACCTTCGCAGCCGGTGTAGCCGCAGGTGTCACGGGAGCCGCCGGCGCAGCAGCTGGGGACGGTGCCGGCTCTTCCGCCGGCGCGGTTGCGCCGCGGGCGGCGAGGAACTGCTCGATCTCCGCATCCGTCGCGGACGCATCGGCGGACACACCGATCACGGCGCCGACGGGCAGAGTCTGCCCCGGTGTGCCGACGATCTTGCGGAGAACACCGTCGAACGGCGCCTCCAGCTCGTTGGTGATCTTGCTGGTCTCGATCTCACAGATCAACTGGCCCTTGGTGAACGAGTCACCTTCCTCGATGAGCCACGCGTTGACCAACCCCTCCTCCATGGAGAGCCCCCATTTGGGGATGTCGATAGCTTTGATGTCAGCCATGATCAGGCTCTCACCAGCTTGCGAACCGACTCTTCGATGCGCGCCGCGTCAGGCAGCCAGGCAGTTTCGAGGGTCGGGGAGAACGGAACCGGCGTGTGCGGCGGCGTGATCAGTTCGATCGGCGCTTTCAGGTAGTTGAATCCCTTGGTGGCGATCAGCGCGGCTACGTCGTGCCCGAAACCGCAGCGGGCGGCGGATTCGTCGACGATCACGACGCGTCCGGTCGATGCGACGGATTCGAGGATGCCGTCCTCGTCCAATGGTGAGACGGTACGAGGATCGACAACCTCGACCGAAATACCCTCGGCGGCCAGCTTGTCTGCTACGTCGTTGGCGCGGTTCACCATTGCGGACAACGCGATGATCGTGACGTCGTCGCCCTGCCTGGTGTAGTTGGCGACGCCGAACGGAATCGCGTACGGCTCGTCCGGCACTTCGTCCTTGAGGTCGTAGAGAACCTTGTGCTCACAGAAGACGACGGGATCGTCGTCCCGGATAGCCTGGATGAGAAGGCCTTTGGCGTCGTAGGCATTGGACGGAGCGACTACCTTCAGACCAGGCACCGCCGCGAACACGTTGTACGGAGACTGAGAGTGCTGCGCAGCGGCGGAGAACCCTGCGCCGATCATGCCTCGCACCACCAGCGGGGTTCTGGCCTTGCCACCGAACATGTAGCGGAACTTGGCAGCCTGGTTGTAGAGCGCGTCGTAGGAGACTCCGAAGAAGTCCATGAACATCAGCTCGGCGACCGGCCTCAGTCCGGTCAGTGCGGCTCCGGCAGCCATTCCGATGATCGCGGATTCGGTGATCGGGGTATCGATTACACGCTCCGATCCGAACTCCGTCCACAATCCCTTGGTGACACCCAGGACACCGCCAAATGCCTCGATCTTCTTCGTCTCCAGATCGGGATTGGTACCGGCATGCCCACCCCGTACGTCCTCACCGATGAGAACGACGCTCGGGTCGCGTTGCATTTCTTGGGCGATGGCCTCTTTGACGGCCTCGCGGTAGGTCTTCTTCGACACGTTCTCGGCTTCCACGCTTGTCATCTCGGGCTCCTCAGTACGACACGTAGACATCGGTCAGCAGATTCTCGACGGGTGGATACGCCGCGGCACGCGCCTTCGCTACCGCCTCGTCCACCAGCACTCGCGACTGCTCGTCCACCGCGTCCAGATCAGCGGTGCTGACCTTCTTCACATCCACGCTGCTACGGAAATTCTTGAGCGGATCCTTGGTTTCCCGTAGTTGCGCAACCTGTTCCGCCGTGCGGTACAGCTGCGCGTCACCTTCGAAGTGGCCGTGCCAACGGAATGCCGCCGCCTCGATCGTGGTGGGGCCGCCGCCGATCCTGGCGCGCTCGGATGCTTCCGCCATTGCGTCGTAGACCGCGAAGAAGTCGGTGCCGTCCACCTTGACGGCAGGCATGCCGAAGGATGCGGCGCGCGCGGCGATGTCGGGTGCACCAACTGCGTAGTCGGTTCCGGTGGCCTCACCGAATCCGTTGTTCTCGATCACGAAGACGATCGGAAGATCCAGCACCACAGCCATGTTCATCGCCTCGAAGACGGTTCCCTGGTTGGATCCACCGTCACCCGTGAACGACGCTGCGATGACACCGTTTCGAAGCGTCTTACCACTCAGTGCTGCACCGATCGCCAACGACGGGGCTCCGCCGACAATCGCGTTGGCGCCGAGCATTCCCACGGACAGGTCGGCGATGTGCATCGAGCCGCCCTTACCGCGACACAGGCCGTCGTCCTTGCCGAAGATCTCGGCCATCATGCCGTTCAGATCGCAGCCCTTGGCGATGCAGTGCCCGTGACCGCGGTGAGTGGATCCGATGTAGTCGGCGTCGCTCAGGTTCTCGCACACTCCCACCGCGATGGCTTCCTGGCCCGAGTAGAGGTGAATGAAGCCGGGGATGTCACCGGTTGCATTCTCTTCGTGCAGTCGATCCTCGAACGCACGAATGCGCGACATCTTCTCGTACGCCTTCAGCAATGCATCCCGGTCCAGCCCCGAATGAGGCTTGGCGCCGGTCTTTTTCGATCCTGGGGTTGTCGGCTTCTGCGCCGTCCGTTGAACCACAGTCACACTCCTCGTTCTCGATCACTCGTCGCCATGCAGTGTCGTGTAGGTCACGGGCGAAGGGAAAGAGTTGCGTGAGGTTGCCGGGAGTTGCGAAGGGTTGCAGCTGTTGACTTTCGAGCGTTGATTCAGGCGCCGCTCAGGCTGCCGCGTCTGATCTTGGCCAGCGCGCGGTGTTGGGCGAGTTCGACGGCGCTCGTTGTCGTTCTCAGTGACAGCGCCGTCTCGCGCACGTCGAAGCCGACAACGATGCGAGCTACCAAGACGTTGCGTTCTGCGGCCGACAGATCACCGAAGGGCAGAGTGAGTCGACTGGAGGCGGGTAGCGAATCGATTTCGCGACTGATCGCGTCGTACAGATGCGCGAGGAACGCTTCTCCGGCACGTCTACGTCGCCGAATGTCGGACAGGACGGATCGGCAGATACCGACGGCAATACGATCAGCGTCGAGCGGTCGCAGTTCGGCACGACAGCGCCTCGTCACCAGAGGCACGATGCGTTGAAGGAGTTCTGCAATCGCGTCCCGATCCCCTCGGGACGCATCGTCGGCAACACTGTCGATCGAACGTCCACCTGCCCTGCTTGTCATTCCGATCTCCCCCTGCTTCGGCTCTTGGTCGAATTCCCGACTACTGCTCAGGTTTTGAAGTCGCTAGGGGCGTATCGGCTCGGGGCAGATCCCGGTTTGTTCCCCGATGATGTTGATCTCGGCGTTGGAACGAGGGTCAGCGCCGTAGTTGATCTGGTCGGTGCACTTCTCGGAGGGCTCGACGGCATCGGGCGGGAGCGGCGCCGGGCATGAACCCATCTGCTCTCCGATGCTGTTGATCTCCGCATTCGAACGAGGGTCACCCACATAATTGATCTGATCGGTGCACTTGGTCGACTCGGTAGCCGGACCAGGGGCCGCAGGGGCAACCGCGCTGGTCGAGACCGGGGTCCAGGCCGGCGCTGCTCCGCCCGCCGGGACTCCGGGGGTGGATGCGTCCGTACCGCCGCCCACCGAGTTCGAGCCTTCGACTGTCTCCGAAGTGGTCGCTGCGGTCAGCGGCGGTGGGGTCGTAGACGCCGCAACCACCGATGTAGTCGTCGGTTCGTCTCCTGGAGCGCTGTTGTCATCACTCGAACACCCTGTCATCGCGCACATCACCCCGATCGTCAGTACGGCGAGCAGCACTCGCAGACGCCGAGTCTTGTTGGTCAGCAATAGTTCAGGCATTTGCTCTCACACTCCTCGATACGCGGATCAGCTCGTTCCGCCCAAGCGGTGAACACCGACGTGACTCACTCTAGGAGCCTGATTCCATCGGTTTCGTAACAGAATTCCGTCGGTCGCGTACCAACTCTCGACGGTCCAGAAATTCATACGATTACGTAACGGTGGGTGGCAAAACTCCGATATCGAGATCACCTGTGATCGTATGAAAACGCACATGCCGATGAGAGGGTTCGCAGCGGCCGGGGAGGGGAAAGTGTTGTATCGGAGTGACATCTGCGGCGGTCGATCAGACCGTACTCGCAGCCTGTTCGGTACAGCGCTCGCGGCAGCAACCCTCGGAGCGTCCGTGATCACCGGCTGCGCGTCCACCCAGGGCGTTGTGATCGAAGGCGATGTCGCTTCCACCGGGTTGCCCGTCACACAACCTGCAGACCTGGCCAGACGGGTTGCCGAAAACTCGAGGTTGGGCCGGGCGCTCCTCGACGATCCTGGGGTGTCCGAGGGAGTGAAGACAGAACTTCGGTCGTGCCCTGACTGGTATCCGATCTCGGTCGGGTCCATCCTTCTCGATCCAGGCGCACCGCGTATCGTGCCGGAGACCGAACTCGTCGTCATGAATGTGTATCCGTGCCAACCGGCCCACCAACCCGGGACCGGAGTGTCGATTTCGGTCAACCTTGCCGGCTACGTCTACCGCAGCGGCAAGGCCGGTTCGAGTGAAGACGATCCCGAACTGGGTGAGCGCCTGTTCTCCGTCGAAGAGCGCGGAAAGTTCATCGTCAGCGGTCAACGCGCCGCGAGTTTGTCTGTCCTGGAAACGGATCCGCGGCCACCGGAGTTCGAATGTTGCCCCCGTCCACCGCTTCGGACCGAGTTCCACTGGGATGGAATGGAGTTCATCCGTGATTGATCGCCGTCGCCGCGCGATGCTCGCCGGTGTTTGCCTGCCGGTCGCGTTTGCTCTCGTCTCCTGTTCCACCGAGCCTGAATCAGAACCCACTCCGAATATCGCAGCATCACTCGACCCCTCGGATCTCTCACAGGGCTTGAGCATCGATCCTGTTGCCCTCCTCAGAGCAGACCCGGAAGTGTCCGATGCGGTCAAGGACAGTCTCCGACTGTGCGGTGATGCGAACTTCCCCTTCGAAATCCGGTACTCCCCCGTGACAGGCGCCGTTTGGCAAGATGCCGTCGTCAATGTCTTCACCTGCGAGTCTGTCGGCATCTGGGGACGACCGGCCCCACCGGTCAGCTTCATGGTCGCCGGATTCGTCTACCAGATCGACGAATCGGGCGCTCACAAAGTCTTCGGAGTGCAAGACCCAGGACGCTAAGTCGTCGGCTCAACCGGAGGATTGTCGGTCATGGTCGACCTGTGCAAAGACCCCGGCATTCCGGAGTTCTGTCAATCGTCGACTGCATACAAGTGGACCGGTGAAGGGTTTGAGAGTGTTCCGTTCCCATGAAAGCGAAGGCCGATGACCGATCCGTTGATTTTGCTGGTCGAAGACGACGCTGTCATACGCGAAGCAACGCAATTGAATCTCGAACGCAACGGGTTTCGGGTGATCACCGCATCGGGTGGGTTGACCGGAATGGATATGGCGGTCGACGCCAAGCCGGATATCGCCGTCCTCGACGTGATGCTTCCCGACCTGAACGGAATCAGCCTGTGCCGACGCATTCGTGAGGAACTGTCGGTGCCGGTCATCATGCTGTCCGCGCGCGACGACCCGGTCGACATCGTTCTCGGATTGGAAGCCGGTGCCGACGACTACGTCACCAAGCCCTTCGACAGCGGTGTCCTGGTGGCCCGTATCCGCAGTGTGCTCCGGCGGGTCGAATCCCATTCCGGTACGGAGAAAGACATCGTGACTCTCGGCGATCTGGAGATCGATCGCGAGTTGGTGACCGTCACGCGTTCGGGCGCCGAAGTGGCTCTCACGCCCACCGAAATGAAGCTGCTCCTGGTCATGGTGAGTGTGCCGCGCAAAGTCTGGTCTCGCTCCGAACTGCTCTCGGACGTCTGGGATTACGACTGGGGCGGCGATACGCGCATCGTCGACGTTCACGTTCAGCGATTGCGCACGAAGATCGGCTCCGAACAGATCCGGACCGTCCGGGGGTTCGGCTACACGATGGACAACCATCGGTGAGATCGCGGGATCTCGCCGCCAAGCTCCCGTCCACCGGGAGGCGGTTGTCGTTTCAGTGGAAGATCGCGGCGGCCATCACGTTCGTGATCGCAGTCGCCTCGATCACGCTCAGTACCGTGATGCATCAAACCTTTTCACACAACCAAGAGGATGCAGCGCGGGCGGCAGCTGATCGCAATCTCCAACTGGTGCTGCAGGACGAAACGGGCAGCATGCGTGCGCTGTTCCGCGCCACCACAGATGGTCTCGACGTTCCGGAAGAGTTGCGTCAGGCCGTGGTGGGCGGCAAACGTGCCACCTACCTTGTCGACAGCGGGGACCAGCCATTTGTCTGGGCTGCTGCCGACGTCAACACTCAGGTGGTGGCGATTCGCGTCCCGTACACCGCGCAGCGGGAATCGATCGCCAGCGTCGATCGGACACTTCGCAACGCCACCATCGCAGTGATCGCAGCGGGTGCCGTCCTGGGTGTGCTGCTTGGACTCGCGATGTCGTATCGATTGCGCTCGGCCGCCCGTGCGGCTCGCAAAGTGTCTACCGGAGCGGACATCCGCGTCCGCTCGGTCACCTGGTCGCTTTTCGACGACGAGATCACCGAGCTGGCGGATGCGGTCGACGCGATGTCCGATGCTCTACGGGGACAACTGGACGCCGAAAAGCGCGTGACAGCCAACATCGCGCACGATCTCAGGACGCCCATCTCCGGACTGGTCGGCGCCGCAGAGCTCCTGCCACCCGGTAGGCCAACCGAATTGGTGCGCGACGGCGTCCATAAACTCAGGAGGCTCGCCGAGGACGTCATCGAAGTGGCACGCCTCGACACCACCTCCGAGCAGGCAGACATCCAATCGGTGGAACTGGCGCCGGTGGTGCGTCACGCGATTTCCACCACAGGAGTCGAGTGTGAAGTGAGTGTTCACGGCACCCCCGTGTCGTACACCGACGCGCGCAGACTGGAGCGGATCATCGCCAACCTGATCTTGAATGCTCGCAATCACGGAAAGTCGCCGATCAATGTCCACGTCGACCACTCCCGCATCACGGTCCGAGATCGGGGCGTCGGGTTCACTGAAGAGTGGCTTCGCCAGGGGCCGAAGAGATTTCAGACCAACTCCGTCGAACGCGGCCCGAACTCAGGCCTGGGCCTCGGCTTGACGATCGTAGTGGGACAAGCGGCGGTCATCGGCGCTCGTATCGACTTCGCGAACCATCCGAACGAGGGCGCGGTTGTGACGATCGACCTCCCTGAATGTTCGGCAGACGAGTTCGATTGACACCGAGGCAGTTCGGTCGATCGGCCGGGACACAGCGTCCCGGCCGATCATTGGTGTCCCGGACTCAAACCTGTCCGACAGTGACTCCGGTGCGAACGTCCGGTGCACCGAGGCGCGCCGCATCAGCTGTGAGGTCATCGGGCTGCTCCTGAGATTCCCGCTCGGCTGCGACGCGCAACCGGTAGTGCTCGATCTCCTCGGCGATGTGCTCGGGAGTCCAACCGAGCACCGGCGCAACCAGTTCCGCCACTTCGGCAGCTGCCGCATCGCCGCGATCGGTAACCTCGATGGAGATGCGGGTACGACGGGTGAGGATGTCGTCGAGATGCTGCGCACCCTCATGGCTCGCAGCGTAGTGGATCTCCGCCTTGAGGTACTCGGGGGCGGAGTCCAACGGCTGCCCCAGTTCCGGTCGCGCCTCGACGAGTTCGAACAACTCGTCAGCCAGAGTGCCGTACCGACCCAGTAGGTGCTCGATGGTCGAAACGTGCAGTCCCGTGCGCTCAGCGGTGAGATGCCGATTGTTGTGCGCGGCAAAGTAGCCGTCGGCACCCACAAGTTGGATACGCTCGGTGCAGGACTTCGGCACCTTCTGTTCCAATCCGTGCACCGCGGAATCGACAGCGTCCTTGGCCATCACGCGGTAAGTGGTGTACTTGCCACCGGCGACCACCGTCAAACCTCGGACCGGACTCGACACCGCATGCTCACGCGAGAGAGTGCTGGTCGAATCCGATTCGCCGAACAGCAACGGACGCAACCCCGCGTACACACCGACGACGTCCTCGTGCGTCAACTCGTCCTGAAGGAGCTTGTTGACATGTCCGAGGATGTAGTCGATATCGCTTCGGCTCGCTGCCGGATGGGCGAGGTCGAGGTTCCAGTCGGTGTCCGTCGTACCGATGATCCAGTGGCTTCCCCACGGGATCACGAACAGCAGACTCTTCTCGGTCCGCGTGATGATTCCGGTCGCAGAGTTGATGCGGTTTCGCGGGACGACCAAATGCACACCTTTCGAAGCGCGAACCTGGAATTGTCCTCGACCACCTACCATTTCCTGAATCTCGTCAGTCCACACACCGGCGGCGTTGATGACCTGACGAGCACGGATCTCGAACGCGCGACCCGTTTCCAGATCCACGGCCTTCACCCCGACTACGCGGTCCTCCTCACGGAGAAAGCCGATTACGCGGGTGCTGTTGACGCACAGCGCACCGTACTCGGCCGCCGTGCGCGCCAGCATCATCGTGTGGCGGGCGTCATCTACCTGACCCTCGTAGAACTTGACCGAACCCCGGATAGCAGAGCGCTTTCCGGACGGGAACGATTCGAGAGTCTTCTTCTTGCCCACATGCTTGTGGTGTGAGGGAACCCCGCGGCCTGCGCCCATCACGTCGTAGACGCCGATGCCCAGACCGACGTACGGCCGGTCGATCAACTTCTCGAGTGGGTAGATGAACGGCACCGGCTTCGCGAGATGCGGGCACAGCGAATTCAGAACCAGCGACCGCTCACGCAGTGCCTCGAACACGAGCGCAAAATTGAACTGCTCGAGGTAACGCAGTCCGCCGTGGAACAGCTTGCTCGACCTGCTCGAGGTTCCGGACGCGAAGTCGCGAGCCTCCACCAAGCCCACCTTCAGACCGCGAGTTGCGGCGTCGAGCGCGCTACCCGCTCCGACCACGCCACCGCCGATAACGAGGACGTCGAGTTCGGTTTCTTCCAACTTCTTCAGCGACTCCGCCCGCGAGGACGGACTCAATGCTTGTGCTGTGCTCATGAAAACTGTTCCTTCACTTGAAAATAGGTAGAAATGGGGGCGCCGCGATCAGTCTGCGTCGACCCAGTCGAGTGTCCGAGTGACGGCTTTCTGCCAGCCTGCATACAGGCGCTCACGCTCGGCCGAATCCATCGACGGCGTCCAGCTCTTGTCCTTCGCCCAGTTGCTGCGAATGTCGTCCTCGCTCTCCCAGTACCCGACCGCGAGACCAGCGGCGTACGCAGCGCCCAATGCCGTGGTCTCCGCAACGACAGGGCGGATCACCTCGACGTCGAGCAGATCGGCCTGGAATTGCATGAGGAGTTCGTTCGCGACCATTCCGCCGTCGACCTTGAGAACCTTCAAGTCGACACCCGAGTCGAGGTTCATCGCCTCGATCACCTCACGACTCTGGTACGCAGTCGCTTCGAGCACCGCCCGGGCAAGGTGTCCCTTGTTCACGAACCTTGTCAGACCGACGATCGCACCGCGTGCATCCGCGCGCCAATGCGGTGCAAACAGGCCCGAGAACGCGGGCACGAAGTACGCGCCACCGTTGTCGTCCACAGAGCGCGCGTTCACCTCGATGTCGGCCGCGTTGTCGATCATGCCGAGGTTGTCCCGAAGCCACTGGACCAGCGAACCGGTCACGGCGATCGATCCTTCCAGTGCGTAAACCGTTGGCTGCTCACCGATCTTGTAACAGACCGTCGTCAACAAGCCGTTCTTGCTCATCACCTTTTCGGTGCCGGTGTTGAGGAGCACGAAGTTGCCGGTTCCGTAGGTGTTCTTCGCTTCTCCGGGCGAGAGGCAGGCCTGACCGAAAGTCGCTGCTTGCTGATCGCCGAGGATTCCGGCGATCGGCACGCCGGACAACGTTCCGCGTTCGCGCACGAATCCGAAAGTTTCGGACGAGCTGCGAATCTCGGGGAGCATCGATTCGGGGATGCCCATGTCGGCGCAGATCGCCGAATCCCAAGCGAGAGTGTCGAGATCCATCAACAGAGTGCGCGACGCGTTGGTGGGGTCGGTAGCGTGCACTCCGCCGTCGACGCCGCCGGTCATGTTCCACAGCACCCAGGTGTCCATCGTGCCGAAGCACAACTCGCCTGCTTCGGCCTTCTCACGCGAGCCCTCGACGTTGTCGAGAATCCACTTGACCTTGGGGCCCGAAAAGTACGTGGCCAACGGCAATCCGGTGACTTCGGTGTACTTCCTGGGGCCGTCTTCGCCGGCGAGTGCAGTACAGATTCGATCGGTGCGTGTGTCCTGCCAGACGATGGCGTTGTAAACGGGCTTTCCGGTTGCTCGTTCCCAGACCACTGCCGTCTCGCGCTGATTGGTGATGCCGACGGATGCGATGTCGGCCGCGGTCAGATCTGCGTTGGCCAAGGCGCCCGCGGTGACGTTGCGGACGTTGTCCCAAATTTCGATCGGATCGTGTTCGACCCAGCCTGCCTGCGGAAAGATCTGTGTGTGCTCGTGCTGTTCGACAGCGACTACGTGCCCACTGTGATCGAAGATCATGCATCGCGTGGAGGTGGTTCCCTGGTCTATCGCGGCTACGAACTGCGCCATCGTGCTACCCCTTTGGTGTCGAAGAAAGTGCGAAAGATTTACTGTCAGAGATGATGATTCGCCATCAGGCCGGTATCGTGGCCGGCTCCTCGGCTGCCTTCTCCACCGACTCGTCAGGCAGGAATCGACCAATCAGCTTGTCGTAGAGGAACACCCCGATCGGAGCGCCGATCAGCGGCCCCACGATGGGCACCCAGAAATACAGGCTCCCGTACTGATCTCGCCAGGCGCTGCCGTAACCGGTGAGATACGACGCCAGCCGCGGACCGAAGTCACGGGCCGGATTGATGGCGTAACCCGCGTTGGTCGCCCATGCGAATCCGATTGCCACCACGATCAAACCGACGACGAAGGGCGCAAGATTCGCGAGCGGCGGAGTTCCCCGAGTATCGGTCACCGCAACGATGAGGAACAACAGGATCGCCGTGCCGATGATCTGATCTATCAGCGCTGATCCCAGACTGACCGGGAGCGTTCCGTTTCCGGGCATCGTCGAGAAGATCGTCTGAGTCGCCGTTGTGTGTCCGGGATCGATGGCATTGAGCATGTCGTTGTAATTCCACCGGACGATCAGGGCCGCGACAAAGGCTCCAGCGGTCTGCGCCAGCGTGTAGGGCAGGACCTTGCGCCAGGAGAATCCCCGGAAGATCGCAAAGGCGAAGGTTACTGCGGGGTTCAGATGAGCACCCGTCACCCGGCCTGCGACATAGATGCCGAACATGACGCCGAGTCCCCAGGCCCACGCGATACTGTCGTGTCCGCCGAGACCCCCACCGCTCCCGCCGGACACAACCTGCGCCACAACTCCGACGCCGAACAAGATCAAGATCATCGTTCCGGCGAACTCGGCTGCCAACTCGCCTGGAAGCCCTAATCGCTTGGCTTTCTCCATCCCCACCCTCACTTCGTTGTGATGCATGTCATAGTTTGGATTGCTGCACCCGTAGCGTAAAGCCCTTTGCACATTCACGCATAGCTCGTGCACATATGTGCAAATACCCCATTTGCGCACCGTAACGCGGGTAACAGACACACTTCTGGGACTTTGCGTGATCGAGCGCCTCGGCCTGGGCCTACTCGGATAGGATTCGGTTCAATGCTCTTGCACGTACGTGCAGACAGGACGAACCCATGGAAACTCCCACTTCGGACTCCGCTACCTCCGATCCGGCGGACCCGCGCATCGCCGACGCAGTTCAGGCCGCACGCCTCTACTACTTCCAGGACCAGACCATGGCTGCCATCGGCCGCGACATGGGGGTGTCCCGATCCACCGTCTCCCGATTGATCACCTACGCGCGCACCTCGGGTCTCGTCGAGATCAAGATCAGCACCCCGCACGGCCAGGCTCCTCGCATCGAACGCGAGTTCTCGGAACGGTACGGAGTGCGCGCCCACGTGGTGACCGTGCCGGAACTGGTGGGAGATCTCGAGCGACTCGAAAAGGTCGCAACCTTTGCCGGACGCCTGCTGGCGTCGTTCTTCGACAGCGACATGGTGATGGGGATCGCCTGGGGAACCACTCTCAGTGAAGTCAGCAAGCACCTTGCCCCCAAACGCACGTACAACTCGTACGTCGTGCAACTCAACGGCGCCGCGAATACTCGCACCACCGGGATCTCTTACGCCAGCGACATCATCAGAACCATCGCCGACGCCTACGGTGCTCTGCCACAAGGATTTCCGGTGCCTGCCTTCTTCGACTACCCGGAAACTCGGGAGCAACTGTGGCGCGAACGAAGCATCAAACGCGTCTTGGACATGCAGAAGCGAATGGACCTGGCAGTCTTCAGCATCGGCGTACCGGGCGGCAACGTACCGAGTCACGTCTACACCGCCGGATACCTCGAACCCGATGAAGCAGAAGCACTTCGACGCGACGGAGTGGTCGGCGACATCGCAACCGTCTTCTTCCGGTCGGACGGGAGCTACCGCGGAATCGAACTCAACGAGCGCGCGAGCGGCCCGCGACTGGACCTTTTCGAGAAGGTCGCCAGGCGCGTGTGCATCGTCGCCGGAACAGCAAAACTGCCGGCCCTGGAGGGAGCACTACGGGGCGGGCTGATCACCGATCTGATCATCGACGACGTCAGCGCCACCGCGCTGGTGTCCTGACCGCTGCACCAGCTTCTCGATTCCGTCGAGAAGTAAGCCGAGCGAGAAACTGAAATCGAAGGCATCGTCGCCGGCGGCCTCACCCTCCGGGCTGCCGTCCTCGAAGCCGCCTTCCTCGATTGCTGCACTCAGGTAGGGGAATCCCTCCCGATTGATGACACGAGCAATGAGAGCGCCGTATGCGACGTCGTCGTCTGCCGACTGCGCTGAACGAGAAGCCAGGTCAGCCGAGAATCGAGCGCGGCCGATGACGAACAACGACACGTTGGTCACCACCTGGAACTTCGACGCGGCGCTCAGGGCGACCCCGTCGAGGGCGCTCAGACCCGCGTCGAGCCACGCCATGTTGTTGGGCCCGGTCGGTGGAGCCGTGATGGGCAGCTTGAGCCACCACGGTCGACTCAGCATCGTGGCGTACTCCTGATTCGCCCACGCCTCGAGCTTGACGCGCCAGGTCACGCCGTCGGGAATTGCCGGCGGCGGCCCGATCACCCGATCCGAAATCAGTTCGATCAGTTCGTCTTTGCTTGCCACGTAGCGGTAGAGCGACATGGTCGTGAACCCGAGCGCTTTGGCCACGCGGCCCATCGACAGAGCGGTGACGCCTTCTGCGTCGGCCAATTCGATCGCGGTGTCGAGAATTTGCTCGAGACTGAGCCCCTTCTTCGGACCCCGCGTTCCCGGCTGGTCCAGTCCCCAGGCCAGTTCAACTGCTCTCGGTAGCGCTCCGCGATCCATAAGCTCCCACTCTTCACTCTTGCCATCATCCTAGAACTGTGTACGCTATAAACACGAGTTTATGACATACACAGTTCTTACTTGGAGGTCTCGATGTCAGGAACGATCCCCGCAATCTCGGTCCGCGGACTCCGTAAGCGCTACGGCGATCAACAGGTACTGGCTGGACTCGACCTGTCGGTCCCGGCCGGATCGGTGTACGCCCTCCTCGGCGCGAACGGCGCCGGAAAGACCACGGCCGTAAGAATTCTCACCACCCTCATCCCCTTCGACGGAGGTGAGGTCACGGTCGCGGGGCATTCACTGCCCGGAGATCCACAGAACGTTCGGCGACGCATCAGCGTGACCGGGCAGTACGCAGCCGTCGACACCTTGCTGACCGGATTCGAGAACCTCACCCTACTGGGCGAACTGAATCACCTGGGCCGGAAGAACTCCCGTCGCCGTGCCGAGGAATTGCTCGACCAGTTCGTTTTGACGGACTTCGGCGACAAACGCGCCGGCAACTACTCGGGCGGCATGCTCAGACGACTCGACATCGCAATGAGCCTCGTCGCCCGACCGGACGTCGTCTTTCTCGACGAACCCACCACCGGCCTGGACCCGCGAAGCCGCCACGACATGTGGTCGATCGTTCGAGGACTCACAGCGTCAGGCGTCACCATCTTCCTCACCACCCAATACCTCGACGAGGCAGACGAATTGGCCGATACGGTCGGCGTGCTGAGCGGCGGCCGCATCGTCGCCGAGGGAACACCGGACGAACTCAAACGCCTTGTTCCCGGCGGCCACGTCGCACTGCAATTCGAGAACCTGGCCCAACTCGAACTCGCCGCGGCATCACTGCCGCAGGCGCATTCGAATGCCGAGACCTTGACCCTGCACATCCCTTCCGACGGGGCAGTTCCGTCGATCAAAGCGATCCTCGACTCGATCGACGATCCGTCGATCACCGTCGAGAAGTTCTCCGTTCACACTCCGGATCTGGACGACGTGTTCTTCGCGCTCACCGGATCAGGCCAACCCGAGATTGCGAGCGTTCGATGACCTCCACCGTTGCAATCGATTCCGCGGTGATGCTCCGCCGGAATCTCAAACACGTTCTGCGCAGTCCGGATTCGATGATCACCGCGATAGCCCTTCCGGTCATGCTCATGCTGCTGTTCGTCTACGTCTTCGGCGGCGCCATCAACACCGGTAGCGAGTACATCGACTACGTCGTGCCAGGAATCATCCTTCTGTGCGCCGGTTTCGGCGCCTCGACCACCGCGGTCAGCGTCTCGAGCGACATGAAGGACGGGATCATCGACCGTTTCCGGACCTTGGCGATCTCTCCGTCGTCGGTCCTGACCGGTCATGTACTGGCCAGCGTCGTCCGCAACGTCCTGACTACGGCGATCGTGGTCGTCGTTGCGCTGATCATGGGATTTCGCCCGACAAGCGATCCGTTGCGCTGGCTCGGCGTCGCCGCTGTGATCGTCGCCTTCGTCTTTGCCATGTCGTACCTCTCGACAGCTTTGGGACTCTTGGCCCAGAACCCGGAGGCTGCAAGCGGATTCACCTTCGCCATCATGTTCCTGCCCTACGTCAGCACTGCTTTCGTACCGGCTGAGACCATGCCGTCCTGGCTGCAGGGGTTTGCCCGGCACCAACCGGTGACTCCGATCATCGAGACTGTGCGCGGACTCCTGATGGGCACGCCGATCGGGAACAGCGCGGCCATCGCCCTCGCGTGGTGCCTGGGCATCGCCGCCGTGGGATTCGTGTGGTCCAACTGGCTCTACCGACGAAAGACCGCGAGCTGACCACACAAGAAAGCCCCACACCTGACGGTGCGGGGCTGCTTGTGCTGTGCGCCTTTATTAACCGCGGGGGGTTAATAAAGGCGCACAGTGGATTACTTGGCGTCCAGCAGATCGATCACGAAGACCAAGGTCTTGCCGGAAAGCTGGTGCCCTGCACCGGCGGGGCCGTATGCCAGCTCCGGCGGAATGGTGAGCTGACGGCGTCCGCCGACCTTCATGCCCGGGATGCCGTCCTGCCAGCCCTTGATCAGGCCACGAAGCGGGAACTGAATGGACTCGCCACGGCTCCAGGAAGAGTCGAACTCTTCGCCGGACTCGAACTCGACACCGACGTAGTGAACGTCGACGGTGCCACCGGGAACGGCTTCGGCGCCTTCTCCGACAACCAGATCCTTGATGACCAGATCGGTCGGCGCGGGGCCTTCCTGGAACTCGATTACGGGCTTGCTACTCATGGGTCCTCCTCGTTGAGGCGAAATGTTGGGTACAGAAGACTAGCGGGTGGTGATATCGCTAGGTCACGCGTCAGCGGGACGTGATGTCTCTGTAGTCACGCTCGGTGTAGCCGGTGTAGATCTGGCGCGGGCGGCCGATCTTCGTAGCCGGATCCTCGTGCATTTCACGCCAGTGCGCA
This sequence comes from Rhodococcus sp. D-46, assembly GCF_011290655.1. Taxonomy (NCBI): domain Bacteria; kingdom Bacillati; phylum Actinomycetota; class Actinomycetes; order Mycobacteriales; family Nocardiaceae; genus Rhodococcus; species Rhodococcus sp. D-46. The sequence continues at coordinate 286,898 of NZ_JAANTF010000007.1, read as the reverse complement.
ATCCAGCCGGGCAGACGGCCCATGGCGAACAGCACCGTGAACATGCGCGGCGGGAAGCCCATCGCGCGGTAGATGAGGCCGGTGTAGAAGTCGACGTTCGGGTAGAGCTTGCGCTCGATGAAGTAGTCGTCCGTGAGGGCGGCCTCTTCGAGTTGCATTGCGATGTTGAGCAGTTCGTCGTCGCCGCCGAGCTTGGCGAGGATGGTGTGCGCGGTTTCGCGGACCAGCGCAGCGCGCGGATCGTAGTTGCGGTAGACGCGGTGCCCGAAGCCCATGAGCTTCACGCCGTCTTCCTTGTTCTTGACCTTGCGGACGAACTCGGCTGCGGTGCTGCCGCTGGCCTTGATCTCGTCGAGCATCTCGAGCACTGCCTGGTTGGCGCCGCCGTGCAGCGGGCCCCACAGTGCGTTGATGCCGGCCGAGACGGAGGTGAACAGGTTGGCGTCCGACGAGCCGACCATACGCACGGTCGACGTGGAGCAGTTCTGCTCGTGGTCTGCGTGCAGGATCAGCAGCATGTCGAGTGCCTTGGCGACCTCGGGATCACCCTGGTACGGCTCGGCGGGGAAGCCGAACGTCATACGCATGAAGTTCTCGACCAGGTTCAACGAGTTGTCCGGGTACAGGAACGGCTGTCCGACGGACTTCTTGTACGCGTACGCAGCGATGGTCGGCAGCTTCGCGAGAAGACGGATGGTGGACAGTTCCACCTGCTCCGGATCCTCGGGATCGAGCGAATCCTGGTAGTACGCCGACAATGCGTTCACTGCGGACGAGAGAACCGGCATCGGGTGAGCGTTGCGCGGGAATCCGTCGAAGAACCGCTTGAGGTCCTCGTGAAGCAGGGTGTGTCGACGGATGCGGTCCGTGAAGGACTCGAGCTGGGCGTCGGTCGGCAGTTCGCCGTAGATCAGCAGGTAGCTGACCTCGATGAACGTCGACTTACCTGCCAACTGCTCGATGGGATATCCGCGGTAACGCAGGATTCCCTTCTCACCGTCGATGTAGGTGATTGCAGAACTGGTGGATGCAGTGTTCACAAAACCGGGGTCAAGGGTGGTGTACCCCGTTGTGGCCAGCAGCTTTCCCAGCTCGATGCCGTCATTGCCCTCTGTTGCCCTGGCAATGGACATCGTGTACTCACCACCGGGGTAAGTAAGCGTGGGCTTTGTGTCATTGTCAGCGGGCACGAAGGATCCCTCTCAAGCTCGAACCAACGAGTAACTACATGCGATCAACTAGAAACTAGTCGCACGGGAGAGATCGTGCCGAAGGAGGGTCGCTCCACGGCTATTTTTCGGGTACTCACGAACCCGACATACCCACCGAAACTGAAACATGTTCCAGTCTGGACTTTCCCACTCGCGTGACCGGTACTCCAGTCTACGGAATCGCGCATTTACCCACACTGATCTGCAAATCTCGGCTGCAATTCGCAAATGGGAGCAACGTCGGACCTTCCGGACCACTGACACGGGGTACCGAAAACCGATCGTTATCGGCTGATGCCTACTTGGTGTTACACGATCCCACGGCATGAGAGCCGGATCACAGCGCCTTGATGCCCCAGCTACCCGTCCACGTCTGACCCGGATGAAGCACCAGGAGATCGATGCCCGAGTTGAAGGCGTCAGGCGGGCAGGTCATCGGCTCCAAAGCCAATGCGCGCCCACGGTCGGGATACCCCTTGTCGTTGGCGGGATCTGCGATGAAGGCCTGAATCCACGGGAACTCGCGGTTGGTCCACAGGGCAGTGCCCGTTCCATCCGGAGCCAGCAGCTCGTGTTGCGTGCGACCACTGCCGTCGACGACGTCCAATGCGCTGTACGGAGTGTCCAACTGCACCCCGGCAAGCAGTCTCGGTGTCCGGAAGTCGTAGTCCGTACCGGCGACTGCCTGCGAATACGCGTTCGGCAGCATCCTCGCCGGATCGATCGGCAACCGCGTGCCTGCTGCCAGATGCAGAGCACATTCGTCGAGCGGAAAGTCGCCGGCGCGAATGAAGGTGTGCATTCCGAGCCCGAACGGCGACGAGGTCGCACCCTTGTTCGTGGCCGTGTGCGTGACGGTCAGTCCGTCGGCACCGACCTCGTAGGCGACCGTCAGCTGCAACGGATAGGGCCAACCCTTGTGAAGTCCCACGTCGACCGACAGTTCGACGCGCTCGTACGTGTGGTCCACGAGGCTCCAATTGCGACGCCGGACGAACCCGTGGCTCGCGTTCCCCAGCGCAGGTTCGGTGATCTCGAGTTGATGCTCGATCCCGTCGAACATGAAGTGCCCGTCGCGAATTCGGTTGGGCCACGGCGCGAGAACCAATCCGGCCGACAGCGGTGGCTTCGATCCGAGTGCCCAGGTCTCGGTCAGCGCGCGCTGACCGTTCGGTCCTTCGTGATCGAGTAGCCGCAACCCGGCACCGGCCGCGGCGATCTCGGCTCGATAGCCTCCACCACGGATCTCGAACCCTCCCCTACCCGTGCTGTGCGGCGCAGTCATACGTACCAGTTTCCACCACGAGCGACCGGTTAACCAGGACGTCAGACGGCGCGTCCCACCTTGTAGCGAACGAATGCCGGAAATGCGAGGGCAGAAAGGACAACACCGACAATCACCAGGAAGCCGCCGCCCGCTGCCGCGACACCGGTCCCGAACAGGAAGGCTGCACCGCCGTGCAGCACGTCACCGATACGCGGACCACCTGCCACGACCACGATGAACACGCCCTGCAGTCGTCCGCGCATGTCGTCGGTTGCCACTTGCTGGAGCATCGTGCTGCGGAAAGCCGCCGAGACCATGTCGACGGCTCCGCCGAATGCCAGGAATGCGACCGCCACCCAGAGCAGAATCACACTGGAACCGGGACTCGCGAAGTACACGGCAACGCCGAAGCCGACCATGGACAGCCCCCACAGCGCGATGCAGACCAGAACGGCTCGCCCCTGGTACTGAACCCGTGGCAACCAACCCGAGAAGACTCCGCCCAGAACGGCTCCCACCGACATCGCCGCGAACAGCAGTCCCAGCGCAAAACCGCCGCTGGCGGGGTCACCGAAGGATTCGTGAGCGATCTCCGGGAACAGTGCTCGCGACATCCCGAACACCATCGCGATGATGTCCACCACGAACGACGCGAGCAGAACCTTCTGCGTCGCGAGATACGTGAAACCGCCGAGGACCTCGCTCAATCCGGCTCGCCGAGACGTTCCGGTCGGCGGAATCGCTGGGAGCTTCCATACCGCCCACAGTGTGGCGAGAAGAAAGATCGAGTCGAGCAGGTACAGCAGTTGCAGACCGGCCGACGGTATGAGGACACCCGCCAGTAGCGGGCCGGCTATCGCACCGAACTGCACGACAGTCATGTTCAGCGAGTTCGCGGCCGGTAACTGCCTGCCCGGAATCAACCGAGGGATGATCGCCGCTCGCGTCGGCTGGTTCACCGCGAAGAACGCCTGTTGAACCGAGAACAATCCGAGCACCAACCACACGTTGTTCACGTTCAGGGCAGCCTGGATCCAGAACAGCACCGACGTGACGCCGAGTCCGATCGAGGTGATCATCAACAGCCGTCGTCGATCCATGACGTCGGCCAGTGCGCCGCCCCACAGACCGAAAACGACCAGCGGGACCAGACCGAAGATTCCCGTCAGACCGACGTAGGCCGAGCTTCGGGTGATCTCGTACACCTGTTGCGGTACGGCGACCACGCTGAGCTGAGCGCCGATGACGGTGACGATGCCGGCCGTCCACAGCCGTCGATAGTCGCGATTCTCGAGCGGAGTCGTGTCCGCGAGTAGCCGGCTCACGGCTGGAGACGGACGGCGGACCACTGTCCGTCGACGAGGCTCGTGCGAACTCGATTGTGCATGCGGTTCGCGCGTCCTTGCCAGAACTCGACGGACTCGGGCCGAATCAGAATCCCGCCCCAGTTCGGTGGCACCGGAATCTCACCGTCCACGCCGAATCGAGCAGCGACCTCACGCAGTTGCTCGTCGAGATCGGCACGCGAGTCGATCGGACGAGACTGCGACGACGCCCACGCGCCGAGCTGTGAACCTCGAGGCCTGGTTCGCCAATACTCCTGCGTCAGTTGAGCACTCACCCGCTCGGTGGTGCCGCGGACGATCACCTGCCTGGCAAGGGTCAGCCACGTGAAGTTCGCCGACGCGTACGGGTGGGCGTCGAGGTGACGAGCCTTGTCGGATCCGTAGTTGGTGAAGAAGAGGACGCCGTCCTCGCTGAGCCCTTTGCAGAGCACGGTGCGCGACGCCGGACGGCCACCGTCGTCCACCGTCGACAGAGTCATGGCGTTGGGCTCCGGCGCGTCAGCTTCGACGGCGTCCACGAGCCATTGGCGCATGAGGGGCAGCCAACCGGTTTCGACAACCGAAGTATCCAATTCCGCACTCATGCGGTCCTCGACGGACTCCGATTCGCTGCCTGCTTGCGGATAGCCCACACGCATGGCCGCGAGTTCGTTGTCCACCGCCTGCGGGTCCTGACGTTCATTCGACACAGCCGAGAACGCTACTCCCGGGTACTCACTGGCCAACGGCTACGCGGCACGCGCTAAAGTTTGCCGTGGCTAGACCCGACCCGGACCGCGAGCCGCACCAGCGACAGCGCCGAATCGGGACGAGACGATTGCGCAGTACAAAACACGGTGCGTGCTCATCCCTGCGAGCACCGAGGCGCAGTCACTGAAGCTGAGGCAGTGCGACTGTAGACCTGGCGCACTCGAACGAGGAGAGTCCACGAGAATGGCAGCGAGCGCAGCAATACCGGACGATTTTGTGAGCGGACTCGAAGGCGTCGTCGCCTTCACCAGCGATATCGCAGAACCTGACAAGGACGGCGGCGCACTGCGCTACCGCGGAGTCGACATCGAAGACCTGGTCGGCCAGAGGGTCACCTTCGGCAACGTATGGGCCCTTCTCGTCGACGGCCGCTTCGGCCCCGGCCTCCCGCCGGCCGAGCCGTTCCCCCTCCCCATTCACACCGGCGACGTCCGTGTCGACGTTCAGGCCGGACTGGCGATGCTGGCTCCCATCTGGGGCTACCAGCCGCTCCTCGACATCGATGACGAGACCGCCCGCGACCAGCTCGCCCGCGCATCCGTCATGGCGCTGTCGTACGTCGCGCAGTCCGCTCGCGGCATCTACCAGCCGGCAGTCCCGCAGAGCCGCATCGACGAGGCCAAGACCGTCACCGAACGCTTCATGGTTCGCTGGAAGGGTGAGCCCGATCCGGCACACGTCGAGGCAATCGACGCGTACTGGGTCTCGGCAGCCGAGCACGGCATGAACGCCTCCACCTTCACGGCCCGCGTCATCGCCTCCACGGGCGCCGACGTCGCGGCTTCGCTTTCCGGCGCCATCGGCGCGATGTCCGGCCCGCTGCACGGCGGCGCACCGGCCCGCGTTCTTCCGATGATCGAAGAGACCGAGAAGACCGGCGACGCCCGCGCACTGGTCAAGGGAATCCTCGACCGCAAGGAAAAGCTCATGGGCTTCGGACACCGCGTCTACCGCGCCGAAGATCCCCGTGCACGCGTGCTCCGCGCCACGGCCAAGCGCCTCAACGCTCCCCGCTACGAGGCTGCCGCAGCTCTCGAGCAGGCTGCACTGGCAGAACTGCGTGAGCGTCGTCCCGATCGCGCGATCGAGACCAACGTCGAGTTCTGGGCCGCCGTCATCCTCGACTTCGCCGAGGTTCCCGCGCACATGATGCCCGCCATGTTCACCTGTGGCCGCACCGCCGGCTGGTGTGCACACATCCTCGAGCAGAAGCGTCTCGGTAAGCTGGTACGCCCGGCCGCCATCTACACCGGCCCGGCGCCCCGTACTCCGGAGTCGGTCGAGGGCTGGGACCAGATCAGCCACGCGTAGTACCCCGCTCGAATTCGCCAATCACGGTAGTACAGAACACAAGTGAAGGAACAGAAAGAAGCGATGACCTCCACACCGATCATCCCCGCCGACCTCAAGCCCGCCGACGGACGCTTCGGCTGCGGTCCTTCCAAGGTTCGCCCCGAGCAGCTGCAGTCCCTGGTCGAGGTGGGCGCTTCGGTGTTCGGCACCAGCCATCGTCAGAAGCCGGTCAAGAACGTTGTGGCCAGCATTCGTTCCGGCCTCGCCGATCTGTTCTCACTGCCCGAGGGCTACGAGGTCGTCCTCGGCAACGGCGGAACCACTGCGTTCTGGGATGCGGCCGCATTCGGCCTCATCCGCGAGAAGTCGCTGCACCTGACCAACGGCGAATTCAGCTCCAAGTTCGCTTCGGTCGCCAAGGCCAACCCGTTCATCGGTGACCCGATCGTCGTTTCCGCCGATCCGGGCAGCGCACCGGTGCCGGTCTCCGACCCGTCCGTCGATCTCATCGGCTGGGCGCACAACGAGACCTCCACCGGTGTGTCGATCCCCGTCTCGCGTCCCGCGGGTTCGGAGAACGCACTGATCGCCATCGACGCCACCTCGGGCGCCGGCGGACTTCCGGTCAATGTCGCCGATTCCGACGTCTACTACTTCGCTCCGCAGAAGTGCTTCGCTGCAGACGGCGGACTGTGGATCGCGCTGATGAGCCCGGCCGCCCTCGAGCGCGTCGCGGAGATCAAGGATTCGGGACGCTGGACGCCTGACTTCCTCTCGCTGCCCATCGCCGTGGACAACAGCTCCAAGGATCAGACGTACAACACCCCGGCCCTGGCCACCCTCTTGCTCTTCGCCAACCAGATCGAGTGGATGAACAGCAACGGCGGCCTCGACTGGACTACCGCTCGCACCGCGGATTCGTCCTCGCGCCTGTACAACTGGGCCGAGGCCAGTGAGTTCGCAACGCCGTTCGTCGCTGATCCGGCACACCGCTCGCAGGTTGTCGGCACCATCGACTTCAACGACGACGTCGACGCTGCCGAGGTGGCAAAGATCCTGCGCGCCAACGGAATCGTCGATACCGAGCCGTACCGCAAGCTCGGCCGCAACCAGCTGCGCGTCGGCATGTTCCCGGCCATCGACCCCGATGACGTCACCGCTCTCACCAAGAGCATCGACTGGGTCGTTTCTCAACTCGGCTGATTTTCACATTTGCTTCACCGCTCGGCCCCCGGCATGACGTCGGGGGCCGAGCGTCGTTTGCGCCAGGCCTTGTGAGCTACCACACCGGTGGGCGGATCCGAGGTCATCTCGCCCTGCGTGTCCTGCCGAGTCCATGGTCACGAATGAATTACAGTTGAGCGCGGCGCAAAGTCGCGAGCCGGCGCGATAAGGAGGTCAATGTGCGAGAGCTTCGAGTGATCGGACTTGAACCCGATGGATCGCATGTGGTGTGCGCAGATGCTGAAACCGGCCAGAAATTCCGGCTTCCCGCCGATGACAAACTTCGTGCAGCTTCCCGCGGAGACGTGGCTCGACTCGGCCAGATTGAGATCGAAATGGAAAGCCAACTCCGTCCCCGCGAAATTCAGGCGCGCATTCGTTCCGGTGCTTCCGTAGAGCAGGTCGCCGAAGAAGCGAAGATCCCCATCAGCAAGGTCGAGCGCTTTGCGTACCCCGTTCTGCTCGAGCGCTCCCGCGCCGCGGAAATGGCGCAGGGCGGACACCCGGTGCGCGACAACGGTCCGACAGTTCCCACCCTCTCCGAAATCGTGACCCACGCATTCCGCGCCCGCGGCCACAGTATCGACGAGGCCACCTGGGATGCCTGGCGCGACGAGGACAATCAGTGGGTCGCGCAGTTGCAGTGGCAGGCCGGCCGCACCACCAACGCCGCGCACTGGCGCTACCAGCCCGACGCGCACGGCGGAACGATCGTCGCACTCGACGACGCGGCATTCGACTTGATCGATCCCGACTTCGGTCGCCCGCTCCGCGGCCTGGTACCGGTGGTCTCGAACGAGCCGCAGCAGCTCGAACTGTCCCGATTCGACGTCGAACCGGTGGCGGAGATCGAGCCCGAGCCCGCAGCAGTTTCCGAGCGGACAGCAGTTTCCGAGCGCACAGTAGTCCCCGAGCGGACGGTGGTGGCGGAACGGATCGTGGCGCCCGAACCGATTGCTGTCGAGCCGGAAACCGTCGTCACCGAAGAGGTTCCCGAACCCGCACCGGATGTGACCCCGAAAACCGCTCCGCAGCAGACGCAGACCAAGGACAAGCGCGGACGGCCTGCTCTTCCCTCGTGGGACGACGTACTCCTCGGGGTCCGCAGCAGCGGTCGCTGACCCGAAGGAAAGTATTCTTCTTTCGAGCGAGGCTGAGGAGAGAGGGCTGCCGGTGGCTGCACGGGTATCGACGATCTGGTTTCTGGGCGGCGCAGACGCTCGCACCGAATTGAGCAGGTACCCACAGCCGGATCAGACCGAGGCCCTGAAAATCGCCATGTCGCTGTACCCGGACAAGGAGTTCGAGTCGCTCGGGCCTCAGCCGCTGTCGATGGCCGCGACGGTGAGCCCCGGCTACGTCTTCGTCGGCGCGTACGGTCGAGTGAGTGTCGTCTGCAGCTCCGAACTCAGCACCTTCGTCCCCTCGAAACTGCCTGATTCCTGGCACCTTTCGGCAGAGGGTGGCTCGACGCTGTTGATCAGCTCCGTCCCCGAAACCGCGCAGGGTTCGTTTGCACTGTGGGAGGACGGCGAGCTACGACGCTCGTTCAGTGCCATCCCGATCGACATCGTCGAAAATCTGGGGATCCCACAGACCTGGGAACTGGAATTCTGGGCCGGCAACCATCCCCTGCGTTACCCGCCCGGGATCCTGCCTGATCCGCAGTCACTTCCGTTCCACCCGCAACAGTTCGCGGAGTCCGCCAACCTCGAGTGGCTGGGATTTCGATACACCGGCGCGCCGCGAGAACACGAACTCGACACAACGCAGATTCTCCTGTGGGGCTTCAAGATTCACCGACCCGGCGAGGCACCCAAACCTGCACCCCCAGCCCCCGCGCCGATGCCCGAGCAGGCGCAGACAGAGGTACCCATGCCCGAAAACATGCCGCCGATCCACGACGCACCGGTGGCCAAGCCGCGCGGCCGCCTCGCTCGGTACTTCGGCTTCAAGTAGCGCCGAGCAGCCTCACAGGTTCACGCGGCTATCGCTGCGATCCACCCGAGCGGTACGCCGGCTACCGCGCCGTAGACCACCCATCGCCAGACGGGGACGGCTCGCCAGCGCCAGACGGTCGGCGCAAGTCCGCCTACCGCAATGACATTGACGACAACCGCCAGGAGCACGTTCACGTTGCCCAGCGCGACACAGAACGCCGCGACGGCACTGGTCGAGAGCATGGCTGCGAACACCGACACCGCGATTCCGGTGAACCAGGGCGTGCGGTCCTGAGTCACCGGCCGGTCCTGACACGTTCGTAGAAGGCCATCGCCGCTGCGGTCGCGACGTTGAGCGAGTCGGTGCCGGGTGCCATCGGTATCTTGGCACGAATGTCGGTGGCCCGCATCGCATGTTCGGTCAAACCTGGCCCCTCGGCGCCCAGCAGTAGCGCTACCTTCTCCCCGGTCATCGCTTCGGCCAAAGTGACCGCTTCCGGATTCGGAGTCAAGGAAATGAGCTGAAAACCGTTGCCACGCAGCTCATCCAAGTCGTGTGGCCACTTTGCCACATGCGCGAAGGGCACTCGCAGCACGTGCCCCATCGACACACGGACCGACCGCCGGTACAGCGGGTCGGCACAACCCTTCCCGAACAGAACTGCATCGACACCGAGCCCCGCCGCGTTGCGGAACATCGAGCCGAGATTCTCGTGATCGTTGACGCCTTCGAGGACCACGACGGTCTTCGCGTCCTTCAACACGTCCGAGACCGCGAGCGGTGCCGGGCGCGCTGCTGCAGCGAGGACGCCGCGGTTGAGGTGAAATCCGACGACCTCGGCCATCACTTCGGCGCTCGTACGGTAGAACGGCACGTCCACACCGTCGAGATCGTCAGCGAGCTCCAGGAGCCGTCGTTCGACGCCGAGGAGACTGATCGGCTCGAACCGCGAAGTCAGCAGTCGCTGAGTGACGAACACTCCCTCGGCGATGACCAGTCCCTTGCCCTCCGGGAGGTCGGGGCGCCGATCCGAAGAGTTGAGATCGCGAAAGTCATCCAGCCGGGGGTCGGCGGGATCTGAGATGTCGATGACGTGAACCACGGGTCTATCGTGCCGTACGCACCGCGAGCCCCCACCACTACTCCCGACCTAGCGCAACAGCGTGACAAAATGCGCGTCGAGCACCTGGCTGATCACCTCTGGATTGGTTCGCTCGGGATTGTCGACGCCGTGCGACGCGAGCCCGTCGGCGAGCGCATGTAATCTCATCGCCTCGATGTCGACCGAGGCACCCGGCCGTAGAAAACCCGCTCGATGCGCCGCTTCCACGAACGAACGAAAGTGCTCGAACAAGGTCCGGTCTGTCTCGTCACGCACGGCCGTCAACGCCGAATCGGTCTGGGCGGCAGCAGCAAAGGCCTCCCAAACCTGCATTTCTTCACGCCGATCTTGGTCGAGGGGAACGAACTGATCGGTGAACTGACGGATCGCGCGGCGGATGTCGGGATCGAAGTCGATGCCGGCAATCCTTTCCTCCACCCGGACGGTCACGAGCGTCATCGCGAACAGCAAGAGTTCGGACTGCGTCGCGAAGAAGTGCCGTAGCGACCCCGTCGACATCTTCGCCTCGTCCGCGACCGCCCGGACGCTGGCGCTCGCCACACCGTCTCGACGGATCACACGCCACACGGCCTCGGCGATCTCTTCACGCCGCTCATCCGGACTGCTACGTTTCACCACTTCACAAAACTAACACAGCTGTGCTAGTTTTCAATCACTAACACAGTCGTACTAGAAATGAGCTGATGTCATGATCGTCCACTTGATCATCGCGTGCGAAATCATGTTCTGGGTGTTCATCGCCGCAGGTCTCGCGGCCCGCTATCTACTGCGCCGCAAAACGCTGGGCGCCGCACTGCTCATCTGCGCGCCCCTGGTGGATGTCGTACTGCTCGTCGCCACAGCCCTCGATCTTCGTGGCGGTGGCGAGGCGAACTTCACCCATGGGCTTGCCGCGGCCTACATCGGATTCTCCGTCGCGTTCGGACACAGCCTCATCTCCTGGGCCGACGCCAGGTTCGCCTACCGATTCGCCGGCGGCCCGGCTCCCGTCGCACCACCCAAGTACGGGAGTGCGCGAGCACTGCGCGAATGGCGCGAGTTCGGCAAAGCCGCGATCGCCTGGGCCGTCGCGTGCGGACTTCTCGGCGCGGCCATCTTCCTCGTCGACGACCCCACCCGCACTGGAGCCCTCGACGGATGGATCAGCAAGCTGACAGTGGTACTCGCAATCTGGGGAGCAATCGCCCTGAGCTACACGGTGTTTCCCAAGCGTGAGAAGGTCACGGCGCGCGGCTAGCCTCGACTGCCTGTTCGGTCGCGTCGCATACGATCACCGGACGCAGGACGAAAACCGGCAGCCTGCCACCGTCTTCCGGTCGCGCAAGACGAAGTTTCAGCCCTTCGCTGCGTAGCAGGTACACCCCGGCCACAGTGCCCGAGACGAGCGAGATCACTCCGCCCACGATCAAGGGCGCACGTGGGTCCACGGAGTCGGCGAGCCAACCCAGCAACGGGCTTCCCAGCGGTGTGCCACCGAGGAAACTGAGCATGTAGATACCCATCACCCGCCCGCGCATCTCGGAAGGCACCGACATCTGCAGGATGTTCATCGCGGACGTCGTGAACGTCAACGTCAGTGCGCCCGTGGGGATCAACATCAGCGCCACCAACGCGTAGGTGGGCATCAATCCCACCGCGACCTCGAACACACCGAAAGCCACGGCGGCACCGAGGAACGTCCGCAACCGCGGCGCTTCCTTCCGTCTTGCGGCGTACGCAGCGCCGGCAAGGGTGCCCACGGCGAGCGTCGTGGACAGCAATCCGTAACCGTCGGCCTCGAGGCCGAACGTGTTGCGCGCCATCACCGCCAGGCTGATCGCGAAGTTCAGGCCGAAGGTCGAGACCATGAAGACCGACACCATTATCACGCGAAGGTCCTTGCGGCCCCATACATATCGGAACCCGTCGCGCACCTGCCCCTTGGTGCGCGGGGCCGGTTCCGACGGGATCAACTCCTTCTTGTTCATCAGGTAGAGCGCGATGAGCACCCCACCGAATGTCGCGACGTTGAGCAGGAACACCCACCCTGTTCCGATCAGGTTGATCAGCACACCCGAGATGGCCGGACCGACGATGCGGGCCGTGTTGAACGTCATGGAGTTGAGCGCGATGGCGTTGGACAGGTGCTCCTTGCCCACCATTTCGATGGTGAACGATTGACGCACGGGTGCGTCGAGCGCCGAGACACAGCCGAGGGCAAAGGCAATCAGGAAGACATGCCACAACGCGACGAGCCCACCGACGTCCAGCAGGCCCAACACGAGTGCGCATACCGCACTCGCCCACTGCGTGAAGATCAGGATCCGACGCTTGTCGTACCGATCGGCAAGCACCCCACCCCACACCGACAAGAACAGCGTCGGGCCGAACTGCAAGGCCATGACGATGCCCACCGCCAGCGCGTTGCCGTCCGAGAGCGTCAGTACCAGCCAGTCCTGGGCGATGCGTTGCATCCACGTGCCGACCAGAGAAACGATCTGTCCGGAAGCCCAAAGGCGGTAGTTGCGGTTGTGGAGCGCGGCAAACATGCCGGAATCGGGGTCTCGGGGCACCCCACTATCTTGCCCCTCGAGTAATTCGTTTGGGCAACGACCTCTAGGTAGCGGAGCTACGCGACCTCTAACTCACGGAGCTACTCCGTCTTGTTGACCATCTCGGTGATGATCTCGACGGCACCGCGCAGCGTCGCGAGTTCTTCGCCACCCAGCCCGGCCAGCTGCTCGTTCATCCACGCCTCACGCGCATGGGTTTCGTCCGCGAGCAACGCCTGCCCGGCGTCGGACAGATTCACGATGATCTGACGACCGTCCGTGGGATGCGGCGAGCGCTCGACCAGACCGAGCTCGGCGAGAGAAGCAACAACGCGCGTCATCGACGGCGGCTGCACTTTCTCACGTGCTGCGAGTACGCCAGGAGTCATCGGGCCGTACTGATCCAGGCTCGCCAAGGCGGACAGTTGCGTCAGCGATACCTGAGCGTCGACTCTGCGGCCGCGCAGATGCCTGGTGAGACGCACTACAGCCAGGGAAAGATCGCTGGCCAGCGCACGAGTTTCGGTGGTCACGCGTCAGACAATACGTCAAGAGCTGGCCGGTAGCTCACGTAATCGAATACCGGTCAACCCTGATTTCACGTAAGGGCGTCGGTAATGGGTCCGACAGTGAAGTAGGCCACAAAAAGTGCCGCCACGATCCAGAGCAACGGGTGGATCTTCTTGATACCACCGCTGGCAGCGTGCAGGACCACCCATGAAATGAAGCCGACGCCGATGCCGTTGGCGATCGAGTAGGTGAACGGCATGACGATCATGGTCAGGAACGCCGGGAGAGCAACCGAGAACTTGGTGAAATCGATGTCTCGGACCTGCCCGATCATCAGCGCACCGACGACGACGAGGGCAGGCGCAGCTGCCTCGATCGGCACGACGGAGTAGAGCGGCGTCAGGAACATCGCGACGAGGAAGAGCAGTCCGGTCACGACGTTTGCCAGGCCCGTGCGGGCGCCTTCGGCGATACCCGACGCGGATTCCACGAACACGGTGTTCGACGACGCCGAAGCGCCACCGCCCACGATCGCGCCCGCGCCTTCGACGACAAGCGCGCGACCGACGTTGGGGAGGTTTCCGTCCTTGTCGGTCAGGCCGGCTTCCTTACCGAGACCCGTCATCGTGCCCATGGCGTCGAAGAAGTTCGCCAGCACGAGAGTGAAGACAAGCAGGCTGGCGGCCAGAACACCGATGCGGGTGAATGCGCCGAAGATGCTGACGTCGCCGACCAGGCTCAGATCAGGCATACCACCGAGCATCTCCGGGATCGCGGGGATGCTGAGGTTCCAGCCCTTGGGGTTGGTTCCGAGCGAGGGTCCGACGTCGGCAACTGCCTCGATGATCGCGGCGAGGATCGTCGTGACGACGATGCCGATCAGCAGTCCACCACGAACCTTGCGCACGACCAGAACACCCATGAGCAGCACACCGAAGATGAACACCACGGTCGGCCACGAAGCGATCGAGCCGTTGATTCCGAGTCCGACGGGAACCGTCGTACCGGCGGCATCGGGGATACGGCGGACGAATCCGGCGTCGACCAGTCCGATGAAGGCGATGAACATGCCGATACCGGCCGCGATCGCGGACTTCAATGCCGAGGGAATCGCATTGAACACCGCAGTTCGGAAACCGGTGAGTGCCAACAGAACGATGATCACACCGTCGATGACCACCAGGCCCATCGCCTCGGGCCAGGTGACCTGAGGTGCGATTGTGACGGCGAGCAGGCTGTTGATGCCGAGACCCGCGGCGATGGCAAACGGATAGTTGGCAACGACACCGAAGACGATGCTCATCAGGCCGGCAACCAGAGCGGTGACCGCAGCCACCTGGTTGACCGGAAGGATGTTGCCGAGAACGTCGGTCTTCGCTGCAGCGTCGTCAGCCGAGAAACTGCCGAGGATCAGGGGGTTGAGGACCACGATGTAGGCCATCGCCACGAAGGTGACGACACCGCCGCGAATCTCGGTCGAGATCGTCGACCCTCGTTCGCTGATCTTGAAATAGGTGTCGAGGATCTTGCCGGGTGCCGCCATGTTTGTTCTTTCCCCATCGCTGTAGGTCGCCGTGTGCCGGCGCACATGAAGCCGGTCGCACTAGGGAGAGTAGGCCACCGGGGTACGGGTAGCGTTAATTTTGTGACGGAGACTCGCAACACAACAGGCCTGATCGGCAAATTGTCCGCACCCGCGCCGGCACTGATCATCGGCACCGCGTTGTGGGTGATCGCCACGATCGTGGTCGCGGTGAGCGGCGATCGTTGGTCGGATGCACTCCCGATCTGTTACGCGGGTATCGGAGTCGGCTTCCTCGGCTTCGCTCTGTTCTCCATTCAACGACGCGCAGCTGTGCGCGGTGACAAGGGCGCACAACAGGGCGCCGGTCTGGTCGACTGAGCAGGTCGATTCATCCTTTCAGTATGGTAAGCCTACCCTGCACTCCAGTGTCGGTCTTAGCTTGTCAATGCTGAAAGGAACCACGTAGCCGTGAAGATCTCGCACCGAAATCGTTGGAAAAGCCGAGGACGTTGGACGAGACTGACATCCGTTGCTGTGGTCGCCCTGGTCGGCACAGCACTCGTCTCCTGCAGTTCGAACGACGACGCAGCAAGTAGTTCGTCGAGTTCCGGTGGTGGCGCCTTCCCCGTCACGATCGATCACGCTTTCGGCAGCACCACGATCGATTCCGAACCACAACGGATCGTCACCGTCGGTTACAACGACGAGCAGGCTCTGTTGGCTCTGGGCATCAAGCCCGTCGGAATGGTCAACCAGTACCCGGGCGAACCGGACGTCAACCGCACGTGGCCATGGGTCACCGGCCCTTGGGGCGGAACCGAACCGACCGTCGTCGGCAGCAATCCCGAAACCACGATCAGCGTCGAAAAGATCGCTGCGCTCGAGCCCGACCTGATCCTCGCGCTCTACTCGAGCATCGACAAAGACCTGTACAGCACACTTTCCGCGATCGCCCCGACCGTCGCGAAGGATCCGGCCTACGGCGACTACGCAACTCCGTGGCAGATCACGACGAAGACCGCAGCGAAGGCAGTGGGTCGCGAAGCCGACGGCGAGAAGTTGGTCGCCGATATCGACAGGCAGTTCGCCGACGCCAGAAGCGCTCACCCGGAATTTGCAGACCAGACCGCGGTGATCATCAGCGTCGACGCGCCCCCGGAGTTCTACGCCTTCTCCTCCGAGGACGCCCGCGGACGGGTTCTCGGCAGTCTCGGATTCAAACCTGCTCCCGCGGTCGAGGCCTTGATGAACGGTGAGTTCTACGCGCCGATCTCCACCGAACGACTGGATCTTCTCGACGTGGACCGTCTCGTTGTCATCGGCAATCCCGATGCCGCACAGGCGGTCCGAAACAACCCTGGCTTCCAGCAACTCGACGTGGTCAAGGACAATCGCGTCGTCTACGTCAACGACGATCAGGCTCCGCAGGTCGGTGCGGCCTTGACCGCAAGCTCGGCACTGAGCTTGCCGTGGGCCACGAGCCAACTACTCGCCGAGCTCACGAAGTAACCAGCGCCCGGCGCTTTCTGATCTGCGCGGTTCCCCAGATCCACACCCCGGCCCACATCATCCCGAACGCCCAACCTGCCAGTACATCGGTCATCCAATGGGCAGCCAGGTAGACGCGGGAGAATCCGACGGCGATCGTGTACAGGCCGAGGCTCGCGAGCATTGCCATCTTCGCGAGCCTCGGCAAGGCAAGACGAAGGATCACGGCGGCAACCGAAGTCGCGAGGATCGCGCTCATCATCGCGTGGCCCGACGGGAACGAATACGAATCGATTTCGATCAACCGCTCCGGCAGGGGTGGACGGGTTCGCGTGAAGATGCGCTTCAATCCGCTCATCACGAGCAGACCGGTCAACATCGATCCGGCGATCAGCAGAGCTTCGGTGCGTAGTCCCCGGACCAGAAGCACGATCGTGAGCAGCGTCGCGATCAGCCACGACGCGAGGGTTCCGCCGCTGTCGGTGATGACGTCGACGACGTCCACGAGCCACGCCGTCCGCTGACTCACTGCGCTGTCGAGTACCCACTGATCAAAAGACATCTGCCCTCACATTCCTTGCGGCAGAGTCCACGTACGCATCACGTGATGAACGCCGTCCGAGTCCACCCACCACGGCACGATCACCGTCGTCTCGACCGCCCCCGTCAGTTCCACCGACAGTTCGTGATGGATCACTACCTCGCCGCTGGGTACCTCACGGCCGAGGGCTGCGAAGCCGAGAACTGCCTGCGGTTCGTTCGCCCACGTCGTCACGACGCCGGTGCTGCTCACTCGTCCATAGACTGACGTGGACGCCGTCGCGACGTCGAGCAGATCTGCCAGTGCGTCAGCTGTCTCGAAGCTGCCGAGCACGACTCGTTGTGCAGGTAGTGCTGCTCCCAGCCACGGTCGGTCGAGAACAAGGGCGTCGCCGGGATCGACCAGATCGCCGGAAAGGCCTCGCACGAACGGAGGCAGGTGCAGTTCCTCCAGGTCGAGAACCCGTCGCTGCGCTGCCTCACCCAGCAGTCGGTGCGTCCGCGCGACGACGGCGGAGGCCGGCATCCGTAGTGGGTCGGCAAGCCGATCGAGCAGCAGCTGAGCCAGTTCCGGATCGTCGACGGTATCCGATGCCAGCAATCCGGAGAAGAATCCGGCGTCGGGGTGTTCGGCAGCATCGAGCAATCCCTCGAAGGTGCGATCGCCCGGAGCGCGCAGCAAGCCCAGCACCTCACCGCCGAGTTCGGCATTCGAACGCAACCACCACGCCGTGTATCCACGACGGTCGGTGAGCAGCGCCCGCGTCGCCGGCGACTCGACCAGCAGCGACAACGCCTGCGGCCAGCGGTCTTCGTCCACGAGGTCGAGATCGCGCACGGCTTCGATGTATTCGGGGTCCTCGTCGAGGGTGTCCCACCATGCGTCTTCGGCGTCGAGATCGTGATCGGGGCCGGAAGGCAATTCCTCACGGACCACCGTGAAACCCCACCCGACACCGACTACCCGTAGCGCCTGCTCCCCCACCCGCTGAACAAAATCAGCGTCGACGATGCCGAAGGGAGAATCCTCGACCAGGACGCTTGCAAGGGGAGCTCCCGGAAGCAGAAGTTGGTCGGCGGACCGCAATTCGCCTTCCGAATCAGGAAGCAGCACTTCACCGATCCACGACGGCAGCGCCCCTGGCGCCACGTGGGCCGCCAATCCGAGCACCACTTGCGCCAACTCCGTCGCTACCGAATCATCTTGGTCCGCAGCATCTTCGATCAATGCGCGCAGCGCCGGATCGGACAGCAGGTCGGTGGCACTCGCGGTCTGCGCTCCCAATCGAGACAGCAACGGGTGAACCGCGACGGGATGAACCAACCTCGTCCACTCCACCGACGGCGCGTCTTCGCCCAGTTCGACGCCGACGACGACGGTCCGCGGCCCGGTCACCGTCCGTCCGTCGGAGAGCGGAACCGGCAGTGTTCCAAGCTCTTCCACCGCAAGAGTGTCGATCACCAAGGGCTCGAGAGCCGAATAGAGTCGATTCCACCACTTCGGTTCACGTTCCGAACCGCTGAGCAGTTCCGCGATGCGCGCGAGCCCGATGCGGTGCGTCGACACTGCCGCGAGTGCTCGCTCGTGCTTGGGGCCGGAGAGCTCGGGGACAACCAGGCCGCCGATGATGTCGGTGAGCAACTCGGCAAGGTCATCACCGAGCCCGGGCACCACGGATGCTCGCTGCGGCGCGCGGTCGGGTTCACCGACCACCGGAAGCCACTCGTTTTCCTGCAGCTCCTTCAGAAGCGCTTCGCGCAGAAGCGAATCGGTTTCGCTGCGGGCAAAGGCAGGGATCGGGACGAGTGCCGTTCGCTGCCGAGGAGGTAGTGCAGCAAGGAACTTCGCGTACCCCTCGGCAAGCGGAGCGATCGGTGCAGCGGGCATGAGGCGTCGCCGATCGGGTTGCATTGCAATGTCGGCAATGATGATCGCGGGGATCGACAGTTCCTCGTCGGATCGCGTCGGCGCCCGCAGGACGTCGTCTGCGACCGGCTCGACGACCCCGTCGCGGACGGGCACCAACCATCGTGCGTTCGGCGCGGTGTACTGCCACCACGTGCGATCACCGATAGCGATCTCGACGAGGCCGGAATCCAGCACCCGTTCCGATCGCCGAAAAGTCTTCTCACCCAGACGAATTGATCCGAGAGCTGGCAGTTCGAGGAGCAGGTCGACAGCCTCACGTGCCATCTGCGAAAGCAGCGCTGCGGCATCGACGTCCGGCCGAAGCGTCAGCACCACTTCCGAATCGGCACCGTCGCTCGGCAATTCGCCAGAGGGCCACACCAAACGAAGTACGGGGACACCGGTTTCCGGCACGGGGAGTTCGCGAGACTCGATCTCGCGCAGAGTGTGCGAGGCGGAGAATCGAATCGATCCCGTCGACGAGCGCAGTTCCACCTCGTCACTGACCGAGAGAACTGCCGAGAATCCGACGCCGAACCGTCCCGTCACACCTTCGTCGGCGTCGACCTTGTTCGACGCGCGCAGCGCGGTGAGCGCATGTACACCGGGTTCGTCCAGTGGACGGCCCGTGTTCGCCACCGTCAGCGTCCGACCGTCCACGTCCACCCACAAAGAGCCCTCGACGCCCTCGCGTGCAGCTGCATCGGCAGCGTTCTGCGCCAGTTCGGTGAGCAGACGGTCGCGGTACCCGGCCTTCGCGAGGTCGGATTCCGCAGCCGCGTCTTCACGCAATCGCGTCGGAGATTCCGACCACGCGCGCAGCGTCGCCTCGCGGAGTGCGTCCGTACCGAACGGATCTTCTACTCGGTGGATACCGAATCCTCAACTGCAACAGCGCTCGACGGGCGAGCGGGCACCGCAATCAGCTCGACGGCCCCGTCGTCGAATGCGTCGAACTGCGGCGAGCCCGCACCGAGCGGCAGGCTGGTGTCCGAGTGCGCGCCACAACCGTAAGACACGCTGACCACACGGCCGTCTGCGGAGAGTTCGTTTCCGCACACACCGAACGCTGCGTGCAGCGAACCGGCGAGTGGAAGGAAGAATCCACACAGTCCACACGTCGACGGCGCGGCCTTCGCCATCTCCGACTCCGGGCCGAAGTCACCGTCGAACCAACGCTGCGCGGCATCGAGTCGGCCCTCGCGGCTCATGACCTGTTTGCGGCCGAGCCCGATTTCGAGAGCTACCTCGTCGACTTCCGGGTCACCGGTGGCGACGTAGCCGGGAACGAGGCGAGGATCCTCGGCCGGCGGGGCGAGTAGGTCACCGACGGACAGATCGCCGGGACGAATCCGCTGATCCCATGGCAGCCATTCCGGCGCAACCAACGCGTCGGGACCCGGCAACAGCGCCAACTCACTGATCGTGGCGTGGGTGTCCTCCGGTCCGGCAGCGACGACAACCGCCCACTGCCAACCGCGGTATCCCGGAATGTCTGCTGCAAATCGATGGGTGGCGGCAAATTCGTCCTCCGACGTCACGCCGAGGTATGCCCCCACACCGCCTTCATGCAGGTCGACGACTGCCTTTCGGGCAAGCTCGACCGCATCGGCCAGTACTGGGCGCGGCACTGCACGCTCTGGAGAAGTAGCAACACTCACTCCTCCAGTTTGCCGCACCACCGCAAGTCCGCAACGCACTGGGCTGCCATGCTGGGCAGATGAGTAGGTCACACGCCAATTCCGTGCGCACTTTTGCAGTGGTCGCCGTGGTCGCGTCGGCCTTGGCGGGGTGCTCCGATTCCCGCGGCGCTCCCGACAACCTCACGTCCGAAACCGGCTCCGTCGAGATCGTTCGAGTGTCCGCGCACGATCCCGACGCGTTCACGCAGGGCCTCGAGATCGACGGAAACCGGTTGTACGAAAGCACCGGACGCGTCGGGCAGTCCTGGGTGCGCTCGAGCGAGATCTCCGACGAGCAGTCCCCCGCTTCGGGACCGGAAGTTGCGCGTGCCGATCTCGACCCGCCGTTGTTCGGTGAGGGCATCACGGTTGCCGGAGACACACTGTGGCAACTCACCTGGAAAGACGGCGTTGCCATCGCCCGTGACAAGGACACCTTGACCGAACGGGGGCGGTTCCCACTCGACACCGAGGGATGGGGAATCTGTTCGCTCGGGGATCGGATTGTCTCGAGCGACGGTTCGGCCACGTTGACCTTTCGCGATCCCGAAACCTTTGCGCCGATCTCGACCGTCGACGTCACCAGATCTTCGGAGTCCGTCGGCAAGCTGAACGAATTGGAATGCGCCGAAGACGGCTCCGTCTACGCCAATGTCTGGACCACGGACACCGTCGTCCGAATCGACCCGTCGGACGGCAGCGTCACGAACGTGTACGACGCTTCGCCGCTACGCGAAGAACTCGTCGCGGACGGATCGACCAGCACCGTCGACGTTCTCAACGGCATCGCGCAGATTCCCGGTACCGATCGATTCCTGCTCACCGGCAAGTATTGGCCGCAGATGTTCGAAGTCCGTTTTGTTAACTGAGTCCGACATGACACAGGACTCGCAGGGGTGTGCGTGGTAGCCGCGCCGACACTAGGACAGAATTGAGTGGTGACCGGACCGCGCGAACCCTACGACCCCGAAACTCGGCGAATCCACGACGAGCCGGAGGGGCAACAGGTGCACCCCGGTTACGACAATTACCCACCCGCGGCCCGCCCGGACAATTACCCACCTTCGGCCCGTCCCGCTGCCCGTCGCACGCCTTTGCCACCGCTGCATCCGATTCCCGAATCGCGGGGAGACTCCGAATCCGCGGCCGGTTCGAAGACGCCGGGGGCGGACGCTCCCAAGGCTCCACCGATGCCTCGCAAGCTCACCGTCACTCGCGTCGCAGCGATGCGCAGCCGCGAACTGACGAACAAGGGCATCGCGACCTTCCAGCGCGCGGCGAAGGCCGACGGCGCGGACAAGTCCGGTCTGACCGCTCTCACCTACGCGGTGATGACGAACAACGCGACCGACGCGGCGATCTCCGTCGCTCTGGCCAACACGCTGTTCTTCTCGGCCGCGACGGGCGAGGACAAGACCAAGGTCGCGCTCTATCTCCTGATCACGATCGCACCGTTCGCGGTCATCGCACCGCTCATCGGCCCCATGCTCGACCGGTTGCAGCGCGGACGCCGCATCGCACTCGCGTCGTCGTTCGGAATCCGGACGCTCCTCGCGGTGATCCTGGTCTTCAACTTCGACAGTTGGATCCTCTATCCGGCCGCGCTCGGCATGATGGTGCTCAGTAAATCGTTCTCGGTGCTCAAGAGCGCAGTGACACCACGCGTCCTACCACCGGAAATAGACCTGGTGCGCGTGAATTCGCGTCTGACGGTCTTCGGGCTGATCGGTGGAACGATCGGGGCCGGCGCTGTCGCAGGTGCGCTCGCGCTGGCTTTCGGTTCCACCGGCGCCTTGTGGTTCGCGGTCGCCGTCACCGTGTTCGGCGCATATCTGAGCATGCGAATCCCGTCGTGGGTCGAGGTCACCGAAGGTGAGGTTCCCGCGACCATCACCTACCACCCGGACGAAGCGCATCACGCCGGCAGCGCCCCACCGCAGCCGGACGCCAAACCTGCCAAGGTCCGTCAGCCTCTCGGACGCGCCGTGATCATCGGACTCTGGGGCAACGGCACCATTCGCGTGCTCACCGGCTTCCTGACGCTCTACATCGCGTTCGTCGCCAAATCACGCACCGATCACGAGCCGCTCCAGCAGGCCATGATGCTCGGCCTGGTCGGCGCAGCAGCCGGTCTGGGTAACTTCGCCGGAAATGCCACGGGTGCGCGCCTCAAGCTCGGCCGGCCTGCCTTGATCGTGCTCCGGTGCACTGCGTCGGTGTGGATCATCGCGGTGATCGCAGCGCTGACGGACAACCTCATGACGGCAGCGCTTGCCACGCTCATCGCATCGGCCGCCAGCGCACTCGCCAAGGTCTCACTCGACGCGTCACTCCAGCACGACCTGCCCGAGGAATCGATCGCGTCCGGATTCGGTAGATCCGAGACGGTTCTGCAGCTGAGCTGGGTACTCGGCGGCGCATTGGGGGTTCTGCTTCCGACCGAATACTGGATCGGGTTCACTGTTGTATCGGTGTTCCTGACGATCGGGCTTCTGCAGACCTTCCTGAGCTACCGAGGAAGCAGCCTCCTGCCCGGCCTCGGCGGGAAGCGACCCGATCTGGCCGAACAAGAAGTGACCGAAGTGATTTACACCGGTAAATCCAACCGAGGACAAGGAAGTACTCCGCAGTGATGATGCGCTCGAGAACAAAGAAGATCGTGGCAGCGATCAGTGTCCTGATGGTGGTGGCACTGGTTGCTTACGTCTCCGTTCTTTTCGTGATCATCAAGAACATCAACGACGACCCCGACAAGCTACCGGTCATCACTGCATACGCACACGGCAAGACGATCGAAACGAACCCTGCCGGTTTCTGCACCATCGACCTGTCCCAGTGCGCCCAGGTGGGCGACATCTACGCACTCGACGTTCCAGCGGGCTACCCGCTGCAGCTGTCGTTGTCGACGGACGTCTCGGATGCGCAGTGGGCACTGCTCGCCGTCTACGAGGATGCCGACGGCAACCAGACCGGTGAGCCCCGAGTCTTCGAGCCCGGCGAGGCCCTGGCAGTGACGGTCGAGTCTTCGAGCGATCCCGTCAAGCAACTCGTCGGCGTCGAAATCCACCTCGCCGTCGGTGAGGGAAGCGAACAGGGACTGCTGATCTGGTCGATCAAGACCGCCTGATCCCCGGAACGTCGAAAATGCCCTGCACACCGATTGGTGTGCAGGGCATTTTGTTTCGAAGCCGTGTATGGCAGCTCGTATCGAGCGATCAGGTGTCGAGCTCGCGAGCGACGGCCCGGACGACCTCGGAGATCCGCTGAGCGGTCTTGCGGTCCGGGTACTTGCCGTTGCGCAGATCCGGCTGGACCTTCGCCTCGAGCAACGTGATCATGTCCTCGACCATGCCGTGCAACTGATCAGGGGTGTGCTTACGCTCGACGGGCTCACGACGCGTCGCCGTCGCGCCGCGCAACGACGGCGCCGGCTCGAGTACCTTCAGGCTCAGTGCCTGCGGACCGCGGCGGCCCGCAGCCATTCCGAACTCGACGCGCTGGCCGGCCTTCAAGCCTTCGACGCCCTCGGGGAGAGCGGAAGCACGGACGTAGACGTCCTCGCCCTCTTCCTGCGACAGAAAGCCGAAACCCTTTTCGACGTCGTACCACTTCACCTTGCCGGTCGGCACCGCGTTCACCTGCTCATCACTCGACTGGGGCGTCTGCCCCAATGTGCTCGGGAGGCTCTCGGAAGAGCCTCATGGCCTTGCTCGCATCGCTTCCGGTGGAAGAATGCAAAAGAACGCGCCCCACACTTGCTTCAGCGGGGCGCGCAGTCTGTTAACAGTCTACCTGTGACGAACCCGGGTCGGCACCCAGGTTTACAGGCACTATCCTCGTAGGTGTGGACCCTCAACCGAACCCGCGCACTTCCGGCACCGGAAACGGTCTGTTCCGTACGGCGATGGCACTGTTCATCGTCGGATTCCTGGCGATCGTGGCCATCTTCGCAGTCCATATCTTCAGCGACACCCCACCCGGCCTGGCGTTGTACCTGGTAGCACTCGCGTGCCCGATCGGCTTCCTCCTGGCCATCGTCTACACGCTCAGATCCGGTCGACGGGTGCGCTGATCACTCCCGCCTCCAACCGAAAGGTCACTGACCATGAGAATCCTCCTGAACGTGATCTGGCTGGTCTTCGGCGGCTTCTGGCTGGCGTTGGGTTACTTCGCCGCAGGCATCATCTGCTGCATCCTCATCATCACGATTCCCTTCGGAATCGCGGCATTCCGCATCGGCATCTACGCACTGTGGCCGTTCGGTAAGACCGTCGTCGACAAGCCGACCGCTGGTGTCGGTTCGATGATCGGCAATGTCATCTGGGTGATCATCGCCGGTATCTGGTTGGCGATCGGACACATCGTCACCGCCGTCGCGATGGCGATCACGATCATCGGAATTCCGCTCGCGGTCGCGAACCTGAAGATGATTCCGATCTCGCTGATGCCGCTCGGCAAGGAGATCGTCGACGTGGACCGGGTGAATTACGCATAGTCGTGGACCGCGTCGATTACGCATAGCGGGCCCGCGGACCGAAGAACCCGACCACAGCAGTTGCTGTGGTCGGGTTCTCTCGTATCAGGTCGGATCAGCGCCCGAGGCTACCGAGTCCGGGAAGGTTACCGAGCGAACCGGTTCCCGTTCCCGGGTTGCCCGGATCGACGGGGCCGACCGGCCCCTCGGAGACCACGATGGTCACGCTCGAAGCACGCGAAAGCACGCTCTTCGCAGTGACCTCGACGGTGACGCTGCCGACAGCGGTGGGGGTACCCGAGATGGTGCCGTCCTGTGCGAGGGACAGTCCGCCGGGCAGAGTGCCACTGGTGAGTGCAAAGGTTGCGCGCGCATCGGCGGCAGTGAGCTTGTGCGAATACGCCTTACCTACCTGAGCGGCAGGCAATTCGACGGTCGCGGGTAGCGGGTACGCAGCAACGACTGTCACCTTGCCCCCGTTGGTCGTCGACGCGATGGCGCCGGTCGAGGTGTCGAGCGCGAGGTTTTTGACCTTCTCCAGTGCCGGAACCTTGGTATCGGTCAGAGCGGTGGTGGCGCGGGTCGTCAGATCGACCGACCACAGGTGTCCGTTCATGACGTCCGCGACATATGCAATGCCTGCCGCAGCGTCGACGACCACGCCGTTGGGAATCGCAGTCGGAGACAGCGTGGTCTTCGACAGAACCGCGCCGACCGGGGTGATCGCCCACAGGTTGGTTGCCCGGGTGTCGGTCATGTAGATGTTGCCGGTGTTCGTGTCGACATCGACGTCGACCGGGTAGAGGTTGTCGGCACGCACGATCGACTTGAGTGCTCCGCCCTTGCGTACGTCCGCCTGCCACAGCGTGCGGCCGTAATTCTCGTCGAAGAAGTTGGTGTCCGCGATGTAGAGGAAGCCGCGGACACTGTCGAAGGCGAGCTTGGTCGGCGTTGCCGACTTGTGGACCAGAATGCTCGACACGGCGTCGGCGGCGTTGGGGTCGACGACTCGGATGTTGCCGGACTTGTAGTCCGAGAAGTACGCGCGGTGTGTTGTGGGATCGACGACGACATCGTTGATCTGCGGACGCGAGCCGTCGGGGTTCTTCTCGCTCAGCGTGACCGTCTTTTCGACCTTGCCGGTCTTCGTGTCGACAATCGAGATCGCGCCGCCGTAGGAGGAGGACACGTATGCGCGTCCGAGGCCTGAGTCGACGGCAAGTGCCGACGGGTAACCGACGACGCCGTCGATGGTGCCGACGGACTTGCCGGTGTTCGTGTCGACGACGGACAACGAGCTGGTCGGTCCGCCGTACTGCGTGATGTATCCGCGGTGGGTTGCCGCGTCGACGACGATGTCGCCGGGCTGGGTTGCGGAATAGCTTCCGACAACACCGTGTGTCGGATCCTCGGGTGAGGCGTGTGCAGCGGGAGCAGTGACGGCCAGGCCGACAGCAGCAGCGGCAACGGCGAGTGACGCGGTGACCGCACGCCGACGGTATTGCAGTTTCATGAGGGGTGCCCTACTTCTTTGGAAGACTCTGCGAAACCTGCCCAAGCGAGGCAAGTCAGGCAAACCTAACCTAAGTTTCAAAGTCGATGTTGAGACACGGGCCACAACCTTGGGTCCGGATCGACGCACCTCTCAATCGCCCGAAATTCTATTTCCGCATAACGTGTGACCTTGCTCACATTACGGATGGATAACGGAACGGACACAACCGGACATTCACTCGGGCACCCCCACCTACCTGGGAAGAGTCTCCTGCGCTTTGTGTGACGCGTTGTACGTCTTTCGCCACGCCGCGTTATCAAATGGTGACACGAGCGACTCGAGCCGTTACCGTCGTTTTCGGCCGGGAAACTCGGCCACCTCCGGCCCGCCGCGCCAAGCCTTGTCCCGCGGGTACCGGACTTCCGACAGAGCATTCCAGGGACGAGGACGGGGGACCCAAAGTCCTCTGTGAGAACAGAAAAGTTCTCCAGTGGACACCGGTTCGATCGCAAGACCGAATCTTGGGGTGAAGCCAGACCCTTTCCAGCCAGGAAAGGCGAGGCCGGGCGACCTCTCAGCCCGAACCCGACAGCTGACCTCGCAGGCGCGTGTGGAGAGGATTTCGACCATCATGAGCGGACGCCATCGCAAGCCCACCACCACCGGCCGCACTGTCGCCAAGGTCGCCGTCACCGGCGCCATCATGGGCGTAGCAGGAATTGCAGCCACCGGAACCGCAAACGCTGCCCCCGACTCCGACTGGGATCGTCTCGCCCAGTGTGAGGCCGGCGGAAACTGGGCCATCAACACAGGCAACGGTTACCAGGGCGGACTGCAGTTCTCCCCCAGCACGTGGAACGCACACGGCGGCGGACAGTACGCAGCCACCGCAAACCAGGCCACTCGCGAGCAGCAGATCGTTGTTGCCGAGCGTGTTCTCGCAAACCAGGGTTGGGGCGCATGGCCGTCCTGCTCCTCCAGCCTCGGGCTGAGCAGCGGCGCCACCGAGCGTTCCGCTCCGGCCACGACGGCTCCTCAGGCAGCTCCGGCTCCGGCGCAGCAGGTCGCACAGACCGTTGCACACCCGGTCGCCGACGCCATCGATCAGGCAATCGCATTCGCCGAGGCCAACGGCATCCCGGTCGACCCGCAGATCCTCGCAGTCGCCGACACCGCGAAGTCGTTCCTCAAGTAACACCGGCAAGACTGTCCGCTCGGACGCTCGAACATCAAGAAGGCCCGCACCGATTCGGTGCGGGCCTTCTTCGTGTCGAGTTGTTATCGGTTGATGACGGTGTGCGGGTGTACGTAAGGAAGTGACTCCACCGGAACCGGAAAGGTGGTGTCCTCGCCGAAGGGTGAAAGTCCACCTGCGCGGGTCGATGACAATTCGGTCACTGCGTGATCTCCGTCTGCAGTTTCCGGCCATCCTGGATCTACATAGTGTTGCTTCGAATTGTTGGCCACGAAGTCATTTTGACAGGACGCCGTTACGCCGTACAGACCAGGTCTCTAATCTGATACCTGATGACCGAAACACGTGGCACCCCGGCGGGCAGTTCCGCAGCCGAAAGTCTGACCGATTGGCTCTCGGCGCGCAGTGACGCCGAGTTGACGGAGTTGCTGCGTCTGCGCCCCGATCTGGCCGTACCGCCGCCGAGCACGATGGTGGTTCTCAGCGGTCGGGCACAGCAACGCGCGTCGGTCAGCCGAGCCGCGGACGAACTCGACACCCTCGATTTCGGTCTTCTCGAATTGTTGGCACTGGCCGGCGCCGAGGAAACTCCGATGACGCGGGCGGAGCTCAACAGTGCGATCGCCGAACGCGCCCTGACCGGCAAGGGCAAGGTCACCAAGAAGGCCGTCGACAAGTCTCTGTCGAAGATGCGCGCGTCCGCCCTCATCTGGGGTGTCGATCCCATCAGCGTCGTCCCGGCAGTCATCGGGATGATTCCGTGGCGTGTGGGGCGCGCCCTCGAACCTGCCGAGGCAATGACCGAGACCGAGATCTCGGCTGCGCTCAACGCTCTGGACACCCGCGAGCGGGATCTCCTCGAGACACTCGCCAACTCCAGCCCGATCGGTCGCACCCGCGACGCTGCCCCCGGAACGCCGCCTGAGCGCCCGGTTCAACGACTGCTGGCGGCCGGCCTGCTGCGGTGGCTCGACGAGCAGACCGTCGAGCTTCCGGCGACGGTTCGTCAGGTCATCCGCGGCGAGCCGGTTTTCGATCCGACGACGCTGACCGCACCTGTCATCGGGGGCGACAAACTCAAGCCGGCGGACGTGAACGCCGCAGCAGCCGGCGAGGCGCTCGAGTTGGTACGCCAATGCGAGAACGTGATCGCTGTTCTGGGCGCAGCGCCGGCCCCCGCACTGCGAGCCGGTGGGCTCGGTGTTCGAGAACTACGACGCGTGGCCAAGACGGCCGATCTCGACGAAGCGCGCGTGAGCCTACTTGTCGAGTTGCTCTCGGCAGCCGGACTCATCGCCAGTGGAACACCAGATCCGGCGCCGGTCTCGGACAACGCGGACGAATACTGGACGCCCACGCTCGCGGTCGACGGCTGGCTGAACGCGTCCACAGCGCGACGGTGGGAGGTCCTGGCGTCCGCCTGGGTCGACGTACCTCGAGTCCCGTGGATGATCGGGCTGCGCGATTCCACCGACAAGCCGATCGCGGCGTTGTCCGAGGAGGGCCGCGCTCCGGCGGCTCCGCGAGATCGTCAGGCCATTCTCGGGCTGCTCTCCGAACTCGACAGCGGCCAGACCGCGTCGGCCGTCGAGGTAAGTCGGCTGCTGGCGTGGCGCCGCCCGCGATGGAGCGGGCGCCTGCGGACGTTCGCGATCGAGCGGACTCTGGACGAGGCCGCCGCTCTCGGGCTGGTGGCCCGCGGCGCGTTGTCGTCACCTGGACGAGCCTTGCTGCACGGCGGGGACGCCGAAGCCGAAATGCAGTCCGCGCTACCCGAGCCCATCGACTACATCCTGGTCCAGGCGGATCTGACTCTGGTTGCGCCCGGCCCGCTGGTACCGGACCTGCTCGAGCAGGTGAGCCTGGTCGCAGACATCGAGTCGGCCGGATCGGCGTCCATGTACCGCATCAGCGAGGACAGCGTGCGTCGTGCGCTCGACGCCGGTCTGACGGCCACCGAACTGCATGCGATGTTCGCTTCGAAATCGAAGACTCCTGTCCCCCAATCACTTTCGTATTTGATCGACGATGTCGCCCGTCGACACGGACGACTGCGTGCCGGAGTGGCGGCGTCGTTCATTCGATGTGAGGACGCGTCACTGCTGGCGGAGGTCCTCGCATCCGCAGTGGCCGAGCCGTTGGCACTGCGCGCCTTGGCTCCCACCGTCGCGATTTCGCAGGCCCCTCTCCGCGAAGTCCTGACCGAGCTGCGAGCCGCCGGATTCGCGCCGGCAGGTGAGGACTCCTCGGGCACGTTGGTCGATCTCCGCCCACGTGGGGCACGTGTACCCAACCGTCGCAGCCGACCGGCGTCGAGGATGCCGGCGAGCCCGTCGGCGGATCAGCTGGCGTCGTTGGTCCGCACGATGCGGGCCGGAGACCGTGCTTCCGACCCCGGCCGCGGCGGAGTGCGAACGGACGGTTCACGGGAGAACAACGCCGCCACCATCGCCTTGCTGGCCACGGCGGCCCGAGACAATTCGAGCGTCAACATCGGCTACGTCGACGCCCAGGGGGTCGCGACGCATCGCATCGTCGACCCCGTCAGCGTTGGCGGCGGACAGCTGGACGCCTTCGACCCCGCGAGCGGCGCGGTTCGCCGTTTCACGTTGCACCGAATTACTTCCGTCAGCCCCGTCGACTCCGGAAAAAAGTAGCAGAAAAGAAGCAACTGGCTTTTTTCTGTAAATGAAGTATGGTCGAGGTCAGTTTGTGATTGCCACTTCGAAAAATGAGGAGCGACAATGGCTGACAAGGCGCCGGGTAAGAACATGAAGAAACCCGCCCAGTCGATCAAGGAACGCCGCGCGGAGAAGCGGGCGAAAACTGCGGAGTCTTCCGAGTTCATCCGTAAGCGGAAGCGGAGCTGACAGCAAAGTCCAGAGAAGACGAGCTGATTGCGAAGCTGACCAATGCCTGCCTCCACCGACACCCTCGTGCACCTGCACGAAACGTTCAACCTGTTCAAGTCACGTAATCGAGGAACTGACGCACGCTCGCGCGGGTACGCAGCGGGCATGACCCTCGCTTCACTCTGCGTCCTCGACGAACACGCTCGGCAATCCGGAATACTTCTATCGGATTTACCGCAGAAAGAGAATCAACCATCGTGAAAAGAACAATCCATACCCTGGACCGCATTCAAACGAGACTCGAATCGGAGCTTGATTCCACTCCGGGTGATTCCGAAAAGAATATCGGTTACCGGTCCGGAATTTCCGAAGCTATTACTCATGTAATGGAAATGCGGAAGTCAGTGGTCGCGCAGAAATAGGAGACGCATCGATTAGGCGCTCACCCCAATAACTGCCGCACACCACCCACCAGAAAGACGACCTGGTCCTCGTAGAAGTCGGCAAGCCGCTCCGGCGCGAGCGGCTTGCCACTTCCGCTCCAATCGTCCGCCCGGCTCAACGCCTGAAGGAAGCCCATCAAGGCAATCGCCCAGCGAGTCTCGAGCCGTTCGGGATCGGTAGCAGGAAAAGTACGACGGACCTGGTCGAGAAGATGTTCACGCAGGTGCAGCTCGGTCGCCTCGAGGGCTGGATGGCCCGGTCGTGACATCTGCGGCTGCGAGATCTGCGTGACGATTCTGATCCATCGCATTCCCCGCGTGCGATGGCGAAGGAGCAATGCCTTGTAGGGCGCAGTGGCGGCCCGTACCAGCGCCTCGACCGTCGGCGGCGTCTTGTCGGCGGAGAGGGCGTCGACGTTCGCGCTGATCTGATCTCGCACCGACGTTCCCATGTCCGACAGCACCGCTGCGACCAGATCGTCCTTGGTTCCGAAATGGTAGTGGACCGATGACGGCCCGAGACCGGCCGCGGCGTTGACCGAGCGCAGCGAAACTGCATCCAATCCCTCTGTCGCGAAAAGCCGTTCAGCAGTTTTGAGCAAACGCAGACGCGTCGCGTCGCCTTGACGGTTCTGCCGGGAGTCGGTCATACGAACGAGCTTCGCACGGGCTCGACAAACGTCTCAACCGTGGCGAACGCGGAGTCAGAGTGATTCACGGTGTGCTCGCACCCTGTTGTCGCGATCCACCCAGCCGTGGGCGCGTGCGTAGTCCACCATCGCGGAGAACTTCTGTCTCCACTCGGTGTTTCCGATCCGGGCAGCGACGGCTTGCTCCAAGTGGCCGATGTCGAGCCAGACGTGATCCCCCTCGAGTTCCCCCCACGGTTCCAGTACCCGACTCAGAGTCTCGGATCGATCGTCGCCGCCAACGACGACCGAGAGACTGGTGAAGTCGTCGACACTGTTCAGTTCGACGGTCGAGGAGTCGGGGGTGATTGTGACGTCCAGTTGCATACCTCTTCAATACTCCTTCGGAAAGTACTTGGTTCAGTACTCCTTCGGAAAGTACTTGGTTCAGTCGATCGACTTGCAACAACGATATCCGACGTCATTGCACCAGATAACGTTGAACCACAGGTGATTACAAATCTCCCACTGTGCGGGAGGCTCAACTTATTGGATCAGTTGATCCATGTTAGACATCTCGATCAGAGCGAGTGATCCAAATCACTCCCCTGTCGACAGGAGTTGTCATCGTGTGGTCCGCATCGTCCATCCGCTTCGGAGCCTTCCTCGCCCCGTACCACCCGCTCGACGCCGATCCCGCCCTGCAACTCAGACGCGATATCGACCTCATGACACACCTGGACCACCTCGGATTCGAAGAAGCGTGGATGGGTGAGCATCATTCGACCGGCGCCGAGATCGTGCCTGCCCCGGACATGTTCATCGCGGCCGCCGCAGAGCGAACCGAGCGCATCCAGTTCGGCACAGGCGTGACGTCTCTGCCCTATCACCACCCGTTGATCACGGCCGACCGCATCACTCAGCTCGATCTGCAGACCCGCGGACGGCTCATCTTCGGCACCGGCCCGGGCAAGATCCCCCTCGATGCACACATGATGGGCATCAACCCGTCGGCCCAGCGTCGTCGCCAGGGCGAAGCGCTCGAGGCCATTCTCGCGTTGCTTCGCGGCGAGGTCGTCAACATGGAAACCGACTGGTTCACGTTGCGTGACGCACGCGCACAGCTACCCACCTACCGCGCGGACGGCATCGAGACCGTGACAGCGTCCACGATTTCCCCCAACGGTTCGGTGCTCGCAGGCAAGAACGGCCTCTCCCTGCTCTCATTGGCGGCGAGTTCACCCAGCGGCTTCGACGCACTGGATCGCAACTGGGATGTGTACGAGAAGGTCTCGGCCGAACACGGCCACCGCGCCGACCGAGCGACGTGGCGTGTGGTCAATCCGATGTTCATCGCCGAGACCCGAGCCGAGGCCGAGCGCGCCGTGAGCCGGCGGATCGGATCGATGGCTTCTTACGTGAATCGACAGACCGGCCAGAACCCGGCCTGGGCAGATACACCTGCCGGAATCATCGATCAGTGGCGAAACGACACGCTCGGCGAGTTCGGTCAGGCGATCATCGGTACCCCCGAAGATGCGATCGCACAGATCGAGCGTCTGATCGAGAAGACGGGAGGGTTCGGCACGTTCTTGATCCTTCACGTCGACATGGCGAGCTGGGAGGACACCAAACGCAGCTACGAATTGTTCGCCTCCGAGGTGGTCCCGCACTTCCGGAAGCGAAATGTCGGGCGTCAGGCGAGCATGCAGTTCGCCGAGGACAATCGCGAATACCTGATCGGCGGGCTGGTCGGAGCGATCACCAAAGCCCATACCGACTACTACGGCCGGCCGGCCGAGACGGGAGCCGTGCGCGCATGAGGGCCGTCCGTTTCCAGCAGGGAGAATTCGCGGTCACCGAGATCGCCGACCCGCCGCCGTTGGCACCCCATCAGATCCGCATCGACGTCGTCGCCTGCGGGATCTGCGGCAGCGACCTGAGCATGTCGAAGGACCCGTGCCGATTCGTCGAGGTCGCGCACGACGGGGGCTACCCGCTCGCCACCTTCGATCCGGACGCGCCAGTGGTGCTGGGGCACGAATACGCGGGTATCGTCTCCGAGACCGGTTCTGCAGTAGACGATTTCGCGATCGGCGATCGGGTGGCCGGCATCGGCTTGGCCACCGACACCGCTACCGGGATCCCGACGATCATCGGCTACTCGAACGAGTACCACGGCGCGTTCGGCGATCACATAGTCGTCGACGCGTTCTGGGTCCGCAAAGTTCCCGACCACCTGTCACTCGAGCACGCCACACTTGCCGAACCTCTCCACGTCGGCGAGATGCATCTCCAACAGTCCGGCCTCACCTCGGCCGATTCGGCGCTCGTCATCGGTTGCGGAACGATCGGACTGGGCGCCATCGTCGCCGCGAAAGCGCGCGGAGCGCAGATCGTCATCGCGTCGGAGCCCTCCCCCAAACGACGCGAGCTCGCCGCGAAGATGGGCGCGGACATCGTCGTCGATCCGGCCGAGCAGGATCCGATCGAACTGTGGAATCGAATGATCGCCGAAGGCAACCAGCTTGTCGGCCAGGCCGCGAACGGAGTTCTGATCGCCTACGAATGCAGCGGGCGGGCGGGAGTCATCGGAGAACTGATGCACACTCTGCCGTTCAACTCGCGGATTCAGGTTCTGGCTGCGCCGTTCGGCGACGAGACGATCATTCCCGTCGTCGGGCAGTTCCGGAGGATCTCGATCAACTTCGGTCACGGTCCTTACGAGAATGCCTACGACATCACCCTGCAGAGGCTCGCCGACGGCGAGATCGACGCCGAAGCGATCATCACCGGCAGGGTCGGTCTGGATGGAGTCTCGGACGCTTTCGCAGCTCTGCGCGCACCCGACGAACACGTGAAGATCCTCGTACTACCCGCGGGCCTCCCGGAATAGCGGTCGATCCTGCCCTGTTGACGTAGGGGTGCTCGCACTCGGGCACCTCTACTTCGGGCTGTGCGAGCGTCGCCTGTTGGCGTCTGCGCCCCGATACCAGGACAATGGCAGGGTTGGCGTCAGCCGACAACGCGGCGCAACGCTCTGTGGCTGCCGCGTTTGTTTCACTAGGAGGATTCCGTGACCGACGGACCGTTGATCGTCCAATCCGACAAGACGCTGCTGTTGGAGGTCGACCACGAGCGCGCCGGCGATGCCAGGCAGGCAATCGCCCCCTTCGCGGAACTCGAACGGGCCCCCGAACACGTCCACACCTATCGCATCACTCCCCTGGCCTTGTGGAATGCCCGCGCCGCCGGACACGACGCCGAGCAGGTTGTCGACGCGCTCGTGTCGTACTCACGATTCGCGGTTCCACAACCGCTGCTGGTCGACATCGTCGACACGATGGCCAGGTACGGACGCTTACAGCTGGTCAAGAGCCCGGTGCACGGCCTCATCCTGGTCAGCCTCGACCGCGCAGTCCTCACCGAGGTGATGCGACACAAGAAGATCTCGCCGATGCTCGGTGAGAAGGTCGACGACGACACCGTGATCGTCCACCCGAGCGAACGCGGCCGCCTCAAGCAGATGCTGCTCAAGGTGGGCTGGCCGGCCGAGGACCTCGCCGGCTATGTGGACGGCGAAGCGCACCCGATCGATCTCGCTTTCGAAGAGGGCCACTGGGAACTGCGCGACTACCAGCAGATGGCAGCGGATTCGTTCTGGGCCGGCGGCTCGGGCGTCGTCGTGCTGCCGTGTGGCGCCGGCAAGACGATGGTGGGCGCCGCAGCGATGGCAAAGGCCAAGGCCACCACCCTCATCCTCGTCACCAATACCGTTGCCGGTCGTCAGTGGAAGCGTGAGTTGATCGCGCGTACATCGTTGACCGAGGAAGAAATCGGCGAATACTCCGGCGAGCGCAAGGAGATTCGGCCGGTCACGATCGCGACCTACCAGGTGATCACACGTCGCACGAAGGGCGAGTACAAGCACCTCGAACTTTTCGACTCCCGCGACTGGGGACTGGTGATCTACGACGAGGTCCACCTGTTGCCCGCGCCCGTCTTCCGGATGACGGCAGATCTGCAGTCGCGCCGCCGTCTCGGCCTGACCGCAACGCTGGTTCGCGAGGACGGCCGCGAAGGCGACGTCTTCTCGCTCATCGGCCCCAAGCGCTACGACGCTCCGTGGAAGGACATCGAAGCGCAGGGCTGGATCGCGCCGGCCGACTGCGTCGAGGTGCGAGTGACGATGACGGACGCCGAGCGCATGTCCTATGCCGTCGCCGAACCGGAGGAGCGCTACAAACTGTGCTCGACGGCTCACACGAAAATTGCGGTCGTGAAGTCGATCCTGGCCAAGCACCCCGATTCTCCGACTTTGGTGATCGGTGCGTATCTCGATCAGCTCGACGAACTCGGCGAAGCCCTGAACGCCCCGGTGATCAAGGGATCCACCAAGAACAAGGAACGCGAGATCCTGTTCGATCAGTTCCGTAACGGTGAGATCCAGACGCTGGTGGTGAGCAAGGTCGCGAACTTCTCGATCGACCTTCCGGAGGCATCTGTCGCCGTGCAGGTTTCGGGAACCTTCGGGTCGAGACAGGAAGAAGCGCAGCGACTCGGACGCCTACTGCGACCCAAGCACGACGGCGGTCAGGCTCACTTCTATTCGGTGGTTTCCCGCGACACTCTCGATGCGGAGTACGCGGCACATCGTCAGCGATTCCTCGCCGAACAGGGCTACGCCTATCGGATCACCGACGCCGATGACCTGCTCGGACCTGCCATCGGCTGAGCATTTCTGCAACACGTTGCAGAATCAAATGGACATACGTCCAGTTATCTGTAGAGTGTCCCCTGTCACAGTCGTGTCCATCGGCCGGGGGTCACCAGCACCATGCGCTCAGTTCCACGTCTACGGGGTCGGCTCGCCGGAACCATCTCGCTGCTGACTGCCGCCGTCGTCGTCGCCGCGACCGGCGTCAGCGCCGCGGCACCGAGTCCTGCTCCTACTGCGCAGAACTCGGTGTACGCACTTG
The DNA here is from genome assembly GCF_011290655.1 of Rhodococcus sp. D-46. NCBI lineage: Bacteria > Bacillati > Actinomycetota > Actinomycetes > Mycobacteriales > Nocardiaceae > Rhodococcus > Rhodococcus sp. D-46. The sequence continues at coordinate 250,491 of NZ_JAANTF010000007.1, read as the reverse complement.
CGAACGGTTGCTTCGCGCTGCGCACCGAGTCTGGTGATTTCGTCCGTCGTGACGGGTCGGCGTACCTCACCGACGTAACGAAAGCCGCAGACGCCGAACCGTTCCGACTACATGCGGCCCAGTTGGGTCGATTCATGCTGTACGGCCCGGACGGGTCGATGCTCTCGCACGACGGCGCGGACTCGGTACTCGCCACTTCCGAAGCAACTCCCTCCACCGACTGGACCGTGATGTCCACCGGTGAATCGTTCGTTCTGACCGCGACCTCGAACGGCCGTCAACTGATCTCGCGCGACTTGATGCTCACGATGTCCGATCCCGGTGACGTTCCCGAATCTGCGTTCACGCTGATCCCGCGCGATGGCTGCGCCGATTTCCCCGAAGCGGAGGTGGGCGCAAACGGCGTTCCGGGAGAAATCGGACCGAACGGTGAAGTCACCGGATTCATCGACACACACGTGCACATGAACGCTTCCGAGTTCATGGGCGGAAACCTGCACTGCGGCCGACCTTTCGATCCTCAGGGCGTCACCGCAGCGCTCGTCGACTGCCCGGACCATCAACCTGACGGGATACCGGCGCTCCTCGAAAACGTTCTGTCGTACGGCAATCCCTTCGAAACTCACGACACCACCGGCTGGCCGAGTTTCGCCGACTGGCCGGCGCACGATTCACTGACGCACGAGCAGACGTACTACAAGTGGGTCGAGCGGGCCTGGCGCGGCGGGCTGCGAATCTTCACCAATCTCTTTGTCGCCAATCGTGTCCTGTGCGAGCTGTATCCGAGTAAACGAAATCCCTGTGACGAGATGGAGACCGTCCGGATCCAGGCGCAGCAGACACGCGAACTCCAGGACTACATCGACGCCCAGTACGGCGGTCCCGGCCGGGGTTGGTTCCGCATCGTGAGCTCCCCTGAACAGGCCAGGCAGGTGGCCGCCGACGGAAAGCTGGCCGTCACCCTCGGGGTGGAGGTGTCCGAACCCTTCGGTTGCTCTGTGCGCAACGGTATTCCGCAGTGCACCGAGGACGACATCGACCGCGGCCTGGACGAGTTGTACGACCTCGGTGTCCGGCAGATGATCGTCACGCACAAGTTCGACAACGCCCTCGGCGGTGCCCGTTTCGACGGCGGCGTCACCGGAGTGGCCGTCAATATCGGCAACTACCTGGGCACCGGGGAGTTCTGGCAGTCGGAACCATGCACCGGCGTTGCCGAGGACAATGTGCTGCCCACCAAGGTCGACGGCGCACAGAATCTTCTCGCGGTACTCCCACCCGGAGTGACGCTTCCGGTGTACCCCTCTGGTCCGCAATGCAATTCGCACGGCCTGACCGACCTCGGCGCATACACGATCCGAGGTTTGATGGACCGAGGGATGATCGTGGACATCGATCACATGAGCGTCAAGACCGCCGAAGCGGCTCTCGATATTCTCGAAGCTGCGAACTACTCCGGCGTCGTTTCCAGTCACAGCTGGAGCGACCCGAGCCTGTACAAGCGGATCTACGCACTCGGCGGATTTGTCGCCCTGTACGCCGGGCAACTCGACGCATCGGACGAAAAGCCCGAGGAGCGTGGGTTCATCGACCAGTGGCGGGACGCACGGGCGATGCGAAGCGAGAACTACTACTTCGGTTTCGGCTACGGCGCCGACACCAACGGCTTCGGGCCGCAGGCCGCACCGCGCGGCGACGCCGCAGAAAATCCGCTGCAATATCCGTACACCGCCTTCGACGGCACGGTCATGGACCAGCAGCGCGCCGGCACCCGGGTTTTCGACGTGAACACCGACGGCGTGGCGCAGTACGGGATGATTCCCGACTGGATCGCGGACATGCGTATTGCTGCGGGCGCCGACGGCGACACCATCATCGAGGACATGAGCCGCGGCGCCGAGGCTTACCTGCAGATGTGGGAGCGCGCGCGAAACTAGCTACGCTGGTGGACGGTCCCCGGGCGATCGGGGGCCGGTCCTAGATCGTCCGGCACCACCCGAAGGAATTTTTCGTGGCTGACTTCCAGTTCACCGTCGACAAGGCTCATGCCAAGTCGGTCAACGACACACTGGCCGATGTACGCCGCCTGCAGATTTCTGCGGTGATCTTCGCGATCGTCCTCGCCGCGGTCGGGGCCTGGTTGATCAGCATGGGCGAGGTGTGGTCCATCATCATCGGCGCAGTCCTCGCCATCGGTGCGGCCAGTTCCCTGTGGGTTGCCGTGTGGGCACCTCGCAAGGTGGGAAGCGTCGAATCTCTGTATGCGGACAACCCACTGGTTCCCGCGATCGTCACCGAGGTTCACCCTCGAGCGGCGACCTTGACGGCATTGATCGACATCGCGAAGCCTGCGGCCGGAGCACCGCAGTACGCGCTCGTCAGCCGCAACGTTCGACTCAATCCGAAGTGGCGAGTCGGCGACCGCATTCCGTCGGTCGCACTGCGTTCGGATCGTTCCACCCGCAGCAAGGCTGACACGTGGCAGATGGTCAGTCCCATGCCGATCGAGTGGGGGACCAAGGACTCGGCAGTGCTGGCACGCGCGATCGCTGCTGTCAGTGCGAGCGAGTGGAACTTCCTGCAGAGCCGGATTCCCGATTCCGAAGAAGTTCGCACCCACCCCGATCGCCGGGTTCTGATCAACCCGGCCGATCTTCCTGACTCGCTGCGCTAGCCCCAACGGTTACGCGAGCGCGGGCAGCACTTCCTTCTCGAACATCTCGATTCCCGACGTGTCGTACGCGGCCTCGGGGAAGTAGAAGATTCCGTACTCGAGTCCCTGCGCCGCGAGCGCCGACAGGTTCTCGATGATCTGCTCGGGCGTACCCACGGCAGGCATTCCGCGGAACGCATCGAGCGACGCATCGGCGGCAGCTTCGCCGACCAACGGCGTCAGTCGGGCCTTCAGTGTCTCCAACCGCTGAGCCACCTCGGATTCCGTCGCGCCGATGGCCACGTTGTAGTTGGCCGAACGGACGATGGCGTCGAAATCGCTACCGACGGTGTCGCAGTGCTTCTTCAGGATTTCGGACTTGTGCGCGAAGCCGGCCGGGGTGCCGTCGAAGTTCGTGTACTGCGCGTACTTGGCCGCGATCTTGAGTGTGACCTTCTCGCCGCCACCGGCAACCCAGATGGGAATTCCGCCCTCTTGCAACGGAAGTGGACGGCACAGCGCTCCGTCGACCTGGTAGTACTTGCCGTCGAGCGTCGCGCTGCCGGTCGACCACGCCTGCTGCATGATCTGGATTCCTTCGTCGAGGCGGCCCAGACGCTCACCGGCAGAGGGGAAGCCGTAGCCGTATGCGCGCCACTCCTGCTCGTACCAGCCGCCGCCGATGCCCATCTCGACGCGTCCACCCGTGATGAGATCGGTGGTCGCGGCGACCTTGGCGAGGTACGCCGGGTTTCGGTAACTCATGGCGGTACACATCTGGCCCAGTCGGATACGCGAGGTCGACGCACCGAGTGCGGCCATCAATGTCCACGCCTCGTGAGTCGCTTCTTCCGTCGGCTGGGGAACGGTGTGGAAGTGGTCGTAGACCCACACCGACTCCCACGGCCCTGCCTCCGCGCGCAGCGTGAAGTCTCGCATCACCTCCCACTGCTTTGCGGGGTCGATGCCGACCAGGTCCAGACGCCAGCCTTGAGGTACGAACAGTCCGAATCGCATGTAGCGAGCCTACCTACAGTTTCCCGACGCGCGACCGGGGTGACACCCGCGGAGAGTAGACCGGAATGAAGCGGAACATCATCGCCGCGCCGGCGAACGACGTCGCGCCCAGAGCGGCGAATGCCCACCCGAGTGGGAGCACCGCGGCGAGTAGACCGATCGCGAGCGGCCCACCGAACATGCCGGTGTCGTGAGTCAATCGCCATGCAGCGAGGAACTCGGCGCGTTCTTCGGGCGGGGCGATATCGGCACCGAGGGTCATGATCACGCCGTTGCCCAGCCCGTTGCCGATCCCCATCACGACAGCGACCACGGTCAATCCCACTGCACCCGTCGAGAACGGCAACAGTAGGTACGACACACCGATCACCGTCAGCGAAGGCACCGCGACCAGCCTGCGGCCGTATCGGTCCATGATGTGTCCGGCCGGGTACGAGCACAGCAGGTCCACGGCCGCACCGATACCGAAGATCACACTCACCTGGGCTGCATCCAATCCGAGGTGCAATGCCCACAATGGAAGAACGGCCTCACGCGAAGCGCGGGCGGCGCCCATCAGAAGGGAGCCTGTCCCGAGCGTCGACAGAGCGGCACGATGACGGCGAAGGATCTCCGGGAGCGTGACGTGTCCGTGATCGCTGTTGCCTGCCTGCACCTTTCGTGGCGGGTCCGGAACGCGGGCCATCAGCGCCCCGGCGAGCACGACGCCCACCAACTGGACAAGGAATCCTCCGCGCGCTCCCACCAGGAGAATCACGCCGGCCCCGATGAGCGGTCCCAGGAAGAAACCCAACCGCCACATCGCAGCGAACGACGACATTGCTCGGGCCCGTAGACCGAGTGGCACGGTCTCGGCGAGGTAGCTCTGCCGCGCAAGGCCCCACACCGCATTCGCCAATCCGGTCAACAGTGCGCCGATACCGAGCATCCACGGAGTCTGTGCAAGGAGACAGATCACCACTCCTGTTGCACCCAAGGAACTTCCGCCGATGATCGACCTGCGCTCACCGAAACGCGACACGATCCGGCCGGCGGGGAGGTCACCGAGTACGGCGCCCAAACCACCGAGTGCAACGATCAGGCCGGCGACGGCAACCGAGGCACCCAGGTCGCGCGCGGTGACGGCCATGATGGGGGCAGCCGCACCCTGACCGATCCCGAAGATGGCCGCCGGTACGAAAACCGTTGTGACCAGTGGCTTGAGACCGGCAATCGCCGGCTGTTCCTTGGGCAGTGTTTCCGTCACGCGCTCACTTCTGCCGCGTCAGCGGCCCGCGAGAACCGATTCGCCGGACGATCGAGGCCGTAGTGACCTCGCAGGGTGGATTCCGTGTATTCGGTCCGGAAGAGCCCACGCGCCTGCAGAATCGGCACGACCCGGTCGACGAACAACTCGAGCCCTCCGGGCAGATAGGGCGGCATGATGTTGAAGCCGTCCGCGGCGCCCTTGTCGAACCATTCGGTCAACTCGTCCGCGACCTGCTCCGGTGTCCCGGCAAATGTCCGATGCCCACGGCCACCGCCGAGTTTGCCGATCAGTTCACGGACGGTGAGGTTTTCGCTCTCCGCAAGGTCTTTGACGAGCTGGTATCGACTCTTGTTTCCTTGGATGCGATCGATGTCCGGCAACGGGGGCAACGGGGCATCCAGCGAATGCTCGGTGAGGTCGACGCCCACCATGTTCGAGAGTTGGCGCAGCGAGTACTCAGGTGAGATGAGATCCGTGAACGACTGCTCCAGTGCCTTGGCTTCTTCTTCCGTACCCGCGATGAAGGGAACGATGCCTGGCAGCACCTTGATCTCGTCGGGACTACGCCCGTACTTGATCAGCCGCGCTTTGAGATCGTTGTAGAAATCCTGCCCCTGCTCGAGTGTTCGTTGAGCGGTGAACACGGCCTCGGCATACTTCGCCGCGAAGTCCTTACCGCTCTCGGAGGAACCGGCTTGCACGAGCAACGGACGTCCCTGTGGAGACCTCGGCGAATTGAGCGGGCCAGCCACCGTGAATCGTTGACCGTCATGGTCGATGCGATGGACACGATCAGGATCGGCGAAGATTCCGGTCTCTTCGTCCAGGACAACTGCCCCCTCTTCCCAGCTGTCCCAGAGTCCGAGCGTCACGTCGAGAAACTCCTCGGCGCGCTCGTAACGACCGCTGTGCGTCGGTACCGCATCGAGGCCGAAGTTCGCGGCCTCGTCGGCGCCGGCCGACGTCACGATGTTCCACCCGCCTCGTCCACCACTGATGTGATCGAGGGAAGCGAACTTCCTTGCGAGAGTGTACGGATCGCTGTAACTGGTCGACGCGGTTGCAATCAGTCCCACCTTGTCGGTGGCCGCAGAGATCGCCGACAGCAAGGTGACGGGTTCGAAGATCGCCTGGGTGTTGTACTTGACCCGCGGGCCGACTGCTAGACCGTCGGCGAAGAACACCGAGTCCAGCTTTCCACGCTCGGCGATTCTCCCCAATTCCTGGAAGTGCTTGACGTCCAGGAGGTTGGCCGCGTTTGTGCGTGGGTGGCGCCACGCCGCCTCATGATGGCCGACGCCCATCAGGAAGGCGTTCAGATGAAATTGTCGTTCGGACATGAGTTCGCAGAATCTTTCCGTGAATGTGTGGTCAGGTGGTGACGCGCCAGCGCGAGAGCCGACGTTCGATCAGGACCAGAATCGCGTTGATTGTCAGACCCAACAACGAGATCGCGACGATGCCCGCGTACATGTTCGGGATCTGGAAGTTGAGTTGTGAAGCGGTGATCAGATACCCGAGACCGGCTTTGGCCCCGACCATTTCGGCGGCGATCAGCACGAGAATCGACGACGCGGCTGCCATGCGGATACCCGTGAAGATCGTGGGAACAGCGGCGGGCAGAACCACCTTCTGAAACAGCCGAATCGAGGAGAACCCCAGCGAGGCAGCGGACTTGATCAGCAGCGGATCGACCGTGCGCACACCCGAAATGGTGTTGAGCAGGATCGGGAAGGTGCAGGCGTAGATCACCAGGGCGATCTTCGATTCCTCACCGATTCCGAGAATCAGCACGAAGACGGGAAGCAGCGCCAAGGCTGCTGTGTTGCGGAACAATTCGAGAATCGGGTTGAGGAAGTCGGAGACCGGGCGGTACCAGGCGATCGCAATTCCCAACGGAATCGCGATCGCGATGGCCACGAAGAAGCCGGTCAGCGCACGCGTCAGACTGGCGGAAACATGCTCTTGCAATTGTCCGTTCTCGGCGAGGGTGAAGAATGCGGACACAACTTCGGTGAAGGGCGGGAGGAAGACCTTGTCCACCAGCCCGAGCCGAGGTGCCGCTTCCCAGATCCCGAGGAAGATCGCGATCGCAATCGACGGCTTGGCAATCCGCCAGGCGGTGGAACCAATGTAGCGCGCCGCCTTGCCGCCGGCCTGGCTCCGCTGCGCAATGTCAGGTGTTTTGTCGGCCAACGGTTTCGGAGTGGCGACCACCTCCGGCGTCGCCAATGCGCTAGACATGTGCAACCTCCTTGGCAGGATCGAGTTCGCCGGCCCGAGCGCGCTCGACTTCACCGTGCAGTAGCGTCCAGATCCGGTGCCGGAACACTCGGAACTCCTCACCTGATCGCACGTCGTCGCCGGACCGGTCGATGTCGATGTCGACGATCGTCTTGACGCGCCCTGGCCTCGACGTCAGTACTGCAACACGTTGCCCGAGGTAGATGGCCTCGTCGATTCCGTGGGTGATGAACAGGATCGTCTTGCCGGTGGCCTTCCAGATGCGCAGAAGCTCGTCCTGCAGCGACTCTCGCGTCTGTGCGTCCAGCGCTGCAAATGGTTCGTCCATCAGCAACACTTCGGGGTCGAATGCCAGGCTGCGGGCGATCGCGACTCGCTGCTTCATTCCACCGGACAACTCGTGCGGATAGCGATCCGCGAAACCTTGCAGACCGACCAGTTCGAGGTAATGCTCGGCGAGCTCGCGTCGCTCGCTCTTCTTCACGCCCTTCGCTTCGAGTCCGAACTCGATGTTGTGACGTGCAGTTCGCCATGGAAGCAGCGCGTATTGCTGGAAGACGATTCCCCGATCCAAGCCTGGGCCCGTGATCTGCTTGCCGTCCAGAAGGATTCGACCGGAAGTGGGCGAACTGAGTCCTCCGAGGAGGTCCAGCAGAGTCGACTTTCCGCAACCACTCGGCCCGACGAGGACCAGGAACTCCCCCGGCGCCACGTCGATGTTGATGTCCTCGACCGCGGTGAAAACTTCGTCGGTCCCACGAATGTCGAACTGTTTGGTGACGTGCTCGAGCCGTAGTTTCGGTTCTGTGCTCATTTTGCTGCCTCCAGTGCCTGTCCGTCAGCGCCGCTGTCGGGTGAATACGTTCCGTTGGCGTACGGGTTGAATTCGTTGGTGTAGATGTCCGACGGCTTCAACTTTCCTTTTTCGAGTTCGCCGTTACGGGTGAGCCAGTCGATCCACGTGCTGATCTCGGTATCGGTGATCGTTCCGCCGGGACCGGCGACCCCCGGGCTCTTCCAGTAGCTGATGAGCTTGGTGTCCTCGTTGCGTCCGCGGCTGTTGATGATCGACGTCAGCTTCGCGATCACTTCTTCTCGTGGGTGCGTCTGCGTCCAGCGGATGGCCCTCGCTGTTCCCTGCACGAAATCGGCGACCGCCTCCTTGTTCTGCGCGATGTAGTCGTCACGGAACACCAACGTGCCGTAGGTGAACGAGCCGAACAGCGATTCGTCGGTGAACAGCTCGCGAAGGCCACCACGTTCGAGCGCGGAGTCACGGAAGACCGAGCCGAGGGTGGCGACGTCGATCTGTCCCTGCCGCAACGCTTGTTCCGTGTTGACCGGCGGAACCACGATCAGTTCCACCTGCTTGATCTCGTCCGGTGTAAGCCCCTCCCGCGCAAGCCATTCACGCACGACGAACTCGTGGTGCGCACCGAGGGTGTTCATCCCGACCTTCTTGCCGATCAGGTCCTTCGCCGATTTGATCGGACTGTCGTCGAGAACGTAGTACCCGTTGAAGCTCTCCTTGTCGGAGCCGTAGTACCCGATGACCGAGGTGATCGGTGAACCCGCGGAAGCCAACTTCACCACCGCCCCGTTGAACGCTCCGCCGAACTCGGTTTGACCGGTCGCTGCGTTCTGAATGCTCTGAGGGCCGCTGGTCGTATCGCCGATCCAGTTGAGCTCCACGTCGTTGAAGTAGCCGAGGTCAGCGGCCAGTTCGGGGTAGATGACCTGTCCGGTGCTGCCCTCGTACCGCAGGACGGTCTTGCCGTCGGCGGTCTTGACCACTTCGTCGGAGGAGCCCGAGCAGGCAACGGCAAAACTGGACAGAGTGACAAGAGCGACGACCGCGGCTACCGAGCGCGCGAAACGAGGGCGAATCATGAAGTTGCTTCCTGTAGAAGATGATTGGTTCAGTTCTCGGCTACACCTGTCCGGAGCGCCGTGTGCGGCACTCGGCACAGGCAGGTGTGGGAATGTCAGTTCAACGACAACAGTTGAGCGACATGAGCGGGAAAGACCGAAACACGTGAGACTCCAATGAATGTGCAGACAGGATCGAGCCGTGAGCAGTGCCGAAACCATACGTCGGCACCCACTACCTGGGTCAACGGTTACATTCATGCCGGATTTAATGTGTGAGGTCAGTATCATGAGGGCATGCTTTCGCCGACGACTGCGCAGGACTTCGAGCAACACCGTGGCCACCTGACGTCGGTAGCCTACCGTCTCACCGGAAGTTTCAGCGACGCTCAGGATGCGGTGCAGGAAGCGTGGATACGGCTTCAAGTTGCCGAAAACACGCGAGGCGACGAATTGCAGATCCGCGAACTGCGCGGATGGCTCACCACAGTTGTCGGCCGAATCTGCCTCGATCATCTCAAATCGGCCGCGGTCAGAAGAGAAAGCTATGTCGGACAGTGGCTTCCGGAGCCGATCGTCACGCCCGTCGACGCCACCGCGGGCACACCCTCAGCGACACCCGATCCGCTGGAGTACGTCGTGAGGCAGGAACAGAATCGTTTTGCTGCCCTCGTCGTCCTGGACACCCTTACTCCCGCTCAACGCGTTGCCTTCGTCCTGCATGACGGCTTCGACGTGCCCTTCGCCGAGGTTGCGCGCATCCTCGACATCGAAGTGGCCACTGCCCGTCAGTTGGCCTCGCGGGCCCGTAAAGCCGCAGCGTCGGCGCCGGTCCCGGTCAGTAGCGAGGAGCATGCTGCTGCCGTCGAGCGATTGGTGACGGCTATCGCGAGTGGAGATCTGAACGCCGTGATAGGTGCACTCGATCCCGATGCCGTCCTGATCGGTGACGCAGGCGGAACTACCCGCACGGCTGTCAACATTGTGCGCGGCAGCGATCGTGTCGCGCGGTTCTATCTGGGATTGGCCCGCAAGTACGGACCGGCAGCGGTGTTCTCGATGTCACCGGTTCTCGTCAACGGACAGCTCGGCGGTGTATTCGCCGGCTCACCGGGGGACGACCAGTACCCGCAGTTCGCCGCTCGCGTTGCCGGCTTCACTGTCCGCGACGGAGTTGTGTGCGCAGCCTACGACATTGCGAATCCAGCCAAGTTCAGCGCTGTGCCGATGCTCGATCACACCGAACCCGAACGCAAGTAGCGAGACTCCCATTCCTCGAGGTGTGATCTGGACACCTGCGTGCCGAACCACAGTCGGTGCAGTACATCCGATCCCAGATGGTGCAATTCGGTGTGCGTCCTCCACTGCTGCGACGCCCACTCGGGTTCGTTGTGGGCGGCGTCGATCCCGGCCATCGCGCTACCTCGCAGTTCGAAGTCCAGGTCCCGTCGAAGCTCCGAAAGCTCCGACCAATTCGCCTGTGGTGCATAGTGCCTCGCGCGAATTTCGGTCAGTAGCTTGAACAGGACGCTACTCGCCCGTTCGTCGACCCAGATCAGAGTGCGTCGATGCGCACCGCGCCCCACCGTCCACAGGACCACCAACGCCACGACGACGCCGATTGCCGTCTCGAGCATGCGGCTGAGGATCAGATGTCGGACGGTCCCGTGCGCACCACCGGCCGCGCCGAGGAGAATCGCGAGGGCGGTGATGAAGATGACGGCTATCCCGTAATTCCGCACCAGGAACAGCTCGATCCCCGCCATCAGGACTGCAAGTACCGCCACCAACCACAGACCGGTCGGACTCCAGGCGTAGATGGCACCCAACAGAATCAACCCGAGGACGGTTCCGCCGATGCGGTGGATTCCGCGATAGGTGCCCAGTATTCGATCCGGTCCTTGATGAAGGACCATCGCCGCGGCGATCACCGCCCAGTCCGGGCGATCGATGCCGAGCAGGACGGTGAGGGTTCCCGCCGCCATACAGGCAATGGACAGCCGAAGTGCCGTCACCGACGCTCGGCTGGACGGGTTGCAGGCGCGGAGGAACCGATATCGGATCGTCGGGTCGGGCAGAGGCGGGTGGGCCCCGACCTCGTCGACGTCGAACGCGGGGTCCGCCATGAGCTCCGGATCGTGGTCGTCGGAGATCGCCCTGGCCATCGAGATCTGCGCTCGTTCAAGTTCACGGGTCAACGGGTGGTCTTTCCCGACGATTGCGCCGCGGTAAAGGCACTGCCACGCGTCGTGCAGCCGAAGTGCTGCAGCGTGGCGTTTGTCTCGCGTGAGTTCGGGTGGGGCGTACCTCGCCTGAGCGTCCGTGTACTCCGCAACGGCCGAGACGGCTGCCTGCACAGCGCTGCGTTCGACAGCTCTCGGTGCCCACAGGATTCCCGTCATCGAGACGACCACCGCGCTGATCCCACCGATTGCCGTCCACATCGCGACCTCGACCGGCGGCTGACCGGGAGTGGCGATCACGGAACTGATCTCGGTGGTGAGCAACAGAAAGAACGCGCCCGGTGGACCCAATCGAAGCGCGTCGACGGTGAAGGCGCAGGTCGACACCACGACGGCCATGATCAGCACGACAAAGACGAGCAGCACCGTCGGCGCTCCCTCGGCGATGGCTCGGTGGACGGGCTCACCCACCGATGCCCCGACGAAGGACAGGATCGTCAGCGCCGTCGCAGCGATACCGACTGCCTTCCACCTGCTCCGGTACGGACGACCCTCACCGTAGATCGATGCAAATGCACCGAGGCCGACCAGGAGCGAAGCAGACCCGAATCCGAGCAGTGTGGCGATGGCCGCCGGAATCGCCAGGGCTAGGGCGACGCGAACCGCTCCGGGGTACCTGTTTCCCACCGGCGGCAATCCGAACAGGACGCTGCGCGCCGGCCGCGGAGCCGGGAGGTTGGACTCGTGACCCGCTGATGTTTCTTCGGGGTCCACTGCCCATCCTTCGCGCCGGCCTGTTCGTGTCTGTGTCGTCCCATTCTTGCGGGCGGCCGACGTGGAATTCGAGGCGGGTCCGGAGGTCGATTCGACCACCCCTTTATTGACACTATGTCAACAGTGTGGATGATAGGTGGAGTCGGATCCGCTCGCGGGTCGCACTTCATCGATCGGGAGAATCACGATGACGCAAGGATCTACCGCAACCCGGACCGCAGAACGACGGTCCCCGTGGATGGACGACGAATTGGAGGCCGTGGCCGACCTGGCAAGGAACTTCTTCGCCAAACACGTCACACCGCATCAGAAACGCTTCGCGTCCCAAGGTTTTCCCGACAAATCCGCATATCGAGAACTCGGGGCGCTCGGGCTCGCCGGCATGTCGATCCCCACCGAGTACGGCGGCGGAGGAGGAACTTTCGCGCACGACGCCGTGCTGTTCCACGAGCAGGTCATGGCGGGTGATCATTCACTCCAACTCGGCGTGCACTCGGGAATCGTGCCGCACTACCTCAATGCCTACGCCGATCACGAGCACAAACTGCGCTGGCTACCGAAGCTGGTGAGTGGCGAGTGGGTGGGCGCAATCGCCATGACCGAGCCCGGCACCGGATCCGACTTGCAGAACATCACCACCCGAGCCGTCCGCGACGGTGACGACTATCTGATCAGCGGCGCAAAGACCTTCATCTCCAACGGTCGCAATTGTGATCTGGTGATCATTGCCGCCAAGACCGATCCCAGCCTCGGAGCGCGTGGAGTGTCGCTCATCGTGGCCGAGGTCGATGACAACACACCGGGTTTCGAGCGCGGGCGAATACTCGAGAAGGTCGGACAGAAGGGCCAGGACACCACCGAGCTGTTCTTCGACCGCTTGCGGGTGCCTGCAACAAACCTGCTCGGGGACCGCGAAGGCACAGGGTTTGCCCAGCTGATGCAGCAGCTACTGCCTGAACGATTGATCTGCGGAGTTGCAGCCACTGCGGCAATGGAGCGTGCAGTCGCCCTCACCGTCGAGTACACCAAATCCCGAAACATGTTCGGGCAAACGCTCTTCGATCTGCAGAACACGCGCTTCGAACTTGCCGAGTGCGCGTCCATCGCTCGTATCTCACGAACGTTCATCGACGACTGCATCGTCAAATACCTTGCCGGGCAGCTCGATGCGACTACCGCCGCGATGGCCAAGTACTGGCTCACCGATCAGCAGTGCGCCGTGATCGACCGCTGCGTGCAACTACACGGCGGGTACGGCTACATACTCGAATATCCCATCGCTCAGATGTATGCCGACGCTCGTATTCAGCGAATCTACGCCGGATCGAACGAAGTCATGAAGGACCTCGTGGCGAGATCACTCTGAGCAATCAGGAATCCGCCTCGCACGCCGGCAGAACGTCACGCACGATGGCGAGCAAACTGCGTACCAGCAGAAGGTGCACCTGTTCGCGGTCGAGCGCTCCCGTCACCAACCACTGCTTACTGGCGGCCTTCGCCAAGCCTCCGTACGCCACGATCATCGAATGAACAGCAGCCTCACTGCCTTCACTCGGTCGGATCTCGAGCGCATCCATCATGCGTCGCGCAGCAACGTCGTCAGCATCCTGCAGGATCCGATCCATCTCGGGATCACGGCGGAGGTCGTCGGACATGACTGTCGAGATCCACATGTCGCGATGACGCCAGGCGACGTCGAGCCACCGATCGATCACGGCTCCGATCCGCTTCTCCTGGCTCGCCGATCGCGGAATGCGGTCCACCGCCACTTCGGGAATGAAGACGAACCGCCGCACGACGTCGAGATACAACTCCCGCTTGGAGCCGAAGTAATGATTGAGCAGCGGACGTCCGACCCCAGCCGCCTTGGCCAACTCGGTCATCGAGACGTCGGCAAAAGACTTCTCCTCGAAAACCTTTGCCGCGCTGACAATGATCTGCTCACGCCGGTCTTCGGGACCGAGACGCCTTCCGCCTGTGGCCGACGCGGACGTCATTCTTTTCTCGCAGGCGTGCTGTTGACCGTCGCCTGCGCCTCGACCATGAGCGAAATGTGCTCCACCAAACGCTTTCGAGAGATCTTGGAGGACGGGGTGTGCGCCTGATAGATGAACGCGAGGGCACCGAACAGCCCCACTGAATTGAGTTCGGAGTTCGCGGAGTCGGTTGCCTCGCCGCCGTACATCAGCTCGAGCGACGCGGAAATCGGATTCGTGAACTCCGCCATCAATTCTCGCCCTCGATCCCACAGCGCAGGTTCCGCCTGAGATTCGACGAACATGATGCGTCCACGTCGAGGATCTTTGAATACGTAGTTGGTGAAGGCCTTCACCACGTGGCGGATCAGGGCCGACGGTTCGGAAGGCGCCGCCTCGAGAGCGTCCAGAATAGTGTCACGCGCACCGAGAACGACCTCGTCGAGCACGGCGACCAGCAGTTCGTCACGGTTGGCGAAGCTCTCGTAGAAGTACCGTTCGGTCAGCGCGGCCTCGCGGCAGGTCGCACGCATGGTCGCGGCGGCCGCTCCCTCGGTGCCCATGATCTGCAACCCGGCTTCGATCAGCTGTGTCCGGCGCGCGGCGCGGCGATCTTCCGGTTCCTGCCCACGCCACCTGCGCGGGCCGGTGCGCCGAGCCTCGGTATCCGTCATGTCCCCATGTTCTCACTGACCGGCAGCGCTCTCGACCTCAGGTTATCGCGGCGACCTCCGCAAGCGAACTGACATCGCCCGATGTCAATCAGTTGAATTCTGACATCAACCGCTGTTGACATCACTTGATGTCAGACTTACTCTTCGTTCAGTTGTTCACGCACCAATCAGGAGGCGTCACACATGGTCGACATCGACCCAACCTCGGGGCCATCGGCCGGTGACGAGGAAACTCGAACTCGCCGAACACGAGTCGTCGTCATCGGAGCCGGTTTCGGCGGCATCGGAACGGCTGTCCGCTTGAAGCAGTCCGGGATCGACGACTTCGTCGTTCTGGAACGTGGCGCGGAGCCCGGGGGGACCTGGCAGGTCAATACCTACCCCGGTGCACAGTGCGACATCCCGTCGATTCTGTACTCGTTCTCGTTTGCGCCCAATCCGAACTGGACGCGGCTGTATCCGCTACAGCCCGAGATCTACGACTATCTCCGGGATTGCGTCCATCGCTTCGGACTGGCCGGTCATTTCCACTGCAACCAGGACGTGACAGAAGCTTCGTGGGACGAGCAAGCCCAGATCTGGCGGGTACACACTGCGGAAACCGTGTGGGAGACACAGTTCCTGGTCGCGGCCACCGGCCCGTTCAGTGCCCCCGCCACACCCGACCTTCCCGGGCTCGAATCGTTTCGTGGTCAGATGTTCCACACCGCGGACTGGAACCACGACCACGACCTTCGCGGTGAGCGGATAGCCGTGGTCGGCACCGGTGCCTCTGCGGTGCAGATCATCCCCAGACTGCAACCGCTCGCGGACACGTTGACCGTGTTCCAGCGGACACCGACGTGGATCCTGCCGCACCCGGATCAGCCGATGACCGGCTGGCCGAGCGCTCTCTTCGAGCGGGTGCCGCTCACCCAACGACTGGCACGCAAGGGACTCGACCTGCTCCAAGAAGCCCTGGTACCCGGATTCGTGTACAAGCCGTCACTGCTCAAAGGGCTGGCCGCACTCGGCCGAGCACACCTTCGCCGGCAGGTGCGGGACCCGGAGCTTCGCGCAAAGCTGCTCCCCCACTACGCATTCGGATGCAAGCGTCCGACGTTCTCGAACACCTACTATCCCGCGCTGGCGTCACCCAATGTGGAGGTGGTGACGGACGGAATCGTCGAGGTGCAGGAGCGCGGAGTCCTCACCGCGGACGGCGCCTTCCGGGAAGTCGACACCATAGTCATGGGAACCGGCTTTCGTATGGGAGACAACCCGTCGTTCGACATCATCCGGGGCAAGGACGGCCGCAGCCTCGCGCAGACGTGGAACGGCAGTGCCGAGGCCTTCCTCGGCACCACCATCAGCGGGTTTCCGAACTTCTTCATGATCCTCGGCCCCAATTCCGTGGTCTACACCTCGCAGGTCGTCACGATCGAAGCGCAGGTCGAGTACATCGTGAGCTGCATTCTTCAAATGGACGAGCGCGGCATCGGCAGTATCGACGTCCGGGCAGACGTGCAGAGAGAGTTCGTGCGCGCGACCGACCGCCGACTCGCCACCAGCGTATGGAACGCCGGCGGGTGCAGTAGTTACTACCTCGTCGACGGCGGCCGCAATTACACCTTCTATCCCGGATTCAACCGATCCTTCCGCACCAGGACCAAACGAGCCGACCTCGCTCACTACGCGCAAGTACAACCCGTCTCGTCCGAATCACTCACCACTGCCCGAGAAACCGTGAGGAGCCGATAATGCTCGGCATCAACGCCTTCCGAGGCACACCCGTCGTCGCACCGTCCGGCGCGCGCCGCTACACCGACGAAGCACATGCGATCGCCGCCCGTGACGTCGAATTCGACTGGGACGGCGTACCACTGCATTACGTGCCGAACGAACCGATGGTCACCCACGTCATCAACTTCATGCATCTCGTGTTGCCCGAGGGAGAGCGGGCCATGTCCGCAACGCTCGCCGAAGCGCTCCCGCTCATCGAGGACTCCCGCCTGCACGAAGAGGTGGTGGGATTCGTCGGCCAGGAAGCAACACACGCGTCGTCGCACAAAGGTGCACGCGAGCATCTTGCGGACCTCGGCATGGACATGAAACCGATGTCACGCCGGATGGACTGGCTCGTGGACAAGATATTGGGCGACAAAGGATTGACCGGAAAAGCCAAGCACGCCTGGCTCTGTGAACGTCTCGGCTTGTTTGCCGCGATGGAGCACTACACGGCGGTGGTCGGGGAATGGCTGCTCACCGATCCCGCCCTCGAAGATGCCGGCATGCACCCGACGATGCTCGACATGGTCAAGTGGCACGGCGCCGAGGAAGTCGAGCACCGCAACGTGGCCTTCGACGCCTACATGTACGTGGACGGTAGCTACGCCCGCCGCGTTCGCACGGCGCTACTCGCCAGCTTCACGTTGTTCGTGTTGTTCATCGCCTCGATGAACTACCTCTTCCGGCAGGACCCGTCGAAGGCGAAGGGCCGCCTGTGGCCTCTGCAACTGATCAGCGCCACTCGCCGCGGCCTGGTCCCGAACATGAAATTCCTGATCACCGAGATTCCTCCGTATCTGCGGCCGAGCTTCCATCCGTCCCAGATCGGGGACATGGACGTAGCCATGCGCTACCTCGCTCGCTCACCTGCCGCCAATCGTTCTTCCGAAAAGAGTGAAGGATGAACAAGACGACTGCCGACCGTCCTCACGACGCACAAGACTTCACACCGACCCGGTCGTTGAGGATTGCCGCACAGGCGACGAGCGCATACCGTCGAATCTTTGCGTCAAGTCCTGCAGCGCAGATACTTTCGCGTCCCAACCCGGTCCGCTACAGCGGATTCGACATGACGCTGGACGTGAAGTCCGTCCGGTTCGAGTGCGCAGACGTCCTGAGTGTCACCTTGACCCCGAGGGAAGGAATCACCCTGCCGTCGTGGATTCCCGGCGCTCACCTAGACGTCATTCTCCCCTCGGGAAGGCAACGACAGTATTCGTTGTGCGGAGACCCCGACGACTTGACCTCGTATCGGATCGCCGTCCGGCGGATCGACGAAGGCGGGGGCGGCTCCCGCGAGATACACGAGTCGCTGAAACCCGGAATGGTTGTCGACGTACGAGGGCCGCGGAATGCATTTCCTTTTGTCACTGCTCCGTCGTACCTCTTTGTTGCGGGCGGAATCGGGATCACTCCGATACTTCCCATGGTGCAACGCTGTCACCGCCGCGGAGTCCCGTGGCGATTGGACTATCTCGGACGAACTCGGGCAGCTATGCCATTCCTGAACGAGATCGAGGAGTATTCCAGCGGCCGGGTAACCATCCGACCCGACGACGAGCTGGGTCCGACGGATATCGGAACACTCGTCGCTGCTGCGGATCCAGGTGCCGCGGTGTACACGTGCGGACCGGTTCCGCTGATGAACACGGTGCGTGCGGCAACTTTCGCCGCCAACCCGACCGGATCGGTGCACAGCGAGAGGTTCTCCCCACTCCCGGTAGTCGACGGCAAGGAGTTCACGGTGCATCTGGCGCGCACCGGACTCACCGTCGATGTGGGCGAGTCCGAAAGTGCATTGGCTGCAATACGACGCGTACTTCCCGGAGTAGCGTATTCATGCCAACAGGGCTTCTGCGGTACATGCAAGGTCCGGGTGCTCTCCGGGACCGTCGAGCATCGAGACACCCTCCTCACCGAATCCGAACGTACTGGTTCGATGTTGACCTGTCGATCACGTTCCACCGGTGGGTCTTTGGTGGTGGACCTGTGAAGGGAAAATTCTCTCTTTCTGCGGCCGACGCAGCCTTCAGCCGCTCCGCTCCGCTGGTGATCACTCACCGGATCGAATCCGAAGCGACATGTGAAAGCTTGTGGCAGACGTTGACCTCGGACGGAGCGCTCACGTCGTGGGCGCACGGGATCACCGGAGCCGACTGGACCTCGGACAGACCATTCGGCGTCGGGACTACGCGAACCGTGCGAGCCGGCGCTTTTGCTGCACTGAACGAGCGATTCTTCCGCTGGGACGAGGGGCGCCGGATGTCGTTCTACGTGGAGTCGGCGTCACTTCCGGGGTTCAAACGCTTCGCTGAAGATCTGGTGTTGGAACCGACTTCGACTGGCAGCCGCCTCACCTGGACGTTCGCTGTGCAAGCGCAGCCGTGGTTCGCCCCCATTCTGACTCTGTCCCGACCGATCCTCCAACGCGTCACCCGCGGCTGGGCCGACGGCGCCGTCCACCACACACTTCAAGGAACTCCACGATGACGGCGACCGAGATCGACACGACCACACAGGCGTCCGACGACACAGTGACACAGGCAGTGCGCGACGCCCGTACTGCTTCCGAATGGTGGGCAGAACTGACATTCGAGCAACGCGCTCGTCGACTGGATCGGTGGCGAGGAATCATCGCTCGTCGCGCATCCGAACTCGCCGACGTCGTGCACCGGGACATGGGCAAGCCGCACCCTGACGCAATGCTCGAAATCGCCATGGCACTAGAACATCTCGCGTGGGCGTCGAAGAATGCCCGAAAGGTATTGGGCAGGCGCAGCGTCCGCTCCAGTTTGTTGACGGTCAATCAGGCCGCCTCGGTGGAGTATCGACCTCTCGGGGTGATCGGTGTGATCGGTCCGTGGAACTATCCGGTCTTCACCCCACTCGGTTCGCTCTCGTTCTCGCTGGCTGCAGGCAACGCCGTGGTCTACAAGCCGAGTGAGTTCGCACCGGCAGTCGGGCAATGGTTGGGCCGCGCCTTCGCCGAGGTCGTCCCTGAACATCCTGTGCTGCAGGTCGTCACGGGCGATGGTTCGGTCGGCGCGGCACTGTGCCTGGCCGGTGTCGACAAGATCGGGTTCACCGGATCGACCGCGACGGGCAAGAAAGTCATGGCAGCGTGCGCCGAGACCCTCACACCGGTGTTGATGGAATGTGGTGGTAAGGACGCGCTCGTCCTTGATGCCGACGGAAATGTCGGTGCCGCCGCGGATGCTGCGGTGTGGGGAGCATTGTCCAACTCCGGTCAAACCTGTCTGGGCGTCGAGCGTGTATACGTGCACGAACATGTCTACGGCGAGTTTATCGACAAGACAATCACTTTGGCTGCCCGAGTTCATGCGGGTCCGGGTGCCGAAGACAAGATCGGTCCGATCACCATGCCCTCGCAAGTGGCTGTAATCCGGCGCCACATCGACGACGCGATGTCGCGGGGTGGACGTGTCGTTCTCGGAGGGCTCGGCTCGATCTCCGGCCAGTACGTGCAACCGACCATCATGGTCGACGTCCCCGAAGACAGCCTCGCCGTCACGGAGGAAACTTTCGGCCCGACGATGACGATCACCAAGGTCGCCTCGATGGACGAGGCGGTGGAGTTGGTCAATGCGTCGCCATACGCATTGGGAGCAAGCGTGTTCGGCAAGGACGGAGCGGCTGTTGCCGATCGGCTCCGATCCGGAGGAGCGTCGGTGAACTCTTACGTGATGTATGCCGCGGTTCCCAACCTGCCACTGGGTGGGGTCGGAGCATCTGGTTTCGGACGCGTTCACGGCCCAGATGGTCTGAAGGAGTTCACCTACGCTCGTTCGACGACTCGGCAACGATTCCGTTCGCCCCTACCACTGACGACGTTTCGAAGGACCGCCCGAATCGACTGGCTGGTCAAGGTTCTCATCCGCGCGCTACACGGAAGGCACTGAAGCAATGACGGGACGCTTGTCCGCAATTGCGGGAACAGTCCGCGATCTGGGCATTCCACTGCCCGGACGCCGACTCGACTACGACGTCGCCGGGAAGGTCGTACTGATCACCGGTGGAGGCGACGGTATCGGTGCAGCGCTGGCGCGCACTCTCCACCGGCGTGGGGCCACCGTGGCACTGGTCGACGTCAACGAGAGTTCATTGGCAACGGCCGAGCGCTCATTCGAGTCACAGCGAGTCGTGACGGTGACGGCCGATGTCCGAGATCGGGACGGCATGACCGCAGCCGTGCAAACGATCATCGAGCAGCTGGGCAGAATCGACGTCGTGGTGGCCAACGCCGGAATCACCCCTCCCCCGGCAACATTGCGCCAGATCGATCCCGACGCCTTCGATCGTGTGCTCGACGTCAATCTCACCGGCGTCTTCAACACCGTGCATCCGACCATCGACGAGGTGATCCGCAACAGTGGGCACATCGTCGTCGTGTCATCGGCGGCGTCGTTCGCCCCCGGTTTGGGCGGCGCTTCGTACATGATCAGCAAGGCTGGGGTCGAAGCGCTCGGCCGGGCGCTGCGTCTCGAGGTTGCCGGCTACGGCGCTACTGCCGGCATCGCGTACTTCGGGATGGTGGATACACAACTTGCACGCGCAACACTCGACGACGACGAGATCGGGCGCAAACTCGACGCTCGACTACCTGGTCCCCTCCGTCATCGAATCTCCCCGGACCGTGCCGCCACCGTGATCGCCGACGCGATCGCGCGCCGCGCCGCCCGGACCCTTGCCCCCGCTGCCTGGGAACCCTGGGCGTGGGGACGCGGATTCATCAATGTCCTTGCCGACGGTTACCTGGCAAAAGACAAACAGGCACACGACCTGATCCGCGAACTCGAAGACAGAACCACCGCTGCGGCCCCGACGAATGCATCAGCCCTGCCAAAGGCATCCAGGAGAACATCATGACTACGTTGTGTGCAGCCTTCCAGCGAGTGTCGGCGGTAGCGCCCGACGCGGTGGCTTTGCGAGACATCGGCGATGCGCGAACACTGACGTGGCGCGCGTACGGCGAACAGGTTCGCGATGTTGCCGCGGGATTGGCCGGAATCGGCGTGGGACATGGCGATACGGTTGCATTGATGATGAGTAACCGCATCGAGTTCTACCCGATCGACGTCGGCGCCCAACACCTCGGCGCGACGTCCTTCTCCATCTACAACACGTCGGCACCCGAAGCCATCCAGTACATCCTCGCCAATTCCGGTGCGCGAGTGCTCGTCTGCGAGGCCCAGTACGTGGATACCGTTCGCCGATCCGGTGCCACACTCGACACGATCGTGGTCGTCGACGCGCAACCGTCTGCCCAGCAGTCCGGCACCCTGACGCTGGAGCAGATGAAGTCCTCTGCTGCCGCCGATTTCGATTTCGAGAGCACCTGGCGTGCGGTGAAACCGAACGACGTCGCCACGTTGATCTACACCTCCGGCACGACCGGCAACCCCAAGGGCGTCGAGACGACTCATGCCTGTCTGTTGTTCGAAACCACCGCCGTCAGTGCTGTACTCCCCGTCGAGTTCGGTGACCGCATCACCTCGTACATGCCGTCGGCGCACATCGCCGATCGGCTCACCTGCCTGTACATGCAAATGGTGTTCGGCGCCCAGATCACTGTCGTGCCGGATCCGAGCCAGGTAGCGGCTGCGCTTCCGGACTGTCGCCCCACGATCTGGGGCAGCGTCCCCCGTGTGTGGGAAAAGCTGAAGGTTGCAGTCGAATCGGCCGTCGCCAACGAACCGGACGACGCGCGGCGAGTGGCATTGCAGTGGGCACTCGACGTCGGTCGCACTCGGCTCGCACACTTGCGAGCCGGTGAAACAGTCCCCGCCGAACTGGAAGCGGACTACGCCCGAGCCGATGCAATGGTCCTCTCCGCTCTGCGTGCGAAACTCGGTTTTGCCGAACTGAAGTGGGCCATCTCTGGCGCCGCACCGATTCCGCCGGACACCTTGGCATTCTTTGCAGCCCTGGGAGTTCCGATCTCGGAGATCTGGGGAATGTCCGAGCTGACATGCATTGCGAGCACCGCACCGGCCGAGCCGACCAAGCTGGGAACGGTCGGAAAGTTGCTTCCAGGCATGGAAATGCGCATCGAGGCGGACGGTGAGCTACTGGTTCGAGGACCGTTGGTCATGAAGGGGTACCGCGGCGAACCGGCAAAAACGGCCGAAGCGATCAGTGCAGACGGTTGGCTTTCGACCGGAGACATCGTCACGGCCGACGCAGACGGATACCTCACGGTGATCGATCGCAAGAAGGAGCTGATCATCAATGCGTCGGGAAAGAACATGTCCCCCGCTGCCATCGAGACCGCAGTGAAGACGTCGTCGTCGTTGATCGGTGAGGTCGTGGCAATCGGAGACGGCCGAAAGTTCAACACAGCGTTGATCACTCTCAGCGCCGACGCCGCGGTCGGAGGGGCACGCTCACTGGGACTTGCGGCCGAGGCCGCGGTACTCGCCAAGGACGCTCGGATCGTCGACATCGTTGCAACTGCTGTCGCCGAGGGAAACTCGCGTCTGTCGAGGGCCGAGCAGATCAAGCGGTTTCACGTACTCACCACGTTCTGGGAGCCAGGCGGCGACGAGCTGACACCGACGATGAAGCTCAGGCGCAAGCCGATAGCCGAGAAGTACGCGTCCGAAATTGCAGCCCTCTATGCGGATTCGGTCGTAGAGGACGTCTACGAGCCTGCGCCCTGCGCATAGATCAGCGTCTCGGTGGCCTTGACCACAAACGTAGCGGCCGATCCCGGAACCAGATCGAGCTCGGCCGCTGCGCTCGCCGTGATGTCGGCAGACAAGCCCGGCTGGCCGGCTTCGTCCTCGGCTCGGACTCGGACGACATCGCCTCGATTTTCGATCTCCGCGATCGTGACCGCAAACGCGTTTCGTGGGCTCCCGTGAGGCGGATCCAGGTAGACCGACACTGCTCGCGGCTCGAAGACTGCCACGGCGGCACTGCCGGCCGGTAGGTCGGTCTCCGTCTGGCCCGCGATATCCACCCCGACCGGACTTCTGAGCATTCCGTCTCCGGCCATCGTGCCGCTGCGCAAGTTGATCCCTGCGATGCGTGCTGCAAATGCACTACGCGGGCGAGTCAGAACTGTTCGTACGTCACCACGTTCGACGACCCGGCCGCCGTCCAGCACGACAACGGTGTCGGCAAGGGCCAGCGCATCCAGAGCGTCGTGCGTGACGAGCACGGCCGTGCGATCTCCTGTTCGGAGCACTCTACGCAGCAACGACCGCAATGCCGGGGCGGAGGCGACGTCGAGCGCAGACATCGGTTCGTCGAGCAGGAGTAGTTCGGGTTCGGCAGCCAATGCCCTCGCCACTGCGACTCGTTGCGCTTGACCGCCGGAGAGCTGTGACGGCTTGCGGTCAGCCAATTCGGCGGCGTCGACTGCGTCGAGCCAGTGGCGCGCGGAATCGGCGGAATCGCGACGCGACCGCCCTGCACTGCGCGGCGCGAACGCCACGTTCGCGGCCGCACTGAGGTGGGGAAAGAGAAGTGCCTCTTGCGCGAGTAGAGCAGTGCCGCGCCGATGCGGCGCCAACGCGACTCCCCTACCGGTATCGGTGAGAACGCGGGAATTCAGTTCGATCAACCCACGCCGCGGGTGATGTAGTCCGGCAACCGCCGCCAGTACCGTCGACTTGCCTGCGCCGTTCGGTCCGAGGACAGCGGTCACCTCACCGGCCGCGACGTCGAACGTCGCAACGACGTCGCGCTCCGGAATCTCGATGTCGACGTGGAGGCCACTCACAACGAACCCGCCGATCCGCGTCCACGCACCGCAACCACGATGACCACCGCGACTACGACCAACACCAGCGAAAGCGCTACCGCTGCATCCGGATCGGTCTCACGCTGGAGATAGATTTCCAACGGCAGGGTACGCGTGACCCCTTGCAGACTTCCCGCGAACGTCAGCGTTGCACCGAACTCCCCCAGTGCGCGAGCGAAAGCCAGCACTGCCCCTGACACCAGACCGGGAAGCACCAGCGGCAAAGTCACCCGGCGAAGCACGGTGGTCGGGCGGGCTCCGAGCGTCGAGGCTACGGCCTCGTATCGTGTGCCCGCAGTGCGTAGCGCACCTTCGAGGCTGACGACGAGGAACGGTAGCGCGACAAACGTCTGCGCCAGGACCACCGCGGTTGTCGAGAATGCTATCTGGATGCCGAGCACTTCCAACTGCTCACCGATCAACCCTTTGCGCCCGAACGTGTACAGCAACGCGATACCGCCCACCACGGGCGGCAGAACCAGCGGGAGCAGAATCAAGGATCGAAGAACGGACAGTCCCCGAAAATGACTGCGCGCCAACACCGCGGCCATCGGTACGCCGAACAGGATGCACAGCAGCGTGCTCATCGCTGCTGTCTTCAAACTCAGTTTCAACGCGGCAACCGACGATTCGGAAGTCACGAGTTCCCAGAACTGCGACCACTGCACGGTGGCCAGCATCGCGGCCAAGGGAGCGATGACAAACGCCCCGCCGATCAGCGCGGGAAGGTAAATCCATACCGGCAACCCGAGCGGAGCCCGGACCGCCGGTCTTAGGTGTGTCACGGGGCAGCGAATCCCGCGTCACCCAGAACTGCCAAGCCCTTGGGGCCCTTCACGAGATCGACGAACTTGGTTGCCGTTTCCGAATTCTTCGAATCCTTCAGCACCGCAATCTGGTACAGGTTGACCACCGTGGTGGCTTCCGGGAACGCGACGGTCTGAACCTTGTCACCAGCGGACTTCGCGTCGGTGACGTAAACGATGCCGGCATCGGCCTGCCCGGACGTCACCTTGTTGAGAACGTCGGTCACCGACGATTCTTCGCTGACGGGCGAGAGGGTCTCGCCTGTGGCCGTCTCGACCTTCTTCGTAGCCGCGCCACAAGGGACCTGCGGAGCGCAGATCACCAGTTGCGTCCCCTCCTTTGCCAGATCGGCGAACGACGCGATGCCCTTCGGATTGCCCGGCGGCACAACAATCGTCAAGGTGTTGCTCGCGAAGTCCGAGGGCGACCCCGCGACGACGCCGGCGTCGGTGGCCTTGGTCATGTTGGCGGCGTCAGCCGAGGCGAACACGTCAGCCGGTGCGCCCTGGGTGATCTGAGCGACGAGGTCCGAGGACCCGGCAAAGCTGAATGTGACCGATGAACCGGGGTTCTCGGACTCGAATTCCTTGCCGAGTTCGGTGAAGCTGTTCTTGAGTGACGCCGCTGCGAAGACGGTGATGCTTCCCGTGGCACTATCACTGGAAGTGGTTGTGGTCGGAGCGGCCGACGACGTCTCCGACGAAGAATTGTCGGAGGAACTACAACCGGTCACCAGGGCAAGCGAAAAGGCACCTGCTGCAACAAGTCCGACTACACGCTTCACGAATTTCCTCCAGTATGTTCAAAAACTACGGCGTTTCCACGATGACCGTGGTGGCCTTCACGATTGCGACTCCGATACTCCCGACCTCGAGTCCGAGCTCCCGAACCGCGTCGGTACTCATCAACGAGACGACAGTGAAGGGCCCACACTGCATTTCGACCTGAGCCATCACCTTGTCGGTGACGACCTTGGTGACGAGGCCGGCGAACCGGTTGCGGGCCGAACTCGCACCCGTGAGCGGATCGGCCGGTGCGGGTCCGGCGTTGGACCGGGCGAAGCCCGCCAACTCGGCACCGTCGATGACCTTGCGGCCGGAGTCGTCCGTCGTCGCGGTGAGAAACCCACCGTCGACCCACCGCCGGACGGTGTCGTCACTGACACCGAGCAGGCCGGCAGCTTCGCGGATTCGAATGTTGGGCACCAGGTGATCGTAGGTCGCAAGTGCGGACCTAACAAGCCGAAATGCTCCGCAGATGCGTGAACTAGTCAATCATGATCACGTATCTGCGGAGCATTGTCGATAGTTGCCGTAGACGAATCAGCGCATCATTCTTCTGCCCAGGGCACACGGCAGGAGTCGGTGCTGAACCCCTGCTCGGTAATCCCCAACGCCGAATACATCCGGGCGCGCATGTTTTCGAGCCCGATCTGATAGGTCAGTTCCACGACGCCCGCTCGCCCGAACCTGCGCTCGAGATCCGCGACCTGTTCGTCCGCCACCCCGTTCTCCCCATGGGGGTCACCGGTCATGGCGTCGGCGTAGGCGATCGCGGCCCGCTCGTCTTCGCTGTACTTCGATGAATCCCGGTAGTTCGCGATCTCTTTCAACTTGTCGATGTCCAAACCGTCCAAGCGCGAGAGCATCGTCCCGAAGTCGACACACCACGAGCAGCCGACAGTCCAGGCGACGCGATAGACGGCCAGTTCACGAATGTTCGACGGCAGCACCTTCGACGCCTTCTGCACAGCCATTTCGTGGCGGGCAGCCGCTACGAACAATTTCCGATGGTTGGCCAGGACGGCAAAGGGCTCGGGGACTTCGTCGTACTGCCTGGCGGCGAATTTGTATGCCACTTTGATCAACGGACTGGCTTCTGACGGTGTCACTGCGGGAATGCGAGTCATGGCAAGCCTCCGTATGTTCTGGGGCACCGGATTCGATGCTCTCTACAGAGTTGGACGATGGCGGCGATTCAAACGTGACAAGCACCGCGTCCGAGCGGATGTGAGGATGCGGTGTCAGCCGACTAAGCTGCAAAGATGCCTTCGACGCCCCGCAACCGCACCGTCTCGCGTCTGCAGCCGTTCGCATCCACGATCTTCGCCGAGATGACAGCGTTGGCCACACTTCACGACGCGGTCAACCTCGGTCAGGGCTTTCCGGATACCGACGGTCCTGCGGCCATGCTCGAGGTAGCGCGCCGAGCCATCGCCGAGGGCGTCAATCAATACCCGCCCGGTCCGGGCATGCCCGTCTTGCGTCAGGCCATCGCGGAGGATCGGCGCATCCGCTACGGACTCGACAGTGATCCCGACTCCGAAGTTCTGGTCACCGTCGGCGCCACCGAGGCGATCAGTGCTGCGATTCTCGGACTGGTCGAACCCGGCGAAGAAGTAGTGCTGATCGAGCCGTACTACGACTCCTACGCTGCATCCGTCGCGTTGGCAGGCGCTGTACGTCGCACAGTTCCGTTGGTAACCGCGGGAGACGGATTTGCGGTCGATCTCGATGCATTGCGCGGCGCGATCACCTCCAAGACGAAGATGCTGATCGTCAACAGTCCTCACAACCCCACCGGCACCGTATTCACCGATCACGAACTTCGAGCGATCGCCGAACTCGCGTGCGAACGCGACCTGATCGTGTTGAGCGACGAGGTCTACGAGCACTTGGTCTTCGACGGCCTCACCCACACACCGATGGCGTCGCTCCCGGGCATGCGTGAGCGCACCGTCACGGTGTCCAGTGCCGCAAAGACTTTCAATGTCACCGGCTGGAAAACCGGCTGGGCGATCGGCCCGCGCGAACTCATCGACGGAGTCCGTGCCGCCAAGCAGTTCATGTCATTTGTTGCCGGTGCACCGTTCCAACCGGCCGTTGCCTACGCGCTCACCAACGAACAGCCGTGGGTCGTCGAACTTCGACAGAGCTTGCAAGGCAAACGCGACGTGCTCGGTAAAGCTCTGACCGAGGCCGGTTTCACGGTGCATTCCGGTGGCGGCACGTACTTCCTCCTTGCCGACATCAGACCGTTGGGCGAAACCGATGCGGGAGATTTCTGCCGCGCACTGCCCGAGCGGATCGGCGTCGCGGCCGTTCCGGTCGACGTGTTCGCGGACAACCGCGACGATTGGAAGCACCTGGTGCGCTTCGCCTTCTGCAAGCAGGACCACATTCTGTCCGAAGCTGCACGCCGTCTCCACCTGCTCCAAGGAGCAGCGTACCCATGACAGCGCGGACCATCCCGACCGCATTCGTCCACCGCTATCTCGCGTTCTCGCCGGACAACGACGTCGACTTGTCGGGTGCACTGCGCGCTGCCGGGATCGACCTCGAGACACTGTCCGACCCGCGCGCCCGGCTGACCCCGACTCAGGTCACCACGTTCATCCAATCCACCTGGCAGATCACCGACGACGAATTGTTCGGCCTCGGATCCGCCCCGGTCCCCCGTGGCACTTTCCGATTGATCTGCCTGACGTTGATCCATTGCCCTGATCTCGGATCGGCCTTCGCTCGAATGTCCGACGTGATCCGTGCGCTACCGGCTCTGGCCCCACTGTCGATCGAGAAGGGCGAGGAAAGCACTCGGGTGAGTTTCGCTGTCCGAGCTCGCGAAGGCGTCGCCGAACCTGATGTCGCAGAACGTGTCACAACCGATTTCGTCCTGATCTTGCTGCACCGATTTTCCGCATGGTTGATCGGAAAGCGCGTCCGACTTCGGGCGGTCGAGTTTCCGTACTCGGCACCGGATGCACGGTTGGCGCAGGACTACGACTACATCTTCGGAGCGCCGGTCACCTTCGGCGCGAAGCGCGCGGCACTGGAGTTCGACAACTCGGCCATGCGTGCACCGATCATCCAAACCGAGGAGACGTTGGAGGAGTACCTCCGAGAATCTCCGATTCAGCTCATGTCCGAACGTGATTACGACAGCACTGCGTCGGCGCAGGTACGACGGGTCCTGGAGCTCGGGGTGAAGGGGCGAACCTCCACGGCCGAGGAGATCGCGGAGATGCTCTCGATCAGCGTTCCCCATCTGCGTCGACTGCTGCGGCGTGACGGAACATCACTCAATCAACTGCGCGAGGAAGTGCTCCGCGACGTAGCCATCGCTGGTTTGCGGCGCGGAGAATCCGTCGAAGTACTCTCGGCGCGATTGGGGTTCTCCGAGCCCAGCGCCTTCCGTCGGGCCTTCAAACGATGGACCGGCGACACTCCGAGTTCGTACCGCTAGCTGACGCAGAACTCGTTTCCTTCGGGATCGGTCATCGTGATCCACACGCTCGGCCCCTGCGCTCCTCGGTGCAGGATCGTCGCCCCCACCGTCTCGAGGTGCGCTGCGACATCCTCGCGCTTGTCGCCCACTCGTATGTCGAAATGGAGCCGGTTCTTCACCGTCTTCGATTCCGGTACCAGTTGGAACAGAACGCGGGGACGTTCGGGATGCTCCGGATCGCTGATGGCCGCACCTTCGCGCCAGACGAGGACTCCCTCGAATGTCGTGGTGTCGGATTCCTTGGCGTGACCAGCGGCGACGAGGCCCCTGATGAAGTCTTCGTCGCTGGGCTCCGCTGCCCACCCGAGTGCTGCGGCCCACCACTTCGCCTGTTCGTGCGGATGTGCCGAATCTACTGTGACTTGAAATTCGTATCCCATGTTCCGACGTTAACGCCGACCACCGACACCTAGTGAAGGTTCAGCCGAGCCCGGGAGTCAGTCGACGCTCTTGATGGTCTTCATGGTGATCAACGATGTCACCCGCGAGACAGCCGGAAGCCCGCTGAGCTTGGTGACCATGAAGTTCTCATACGTCGCGAGATCTTTCACCGCGACCCGAATGAAGTAGTCGGGAATTCCGAACAACCGCCGACATTCGATCACTTCGTCGAAGGCGGCGACCTGGGATTCGAAGTCCTCGATGGTGGCCTGGTCATTGACTCCGATCTCGGCGGTGACGATCACCTGAAATCCTCGACCGAGCGCTTCCTGACTGACGATCGCCCGGTACCCGGTAATGATTCCGTCGGCTTCGAGCTTCTTCACCCGACGCAGGCAAGGTGAGGGTGTCAGACCCACCAGATCCGCCAACTCGGTGTTGGTCAAACTCGAGTCCTGGCGTAGGTGAAACAAAATTGCGTCATCCATGGCATCCATCGCACTATTATTGCGCACTGTTCAATATGTGGGCATTCTGAGCAATCGATCACCTCGATCTTTGTTATAGATTTGCGTCGTGATCGAACCAGCATCGTCGACGGCCGCACCGGCCGTCGAACTCCCACCGCGAACCCCGGCGTGGCGGCACGCCTTCCAGCTGTCGCTACCGGTTGGATTCGGCCTGCTCCCACTCGGGATCGCACTTGGCGTTCTTGTGGTCCAACAAGGGCTCAGCCCTTGGTGGGCAGTCGCTTTCACCTCGCTGATCTACGCAGGATCGCTGGAGTTTCTCGCGGTCGGAATGGTCGCGGCCATGACACCGCTGCCGTACGTCGCTCTGACCGCACTGCTGGTCAACTTTCGACATGTGTTCTACGCCTTGAGTTTTCCGCTGGAAAAGATTCGCAACCCCTTCGCCCGCTTCTACAGCATGTTCGCGCTGACCGACGAGGCCTATGCGATGTCGGTAACTGCCGATCCCAAGGCACTCACCGGACGCGTCATCGTCTACTCCCAGCTGTACCTGCACGGCTACTGGATCGGTGGCGCGATCCTGGGCGCGACGGCAGGACAGTGGATTCCGGACTCGATCGTCGGCCTCGACTTCGCCCTGACGGCGTTGTTCGTCGTCCTCTCGATCGAAGCGATTCGCGCACAAAACGGATTCGCGGTGCCGGTCGCCGCGGTCACCTGCGCTCTGGTCGCCCGGCTCGCAGCGCCGGACCACATGCTGCCAATTGCGATGGGCGCCTTCGTGCTCTTCCTGATCGGGCGCTTTGTCTACGACTCACGAAAGGCGAAGATCGATGCCTGACACCTCGTACATCTTTGCGGCGGTCGCAGTCATGGCCGTGGTCACCTTCGCGCTGCGCGCAATCCCCTTCGCCGCGCTCATGCCGCTGCGCTCCTCCGCCCTGGTCGGCTACCTCGGCATCTACATGCCGGCAGGCGTCATGTTGATCCTCGTGATGTATTCACTCAAAGGGGTGTCGATCACCGCCCCTTCTCACGGCCTACCCGAACTGATTGCAGTGTGCGCCACGATCGCCGCGCACCTCTGGCGAAAGAATGCCGTCCTGAGCATCGTCGTCGGAACGACGATCTACGTCGCGCTGGTCAATACCGTGTTCGCCTGAGCATTTCCCATCCGGGAGCAAAGCAGTTTTACCCCCGGATGGGTGATTTGTAACCTCCAGGCGCTTATCTGAACAGTTGAACACTTATACGATTTCAGTAGCGTGGCCGCCGGCCGCGACTGAAGGATCGGTGAGGTTCGATGTCCACGACAATGACCACGACGGGCACTCGAATCGCCGGTGCTTGGCACAGTCTGGATCGAGGCCAGCGTCGAAGCATCATCGGGATGACCGTCACCGTCGTAGCGCTCAACGTCGTCGGGTGGGCAGTTCTTCTCGGCCTGGTTGTCCCCGGCCACTACACGATCGAAGGCAGTGTCTTCGGCGTCGGACTCGGCGTAACGGCGTACACGCTCGGCATGCGCCATGCTTTCGACGCCGATCACATCGCCGCTATCGACAACACCACTCGGAAGTTGGTGGCGGACGGCAAGAAACCGATGTCCGTCGGGTTCTGGTTTTCGCTCGGACACTCGACCATCGTCTTCGTACTCGTCGCCCTCTTGGCTTTGGGTGTGCGGCAACTGGCCACCAGCCTTTCCGACGACAACTCCGATCTGGAGAAGTGGACCGGCTTGTTCGGCACCACCATTTCCGGCACGTTCCTGATTTTGATCGGAATCTTGAACCTTGTCTCTCTCATCGGGATTCATCGGGTGTACACGAAGTACAAGGCCGGAACCTTCGACGAGGAACAACTCGAGAAGGAACTCGACAGCCGTGGCGCCCTGAACAAGATTCTGGGCCCGGTGATGAAGATGGTTCGCAAGCCCTGGCACATGTACCCGGTCGGCCTACTGTTCGGATTGGGATTCGACACCGTCACCGAAGTCGGGCTGTTGGTGATCGCCGGCGGCGCGGCGGCGACAGGGCTCCCGTGGTATTCGATCCTCGTTCTGCCGATCCTCTTCTGCGCCGGGATGTCGCTTTTCGACTCGATCGACGGATCGTTCATGAACTTCGCCTACGGTTGGGCATTTGCTCAGCCGGTCCGAAAGATCTACTACAACATGGTGATCACCGGACTCTCGGTGGCAGTCGCCCTGCTGATCGGGTCCCAGGAAATCATCTCGATCTTCACCGACAAACTCGACATCCACGACGGGATTCTCGGCGCCATCGGGAACTTGGATCTCGGCGCGATGGGCTTCATCATCGTCGGACTCTTTGTTGTCACCTGGCTGATCGCCCTCCTCGTGTGGCGGTACGGCCGCATCGAAGAACGGTGGCAGGCTCAGTCCGGTGCAGCAGTAGCACGACGAGCGACAGCAGACGAAGCGATGTGAGTTCGACTCGGTCTACGCAGAATCATGGGCCACCCGAAAGCGAATAGCTGATGTACGTCTCGCCCCATTTCAGGTACGCGCTCGACGTCGCCTGGCCGCGGATCTGGTCGTTCTGCCACTGGTAGACAGCGCGCCACGGAAATACGGAACTTACTTGTTCCAAGGTGTACTGCTCACGATGGCCCTGCGCGAATCGCTGTTCGAGATCTTCACGAGTGCGCGGCGGGAAATTGCTGATCAGGTAGGTCCGGCCGAGAGCCTCGATGCGCCCTGGCGGCGCAAAGACATCAGCGCTGCGATAAGTGAAGGCCGCATTCAGGTAGGCCGCCACCACAATCGTTGCCAGCGCTACCGCGCCGATCTTGAATGCACGTCGAAGCAGGGTCGGCATGGCTCACAGTACAATCCAATTCTCCTGTCGAGCACATTCAGTGCGTTTCCCACATTTATCGAAAGACGCATCCCGCGGAGTTGGCGAGATGCAATAGTGGAGTTCGAACGGGGTCAGCCCCGGCTAGGAGAAAACGGTGCGGATACGTCATGCGGTAGTGGGTGTGGCAATCACGGGACTTGTTCTTGCAGTGGCAGGCTGCGGTAGCGGCGACGGCGAAGCTGCCGAGGGACCAGGGATCGCCGTGGCGGCGGAAACCAAGCAAGTTCCCGACCGGGTGACCGTGCATCGACCTGGCCTCATCGACACCAGCATTTCCCCGTTCGACGTGCCTGCATGGCCAGGGCCGCACCCCTCCGAATTCCTCGAGCCCAACCCGCCGTCGGGTGAGAGCGGTGAGATCGCCGGCAACCGAGCTGCGACAACCTACGCGGCCTCGCTCGACAACCCCGATACACTGTGGAATGTCGGCGGCACGGTGCAGTGGCTGGTTGTCGAGCCGTTTCCCTGAAGGTCTTCCATCGAGGTCTCCGCTCTGACCGACTCCAGACGATCTTTGCGAGTTCAGTCCCGCGACAACGCTGCACAGAATTCGCCGGGTTGATCGACATGCAACCGCAACCCACCGATCAGAGTGGAGCGAGATCCCTCCGACAGCCGTTTCGGGAGCGTGACCGAGAGCGGCCGATCGAAGTCTATGTCCACGACAGTGCCGTCGGGCCCCGGCAGAACCAAGCGATCGTCGACAATCACATTTGCTGTCTCACCGAACCTTCGGACCATGCTCGCCCGCGAAATCCGTGATCGGTCCACCTCGACTCGAATGCCCGTGCCGGAACGAAACACCACCGTTCGAGCCGAGACGAGATGCGGGTGCACGACGCGTCCGGCAAGCCAACCGCCAATCGCAATCAGCGACAACACCGTTGCAACGAGCAGCACGACGCGAAGCCACTGCCACGGCACCAGGAAGTGAATCGCCACGGCCTCGATCACACTCGCCGCAACAAATGCCACCGGTATCGACATTGTCCCCCTCGCGTAGCCGAAAGTCGCTGTATCACTGGAACCTCCGTCTCTCCGACCCGTCGAGAGCAACCACAGTGATCGGATCACGCCGTACCGCCTGACATGAGACGTGTTGCGACGCGCGCGACCACTTCACGTTGCGCTGAATCAGGCACCAGATCAGCGATCCCAACCGAGAATCCCACGCCTGCGGAGTCTCCGTCTGCGTACACATCGCCGAGCACCCCGTCCAGTGATTCCTCCAGTTCGTCCGACAAGTACGCGATCTCGTCTGCAACCTCGGCTACCTCGCGCCCAGCCAGAGCGGCGAAACGACGGTACAGATCGACAATTCTCTTCCGGTCGCCCTCGTCGGACAGCAATCGCGCAGCCGTGGAGAACAGTTCGTGTGGCGCTGCTCCCGAGATCGCCACCAATTCCCACATGTCACGTTCGCGCTCGAACAAGCGTCGCACCGAACCCGTGGGGGACGACGCGATCAACTCGTCGAACGCCGACAGCAGCTCCATCGGAAGCGGCGAGACCACCCTCCCAGCACCTCGCGCCGTGAGCATTTCCTGGAGGCGCACTCGCTGGTCTGCGAGGACGCGCTGCTTCCGGTCTATCTCCGCGATCAGGGAGGAAAGATCTTCGGCGAAGTCGTCCGGTTCTCGTGCATCGATCGGCGTCGGTTCGATCATCGCGGCAATGGATCCGAGTGGAATGCCGGCGGCGGTGAGCCAACGAATGCGCATCAGCCTGACCAGATCGGGAAGTTCGTAAGTTCTGTAACCGTTGGACAGTCGTCTCGGCTCGGCCAGCAACCCCAGTCGGTGATAGTGCCGAACGGTCCGCGGAGTGGTGCCTGCCGCACTGGCCACGTCGCTGATTCGCATACGAACAGCATTAACTATGACGCTACGTCATAGTCAAGGCCCGGCAGGTCGGGCCTTGAGGCATAAGGTCCTGTTCTTCCTGCCAAGAGTTTCGCAGACGAATTTCGCGGGTATTGATCACTTGCGGCGGCGATTTCCAGAGCGAGGGGTCAGCCGCGCAAGGTCTGCCCCCGGCTGTCACTCGCCGGGCGGCGGGCCGCCAAAACCAGCGGGCCGCCAGAAACTATCTGTGCCAGGCGATGATTTCGATGCAAACGACACGACTCGACACCATCCTGATTCTGATCGTCGGGACGGCAATCGGACTGAGCGTCTGGCTGGCTACGCAGGAACCATTCGCGTCGATCGGACTCGGAATCGCAACGGTAGTGATCTGCTGGATCTCTTGCTCGATGATCCATGGCTTCCCACACCGATCGACGAAGGACATGCGTCCGCGCGAGAACCAGGATCGCGAGTCACCGAAACGGCGCTGACGCCGCGTAGGGATGAGGCCAACCGTGGAGGCCCGGACACAGCGAAGTGAGTGGTTCACCTACCGCAGGTGAACCACTCACTTCGGTCAGAGGATCACACCTCGTCAGGTCGCCAGGTCGCGACGGCCCAGATCACAGCGACGTCGAGGGCGATGATCACGATCGACCACAGCGGGTAGTACGGCATCCACAGGAAATTCGCCACGATCGAAAGTGCCGCGATGACGAATGCCATCCCGCGGGCCCACGCCATGCCGACGAACAATCCCAGCGACACCGCGATGCCGATGATTCCGAGCACGATGTGGATCCAACCCCATGTCGTGACATCGAATTCGAAGGTGTAATTGACTCCGACGATCAGCAGGTCGTTGTCTGCGAGAGCCGCGATGCCCTGCAGCAACGCGACGATTCCCGCGACGAAGAGCAGGCAGGCTGCCGCCACCGTGGTCCCGATGGCAAAGCCCTGTCGGACAGGATGGTTCGCATGAGATTGGTGCGGAGCAGTCATGACGTCCCCTTCTTCGGCGAAATAGCGTGAGAACAGTATTCAAAGGTTCACGCCGACGGACATCACCCAGCAAGGATGAACAGCCGTCCAGCACTGCAATCAAAATTCATGGGAACATATGTTCGATTTCGGTGTACGGTGGAGCCTATGCCCGCCACGATGCAACCGTCTCTGTTCGACAACGGTGACCTCGGCGTTTCTTTGGCCGATCTCGACGGCACGGTGCAGCGACGTATTCTCACCGCCGGCGCATGGGTCGACCATCGCCCGGCCTGGCTGACCGGATCGGAGGCCGTGTTCGACAATCTGGAAGCTACGGTGCCGTGGCGTTCCGAACGGCGTCAGATGTACGACCGCGTTGTCGACGTCCCTCGTCTGGTGTGTTTCTACGCAGAGAATCAACCACTGCCGGACGCACTTCTCACCGAAGCCAAAGACGCGCTGAGCAGTCACTACTTCGACGAACTCGGTGAACCATTCGCCACGTCGGGTCTCTGTTTCTATCGCGACGGTTCCGACAGCGTTGCCTGGCACGGGGACGATACGGGACGAAGTCGCACCGAGGACACGATGGTGGCCATCCTGTCTCTCGGTGCGGCTCGCCCGCTCCTATTGCGCCCTCGTGGGGGCGGCGAATCCATCCGCTTCAATCTCGGACACGGAGATCTACTCGTCATGGGCGGATCCTGCCAACGCACGTGGGAACACTGTGTCCCGAAGAGTGCGCGGGCCCTCGGGCCGAGAATCAGCGTTCAATTCCGCACTCGCGGAGTTAGATAGCGTCGCGGAGTTCGTCTCGCAGCGCCTTCCGATTGAGCTTGCCGACGGCCGTCTTCGGTATGGATTCTGCAAAAACAACCCGACGCGGCTTCTTGTACGACGCCAGTCGCTCGCCGACGTGCGCGACCAATGATGCTTGCAGTACGTCGTTTTCGACGGTCCCGTCCTCGAGTACCACCACAGCCGTGACCGCCTCCACCCACTTGGCGTCGGCGGTACCCACCACGGCGACCTCACGGACGGACGGATGCGTCAGGAGTGCATCCTCGACTTCACGGGGGTAGACGTTGTATCCGCCGCTGATGATCATGTCCGAAGCTCGGTCCTTCAAGAACAAGAATCCTTCGGCGTCGAACTGACCGATGTCACGGGTGTGAACCCAGCCGTCTTCGGTGAAGGTGTCCGCATTCAGTTCCGGTGCATTGAAGTATCCGGCGATCGCCGATGGCGAGCGGATCACGATTTCACCCGGTTCTCCCTGGGGCACTTCGTTTCCCTCGCCGTCGAGCAGCCTGATCTCGACGTCGATGGCCGGCTGACCACAGGACAGCAGGCGATCTTCCGTGTGATCTTCGGGCCGTAAGACTGCAATACACAGCGGTGCCTCGGTCTGCCCGTAGTACTGGAGAAAACGGTGTTGCCCCCACGCCTGCATCGCCCGTTCGATGGTGGCCAGCGGCATCGGCGACGCACCGTAGATCACGGATTTCAGACTCGAGATGTCTGCGCTCGCAAAATCAGGGCGTTCGAGGAGCATCTGAATCATCGTCGGCACCAGATTGATTGCCGTAGCCCGATGCTCGGTTATCGAGTCCAAGAAGGTCGACGGGTCGAAACCGGGGAGGATGACGGTCTTACCGCCACGCAGCCAGAACGGAAGCACGAAGACACCGCTGGCATGAATCAGTGATGCCGCGTGCAGCATCGTGTCGTCCTGAGTCGCCGGAAGCAGATTGAGCAGAACATTGCGGCAGATGCCGGCGTAGCTGCGCTGAGTGTGCTGCGCGGCCTTCAATGTTCCCGTGGTCCCGGAGGTGAACAGCGTCAGGATCACATCGTCGGGAGCTAACTCGACGTCCGGTGTGTCCGACGGCATGCTCTGTGCTTGGTCGAGCAGCGAACGCTGCCGCGCCGAACCTGTTTCCAGCCCGATGAACGTACGTTCGGGGAACCTGGCGGACAGTTCAGCGGCGCGGTCGGCGAGGTCACTACCGAAGACGACGTGCGAGGTGTCGGTGTCCTCGAGCATTCTCGCGTGCTCGTCGAGCGAGAGACGCGAGTTGAGCGGAACCCTGTTGATGCCGGCTTTGACACAGGCAAAATCGACGGGGACGCTGGCAAGAGAGTTGTTGACCAGCAATGCAACCCGTGCACCACGCCCGATACCGAGGGCGATGAATGTATGCGCCAATCGGCTGCTGAGTTCGTCCACTTCCGTGAACGTCATCGATCGATCGCCGAAAACGACGGCTGTTCGCGATCCGTGCTGTCGCGCACCACGGGCGATCAGGTCTCTGGTTACGGGCATCATGGTTCAGTTTCCTCGTTCGAATTCGGGTTGTTCTCGAACCGGCCGTGCCGGCCGGCGCCCGCGGCGAACGCAGCAGCGCCGCGCACACCTTCGGCGATGACAATGGGATTTCCCGCGACGCCCTCGGCCCGCAGTGCTTCGGCAAGTGGTAGATCAAAAGATCGGTAGGCCGACGCGCGATCCGCGAGCATGCAGAGTTGAGGGAAAGCGGACAACTGGTGCGCAAGCTCCTTGGCTGCCTGGAGTGACTGCCCCACTGGAACAACACGATTGGCCAGTCCGAAGGCCAGCGCCTCCGGAGCGTCGACCGGGCGACCGGTCAAGATCATGTCGAGCGCTCGCCCCTGCCCGACGATTCGCGGCAGTCGCACGGTCCCACCATCGATGAGAGGAACTCCCCAGCGCCGGCAGAAGACTCCGAACACGGAATCCTCCTCGCAGATCCTCAGGTCCGCGAGCAATGAAAGCTCGAGCCCTCCTGCAACCGCGTATCCGCTGATGGCGGCGATCAATGGCTTGGACAACACCAACCGACTCGGCCCCATCGGGCCGGTGCCGCCGCCTTCCGGATGCAACTCATGCACGCGAGCGGGGTCGGAGACTGCGGTCAAATCCGCACCGGCACAAAATGTGCCGCCCGCGCCCCACAGAATCGCCACCTTCTGACTCTCGTCCGATTCGAACTCCAGGAAGGCATCACGCAACTGCGCCGCCATCGGCCCGTCCACCGCATTCTTGCGATCAGGGCGATTCATCACGATGACGGTGACGCCACCGTCACGCTCCACATAGACATCGCCACCTGGTCGATCGGAGTCGGTCACGATATTTCCTCACTGCTCGCGGATAAGGTTTCCCGGTACCCACCATGCCACTTGTAACAGAATTTGTCAGGAGTTGTTCAAAAGTTGTTACAAACTGATCGAGGAATGTCCGCAACCCGAGTTGTGCTGGACCTCGCAACAGCGAGCCCGGACACCGAGTTCAGCACCGCTGTGCTGACCCGGGCCGGCGAGATCGTCGGCGTCAGCGCATCGAGCATTCGCGTGGCAACGGGCCGCCTGTGCCGCGAGAACAAACTGCGTCGTACCGCTCGTGGAACGTACCTCCTCAACCCGGACGGCATCCCCACCTACAGCGAAGTGGAGGGGTGGCGAACTCGTACCGATCGCATACGCCCCTGGGACGGCACCTGGATCGCCGTCGAGCACTCGGGGCTCAAACGAAGCGACCGCACTGCCGCCCGCCGGCACGATCAAGCGCTGCGACTGGCGGGCTACGAGGAGTGGAAGCCCACACTCGCAGTCCGTCCGAACAATCTCCTCGGCGGCACGGACAGCGCCCGCCGCACTCTCCACCGACTCGGCGCCGCCTCCGGATCGGCCGTCATGGAAATCGCTCACCTTGCCCCCGAGGATGATTCGACAATCCGCACACTCTGGAACTCCGAAGCGCTGTTGGCCGACATCGCGGAGGCCCGTGAAGCACTCACACAGGCGCAAACACGCCTGGCGACAATCAGTCGCGAGGAGGCGGCCCGCGAATCACTTGCTCTGGGCAGCGCGGTGATCGCGGTCATCGTGCGCAATCCGCTCCTTCCGGAAGAACTCGAACCGACGCAGCCACTGCGTGAACTGATCTCGCACATGCTCGAGTACCAGGACGCATCTCGCGAACTGTGGCAGTCACTGCTCGAGTTCTGATCGATTTCTCCCAGAAGGTAATTCAGTATGTTGCGCGGCCACCGCTGGCGTCGTACACGGCGCCGGTCGAGTAACTCACCGCCGACGACGACAGCCAGGAGATCAGTTCGGCGATTTCGTCCGCCGTCCCCATCCGTGCCATCGGCGTCAAAGACTGCGAACGGGCGAGGATGGCCGGATCGGTGCCGGCATTCATAGGACTTTCCACCGCCGCCGGAGCTATCGCGTTGACCAGCACACCGGTGGTGGCGACCTCTTTGCCGAGCGATTTCGTCAGCGCGACGACTGACGCTTTGGACGCGGAATATGCACTCTGATTCGGGTTTCCGTCCTTGGCCGCGATACTCGCGAGATTGACGACCCGTCCCCACCCCGACGCAACCATTCCCGGCACGAACGCCCGGCACATCAGGAAGGTCCCTTCGACGTTGATCCGGAACGTACGCTGCCAAGCCATAAGATCTACGTCGACGAGTGGCGCTGATGGTCCGACGATTCCCGCACTGTTGATCAAGATGTCGACTCTGCCGAGCCTGGTTCGAAGCGCATCGACTGCTGCCGGATCACTCACGTCGAGTTGTTCGTCCGCGCCTTCGGCAAGATCTGCCGTTACCACCCGAACTCCCCTCTCCGTCAACAGCTTTGCACTGGCGGCGCCGATTCCGCTCGCACCGCCGGTAACGAGCGCTGTGACACCCTCTGGGTAACCCTGCATCGCATTCACTCCTGAGTTTCTGTGCGCTACGCACTCAATTTATGTTGCAAACAGGCATAATTGCCGTCACACTGTGTAGAAATTCTGAATATATGGCGTTGGTTGTCAACGTCAAATACCTGGAGGCCTTGCCGATGGAAACCCGCTGGTTGCACGCGTTTGTCGCGGTTGCGGAAGAACTTCACTTCGGGCGGGCCGCATCACGGCTCCAGATGGCCCAGTCGCCGCTCAGCCAGATGATCCGAAAGCTCGAAAAGGACATCGGCGTCAAGTTGTTCGAACGAAGCACTCGCAGCGTCGCACTCACATCCGGCGGACATGCCTTTCTCCCCCACGCCTATCGCGTCATCGAGAACATGGAGACGGCACGACACGCTACGCGCGCGTCGTCGGGAGGCGTCTACGGACGAGTCACAATCGGGTTCACCGGAGTGCTCAACTATCAAGCACTTCCGCCACTGACACGCGCGTTGCGTCAGCGTTATCCGGAAGTCGAACTGACACTCCTCGGCCGGATCATGACGCGCGACGCGGTCATCCAACTCGAGAGCGGCGCCCTCGATCTCGCCTTCGTCGGACTACCCGTGGAATCCGCATCACTGTCTACCCGGCTGATCCGACGGGAGGCATTCGGCGCTGTGCTTCCGATCGACCATCCCCTCGCAGAGAGGGACGCGATCGACCTCCGCGAATTGGCCGACGACGGATTCGTGACCACCCCGCTCTCGGCCGGCTCGGCCCTCCAGGAAACCGCGATGCGCGCCTGCATCAACGCAGACTTCAGGCCTCGCGTGGTTCAGGAGATCACCGATCCGTACATGATCCTGATGCTCGTTGCCGCCGGCGTCGGTGTAGCGCTGATGACGTCCGGTATGGCTGCTATCACCCCACCTGGCAGTGTGTTCGTCCCACTCACCGGCGAGCCGACGTTCATGAATCACGGAATTGCCTGGTCACCGCGGCACATGACCGATGCGCTCGCCGTCGCATTGGAGACATCCGAGGAAATTCTGCCGACGCCGGAGATTGAGACCAAAAACGTCATTATCTGAGACTCATTTAGTGTTGGACGCGCCATAGTCCTTCGTGGCACTGTCGTCTCAGCCGCCGAAAGGTGAGGGACGTCACCGATGCGTGGTGCATCTCCAAACGTGCCGCCACGGCCGGCCCATCGGGACGAAAGGACTTCACATGGCACCTCCGATCACCTCCACCGGATCCACGAACTCGACCGAGGAACATCCGAATGCGAACGCGCGCCGCGCCGCCGTTTCGGGCTTCCTCGGCAGCACCCTCGAGTACTACGACTTCTTCATCTACGGCTCCGCGGCCGCGCTGGTGTTCCCCAAGATCTTCTTCCCCGGCGGCGGATCAACGGCAACCCTGCTCTCGATCAGCACCTTAGGTGTCGCCTACGTCGCCCGCCCGCTCGGCGCGGTGCTGTGGGGTCACCTCGGCGATCGGTACGGACGCAAGAACGCGCTTCTCGCCTGCCTGCTCCTCATGGGTGTTGCGACGGTCATCGTCGGTTGCCTGCCGACCTACGACCAGATCGGCATCGCCGCGCCGATCATTCTCGTCTTGCTTCGCCTTCTTCAAGGGCTCTCTGCGGGCGGAGAATCACCCGGCTCTTCGGCACTGACGCTCGAACACGCACCTGATCACCGTCGTTCGTTCTTCACCTCGTTCACCATGAGCGGGATCATGTTCGGCATCGTCGTCTCCAGCCTGGTATTCATCCCAGTGGCGAGCCTGCCCGACGAAGACCTCTACTCGTGGGGTTGGCGAGTTCCCTTCTGGCTCAGCATCATCGTGACCGTCGTCGCGCTGTGGCTACGTCGCGCCCTGGATGAGCCGGAGGTATTCGAGGAACTCAAGGAACAGGACGAGACGGCCGGAATTCCCGTCGTCGAGATGTTCCGCTCGCACTGGCGCACCGTGATCCGTATCAGCATGAGCTCGACCTTCGCGATGATCAACACCATCGTCAACGTCTTCGCCCTGGCGTACGCCGTCGAATCCGGCTTCGAGCGCTCCACGATGCTGTGGGCAATCGCGACCGCCAATTTTGTTGCCGTACTGACTCAGCCGCTGTTCGGCATCCTCTCGGATCGCTACGGACGCAAGCCCATCTTCGTCGTCGGCGCGATCGGAGCCGGCCTGATGATCTTCGTCTTCTTCCATTCGATCGGAACCCAAAGCGTCCCCATGGTCTTCGCTTCGGGAATCGTCATGATCGGCATCTTCTACGCCATGCCCAACGGCACGTACCCGGCGTACTTCCCGGAGCAGTTCCCCGCGAAGGTCCGATACACCGGAATGGCCGTCAGCCTCATGCTCGGACTCCTTGTTGCCGGCTTCACACCGGCTATCGCTCAGGCGATTTCAGCCGGAGACAAGAGCAACTGGACACCGGTCGCCTGGATGTGCCTGGGCTTCGCCGTCGTCTCCGCCATCGCAGCAATGACCGGACCGGAAACGTACCGCACGCCCACAGCAGAACTGGGCCAACCGAAGCCGAGCCTGCCGATCAAGCAGGACTCAGAGCTCACCAGCAACAACGCTTGACCGGACCGGCCCCTCGCGCTGAATTGCCGCGAGGGGCCGTCCCCACTTATGCAGGAGAATGTCATGACCACCGAATACACACGTCACCGTATCGGCCTTGTCGGGTCGGGTATCGCCACCTCACTCTCGCCCGCGTTGCACGCACACGAAGCAGCAGCACTGGGACTCGACGATTACAGCTACGAACTGGTAGATCTCGAGAACCTGAACATCTCGGTCGAGAAAACCGGTGAGGTGGTGCGTGGCGCCGTCGCGGGCGATTTCACCGGACTGAACATCACCCACCCGTGCAAGCAGGTTGTCGTGGACGCGCTCGACGAGCTGTCCGACAACGCGCGGTTGCTCGGTGCCGTCAACACGGTTGTGGTCGACAACGGCCGTTTGATCGGCCACAACACCGACCACAGCGGATTCCTCACAGCACTGCAGCGCGGTTTACCCGACGCCGCCTTGGACCGAGTGGTGCTTGCCGGGGCAGGAGGGGCGGGTTCCGCTGTGGCATACGCACTCGCCGCCGCCGGCACCACGGATCTTCGCATCGCAGATATTGATCCCGCTCGCGCTGCCGATGTGTGTTCTCGCGTCGCCTCGGCCTTCCCTGGCACGCGCACAACGGCTTTGGCGATCGATGAGATCGCCGTCAACCTGACTACGTGCGACGGCGTCGTCAACGCATCTCCGATCGGCATGGTGGGTCACCCCGGAACTCCCTTCGACCCTGCGGCGTTGCATTCCGGATTGTGGGTCGCTGACATCGTTTATCGACCGATGCGCACCGAATTGCTCGACGCTGCAGCTGCTCTCGGATGCGCAGTTCTCGACGGTGGGCAGATGCTAGTGGCTCA
Organism: Rhodococcus sp. D-46; assembly: GCF_011290655.1. NCBI lineage: Bacteria > Bacillati > Actinomycetota > Actinomycetes > Mycobacteriales > Nocardiaceae > Rhodococcus > Rhodococcus sp. D-46. Next base: position 206,499 of record NZ_JAANTF010000007.1, on the reverse strand, counting down.
AGCCTCTGACACCTTCACACTCCTGACTGGTGTCGAAGCCGATACGGATCGCATGCGCAGCCATCTGAGCGAGCTGCTCTCCGAGACGGCATGCGCATGAGCACAACCGAACACCTACTTTCTCGCGAAGTACCAGGAGCACTGATGAATGTGACTGCGCCGTTCGCCGAACCTCTCGACATGGGCAGCGTCCGCCTCCGAAACCGATTCGTGTCGGCTCCGATGGAACGCAACTACTGCGAAAACGACGGAACCATGACGGACGAGTACATCGCGTACCTCGCTCGCCGCGCCGAAGGCGGTGCGGCACTGATCTTCACCGAAGCGAGCTACGTGCGCGCCGACGGCAAGGGTCGCATCCGGCAGATGGGCGTCGACGTCGACGAACGGATTCCCGGCATCAAGAAGATGGCCGACGCGATCCACGCTCACGGCGCCCTCGTCGGAGTCGAACTCAACCACGGTGGACGTACGGCGCAAGGTTCTGTCAGCGGGTTTGTTCCCGTTGCCCCGACACCGATTCCGTGTTTGGTTGTCGGCGGCGAGATGCCAGAACAACTCGACGGCGACGACATCGAGCACATCATCGAATGTTTCGGTGAAGCCGCGGCACGCTGCCAGCAGGCCGGCGTCGACGTCATCTCCCTGCACGGTGGCCACGGGTATCTGATCCACCAGTTCCTCTCCCCTGCTTACAATCACCGCGACGACGAGTGGGCCGACCCCACCTTGTTCGTCAACAAGGTCATCGCCTCCGTCCACGAGCACGCACCGGGAATCACTCTGGGACTCCGATTCTCAGCCTTCGAAGGCATCGACGGCGGACTCGACGCCGAGATGACTCGCGCTCGCATCGGCGCCATCGACACCGACCGACTCGATTTCCTCGACGTCTCGGCCGGCAACTACGAAGCGGGACAGTGGATCATCCAGCCCGGTGAATGGTCGCGCGGTCTCCTCGCGCCGTACTCCGAGCAGTACCAGCGCGACTTCGACATCCCGGTGGGAGTGGCCGGACGCATCACGTCGCCGGAGATCGCTGCGCGGATCATCGAATCCGGGCAGGCGAACTTCGTCAGCATGGCTCGTACGCTGCACGCAGATCCGGACTTCCCGAATCGCGCCATCGACGGTGGCCGGTACCGCCCTTGCATTGCCTGCAACTACTGCATCGACAGCCTGGCCGCCGGCCCCATTCCCTGCTCCGTCAACCCGTGGGTCGGCCGCGAATTGGATCAGCCTACAAAGCCGGCTGATGCCACCGTGCGGGTCGCCGTCATCGGTGCCGGGCCGTCGGGAATGGCCGCTGCCCGCGACCTCGCACTTGCCGGTCACCGCGTCGACCTGTACGACGAGCGACCCAGCCTCGGTGGCGACTTCGCTCTGGCATCGAGGCTTCACGAGTATCCCGAATATGGACGAATCGTGGACTGGTACGCCGCGGAACTGGCTGAACTCGGGGTCCACTGCCACACCTCGACCCGGGTAGATGCTGCTTTGCTCTCCGGTGTCGATTTCGACGCCATAGTTCTTGCCGCCGGCGGCGTCGGCCCCGTGGTCGATCTCCCCGGAGCAGCAACCCGTACCGTTCGCGACGTCCGCGAATTCCTCGTCTCCGGCGATCCAGCTCCTGCCGCTGTCACCATCTTCGGCGCCGACCGTGAGGCTGCGGCCGTCGCCGACGATCTCCTTCAGAAGGGCACCCAGGTCGTGATGATCGGCCCGCAGGAAACCATCGCGCACGACGTCGGACGCCGCGGAAAGATCGTGCTGCTGCCGCGCCTGGCCGCAAGTGAGAACCTCACGACCTACCTCAGCTCGATCGTCACCACAGTCGCCGCTGACCGCGTCACGATTTCGACGGCCGGTGTGCTGAGCGAGGTCGATGCTCCCGGCGAACTGCTGATCTCGCAAGGCGTCGAGCCGCGTTCGGAACTTCTTGCCGAACTCCGTTCACTGGCACCACGACTCGGAGTACATACCGTCGGCGACGCGAGCGGTGACGGCGGGTCCATCCATGCCGCACTCGTGACCGCAGCCGACGTTGCCGTCGCGATCACCGCCGCCGCTGCGGCACGTCAGGAGGTTCACGCATGACCACACAGGCAGCCACACCCGTGGCAACTGCATTGCCGCCCATTGGACTCGGAACCTGGCCCCTGGTCGGTGCCGACGCCACGAACTCGGTTCTCTCCGGCATCGAGGCCGGGTACCGCCTCATCGACACCGCCGCGATCTACGGCAACGAGGGCGCAGTCGGTGTGGCGCTGGCGGAATCAGGTGTGCCGCGAGAAGAACTGTTCGTCACCACCAAACTTCGTGGCAACGACCAGGTTTCCGGCGACATTCGGGGCGCCCTCGAGCAGAGTCTGGAACTACTGGGACTCGACCAGCTGGATCTGTTCCTGATCCACTGGCCACTCCCGCGAATCGATCGCTATGTCGCGTCGTTCGAGTCGATGCTGGCCTGCCGCGACGCCGGACTGGTTCGGTACGTGGGTGTGTCGAACTTCCTGGAGCTCCACCTGCGCCGCGTCGTCGCCGAAACCGGCGAGGCACCGGCAGTCAACCAGATTCAGATGGACCCGTCGCTCGCTCGGATCCCGGTGCGCCGCGCAAACGACGAACTTGGCATCTTCACTCAGTCGTGGAGTCCGCTCGGCCGGGGTGACGTGCTCGACAACGCCGTTGTGAGCGAGATCGCCGGTCGAATCGGTTGCACACCAGCTCAAGTGGTCCTCGCTTGGCACGTCGCGCAGGGTGTGGTTCCGGTCGCGCGATCAGCAAACCCGACGCGTCAGGCCGAGAACCTGGCAGCACTCGACGTCACCCTCACCAGCGAGGACATCGAAGCACTGAACAGTCTCGACCGCGGCGAGTCTGCCGCGCGGGACGTCGAAGCAGAGGAACATTTCTGATGACGTTGAAAGTCGGAATCGTCGGCTGCGGCAAGATCGCCGGCAACCATGCCCGCGCGCTGCAACAAGTCCCCGGTGTCGAGGTGATCGGCTGCTGCGATCCCGATCTCGGACGCGCCCAGGAGTTCGCGGCAGCGCACGGCATTCCCGCAGCCGTGAGTTCAGTGGAGCAACTTCTCGCCCTCGGACTCGACGCCTGCACCGTTTGCACGCCGCACCCGGTACATGAAGAGGTAGTCGTGGCCGCTGCCGAAGCGGGTGTACATGTTTTGTGCGAGAAGCCCATCGCAGTCGATGTTGCTGCCGCCGACCGCATGATCGAGGCCGCCGACCGCGCCGGTATCACGTTCGGGGTGCTCTTCCAACGCCGATTCTGGCCGGCAGCACGTCGGATCCGCGACGCCATCGACGACGGGCGGATCGGACTACCCATGCTCGGTGAGGCGTCGGTGATCCTGCACCGCCCGTCTAGTTACTACTCGGCCGATGCGTGGCGCGGACGCTGGGACACCGACGGCGGTGGCGTGCTCATGACACAGGCCGTGCACCAGATCGACATGCTGGCCTGGTTCATGGGCGAGGCCGTCTCGGTCAGCGGCTTCATCCGCACCCACACCCACGGTGAGCACATCGAGACCGAAGACAGCGCGTCAGCTGTGATCTCCTTTGCCTCGGGCGGCACCGCCACCGTCACCGCGACTACCGGTGCCAATCACAATCTGGGTAACCGCGTGACGGTGATCGGGCGCACCGGCGCCATTGCCAGCGTCCTCGAATTTCCTGAAGGGCACGAGGGTGTCAACGAAATCTGGACCGTGCCGGGCGAAGTCGAGTTCCGGTCGCCGTACTCCGCCGACATCGACGCCAATCTCGATGTGGGAGCGGTCAATGCGGCACTGACCGACTTCCACACCCTGCAGGTTCAGGACTTCGCCGACGCGGTCCTGACCGGGCGCGAACCCGCCGTCACCGGTCGAGACGCGCGCGCGTCACTTGCCATCATCGCCGCAATCTACGAATCGTCACGAACGGGCAAGGTTGTCGAGCTGACATCGACACCGACCCTCGCAACAACTGCCAAGGAGCAGAAATGAGTAGCAGTACCCCCCTCACCTACGACGTAGTTGTCGTGGGCTCCGGCGCAGGCGGGCTTTCCACAGCAATTGCCGCAGCACATGGCGGCGCTTCCGTACTCGTCGTCGAGAAGGCCGACACCTGCGGCGGCGCAACGGCCTGGTCGGGCGGGTGGATGTGGACCCCACGCAACATGTTTGCCATCGCCGACGGGGTTGTCGAGGATCGCTCGGCACCGCGGACATATCTGGAAAACCGACTCGGCGACAACTTCGACGCCGCCAAAGTTGATGCACTCCTCGACGGCGCCCCGGAGATGGTCGAGTTCTTCGAACGCAAGACTGCTCTGAAGTTCGTGCCCGGAGCCAAGATCGCCGATATTCACGGTGACACACCGGGCGCCGGCACGGGTCACCGTTCCGTCGGACCGAAACCGGTGAGTCTGCGAAAGCTCGGACCAGATGTCGCGGCGCTACTGCGTCGGCAGCTGTACGAAACGTCGTTCCTCGGTATGGGCATCATGGCCGGGCCCGACCTGCAGGCTTTCCTGCACTCGACCCGCTCACCAAAAGCCTTTGTGCACTGTGGTGTTCGGGTGACTAAGCACATGTTCGATCTCGCCACCAAGCGTCGTGGTCAGCAACTCGTCAACGGCACTGCGCTTGTCGGCATGATGCTTCGCTCAGCGCTCGATCTCGGCGTCGAGTTTCGGGTGAAGACGTCCGCGACCGCGTTGCAGACCGATGACGACGGCCGCGTTGTCGGCGTCCGCCTCGAAGGTCCGGACGGCGCGTACTCGGTAACTGCCCGACGTGGTGTCGTACTCGCCACCGGCGGCTTCGCACAGGACATCGACCGACGACGCGAACTGTTCCCGCGCACCCCCACCGGCAACGAGCACTGGTCACTCACCCCGAAGACAACCACCGGCGACGGCATCACCCTCGGCGAATCCGTGGGTGGTCGCCTCGACCGCACACTCGCCTCCCCCGTCGCGTACTGCCCCGTCTCCATCGTTCGCTACCGCAACGGCAAGGAAGGTGTGTTCCCGCACATCCTCGATCGCGGAAAGCCCGGTGTCATCGGAGTTCTCGCGAACGGCAAGCGGTTTGTCAACGAAGCACTCGGCTATCACGACTACACACTCGCGATGGTCGAGCAGGTTCCCGAGGGTGAAGAGGTGTGCTCGTGGTTGATTGCCGATCAACAGTATGTGCGATACCTCCCGCTGGGCATGGCGAAGCCCTTGCCGATCCCGATCCAGCCGTACCTGCGCTCGGGGTACCTCACGCGTGGGCGCACTCTTCGGGACTTGGCCGAGAAGATCGGCGTCGACCCCGTGCAGTTGGAGAAAACCGTCGCAGCTTTCAATATCGGGGCCGTGGCCGGTGAAGACCCCGAGTTCGGTCGCGGTACAACACCGTTCAACCGAGGTTCCGGAGATGCTTCCAATCCGTGGCCGAACCCGTCGCTCGCGCCCTTGCAGAAGGGTCCGTACTACGCGGTGAAAGTCGTGCCAGGGAGTTTCGGCACCTTCGCCGGACTGGTCACGGACTCGTCGTCGCAGGTTCTCGATGACAACGACCGCCCCATCGAGGGGTTGCTCGCCGTCGGCGTCGATCAGGCGAGCGTGATGGGCGGGCACTACCCGTCCGGGGGCATCAACCTCGGACCGGCCATGACATTCGGTTACCTGGCCGGCCGGGAACTGGCCGGAGCCAAGACAGTTGGAGCGCACGCATGACACTCTCACTCGGACTGGCAGCCCTCACAGTGCTCGACACCGCACCGATGCAGCACGTCGCCTTGGCTGAAAAGCACGGCTTCGACACCATCGGTATCCGTCTGATGCCCGCGGCACCAGGTACGACGGCCTACCCTCTGCACGAGGACAAGCAGTCGTTGGACGAACTGGTGCGTCGACTGGGCGATTCACCGGTCGAGGTATTCGACCTCGAAATCATCCGTCTTGCAGCCGACTTCGACCCCACCGACTACGTTCCGCTGCTCGAAGCCGGAGCACAGCTCGGAGCCAAAGCCGTTCTGGTGGGCGGCGACGACCGCGACCGCGCTCGGCTCACGGACTCCTATGCCCGCCTCGCTGAACTGTGCGCGAACTACGGCATCGTCGCCTCGCTCGAATTCATGCCGTGGACTGCGGTGCCCGATGCGCGTGCGGCCATCGAGATCGTCTCGGCGGCAGACGGTCCGGCTCGCAGTGTCCTCGTCGACGCATTGCACACCGACCGCTCGGCGACAACGCTCGAGGATCTTGCGTCCATCCCGCGCGAGTGGTTGCACTACGCCCAGATGTGCGACGGTTCGACCCCCGCTCCCACTGGGGACGCAGAGCTGATCCGTCAGGCCCGCGAGGAGCGTCTGGTGCCCGGCACCGGCGGCATAGCCCTGGCCGACATCTGGTCGACTTTGCCTGCCGGACTGCCGGTCAGCATCGAACTGCCCAACGAGCCACTGCGTCAGGCCGTCGGCACGGATGCCTGGCTGGAACGCCTGGTCGAGGCCACGCGAGAAGTGTTGGCCTAGCGGCCCTGTGCGCCTTTTTGGTAGTTGGCGCTACCAGAAAGGCGCACGGGGGCGTCAGCCCCTCCGAGCCGCAACGGCCTGCGCCAGACGGTCCAACTGCGCTGCGGTGGTGGACCAGTCGATGCACGCGTCGGTGATCGACTGGCCGTAGGTGAGCTCGTCCGCCTTGCCCAAGGTCAGGTCCTGACGGCCGGCCTCGATGAAACTCTCCAACATGACGCCCGCGATTCCCTGCTCGCCCTCGGTCAGACGTCGGGCAATGTCGTCGAGCACGATGACCTGACGCTCATGGTCCTTGCTGCTGTTACCGTGGCTCGCGTCGATGACCACGCGCTCGGGCAGGTTCGACTTACGCAGGCGGGCAAGGGTGTCCGCGACGGTCTCGGCATCGTAGTTCGGTCCGTCGCTACCGCCACGAAGAATGACATGGCAGTCGGGGTTGCCCGCGGTACGGATCAAGGCAGCCTGGCCGTCGAGGTCCGTTCCGGGGAACACGTGGCTCGCTGCCGCGGCGCGGGTGCCGTCGACGGCTACCTGCACGTCACCTTCGGTGGAGTTCTTGATACCGACGGGCATGGACAGCGCGCTGCACAGCTGACGGTGAACCTGACTGGCGGCGGTCCGGGCGCCGATCGCACCGTAGCTGACCAGGTCGGCAATGTACTGAGGCATGATCGGATCAAGGAACTCGCAGCCGACAGGCAGGCCCAGGCTCGACACGTCGAGAAGCAACTTGCGGCCGATACCGAGCCCGGTGTTGATGTCGAACGTGCCGTCGAGGTGGGGGTCGTTGAGCAGGCCCTTCCACCCGAGTGTGGTGCGCGGCTTTTCGAAGTAGACGCGCATGACGATGTGCAGATCGTCCCGCAGTTCTTCGGCCTTGGCGGCCAACCGGCGGGCGTAGTCCATCGCCGCTTCCGGATCGTGCACAGAGCACGGACCGACTACGACGATCAAACGATCGTCGTCACCGTTGAGGATGTTGATGGTGTCGGCCCGACCGGTGCGCACAGTGGCGGCCGCGACCTCGTCCGGAGCGTGCTGAGCACGAACAGTCGCCGGTGACACGAGCGGACTGATACTCACAGTGCGCTGATCGTCGAGGCTGTCCGAAGCTGCGGTGGTGTCGATGGTGACAGTCATGGGGTTTTCGGTTTCCTGTTCTCAGGCCGACCCCAGAGATGAAGAGAAACTCCAGCGAGCCGGTCTGTAGTCCGGCTCTTGGGTGGAGGTTGTCAGCGCGTGGTTACGCCGGCAGGCCCACCCGGGGCCGGCCTGCTAAACCAGAAATAGACGCGCTGCATGTCGGCCACGATACCTCGAGTTCGGATCAGATGGGCGCGCCCCTCCACAACGAGCCGAATCCGAGGGGAGAGTCCCGTGGCACGAGCCCGTGACGAATGGCCAAATCCGCTGAGTGGTTGGCGCTTTCGAGTAAGGCTCCGGCTGCGAAGTTCGAATACGTTGGTCAGGCACCTGCCAATGCCCGGAACATCAGATGGAGCTGCGCCTTCTCATGCCTGTGATCGAATCGACCGAAACCTTCCACCCGACGGTGTCCCCTTCTGCGACCGAAACCCCCTTGCAGTTGACAAAAGATGTGGACGACGAATTCACCCGTCTGATCGATTCCTTGACACGACGCGGATTCCTGGCCGGTGCGGCGGCGCTCGGTGCACTAGGCGCACTGTCTGCATGTTCGGGCGAATCCAGCGGCACCGAAGCCTCGGACGAGTGGGTCGACATCGTCGTCGCGGACCAGGCCTACCGCCTGCCGCGGGACCCCAAGCGTGTCGTGGTGCTCGAAGCCCGCGGGGCCCTCGATTTTGCACTACTTGCCGAGTACCCGATCGTCGCGACCAATTGGGATCCGAAGTCTCAACTCATGCGCCAGGTACCCGCCGGCGCGGCTCGCCTCGGTGGGACGAACAACGAACCGAATGCCGAATCGATACTGAGCCACGACCCCGATCTTTTGGTCGTCGGGAAAGGCTGGTGGGATTACTACCAGGACAAGGGCCTGCTCGGCACTGACATCGCACCGGTGCTCGTCGTCGACGAGGGCACGACGAGCTCGTCGTGGAAGCAGGCCATGACCGCGCAGCTCACGGCTCTCGATCGCCGCGAAGTCGCCGAACGCGTCATCGCCCGATACGACGCCGAACTTGCGCAAGCGCGGGCCAAGATCGGTGGTCTCCTCGAAGGCAAGTCGATTGCGATCGCCGGCGCAGACAGCGGTCAGATCTGGCTGCAGAACAACACGTTCGCCGTGTCGGTTGCGCAGGACCTCGGCTTGAACGTCTTGACCGACGCTGCCCATGCCGCACCTGATCGGAAGGATTCGACTTTCTACAGCCTCGAGGAGCTTGCGATCTTCGACCAGGCCGACTTCGTCTTGCTACAGAACCCCGACGCTGTGGAAGCCGAGTCGCCCACGTGGAAACGAGTCCGCGCTGTCCAGGACGGCCATGTCGGGCATCTGCGATACGACCTCAACAACGGCCTCGCTCTGACTGCGATGGCCCTGGCCGCTGATATCGCCGAGCAGGTACAGGTCATGCGCTGACGTCTTCGGTATCGCCTTCCGAATCAGAAATCAACCGGATTCTCTGTCATACGAACAGTCGATACTGACTCACTCGGAAACGGATTATGTTGTCACCTGCCCGTGCTCTTCGCACGTCAGAGGGTGTTTCTCCGAACGCCCTGTTTCTCCGAACGCTAGGTGACCAATGACGCAGAACCCGTACTACGGCCAGCAACAACCGGTCGGCCCTCCGCCGGACAACAATCTGGTCTGGGCGATTCTCGTGACAGTGTTCTGCTGCCTCCCGCTCGGCATCGTCTCGATCGTCAAATCAAGCCAGGTCAACACTTTGTGGGCGCAAGGTCAGTTCGACGCTGCGCGAAAATCAGCTGACGATGCCAAGAAGTTCGCCTTGTGGTCAGTCGGCGCAGGTGTTGCCGTCGCTGTTCTGTACTTCCTTTTTGTCGTCGTCCTTGCCGGATCGAGTTCCCTGTGACCGCCGACGCCGACCGGCGACACTGATCGACGGCCAAACACCGAACTGCAATGACACCGAATTGTGGTGACACCGAGAACGATGACATATCACGACTCGCCGCACTGAAGGCGCCAGCGGCAGTTGCGTTCACGGCAATTGCGCTGTGCGGCTTCATCTCCTGGAGTGACCCCACCACACCTGGTGGGGTCATTCCCGTTTGTCCGACCAAAGCGCTGTTCAACGTCAATTGTCCCGGTTGCGGTAGCACTCGGATGGTGTACAGCCTCATCCACGGCGATTTCGGTGCAGCGATGCGTTTCAATGCCTTTGGCCTCGTGATGCTGCTTGCACTGGCGTTCACGTACGTCTCGTGGACGACCGCCCGCACCCGTGGAAGACCCGTCGTGCTCTGGCATCAGTTGCGCTGGTCACCGGCTGTGATCTTGACACTCGTGTTGATCTGGACGACGGTCCGCATAGCCCCGATCCCGATATTTGCCAGTCTCCGCGTCTAGGCCGGATCTCCTCACGCGTCCAAACGGAATACACCTCGCACCTGGCGTACGCCGTTGATCTGCACCTCGACGGCATGTTCGCCGGCGTAGTACTTCCGGGTGCTGATCGGTTTGAAGGAATGCCTCTTCGCGATACGGGCCGGCACCCCGGGTTCCAGCGTTCGTGTTGTCAGTTTGAAGACCTTGGGCGTCGTCTGCCCGTTGGCCTTCACGTGGTGGACGATGTAATCGATCACGACGGTGACGGACTCGCTGCCATTGTTCGTGACGGCGAAGTCGAAGGTGAGTTCTCCACCCGCATCAACTGTTTCGCGGTCGATGACGAACCCCTCGACCACGACGTCGGTGGGCGGCGAGAACCCCAAGAGGGACAGAGCATCTGGATCGCCGGCCTTGATCAACGTCCGCAATGCATGTTTGACGATTTTCAGTGTGTTGGCATCCGGTGTCTGCAGCCAACGCTTCGCAGTCGATACTGCGAGCGCAGCGTCAGCACGACTGAGATCGTTGAGATGGTTTGCGACCGAACGTCGTACATATTCCGAATCATCCCGATACAGCTCGTCGAGAATGACGATTGTCGACTCGGGACGCGCCGTCAATTCTTTCACTCGTCTTCCCCAGGGCAAACGAGTACGAGTGCCTTCGGTCGCCAAGCGCCGGACGTGTTCGTCTTCATGGCCGGTCCAGGTGAGTGCGATCGCCAGCGAACGGTCAAGGTTCGTTTCGAGAAATGTGCGAATTGCGAATTCGGCCGTCAGACGCGACGTCAGCTCGGCAAGCAGAGCCATTCCCTCGTCGAAATCCGACTCGGAGCCACTTCGTGTCGCCGTGACGGCGACGGCTTCGGTCACCGGCCAGATCATCCAACCGGTGAAGGTCTCTTCTGAAAGCGCACGGCGGATGATCTCGGCGAAGGCCGGAAGATCCTGAGGCAGTTCGGCAGTCATCGCGTCCCGCACGACGCGCGTACGTTCGCCGAGACTCATACCGTCGAATTCGGATGTACTACCCCGAACGAGGGCGAGGCGTGTGTGACCGGAGGCTCGCTCTAGACAGCCTGCCAGATCGGCGACGACGGATTTCCCGAGCAGTTCGTCAGCGGTGGGCATCAGGGGCACACCGTGAGAGCGGAAATCCGATCACCGTCGAGAGTGAAATGGTGATGTAACTGGACGGGGCTTCCGGGAAAATCACCCTCGACCTTCACCGACACGACAACGGCCGAGCCTGGGGTGTTGACCGACTCGATCTTCTGGGTGAAGGTGAACGCCGTCGACACGGCGGACTTCCACGCCACGATTTCTTCGATCCCGACATACGTCCGGCCGTCGTCACGAACCACTGCGTCTTCGGTGAAAACGCCGCGGACGTCGCCGCCGTCGAAATACGCGCGCGCTGCGCCTGGCACCTTCGCTGAGTCGATCATTCGCGAAGAGTACTGCTGGGGTCCGACAGGTTCGGCGAACTCACTGCCCGAGCAGACGCCGCCAACTGAATCTCCATCAACAGCCTGGCCGACGGCTCGGAGAGGTCGGTATCCGTGATCTCCTCGACCCTCTTGATCCGATACCTGAGGGTGTTCGGGTGAATCCGAAGCTGCTCGGATGCACGTCGGACATCGCCCGAATGTGCGAGGTAAACGGAGATGCTTTCGCGCATGTTCGACCCGTTGCGTCTGTCGTAGACGTCCAGGGCGTCGACTCTCGGATCGTGCAGTTGCTCGTCGGCCGCAATGGTGTCCATGATTTCGCCCAGCAGCACCGGTGTGCGCGAGTCCGCGAGGGTGGTCACACGAACATCACCCGACGTTCCGTCCAAGACCCGATCCACTTCGGCCCGAGCCTGGGCCACCTCCGCAAGCGTCGAAACCGGCGACGAGACCGCGGCCCGTAGCCCCGAAGGCGACACCTTGTCCAAACGCGCGACAACTTCGCGGGTCCACGAGACTGTGGATTTCACGGATTGGGTTCGCGGAAACAGCACATAGATCCGGGTGCCGACGGCACTCACCAGCGATTCACGCTGAAAGGCGCTGGCGTGCAGTCGCAAAGACGACACGAGTTCGCCCGAAGACGGCAGCCCACCGTTTCCGATACTCGCCACTCCGACCACCATCGCCGGTCCGGACATCGGGATGGTCAACGAGGCGGCGAGCGAAGGAACGTCGACACCGCCGCCGCGAACCCCGAGCAACCGCTGAATCTGTATCGCCTCGTTACTCGGCGCGTCTCGGATGCGCGAAATCAGCCGAGCAGCAACGGCCGCGGCACCGCGGAGCACGCTGTCGGCATCGCCGGCAATGGGAACCGGGCCTTCCTGCACCCAGATCGTGCCGAGAAGATCAGAGCTGAAACCGCTCTCCCCCTTGACATTGTCGGATATTCTCCGAATCGGAACCACCAACCGTCGCCTGATCGCAAGGTCGTCGTGAGCGGGCACCTCCACTACGTCGTCGCTTCGCCGCAGGCTCTCGAAGACGCCCCACTCCTGTAGCTTTCGGAGGTATTCGCGAGGTCCTTCGCGGCCGAGGATTGATTGCCGACGTAGCTCGTCCGCAGCATCTCCCGATGCCGAATAGGCCAAGACGTGGGAATGCTCGTCCTCGATGCTGACCATCCCCCGCGTGATTGCGGCGACGTTCTGCGCCAGCTCGAACAAGTCTGTGTCACTACCGAATACGATGTCGTCCGAATCCTGTCGGGACACCGAATGATCGAGCACGCCCCGGATGGTCGTGAACAATCGATCCCAACGAGCATCCGGATGGACCGCTATCAAGGCGATCCCGGCGCGCTGTGCCGCCGCACGCACCGACGTGTCCGAGGCCTCCTTCGACATGACGGCCCGAGGCGCTGATCCCTTCTGATCGAGGCGGTTCAGCCAGGCCGCCAATTCGGCTGCGCCGATACCGACAGCGAGCCAGAGCTCAGAGGATTCGACGGCCGCGGTTCTGGGGCGCGTGAGGTCCCCGACCTCTGCGAACACCACGGAGTCGACGAAGACGTCATCACCTGACGGCGCGAGGACGAGCTCGACAAAAGCTCCGCCCAGCGCCCGAAGGACCGCGTCGAGCCTGACCCCACGGATAGACACGTACCACCCACTCTCCGGACCGTCGCAACGCCTCAACTTCGAGAATAGTGCATTTTCCTGCGAAAACGGTTCAGCCGATCGGACAAACACGGACACCGATGTTTGGCCGCTCAGCGGATTACTCGCCGACGTCTTTCGACTTGACTGGTTCACGACACGACAACTGCCCACTCCTGAGTCTGCCGAAGGATCGTCATGGACGCCGTTACCAATGTCCCCCACCCAGCCAACGAACCGGTGAACAATTACGCGCCGGGAAGCCCGGAACGATCGCGCCTCCGTACGAAACTGACCGAACTGGCCGAATCGCCGACCGACATCAGGCAGGTCATCGGCGGCATCCACCGAACTGCGGAAGGTAAGCGAGAGAGCGTTGTTCAACCACACCGTCACAGTTCGGTGCTCGGATCGTATGCGGGCGCAACCCACTCGGACGTTCGTGATGCCATCGACGCCGCCACACTCGCCGCCCCGGCCTGGCGCGACCTCTCGTTCGACGACCGCGCTGCGGTCTTCCTCCGCGCCGCCGATCTACTTTCCGGCCCGTGGCGCGAAACCATCGCCGCCGCAACAATGCTCGGCCAGTCGAAGACCGCATACCAGGCCGAGATCGACGCGCCCTGCGAACTGATCGACTTCTGGCGTTTCAACGTCGCGTTCGCACGTCAGATACTCGCCGACCAACCCGTTTCCGCTCCGGGAGTGTGGAATCGCGTCGAATATCGTCCACTCGAAGGTTTCGTCTACGCGATCACTCCCTTCAATTTCACCGCCATCGCCGGAAATCTCCCCACAGCACCGGCCCTGATGGGCAACACCGTGATCTGGAAGCCGTCACCCACGCAGGCCGTCGCGGCGTACCTGACAATGCAACTACTCGAAGCTGCCGGCCTCCCGCCCGGGGTGATCAATCTTGTTCTCGGCGACGGCCCCTTGGTGTCCGAGGTCGCGCTTGCCGACCCCCGACTGGCGGGTATCCACTTCACCGGATCCACCGCAACGTTCCAGCGTTTGTGGCGTGAGGTCGGAGCCAACATCTCGAACTACCGGACGTATCCGCGTCTCGTCGGCGAAACCGGCGGCAAGGATTTTGTACTCGCACACAGTTCCGCTGACCCGGACGTACTCACGACGGCATTGATTCGCGGGGCCTTCGACTACCAGGGCCAGAAATGTTCGGCCGCATCACGGGCGTTCATCCCGAAGTCGGTGTGGGCCAAGATGGGCGACACGTTCATCGACACTGTGTCGTCGCTGAAGTACGGAGACGTCACCGACCTGACGAACTTCGGCGGCGCCGTCATCGACCAACGTTCGTTCGACCGAAACGCCGCCGCGATCGTCCGCGCCAAGTCGACCAGCAGCCTCACCATCGCAGCAGGCGGCGACTACGACGACCGCGAAGGATTCTTCATCTCGCCGACGGTCCTGCTCGGTGACGACCCCAGTGACGAGGCCTTCAGCACCGAGTACTTCGGCCCCATCCTTTCGCTTCACGTCTACGACGACTCCGCACCGAATGCCTACGCCGACATCCTCGCTCGTATCGACAGCGGATCCGCTTACGCCCTGACCGGTGCCGTGATCGCCACCGACCGTGCGGCCGTCGATCAAGCTCATCATGGTCTGCGGTTCGCCGCCGGAAACTTCTACGTCAACGACAAGCCGACGGGAGCGGTTGTCGGACAACAACCCTTCGGAGGTGCGCGGGCTTCGGGTACCAACGACAAGGCCGGTTCGCCGCAGAATCTGCTCCGTTGGGCGTCGACACGCACCGTCAAGGAAACCTTCGTTCCTCCCACCGATCATCGTTACCCCCACCAGGACGTCGATCCAGCCGAGAGCGAGAACCGTTGATGAGTGCCGTCTCGCTGAGCAACCCACTGCGCCCGGTGCTCCTCGCGGCGGCACGCTCGTCGCGACTGGAGAAGACAGTCTCCGGGATGACCTTGACCCGCAAGCTTGTAGACAGGTTCGTCGCCGGGGACGCGGAACCCGCAGCGATGTCAGCGGTGCGCGACATCCTCACCAGTGGCCGGTTCGTGACGGTCGACTACCTCGGCGAGGACACCACCGATCCGGCTCAGGCAACAGCTACCGTCGATGCCTATCTCTCCCTTCTCCGCTCGTACGCAACGCTTTCCGAGATTGCCGGGACGCAACACTCCCTGGAGGTTTCGCTCAAGCTCTCCGCGTTGGGGCAGTCACTTCCCGGTGACGGCGAGAAGATCGCCCTGGCGAACGCTCACCGAATCGTCACAGCGGCAGACGAAGTGGGCGCGTGGGTCACCGTCGATGCGGAGGATCACACCACCACCGACTCGACACTGTCCATCGTCGAAGAGTTGCGCCGCGACTTCCCGACGCTCGGCACGGTCCTGCAGGCGTACCTACACCGCACCGAGGCCGACTGCCGGCACTTCTCCGGATCAGGTTCACGAATTCGGCTGTGCAAGGGTGCATACAAGGAACCGGCCGGCGTCGCGTTCCAAAAGGCCGCCGAAGTCGACGCGTCGTACGTGCGTTGCCTGAAGGTCTTGATGGAAGGTGACGGATACCCGATGGTGGCCTCCCACGATCCCACCATGATCGACGCCGCCCTCGGACTCGCCACACTGACCGAGCGGACAGCCGCGGATTTCGAGTTCCAGATGCTCTTCGGCATCCGCGACGGCGAACAACGCAGATTGGTAGCCGAAGGCAATCACCTGCGGGTCTACGTTCCCTACGGCAGCCAGTGGTACGGCTACTTCATGCGTCGCCTGGCGGAAAGACCGGCCAACCTCATGTTCTTCATGCGCTCACTCGCTTCCAACAACTAGACACCGGAAACCGGTGGCAGCGGTGGCAACTCGAGGTTTTCGCGAAAGGTACCGCCGACGTAGTCGGATCCCACGATTCCGCGCTTGCGCAGCTCCGGCAGCAGCCCGTTCGTGACGAAATCGCGTGTACGCGGATCGGCAAGGTCACCGAGCGTGATGACGTCGAGTACGCCCGCGTCGTATCGTTCCTCGATCGCGTCCGCGAGCTGTTTCGGGGTGCCCGCCGCTGCCCAGTGGCCGGTGTCCTTGGACGCGATGATCAACTCACGCAGAGTCTTTCCTTGTGATGCGAGCTTGCCGAAGATCTCGACCCGGCCCCGTCGTCGATTCACCGACGACGGGTCCGGCAACAACGACTCCGGGATCGGCCGATCCAGCGGCAATTCCGAGAAATCCACGTCACCGCCGAACATGTCGGCAAGCCTGGTGCGTCCGGCGTCGAAGTCCGTCGATTCCTCGGCTTCTCTGACCAATCGTTCGACTTCGGCTTCGGTAGCGCCGTACGTTGCGTGGAACGAGCTGAAAATCAGTGGCAGTTCGTCCCCACGCCCCAACTCTGCCGCCCTGGCGCGGATCGTCTTCGTGTAGGTGACCGCGTCCTCGAAGGTTGCGAGAGAAGTGAATACGACCTCGGCGAAGCGAGCACCCAGTTCGATACCTCCGGCAGATTGGCCTGCCTGGAATTGGACCGGACGACGCTGCGGCAGGGATGGAATGTTCAACGGCCCCTGCACGGTGAAGTACTTGCCTCGGTGCTCGATGGGGACCACCCTCGACGGATCCAGCACCGCAGAGCCCTCTCCCCGGATCAAGGCGCCGGGCTTCCAGCTGTCGAAGAGCGCGTTGACCACCTCGAGCGATTCGGCCGCTCGGGCGTACCGCTCCTCCGGACTCGGCAGGTCCAGGTCGCTGTAGTTCTCTTCTCCGAGTGAGGAAGTGACGGCATTCCATGCGGCTCGACCATTGCTGACGTGGTCCAGGGTGCCGAACAACCGTGCCAGGTTGAATGGGTGATGAAACGTCGTCGTGACGGTGGCGATGAGCCCCACATGGGTGGTGACCGCACTCAGCGCGGCAAGGAAGATCAACGGCTCCTGCGCACCGATCGCGCCCTGCGCACCGAAACTCAGCAGGTCGGCGGCAAACAGTCCGTCGATCTTGTTCGCCTCGGCCGTCTTTGCGACGTCGATCGCGGACGCGACCGTCGAAGTCGTCGGATCGATCGCGGCGTCGTAGATACTCACCGCCCCGCTGACACCGGTCACCGTCTTGAGTGGACGCCTACGATCGGCCACCGACCATCCTCCTGGCTTCGCGAAATCTGTTCCGAATTCACAACGCTAGACCGATCCTGGCTCCCGACAAGGTATTCACTCAGCCTGGTTCTATCCCTCCGAACGCCGCTTGGTCACGCCCCGGATTTACGGGCACGATAGGCGGCGACGTGCGCCCTGTTCCCACAGTTCCCGGTGTCGCAGTATCGCTTCGAACGATTGCGCGACAAATCCACGAAGACCGCTTCGCAGTCCGGGGCCTCGCACCATCGCAACCTCGAGAATTCGTCGGTTCGGATCAGATCGAGCACACCCATCGCCGCTTCTGCGGCCATCCGGTCCACCAGTGGCGAATCGTCAGCGGTGACGTGCAGGTGCCAGCCGAGGTCGTCGTGCCTGGTGAGCCGCGGCCTCGCGCCCGATTCGAGTAGCAGTGTGTTCACCACCTCGACGGCGTCGTCCACTCCCGCGGCTTCCCAGAACTTTCGCAGTCGTGGACGCAGCGCACGAACCGCCGTCAATTCCTCCGGTGTGCCGTCCCGCCTGCCGGTCCAGCGATCCGCGTCGAGAAACCGTGTCAGCTCCTCTTGATCCGGAAGCAGTTCGGCCCCGCCGCGGGCCGTGTTGACCAACGACGCGGCGAAGACGAGCGCCGATTCCGTGTCACCAGCAAAATGCACTTTGACTCCTGAGCCGTATCAACCTAATGTCAGCATCGTAATCGCTTTTACTCCTGACGGGTGACGACGTGAACTCTCGCAACGGCTTGATCTTCGCTCTGCTGTCCGCGGCAACGTTCGGCGTATCGGGCCCGTTCGCGAAATCTCTCATCGAATCAGGGTGGTCCCCCGGCGGCGCAGTGTTCGCGCGCGTTGCAGGCGGCGCACTGGTGATGATGGTGATCGCCGTAGCCACCCAATGGCCTCGCCTACGACAGGTGAGCACCCACACGCGAACGGTACTGCTGTACGGGGTGTTCGCGATCTCGGGCGTTCAACTGTGCTTCTTCAATGCCGTGCAACATCTTTCGGTCGGCGTCGCATTGCTTCTCGAGTACCTTGCACCGATCATCGTCATCGGGTGGGTGTGGATAACCAAGGGCGCACGTCCGAGCGTGCAGACGCTTCTCGGTGCGGCGGTGGCCTTGATCGGCGCCGCCGTGGTGATCGACGTCTTCGGATCGGCAGAGATCAGTGCCGTCGGAGTCGCCTGGGGACTGGCCGCCGCGGCATGCCTTGCAGTCTATTTCGTCATTTCCGAACGTGCGGACGGTGATCTCCATCCAGTTGTTCTCGCGGCATCGGGGCTCACGGTCAGTGCAGTGGTCATCGGCGCGCTCGGACTCGTAGGCGTCCTCCCCCTCCAGTTCTCGGCCTCGAACGCCGTCGTGGCAGACCATTCGGTGAACGTGTGGCTGCCGGTGGTGGTCCTGGTCCTGGTCAGCACTGTCATTGCCTATCTCACCGGCATCGCCGCGATCACGCTGCTGGGGCCGACAATCGGGTCTCTGGTAGCGCTGACCGAAGTGCTGTGCGCGGTCGTCGCCGCGTGGATCCTGGTCGGGGAATCCGTCACCGCACTCCAAGCTGTAGGTGGCGCAGCAATCATCGCGGGGTTGGTCCTCGCGCGCCTCGGTCAGGTTGCACCGAAACAGATACCGGCCGACCCGATGACAAATGTCATGGCAGAAGAATGACGGACAGACGAGGGATCACGACCTCGAAGCGAGCAGATTCTATGTATGACCTCAACACAGGCACGGCATTCACCACAGGCACTGCATACACGCACTGAAGGATCGGCACACGATGCCGTCCGGTTGACCGGACTTCGCAAGAGTTTCGGAACCGTCGACGCCGTCAAAGGTATCGACCTGAGCATCCGCCCCGGCGAGATCGTCGCGTTCCTCGGCCCGAACGGCGCAGGCAAGACGACAACCATCGACATGATCCTCGGCCTGTCCCGGCCGACGTCAGGCGAGGTGAGCGTCTTCGGAATGTCACCTCGATCGGCGATTGCCCGCGGACTCGTCTCGGCAGTCATGCAGACCGGCGGACTACTGAAAGAGCTGACGGTTGCCGAGACTGTGCAGCTGACCGCCAGCCTGTACTCCCAATCCCGTCCGGTCGACGAAGTGCTGGGGAGAGCCGGAATCCTCGACATCTCCGATCGCCTGGTCAGCAAATGCTCAGGCGGACAACAACAGCGATTGCGATTTGCGATGGCGTTGCTGTCGAACCCGCAATTGCTCATTCTCGACGAGCCCACCACCGGCATGGACGTCGAAGGGCGTCGGGACTTTTGGTCCGCCATCCGCGCCGACGCAGATCACGGTCGCACTGTGCTTTTTGCGACGCACTACCTCGAAGAGGCCGATGTCTACGCCGACCGCATCATCCTGGTCAGGCAAGGCACCGTGGTCGCAGACGGGACCACCGCCGAGGTCAAGGCGATGGCGTCCGGACGCACCCTGCGCGCGACTGTTCCAGGCATCACCGACGAACTCCTGCGAGCCATACCGAACTCCGACGCCGTCGAGGTGCGCGGTGAGTCACTGCTCGTGCACTCGGGTGACACCGATGCCGTTGCACGGTTCCTGTTGACCAATACCCAGGCTCGCGATCTCGAAATCGTCTCGCGTGGCCTCGAAGACGCATTCATCGCACTCACGTCGAACAACTCCGAAGGACAGAAGTGATGACCACTGCAACCGAAGCGAACACCTACGGAGCCGAGCGAACCGTCGTACCTCTCGGCGGATTCAACACGACGCTACTGCGACTGGAATTTCGTCGCCTGACTCGCAACCGGCGCACGATGATCTTCACGCTCGTCATGCCGGTTGTCTTCTTCCTCGTCTTCGGTCTCGGTCAAGGCGACGACGACCACGGGATCGGGCACGGCAATGTCGCCGCGTACATCATGATCAGCATGGCTCTCTACGGCGCGATGCTGGCCACCACCAGCGGCGGCGCGATGGTCTCGATCGAACGAGCGTCCGGGTGGAGCCGACAACTTCGGCTGACTCCCCTGACCCCGGTCGCCTACATCGCCGTCAAACTGATCATGGCGATGCTGCTCGGTCTCGTCTCGATTCTCGTGGTCTACGTCGTCGGCGCGTTCACCTCGGCGCAGATGGACGGATCACTCTGGTTCACAACGGCATTGATCGCCTGGCTGGGATCGTCGATCTTCGCGGCCTTCGGCCTGTTCATGGGGTACCTACTCCCCAGTGAGAACGTCATGCAGTTGCTCGGACCGGGACTGGCTCTGCTCGCATTCGGCGGCGGACTCTTCGTACCACTCACCGACGGTTCCGTATGGGCGACCATCGCACAGTTCACCCCGATGTTCGGCATCAACGCCCTCGCCCACGCACCGTTGACGGGCAATAGCATTCACTGGACCTGGATCGTCAATATCCTGGTGTGGTTCGCCATCTTCGCCGGCGGAGCGATCTGGCGGTTCCAACGAGATACGGAGCGTGTGTAGTTGTCGCAAACGACTGACCGAGAAGATTCCGTCGCGCTCCCGCGGCGGAATCGTTTCGGCGTTCTCTTCGCGGCGGTCTGGATGGTATTTCTCGGCGGGCCGCTGATCGAGGGATGGAATCTGCGCGACGAACTGCGCGGCTGGACAGGGATTCTCGCGACGATCGCCTTCAGTGCCCTCTACCTCTACACCTTTGCCACAACGCAGCAGCGGCGTCGAATGACGATGACTCGGCCGACGATTCGCGAAGCTGCACTGGCTCTGTCCGCCTTGACCGCGTTGGCCGCTGTGATGATCGTGAGCGTCGGTCCGACGGGTTTGGCAGCAGCACCGTACCTCGCGGTGACAGCGGTGACGCTGTTGCCGACCGTCGCCGGCGGCATTCTCGCCTTGGTGTTCGCGGCCTCCGTGGAGATAGTCAGCCTCTCGTCCGGATGGGGGAACTACTCCGGACTCTCACTCGGAGTCTGCGCGGCCGCGTTCGCGACCTGGGGAATCATGTCCCTGATCAGCCGCAACTTCGCCATACTCCATGAACGCGAAGAGCAGGAGCAGCGGGCAATCATGGAGGAGCGAACGAGGATGGCGCGCGATCTGCACGACATCCTCGGGCACTCGCTGACCGTCATCACGATCAAAGCCGAACTGGCCAATCGCCTACTCGATGTCGATATCGAACGTGCGCGCAACGAACTCGACGACCTCGAAAGGCTCTCTCGAGACGCGCTGGCGGACGTGCGCTCGGCCGTCGAAGGATTTCGTGGGATTTCTCTTCCCGTCGAGATAGCCCGAGCGCGAGAGGCATTGCGTGCGGCTGGTATCGAGGACGAGGTGCCGAGCAGTACCGACATGGTTCCCACGCGTCTTCGGGAACTCTTTGCATGGACGATCCGTGAGGGCGTCACCAACGTCGTTCGACACAGCGGTGCGACCCACTGCCGGATCACGGTCGACGAAAATAGTGCGTCGGTCGTCGACGACGGACGAGGGGCCGAGTCGACGTCTTCCGGAAACGGTCTGATCGGATTGCGCGAGCGCGCCGGAGCGTCGGGCGCACGAGTGATCATCACTCATCCCCAGCCGCAGGGGTTTGCACTTCAGGTAGTCGAACAGGAGACAGAGTGAACAGCCAGGGCGATCGAGCAACCATACGGCTGCTCTTGGCGGACGATCAGGCGCTCGTGCGAGGAGCTTTGGCCGCGCTGCTCGATCTGGAATCCGACCTGTCAGTGGTGGCCGAGGTCGGTCGCGGCGACGAGGTGGTGTCCGCCGTTCTCGAACACCGCCCGGACGTCGCGCTTCTGGACGTCGAGATGCCCGGCATGGACGGAATCGCCGCGACGGCGGCCCTTCGCGAGGCAGCACCCGACACCCGGGTTCTGATCGTCACCACGTTCGGCCGTCCCGGATTTCTTCGTAAAGCCCTGCACGCCGGGGCCGGCGGGTTCGTCGTCAAGGACACCCCCGCCAGGCAGCTTGCCGACGCGGTCAGGCGTGTCCACGCCGGACTGCGCGTCGTCGATCCCACCCTTGCGGCCGACAGCCTCGTCAGCGGCGAGTCGCCCCTGACGGAGCGTGAGACCCAAGTACTGCGCGCCGCTCACGACGGCGCACCCGTGGCAGCCATCGCAGGGGCGCTCTTCCTGTCTGCCGGGACAGTTCGAAATCATCTGTCATCCGCGATGGGTAAGACGGGTGCGTCGACGCGCGCGGAAGCCGTCAGAATCGCCGAGTCGAACGGCTGGCTCTGATCCGCGCGTCTGGAATAGCCTTCCCCGGCAAATAGTTCGCCGTTCGATTCGTGATGGCGATTTGTCCAGATCACTCAAAGTAGGGACCTTCTACCCTAGGGATTTTCCCGCAAACGACCGCTTCGCGAGAATCCGAAACAGCTAATCGTTCGATACCTGGCTATGATGCAGTTAATTGAACCGACGGAGCCTGTGCGTAGCGGGGGAAGGGACGTCTCATGTCGAACCAGTTCAACGATCGCTTGAACTCGCTGTTCGAGACTGCCGACTTTCACGTCACCAACGCGATGGTCGTTCGCGGCATGACCGAGTTCGGCTGCCGTATCTCGACGCCGTACCTGTCGCAACTGCGCACCGGCGTCCGAACCAATCCGTCACCCGAAGTGGTTGCCGCCCTCGCCCACTTCTTCAAGGTCCATCCGGACTACTTCTACGCCCCGTCCGATCACACTCCGCCCGCGATCTCAGGTGGCGAGGCAGACCTCTCCCTCCTCGAACAGCTGCACAACGTGCGCCTGCGGAACCTCACCTCCCGTGTCGTCGACCTCTCACCGTCTTCACAGGATCTGCTTGTCGAAATGGCGGAGAATCTACGTTCCTCCGAAAATCTTCCGCGCGTACCACCGGACTCGAATTCCTACATGTCACGCGCATAGCGCCCTTCGCCGACTCTCCTTGACTGTTCAGGGAGGGTTGGCCTTATGCTGGTCGATGCAGCTGGTTCGCCCGGCACGGTCATGAGGAGCCCCGAAGACCGGTCCCGGCGTCGAAGCTCCGTCAGCGCAAGCTGTCGGGGTGAGAGGGAACCCGGTGAAAATCCGGGACTGTCCCGCAGCGGTAAGCAGGAACGACCGCCGTTCATGTGCACTGGGCATCCGCCTGGGAAGCGACGGCCAGTAGGTTCGATCCAACTCGATCGAGTGCCCGCGAGTCCGAAGACCTGCCGACTGTGTCGGGCACGCCGTGCCCGACGGTCCACCGCCTCGTGGAATGGGCGTGTAGATCTCCATCGGACCTCGCGTGCGGTGCGGGCAGTGCTGCCCGCTGAAACTCGGGGTCTCGTGAGGTATACCCGTCTGCCGGCAGTGGCCATCAGTGCATTGGCAATCTGGAGAAACTCCGTGACAACAACATTCACTTCGACCGTGCTGGGCTCACCGCGCATCGGTCCTCATCGAGAACTCAAGCGCGCAACCGAAAGCTACTGGGCAGGGCGCATCGACGCCGACGCCCTGCAGGCTGTCGCCCGTGACCTCCGTCGGCAGGGCTTGGCCGACCTCCGTGACCTGGGCCTCGACTCCGTCCCGGTCAATACCTTCTCCTTCTACGACCAGATGCTCGACACCGCAGTTCTTCTCGGCGCGCTGCCCGACCGCGTCGCGTCGGTCGCCGATCCGTTGGACCGCTACTTTGCCGCTGCCCGTGGGACGGACACCATCGCGCCGCTCGAAATGACGAAGTGGTTCGACACCAACTACCACTACCTGGTGCCGGAGATCTCGCCGTCCACCACGTTCGCACTCGACCCGTCCAAGGTCTTGTCCGAACTGGCAGAAGCACTTTCCGACGGCATTGCAGCCCGCCCGGTCGTCATCGGACCGGTCACCTTCCTGCTGCTCTCGAAGGCTGTCGGCACCGACGAGCCGCTGCTCTCGCGACTCGACGAACTACTCCCCCTCTACGCGGATCTACTCGGTCAGCTCGCGAAGGCCGGTGCGAGCTGGGTTCAGCTCGACGAACCGGCCCTCGTGGGCGATCGCACCGACGAGGAAATCGAAGCGGCACGCGCTGCGTACGAACAGCTTTCAGCGCTGTCCGAGCGGCCGTCGATCCTGTTGGCGTCGTACTTCGGTTCGCTGCGTGAGGCGCTGCCCGCGCTTGCGTCCACCGGCGTCGAAGGATTTGCCGTCGACCTGGTGGCCGGTCAGGATTCGATCGGCTCCGTCCCCGAACTCGCCCGCAAACTGGTCGTCGCCGGTGTGGTCGACGGACGAAACATCTGGCGGTCGGATCTGGATTCGGCACTGAGCACGTTGGGTGCTCTGTTGGGCAGCGTGGATACTCTTGCCGTCTCCACATCGTGCTCCCTGCTGCATGTTCCGTACACTCTCGACGCAGAGGCCGAAGTCGACAAGGCCCTGCGCTCGTGGCTCGCGTTCGGCACCGAGAAGGTCAAGGAAGTAGTAACTCTCGCAACCGCTCTCACACAGGGCCGAGAGTCGGTGGAGGACGAGTTCGCTCTGGCACGAGCGGCCGCGTCGACCCGCAAGGACGATCGCAGACTCAATGATGCGAGTGTTCGGGGACGCCTGGCCGCCGTGCTGAACTCGGCGACCGGTCGCGCGCCCGCCGCCGAACGTCGCGCTGCCCAGGACGAACTGCTTTCTCTGCCGCCGCTGCCCACGACGACTATCGGTTCGTACCCGCAAACCTCGAAGATCCGCATCGCTCGCGCAGCACTGCGCACGGGCGAGATCGACGAAGCCGAGTACGTCAACCGTATGCGCGCCGAAGTTGCCGAAGTTGTTGCGCTCCAGGAAAAGCTGGACCTGGACGTTCTTGTTCACGGTGAGCCGGAACGCAACGACATGGTCCAGTACTTCGCGGAGCAGTTGGACGGATTCTTCGCCACCGCCAACGGTTGGGTCCAGTCGTACGGCACCCGCTGCGTGCGTCCGCCGATTCTGTACGGCGACGTCTCCCGCCCGAAACAGATGACCGTCGACTGGATCACGTACGCGCAGTCCCTGACCGACAAGCCGGTCAAGGGCATGCTCACCGGACCCGTCACCATTCTGGCCTGGTCGTTCGTCCGCGACGACCAACCCCTCGCCGACTCGGCAAATCAAGTCGCACTGGCCATTCGAGACGAGACCGTCGACCTGCAGGCCGCCGGAATCGGAATCATCCAGGTCGACGAACCGGCTCTACGAGAACTACTCCCACTGCGTGCCGAGGATCAGCGCGCCTACCTGGACTGGTCGGTCGGCGCCTTCCGGTTGGCTACCTCGGGCGTCGCGGATTCCACCGCGATCCACACGCACCTGTGCTACTCCGAGTTCGGAGCGGTGATCGGCGCCATCGCCGGCCTCGACGCGGACGTCACGTCCATCGAGGCGGCGCGCTCACACATGGAGGTCCTCGACGATCTCAGTTCGGTCGGGTTCGACCTCGGCGTCGGCCCGGGTGTCTACGACATCCACTCGCCGCGGGTGCCGAGCGTCGACGAGATTGCCGAATCCCTGCGTGAGGCACTCAAAGCTGTTCCTGTCGAGCGGTTGTGGGTCAACCCGGACTGCGGTTTGAAGACCCGCGGTTCCGTCGAGGTCGAGGCGTCACTGCGTAACCTCGTCGAAGCCGCGAAGTTGGTACGAGCGGAGCTATAGGGGCAAAGCCCCTGTGCGCCTTTTTGGTAGTGGGCACTACCAAAAAGGCGCACGGGGGTCAGCTCAACCACGTGTTGCCGAAGAGCAGAATCCCGTCCGCACTCGGGGTCACTCCGTGGACGTTCTCGCGCCACGGGATGAAGACCTTGCCGGAGTTGACCACGGCCATCGGCGCCGTCTCGTTGACCACGGTCTGAATATCGTCGATGACGGCTCGCCGCTCATCCTCGCCCGACGCTGTTTGCAGCTTGCCGAGCAACTCGTCCATCCGAGCGTTCTTGTAACCGAGGATGTTCGACGGCGATTCGCTGAACAGGTTGCCGTACATACGCACGAACGGTGACTCTTCCAGCACGTTGAACGCGAAGTAGGACACGTCGTAGTCGTGCTTAGCGTACAGCATGGAAATCAGATCGTTGATGCTGGTTGCGTAGGTGATGTCGACCGTGAAACCCACTGCCTGCAAGAGCGACTGAAACGTCAGTGCGCTGCGCTGCGTCGCCGGATCGTTCATCCCGACGTACGTCAGTTTTCCGTCGTAACCGTCCGCCTTCGCCTCGGCGAGATACTTCTTGGCCGCCTCGGGGTCGAAGCCGTTCCCGGCCACCGATCCGTGCCACTGCGACCACGACGCGAACATGTCGGTGCCGGGTTCGCCGAAGCCGCCCTGAACTCGCTCGTTGAACGTATTCGGGTCCACCGCAGCGACAATCGCCTTACGCACGCGCTCGTCCTTCGCTGCCCGATCGTCGCGCTGATTGATTGCCAGAACTCCGGCCATGCTGGCCGAGTACACAAATCCGGGATCACCGGCTTCGAAAGCCTCGTGAATGAAGTCGGGAGACTTCAGATAGGCAACCTGGATTCCGTCGGTGTGCAATCCTTCCAGTTTGCTCTTCTCGTTGACGATTGCCGGAAAGCGCAACTTCTCGAGGTACGGCGCCCCGTCCCAGTACGTCGGACGGGCAGCGAGCACCAATTCGTCCTGGGAGGCGAACTTCTCGACGGTGAACGGGCCTGCCCCGATCGGGGTGAACGTGCCGGTAGCCATCGACGAGGGCGCGACGATCATGCCGGGACCGGTGGTGAACATGATCGGGAACTCGTCCCACGGCTGCGCCAATGTAAAGACGACCGTACTCGGATCCGGTGAATTCGTCTCGCGCACAGCGGTCTTCCACACCAGCGCGTGAGTTCCCTTCTTCTGCAGATAGTGATCGATGCTCCACAGGACTGCCGCACTGTCCATCGGAGTGCCGTCGCTGAAGGTGACGCCGTCGCGCAATTTCAGTGTCCACACCGTGTTGTCGCCGTTGGCCGACAACGACTGAGCCAAGTGGGGGACGTATTCGCCCGCCGACGTATCGAAGCGCATGAGAAGGTCGTAGATGGCTGCCATTTCGCTACCACCGGTAGCGCCGCCGTCCTGACGGTCAGCCGGATCGAGACTGCTGATCCCGTTGTAGGTGGCAAACGACACGGTGCCACCCGATCGCGGCTCTCCCCCGTTGTTCTGGTCACCGACAACTCCGACCGTCACGTCCGATGCATCCGTGGTCGTACCTTGGCTGCTACCGGCGCACCCCGTCACCACCAGCGTCGCCGACGCCAGGACAACCATCCAGATTCGAGCGCGGACTCGGTACGAGCGCTTCATTGCGACTCACTTTCACAGTTCACGGATACGTCGATCCCTGGATCGGACACCCGACATATTTGTAAGTGAATTCTAGGTAAGGTCTCGTCCTGCGTCTTCGTTTTCACAAAGCCGAAGCGATAATTCGCGTTCATGACAGCAGAAACAAGAACTGAATTCTAGGTTGCAACCGTTCAGCGAATTACCAGTCCGATGACGTCTTCGACGTTCCGCTGGGCCTCTGCGAATCCGATCCGGCCACTGGTCCACAGCGCAAGGGCCGTCAACATCGTGCCGCCTATTGCCACGGCCGCAACCCTCGCCGTCTCGGCCGGGACGCCGTCCATCAACTCGAACAGCATTCTCCGATGTGCCGCTGCGCGCAGATCCAACGACTCGATCACGAACTGATCCGAGGACGAATGGAGTTCGATCTCCAACCGAGCGAAGTAGGGCCTACGCTCGAATGCCTTCATCTCGCGGCGATGAAGTGCCAGAACCCGCTCGTACGCGTTGTTCTCACCACCGTCTGCCCGCAACTTCTCAGGACGACGGACCGATTCGAGACCGCTCCACGCCGTCATCGCCGCAGCCAGAAGTTGCTGTTTGGTCGGAAAGTAGCGATACAGCGTTCCGAGTGCGACGCCTGAACGCTCCGAGACGTCTTTCATCTGGATTCGATCCGACGGCATCTCGGCCAGCATCTCGACCACCGCCGTGGTCAGTCGTCCTCTCCGCTCGAGTTGCCCCACCGACATGAGGTCGACGTCCAAGGGAAACTCGTCGCTGCGCGCAGTCACGCGCGTCACGATAGTTCAGAATCCTGACCGCAGTGCCGGGTTGCGAAGTTTCATCGTAACCCCGAGATTTAATACACGGATTAATCAACTGCAGATCGCGCTAGGGTTAGTCCATGACTGACCGGACAACCGATGACCAGCCAACCGTCGGCGTGCTGAACTTCTGGTCGTTCATCGAACTGGCCAACAAGCGACTGGCCACCGAACACGGCTTTCGCGACCAGCTGGCCACCGAGGTACTACTGACACTCAATCGGGCTTCCAACGTGGTCACCTACGATCTCGAGTCGTCGATCCACCGCCCTCGCGGCTGGTCATGGTCCTCCTTCAGGCTGTTGTTCGTCACCTGGCTGGCCGGTCCGATCGAGCCGAAGGCTGCCGCCGAGCTCACCGGCATGAGTAGGGCAGCGGTCTCCAATCTGTCCAAGTCGCTGCTGGCAGACGGATTGATCGATCGTCGGCCCACCGAGAACGACGGCCGTTCCGTCCAGCTGTACCTGACCGACAAGGGCCGAGAAGCCATGGTCGAAGCCTTTCGCGAGCAGAACGAACGCGAACACGCCTGGGTAAGCGTCCTGAGCGAGGCCGAACAGCGAATTCTTGTCATGCTCCTGGACAAACTGATCACCAACCGCAGCCAGTTCGACGTACGCGGACGTAACTGACATAGACCCCAACCCCCTTGGAGGGTTGCGCTCATCACATCATTTTAGTTAATATGTTTACTATCTGGTGGAGGTGAGCCAGGCAGAACAGCACAGAAGGAGCCCCGTCATGGCGTTCTATCGACAACTCGGCAACATCCCACCGAAGCGTCACACCCAACACCGTGACGAGTCCGGCAACCTCTACTACGAAGAACTGATGGGAGAGGAAGGTTTCTCCTCGGATTCTTCGTTGCTGTACCACCGCGAGATCCCGTCGGCCATCGTCGACGCAACGGTCTGGGAACTGCGCGATCAGAGCACAACCCCCAACCATCCCCTCAAACCGCGCCATCTGAAACTCCACACGCTGTTTCCCGAAAGCACCTGGAACGAGACCGACGTGGTAACCGGCCGTCGTCTCATCCTCGGAAATGCCGACGTGCGATTGTCCTACGTCGTTGCGGCAGCGCCATCTCCCCTGTATCGCAACGCAATCGGCGACGAGATGGTCTACATCGAATCTGGCGAGGCGACCGTCGAGACCGTCTTCGGTGCACTCGAGGCCAGTGAAGGTGACTACGTCCTGATCCCGATGTCCACAACGCATCGATGGATCCCCAAGGGTGACAAGCCACTTCGTGCCTACGCCATCGAGGCGAACAGTCACATCGTCCCGCCCAAGCGCTATCTTTCCCGCTTCGGCCAGCTGCTCGAGAACGCACCGTTCTGTGAACGAGACCTGCACGGACCGATCGCGCCCATGATCGCCGAAGGAACCGACGTCGAGGTACTGGTCAAGCACCGAACGTCGGCGGGCATCGTCGGCACCCGAATGGTTTATCCCACGCACCCTTTCGATGTCGTCGGCTGGGACGGCTGCCTGTACCCGTACACCTTCAACATCTCCGACTACGAGCCGATCACGGGCCGTGTTCACCAACCGCCGCCGGCCCACCAGGCGTTCGAGGGAAACAACTTCGTGATCTGCAACTTCGTTCCGCGCAAGGTCGACTACCACCCCCTGTCGATCCCGGTGCCGTACTACCACTCGAACGTCGACTCGGACGAGATCATGTTCTACTGCGGCGGTGACTACGAGGCGCGCAAGGGTTCCGGCATCGGTCAGGGTTCGATATCGATTCATCCCGGCGGCCACGCCCACGGACCACAACCCGGCGCCTACGAGCGGAGCATCGGCGCCGAGTTCTTCGACGAGCTCGCCGTGATGGTCGATACGTTCCGGCCCCTCGAATTGGGTGAGGGAGCCCTTGCCTGCGAGGACGAAGCGTACGCCTGGAGTTGGGCAGGGCGGGGGCCTCGGCAATGACGATCATCTCCCCACTCCTGCGCGGCCTGTGCGACGACGCAGCACTTTTCCCACCCGGCAATGCTCCTCTCGCCGAGGCAATTCCGGCCCACGCCGCCTACCTGCAGGCAGATTACGACGCACTGGTCGGGCCTTTCGTTTTTCCCGCGCCGCGACTGAGCGAACTGGCTGCGTACGTTTCAGCGGACAGCCCGGTGACGCTGAGTCTGACCGTGCCGGCCGGCCCATCCGAAACGGCGGCCGCACTCTCGAACGCGCTCGCCATCCCTGGTGTTCACGTCGCCGCCGTCGAGGTGGGAATTCCTGACGGGTTGGACGCCGATGCGGCCTTCGAGGAACTCTCTCGTGTCCATGCCGCTCATCCCGACGTCGACATTTTTGTCGAGGTGCCTCGAGGTGATCGGCGCGCGGGCTATCTCACAGCTCTCGAAACTGCCGGGCATTCCGCAAAGTTTCGCACCGGCGGGATTGTCGCCGAGGCGTACCCGAACGAGGAAGAGCTCGCCGATGCGGTGATATCCGTTGTCCGAGCGAATATCCCGTTCAAGGCGACTGCGGGACTGCACCACGGTGTGCGCAACACCGATCCGGAAACAGGCTTCGAGCAACACGGCTTCCTCAACATCATGGTGGCCGTCGACGCGGCGAGGCGGGGCGCCGATCGTTCGGAAATTGTTGCTGCACTGTCTCAGCGCGATGGAAAATCGATCGCGCAAGCCCTGGCCGACCTCACCGAGGACGAGGCCGGCGAGGTGCGTCGCCGATTCCTCTCGTTCGGTACCTGCAGCATCTCGGACCCTCTGACCGAGCTGGAAGGCCTCGGGTTGATCGTCCGCTCCGACAAAACCGAAGGAACTCTCGTATGACTGTCACGACCATCGACATTCCCGCCGACTCACTGTTCGGTCTCGACAATCTGCCGTACGGGGTCTTCTCCCCCGCGGGAGGGTTACCGCGTGTCGGTGTGCGCGTCGCCGAATCGGTGGTCGATCTCGCAGCGACACTAGGTGATTCCGTCTTCTCCGAACCGACTCTGAACGCGTTCATGGCTCAGGGACGAGATCAGTGGGTATCGGTGCGAAACCGGATCACGGAGCTCGTGACTAGCGAAATAGACTCGAATGCAGTGTTTTCCGTTGATTCGGTGACAATGCATTTGCCGATCGCAGTGGCCGATTACGTCGACTTCTACGCCTCGGAGAATCACGCAACCAACCTCGGGCGGTTGTTCCGCCCGGACGCAGCCCCCTTGATGCCGAACTGGAAGCATCTTCCCGTCGGATACCACGGGCGCTCGAGCACCGTCGTCGTCTCCGGCACCGACATCGTTCGTCCCTGCGGACAGCGGAAGGCACCCGATCAGGAAAGCCCGGACTTCGGACCGTCCCGGCGCCTCGACATCGAAGCCGAGATGGGGTTCATCGTCGGAACTCCCTCGAAGATGGGCGATTCCATCACCCCGGACGAATTTGCCGAGTACGTCTTCGGCGCCGTCGTCGTGAACGACTGGTCTGCCCGAGACATCCAGGCGTGGGAGTACGTGCCCCTCGGTCCGAACCTGGGGAAGAGTTTCGCGACCTCCATCTCACCGTGGGTCGTACCCTTGCTCGCTCTCGAAGCAGCCCGAATCGACACTCCGGTGCAGGATCCCGAACCGCTTTCCTATCTGCGTGGTGAAGAGAAGTGGGGGCTGGACATCGACCTGGCCGTCGAATGGAACGGTCACGTCGTCTCCCGGCCGCCCTACGCCCAGATGTACTGGTCGCCTGCGCAGATGCTCGCGCACACCACCATCAACGGCGCAGCAGCGAGCACCGGCGATCTCTTCGCGTCCGGAACCATTTCCGGACCGGACAAAGATCAGCGCGGCGCCTTCATCGAGCTGACGTGGGGCGGCAAGGAACCCGTAGCTGTGGGCTCCGAGACCCGTACCTTTCTCGAAGACGGCGACACCATCGCCATCTCAGCCACCGCTCCCGGCGCCGGCGGATCACGAATCGGCTTCGGGGATGTTCACGCTCGGATCCTGCCTGCAACGCAAACCGAAAGATAGTGATTGACAACTGTTTGATTCACGCTGATCTGATGTCCGGAATTCCTTGCCTCACGATTCTCCGAAGATAAGCTGGACTAACCATCCAGAGCGATCGAGAGTCCTGGCTCCGTGACGTCGCAGCAACCCCCTCTGCTGAGGTGCGGGTGCTTTCTGCCAGGTCCGATGGAGGACTCGTGCCAGGCGATCGACCCCGTACCTCAGTGGGGACAGCAGCTGTCATCGTGATCGTGGGTGGTGGACCCCGCGGGACCGGCGTACTCGAGCGGATCCTCGCTCACGAATCGGTGAACGCCGATCCCACACCGATCGACATTCACGTTGTCGACCCGTATCCGGCAGGCGCCGGCCGTATTTGGCGAGGCAGCCAGGCGCCGCTTCTGTGGATGAATTCGACAACAGCGGACGTCACGATGTTCACCGACGAGACCACCGCCGTGATCGGCCCGGTGCTGCCGGGTCCGACCCTCGCGGAATGGGTCGCCGAGCGCTCGGCTGAGCTTGCCGAATTCCCAGAAATCGCAGCAGAAGTTCCGACGATCACCCCGTCGTCGTTTGCATCGAGGTCACTGCAGAGCCGATACCTGAACTGGGTGTTCGAGACTGCAGTCGACTCCGCGCCAGCGCACGTCGACGTTCGAGTTCATCGACGATCCGTGGTCGACATCGTGAACGTCGGCGAGACACAGACGGTTCATCTGGACGACGGAGCTGTCATCGACGCGACGACCGTCCTTCTCGCACAAGGGCACCCCGATGCGTTGCCTGCCCCACGTGAAACCGCGCTGACCAGCTTCGCGTCCGATCACGGGTTGACGTATGTGGGTCCGGGCTACACTGCCGACCTCGACGCCGATGTCATTCCCGAAGGCGAACCGGTTCTGATCGCCGGACTCGGGCTGGCTTTCGTCGACTGGATGGTTCTCCTCGCCGAGAGCCGTGGCGGCATCTTCGAACGCGGTGAAGACGGCATCCTCACTTACGCTCCCTCGGGTCGGGAACCCCTGTTGTATGCCGGATCTCGTCGCGGAGTGCCGTATCACTCCAAGATTTCGTACTCGATCGCTGACGCACGGCCACCGCTACCGCGGTTCTTCACCGCTGATCTCGTTCCCGGCGACGGACCGTTGGATTTCCGAAACGACATCTGGCCCTTGGCGTCGAAAGAACTGGCAGGCGCCCACTATCACGAGCTGTTCGCATCTCACCCGGATCGGACAGTGGGCACCTGGGAGGAGTTCGACGCCGAATTCGCCTCGCTGGCCTGGGGATCGCCTCGATTGCATGAACTGGTCGAGAACGCAGTCCCGAAGCCGGAAGACCGTATCGATCTCGAGCGGCTGAACCGCCCACTCGGCGGTGAGCGCTACGACGGGCTTGCCGAGGTCCAATCCCGGATCACCGAATACATCTCGGCAGATGTCGCGCGGAGGTCGGACCCGTATTTCAGCGCCGACGCGGCTGTCTTCTCAGCGCTGCTGTCGACGTACATGACCGTCGGAGAATTGTTGCGGCGCGGCAGAATCCCGGCCGAATCCGTCGCCAAGGACGTCGAGGGTTGGCTTCATTCGTTCTTCAGCTTCATCGCCAGTGGTCCGCCACCCGAGCGACTGGAACAGTTGATCGCCCTCAACGAGGCGGGCATCGTCCAGTTCCTCGGGCCGGATTCGGTGTTCTCCACCGAGATCGACCCGGCAACGGGGGCTGGGATCTTTGTCGCGCGCAGTGCGTCGCACACCGACATCGTGGCCGCGAACATCCTCGTCGAAGCACGCTTGCCGGTTGCGTCCATCAGCGCGAGCGGTGACTTGCTCCTGCGGACGCTTCACCGTCGGGGCGAGGCAGTCGAACTACGTGCCACCGCCGACAGTTCGGCGAAGCTCGCGGTCGACGGCACGTCACGAATTCTTCTTCAGGACAACACTGCTCATCCTCGCCGCTTCGCCGCAGGGCCGTGGGTTGCAGGCCACAACTGGTCGGCGGCTTTCCCTCGTCCCCGTACCAATGCAGGGTTCTTCCGGCATAACGATGCCCTGGCGGCGGAGATTTTGGGCGCTACGCGCCTGTGAGCGGTTAGGGAGTCCTGGGACTCCCTAACCGCTCACAGGGGGCTGTCCCCTAGCTGAACACCAACTCACCCTCGTCAACCGCGACGGTGATACTGCCGCCCTCTTCGAGGAGATCGTCGAGCAGCATGTCGGCGATCTTGTCGTCGACCACACGCTGAATCGAACGACGCAACGGGCGAGCCCCGAACTCGGGTTGATGCCCGTGCTCGGCGATCCAGTCCACTGCGTCGGCGGTGAACTCGATCTCGATGCCCTTGGACTGCAGCCGCTTCCGGCTGTCGTCGAGCAGCAGATCAGTAATCCGGTGCAGTTGCTCGGTGTCGAGCTTGCGGAAGATCACGATCTCGTCGATACGGTTGAGGAACTCCGGCCGCATCGATTCGCGCAACCTGGCCATCACGCGGTCGCGCAGTGGCTTCTCCGCCGACTCTGCGTCACCCGTGGTGAAGCCGAGTCCACCGGACTTGCTCGAGATGATGTCCGAGCCGAGGTTGCTGGTCATGATCACGACGGTGTTCTTGAAGTCCACCGTCCGACCCTGACCGTCGGTCAGACGCCCGTCGTCGAGCACCTGGAGCAAGGTGTTGAACACGTCCGGGTGTGCCTTCTCGATCTCGTCGAGCAGGATCACCGAGTACGGGTTACGACGCACCTGTTCCGTGAGCTGTCCGGCCTCGCCGTAGCCGACGTATCCGGGAGGAGCACCGACCAACCTGCTGACCGTGTGCCTCTCACCGAACTCACTCATGTCGAAGCGCAGCATCTTGTTCTCGTCACCGAAGAGTGTGGCAGCCAGAGCTTTTGCGAGCTCCGTCTTGCCGACGCCAGTGGGTCCGAGGAACAGGAAGCTACCGACGGGACGATCCGGATCGCTCATACCGGTACGGCTACGACGCACGGCACGCGCGATGGCGCGAACGGCGTCATCTTGCCCGATGACACGACCGTGCAGTTCCTCTTCCAGACGGCGCAGGCGATCTTTCTCTGCCTGAGTCATCTGGCTTGCCGGAATACCCGTTGCGCGAGCGACAACTTCGGCGATTTGTTCAGCGGTCACGTCCGGCGTTTCCTCGGAAGGAACCGAGGATCCTGCCTTCTCGAGACGCTTTGCGACGCCGTTGATCTCGTCACGCAGGGTCGACGCCTTCTCGTACAACTCGTCGGCGACGGCTTTCTCCTTGTCGCTCTCGAGCTGCTCGAGACGCTGCTGCAGCGCAGCGGTGTCTACCGTGGCCGTCTTCAAGCGAAGCCTGGCGCCGGCCTGGTCGATCAGGTCGATTGCCTTGTCCGGCAAGAACCTGTCGCCGATGTAACGTGCCGACAGCTCCACCGCAGCGGTGATCGCCTCGTCGGTGTAGTGCACCTTGTGGTGATCCTCGTACCGACTGCGCAGTCCGCTCAAGATCGCGATTGCGTCCTCGATCGACGGCTCTCCGACCTGTACGGGCTGGAAGCGCCGCTCGAGCGCGGGATCCTTCTCGATGTTCTTGCGGTATTCGTCGAGCGTGGTGGCGCCGACGATGTGCAGTTCACCGCGAGCGAGCTTGGGCTTGAGGATGTTTCCGGCATCCATCGCACCGTCTGCGCCGCCTCCGGCACCGGCGATGGTGTGCATCTCGTCGATGAAGACGATCAGCTCGTCCTTGTGTGCGGTGATCTCGTCGATCACCTTGGTCAGCCGTTCCTCGAAGTCTCCGCGGTAACGGGTACCCGAGACCATGCTCGAGAGTTCGAGCTGGACGATCTTCTTGCCCACCAACGATTCCGGGACATCCCCGTCGACGATGCGTTGGGCGAGACCTTCGACGATGGCAGTCTTGCCGACGCCGGCCTCACCCACCAGGACCGGGTTGTTCTTGGTGCGGCGGGAGAGGATCTCGATGGTCTGTTCGATCTCGTCGGCGCGGCCGATCACCGGATCGACGCCGCCGTTGCGGGCGCGATCGGTGAGATCGATGCCGTACTTGTCGAGCGTCGGTGTGGTGGACTCGTCTTCGACTGGACCGGCTGCGGGATTCTGAACCGCTGCTGCCTGCAGCTTCTCCGGCGTGATGCCGGCCGAAGCGAGCAGACGACCCGGAACATGATCGGGGTCACCGGCCAGGGCGATGAAGAGATGTTCGGGGTCGATGTACGTCGATCCCAGGGCTCGGGCCAGTTGATGAGCCTCGAGTAGAGCGGTTTTCACGGCACTGCTGAGCGCAGGAGCAGAGTAGCCCCCCTGCTCACGGCCTTGTGGCAGCCGCAGGTCGACGGCGTCGACCACGGATTTCGGGTCGGCTCCGGCGCGCTGCATGAGCGTGCGGACCGGATCCTGCTCCGCCATGACGCGGAGAACGTGCAGTGCATCGAGATCCGAATCACCGCGAGCAGCCGCTACACGTGCAGCGTCAGCCATGAGTTGCTGGGTGGCCCTGCTCATGAGCCGGGAAATATCGATGCGACCGGGACCCTCGGGCCCGAAGAATGCTGGCATTCCGAAGCCTCCTTGCAGAAAGTTGAGCGTTACTGACTCAATTAACGTGCATGGGGCTCGATCAATTCCCGCGGGCTCAGATTTGTTTCAACACCTTCGGGCCACAGATCGTTCTCAACTACCGAAGGATCCGGTAGATCGACCGACCGGGTACGCCTCGACGTGCATGATCACCGATCCCCCGCAGGGACCACTCTTGATGTCGGTACGCCACGAACCTTTCAGACTGCCATCGGGCTGAGGTGTGTAATACGCCTCGGAGTGCGCCGGTGCCCACACCTTGGGCACGCCTTCCCCCTGGTAGCAATCCCACTCCCAGTCATAGGGGTGCACCCAACTGGTTCCGTCCCAGGTGTATCGCGCAGGCTGCGGCAACGTCGGATTGGCGGGAGCCGGACCGCCGACCACTGTGGCGATACAGACTCCGCTCGAGCAGTCCGTCTCGAACGTGTATGTATCGGAGAAATCCGGCTCCCACTGGCTGGCGGCCAGACTTGTGCCCGTCTTGGTCGCGGCGAAACGCTTGAGCGAGTAATCACCGGACCAATTCGCATCCGCAGCCCCCGCGGGCATCGCTCCGGCGACAAACCACGTAGCAACGAGCGCAACCACCAGCAATGACTTTCGCATGCGTGAAGTGAATCACAAGCTATGTCCGAATTGTCGGATACTGGCCACAAGAACACCGACGACGATCAGCACCAGCGAAACCAACGGCAACGCTCCCGCACCCCTGTCCGCCAAGATCAGCCCGCCCACGACGCCGCCCGCTGCGATCGCCGCATTGAAGATCGTCACGAAAACCGATTGCGCAGTGTCCACAGCGTCGCCCGTCGTATCCGCGAGCGCCGTCTGAAGGAGAGTGGGAGCGCCTCCGAATGCCACACCCCACGCCGCAACGCTGAGTGCGATCACAGCGAAGCTGTCACCGCCGACGCCCAACGCCGTCAAAGCTGCGGCAAAGACCACCAAGCTCAGCACGGTGAGACTTCGAAGGGCCCGGTCGACAAACACCCCGACCACACCGATGCCCACGAAGGCGAAAAGTCCGAACACGAACAAGACGATTCCCAACCGATCGCCGAAACCGATGCGATCCAGAAACGCCGCCAGATACGTGTACACGATGTTGTGCGCGAGGATCCACAAGAACGCGACAAACAGAATCGGTCGTACGCCAGGCAGGACCAGGACTTTCCGCACCGGCAGCTGCCGATCCGCTTGTTGCCCGGGAAAGTCCGGCATCACCGTGAGTATCCACGCGACCAGAAGTAGCGCAGCAACCGACATCACGGCGAAGACGACGCGCCAATCGGCCAGGGTCCCGAGCCACGCCCCCATCGGAACGCCGATTGCCAACGCGATCGGCTGTCCGACGGAGGCAACCGCAACGGCCCGCCCCTGCAGGTGAGGGGGCGACATCCTGCGTGCGTACCCGGCAAGCAACCCCCACACCACACCTGCCGCCATACCGGCCAGAAACCGAACACCCAAGGTGAGAACAAGATTCGACGAAAGCGCTGTCACCAGATTGAAGACACCGAACCCCAGAATCGCCGACACCAGGACAGCACGCCGTCGCAATCCTCGGGTCAATGCGATCAGTGGTACCGCCCCGACGACGGAACCCAATGCGTATGCGGTGACCAATTGCCCTGCGCCGGAGACTGATACGGACAACCCTGACCCGATATGCACCAGTAGTCCGGCCGGCATGGTTTCGGTTGTGATCGCTATGAAGCCTGCCATTGCGAGTGCCGACAACCCGGCCAGCGGTAGTGTCCGGACGGAATCGGTCTCCGCCAGTGCCGAAGTCGCCGTCCCGTCCGAGTTCGAGCTCACCTCGTCGGTGTTTCGGGACTGCCTTCACCCGACTGGCCGGAACGGACCAGTTCTGCAATAGACGCCCAGTCCATCTCGCCCTGACCGTTCGCCAGAGCCTGAGCGAGCACGCCTCGAAGTACGCCACCGAACGGCAAATCCAGATCGACGCTGTCGGCGGCGTCGAGCGCAAGCCTCAAATCCTTGAGGCCCAGAGCTGTGGTGAATCCTGCAGGCTCGTACTGACGCGTCGCGACGAGGTTTCCGTAGCTGGAGTAGACCGGCCCCGGGAAGATCGTCGAGGTCAGCAGTTCTACGAGTTGGCTTCCGTCTACACCGGACCTCTCCCCCAATGTGATTGCCTCGCCCAAGGATTGAATCGCGGCGAGGATGAGGTAATTGCCGATGATCTTGACGATGTTGGCCTGCTCCGGACGCTCACCTTGTGGCCACGTGCGAGCACCGATGACGTCGAGGAAGGGTTGCACTCGCTCGAGGAGGGAACTGTCGCCGGCGGCGATGATGTTCAACTGGCCAGCCTGAGCAACAGAAACGCGTCCGAACACCGGCGCCGCGATGTACCCGATACCGTACTCGGCGTGCAGTGCGGCGGCGCGCTTGGCAAGGTCGACGCTGACGGTGGCCATGTTGACGTGCACGGTTCCACTCGGAACGGATGCGAGGACGGCGGGATCCAGAATGGCCGAAGACACGGCCGAATCATCTGCCAACATCGACAGCACAACACCGGACTGGAATGCCTCGGCAACGGTTTTCGCGCCGATCGCCCCTTCCTCGACCAGTTCGGCTACCGCTTCAGGGCTGCGATTCCACACCGTCACGTCGAAGCCTGCGCCCAGTAGATTTCGAGCGATGGGACGGCCCATCGCGCCCAAGCCGACCACGGAAACAGAAGTCATGGATTTCCCTCTCGAAAGTGCTGAACCATCTAAGACGGTTCAAGACTCTCATACGGGTACAGTTGCTGTCGAACCGGTTGAGATGGTTCGCCACGAAGGAGGACGAAAGTGAACGAAGCAGGAGCTGATCAATCCGCTCGGGACGTGTTTCGACTCGACAACGACACGCTCGCCTTCCGCTTCACCGCCACCCTCACCAATCGGAACGGCTCGAGGTTCGAACGACTCACGAGCCCGCAGCGACTCGAATTATGGTTACGCGCCAACGATCTGATGGGCGCCCCCGCAACCGCGACAGAAGACGACCTCCGCGGCGCGCAGGATTTACGTGAGGCCATTCATCGCATCGGAACCGCCGTATGCGAGAACCGCCGTACCTCACGCACCGATGTCGGGATCGTCAACACCGCATCCGAGCTCGGTGATGCCCACCTCGTCCTCGAGAGTGGCCGGGCCCTCTGGAAATCAGCCGGAGACAATCCGATCCGTGACGCTTTGTCGATAGTGGCTGCCGACGCGATCGCGGTGCTCGGTGGAGCCGACCGGGACCGCGTCAAAGCCTGCCAGGGCGACGGGTGCACCGGCCTCTACGTCGACACCAGTCGCGGCAACAACCGACGCTGGTGCTCGATGAACATCTGCGGAAACAAAGCCAAGAAATCCGCGATGACCGCTCGCACCGACTAGCTCATCTCACCTTCACCGCGACTCCATTTCGCCGCCACTCGGTTCCACAGCTTCTCGATCGGCGTCGACAGCAGGAGAAGAAACAGCGGGAAGTACGACGTCACCGGAACGAGCACACTGACGAGCAGCGCCACCACCATGATCAGGAAAGTGACGATTTCAGCGGTGAAATGCGGCTTCGCATTCTCTTCACTCAACGACGGGTTGCGAACCAGACCCCACGCGACCACCGCCAGGCACGCAGCACTGGCTGCCATTGTCCCGATGTAGAGAGCCCTGGTTCCGAGATCCTGCGACGGCGCCGCAACGAGCGCTGTCGGGAAGGGCAGGAACACGATGGTCATCACCCACAACCCCAGTCCGCGAACGACCACCTTGTCCGCGTCGACCACAAAACGAAGCAGCCGATGCTGCGACCACCAGAGCCGGAAGATCACCAGAAAGCTCAGGGCGAACGAGTAGAACTGCGCAGCGTGATCGCGCAGCAGTTCCGACGTGGTGCCGTGGTGGTCACTGGTGAGTTCGACCAGCGGCAGTACGAGCAGCGTGATCGCAATGGCGACAATCGCGTCGATGAAAGTGACGTAGCGCTCGAAGTAGCGGGTGCGTTCCGCAATCTCAGCCATTGCGGAAGCATAAGCCTCACAACAGGAAACAGACCGGCGACGCCACTTTACGGAAGCACGTATCCGGAAACATACAATTAACGAATCAAATTCGTTAGATCTCTTGACCGTGGCGGAGCCCATCCCCATACTTAACGAATCACATTCATTAAGTGACTCGCATCACGCCACCAGGGGTCGGTTCAGCCACCCCCTTCAGGACATGGGGTTGCCCTAGTGCCGATCAACGCTTCGACGAATACGCAGTCCGACCGGGTTCCACTCACCGCCAACCGCGGTATTGCCGTCTTCAGTATCGGCGTCATGGGGTTCATCACCGCGAACCTCACCCCCCTGATGATCGTGGCAATGGTCGAGGACCTCGGTGTCACCGAATCCGCTGCCGGTGCCGTTCTGACCGCATCGCTGCTGGTCTGCGCCGTCACCTGCCTCGCCACCACCCGAATCGCCTCGGGCCGGCATCGCCATCTCCTCGGCCGCGTCAGCCTGATCGCGATGGCAGCCGCATTCGGCGTTGCGGCCATCGCACCGTCCACGACGATCGCATGCGCCGCGATCATCGTCGGCGGTATCGGCGCTGGTGGATCCGCATCCGTTGGCGGAGCGGCACTGGCCGCGCTCACGAACCCGGACCGGGCGTCAAGCATCAGCGGCCTCGTGAACCGTGTCGTCGTCACAGCCGTCCTCGCTCTCATACCCATCCTCGGCACACACATGACCAACGCATTCGGCATCGTCGCAGTCCTGGCACTGGCTACCGCAGCAACGGTCACCTGGTTGCCGTCGTCCCCGGTGAAAGAGTCGCCGGAGACGGCGAAGTCCGCCAATACGACCACAGCTCTCCCCGCCGGGGTCAGCGCGAAACGACTCACTTTTGCCGGAACCGCATTTCTCGCGATGCTTGCAGTCTGGGCGATCAGCGAGGACTCGTTGTGGGCAGTACTCGGCATCATGGGTTCCGAGCACGCCGGGCTCTCGGATCAACAAATGAGTCTCGCACTGAGCGCATCAACGGCGGGTGGTGTGCTCGCGGCTGTTACCTTGACCGCGTTGGGTTCTCGGGTCAGTCGGACAGTATCGATCTCCGTGCTACTGATACTCGGGGCAATTCTGAAGCTGTCTGCCGGCCTCACCACCGATCCCACGATCTACCTGGTAGTGATCATTGCTTGGAACACGATCTACGCGGCCACGTTCATCGTCCTGGTTGCCATCTCGGCCGCGCTCGACGCGGCCGGCCGATGGTCGGCGCCACTACTGGGCACCTACCTCATCGGCTCCGCGTTCGCGCCGCTGTTCGGAACTTCGGTGACGGCCGGCCTCGGGTATCCGACCTTCGGAGTCATCATCTCGGGGATCAGCTTCGTTCTACTGGTCCCGTTCGCCTTGGTTTCCCGACTCTCCGCACGTACCGAAGGTGCGTATCGTCACCACAGCGCCGCCATCACTACTACCGTCATCGCGTAAGGATCACGTAGAAGTCATGAATGACAGCATCACTCACTACCGCAACGGAAAGATCTTCACGGCTGCCGACGACGGATGGGCCGAGTCGATAGTCGTCGAGGACCACAAGCTCAGATTCGTGGGCGAAACCGTCTATGCCGATATCCTGGCTCCAGACGCCGAGGTGATCGATCTCGAAGGTGCCGTCGTGCTACCCGGTTTCGTCGACGCCCATACGCATTTGGTGATGATGGGATTCGCGCTGCAGAAGTTGGATCTGCGTGATGCCGCCGATCTCGCCGACATTCAGTCCAGCATCAAGCAATTCGCGGAATCGAACCCGGACGCACCACGACTGCTGGGTCGCAGTTGGTTGTTCTCCGCGCTGGATGGAGGGCACCCGACGCGAGAGATGATCGACGCCGTCGTACCCGATCGCCCG
This sequence comes from Rhodococcus sp. D-46, assembly GCF_011290655.1. Lineage (NCBI taxonomy): Bacteria > Bacillati > Actinomycetota > Actinomycetes > Mycobacteriales > Nocardiaceae > Rhodococcus > Rhodococcus sp. D-46. Next base: position 163,672 of record NZ_JAANTF010000007.1, on the reverse strand, counting down.
GTGTACCTCGACGCCAACGACGTACATTCGGTCTGGGTGAACACTGCAGCACTGCGAGAACTCGGCATCGACGCGGACACTCCCGATCCGATCGGCGGTCGTATCGGCCGGGATCCGGACACCGGAGAAGCCACCGGAATGCTGTACGAGACCGCCATGATGCTCTACGTCTGGCCGAAACTGGCGGAGCTCGCATCCGACGAAGACCGGGACGCCGCCCTCGCTCTCGCCTTCCGCCACTATCTCGAGGACGGCGTGACCGGTGCGGTCGACATGGCACTCGGCGCGGACGAATTAGCCTCGCTGGAAAGAGCATTGGACGCAGGAGACGGAACACTGCCGCTGCGTGTCGCGGCTCACTGGCTGATGACCCGCGAGGACAACGAGGCCGACAACGTCGGACAAGTTCACGACGTGATCGAACTCCACGAGCGCGTCCAAGGTCCGTGGCTCCGTATCGCCGGAATCAAGATCATCATCGACGGTGTGATCGACAGCTGCACTGCCGCAATGAAAGAGCCGTACTCGGACGGCACCAACGCCGAGCCCATCTGGGATCTCGAGTCCTTGATCCCCGTCGTGACAGCCGCTGACGCCGCAGGCCTGCAGATCGCGATGCACGCGATCGGCGACGAGGCGTCGGAGATCGGTTTGACGGCACTCGAGTACGCGATCGCCGCCAACGGAGACATTCCCCGCAGGCACCGAATGGAACACTTGGAGTCCATCACCCGGGACAACGTCGAAAGGCTTGCCCGCCTGGGAATCATCGCCTCGATGCAACCGGTTCACGCTGACCCTGCAATCCAGGAGAACTGGCAGGCGATGCTCGGCGACTACCGGGTGAATCGCGCGTACCCCTGGCCTGAATTCACCGAGGCCGGAGCGGTTCTGGCCTTGGGTTCGGACGCTCCGACCGCTCCCCACCCGCCGCTGCCGAACATGTTCACAGCCACCACCCGTCGATCCGCAATCGATCCGTCGCTGGCACCCAATCTGCCGAAGTACGCTCTACCTCTCGCGGATGCGCTGGCTCACGCAACTCGCGACGCTGCTTACTCGTGCCGGTGGGAACATGTGACCGGCCAGCTGGTTCGGGGTAAAGCAGCCGATTTTGTCGTACTGAAACAAGATCCGTTCACCGAAGGGGTCGATTCTCTCCTGACCACAGAGATTGCGATGACCGTCGTTGCTGGATCCGTGCGATACGACGCGGCCGGGGCCAAGAGCACCGAAGCACGGAACACCGAGTCCGATAGCTGATCGTTACCGGTTGTTCGATAACGCACGCATGCGGCCCGGCGACAGAACGAAGGAGGGACTTGAACACGTGAACCCATACACTCTGGAGGACGCATGCGCAGGAAAGCTCCGATTTCGGCCGCCGTCGCAGCCGCTGCACTGGTGACGGCCACTGCCCTGACGGTCGCCGGTTGTGGGTCGACCGAAGGAACACCTGAAGCGGCGGCGAGTTCCACGGCAGCCAGTTCAACGGCGTCGGCGACATCGACGGCAAACGAAACCGAGACGACGGTAGCGAGCTCTCCCCCGCCACAATCGAACACCCGCACAAATGCATCCACGACGGCGACTACGACAGCAATCCCCGCTTCGGGTCCCTGTCTCGACGTCGGCTCCTCGCTCGTCACCGACGCCATCGGCACGCTGGGCACCGACATCAACGGGGGCAATTGGATACCGAGATCCGCGAGCGAAGAACAGATCGGGAATTGTCCTGACCTGCTCTGGGTTTCGGTGGACGGCGACGGCGTCGGCGATGCGACTTACCAGTCACACGTCCTGTTCTTCCACGACGGAACATACCTGGGCACGGCTACCAGTGAGCCGTACTCGTACACACACGTCATCGACAGCAACAAGGATTCGGTATCCGTCCAATACCGTTGGCTGCTGGACGACGATGCATTCTGCTGTCCCCAAGGCGGACCGAACATAGTGAACTTCACGTGGAACGGCAGCGCCGTGGTTGCCGACGGCCAGTTCCCGCCCTCCTGAACCTGCCTGGGTCCGAGTATGCCCTGAATGCAACTGTGCCCCAGCGACGACGGTCACTGGGGCACAGTCTTGTTCGATCTACTCGCCGGCGCTCCTACTCACCGACACCGAGTTCGCGCAGGCGAGTCTTGTACAGCTCGATGTTGCCGAGCTTGATGTCTTCGTAACCGCGAACCACGTCCGGCAGTGCCGCGATCTCGACGGCGCGATCGTATCCGTCGGTTGCGAGCGTACGAGAGAGGTCAGCGATCATGGCCTCGTACTCGGCGAGCAGTTCACGCTCGACCTTGCGGACGTGCATGTAGCCGAAGGGGTCGAGCTTGGTACCGCGAAGCTTCTTACCCTTGGCCAGAACCTTCAGTGCAACATGCGACTTGGGTCCGAGACCGATCTTCTTCTTGCGGCCCATCACTCGAAGGATCGGCGGGTGGAGCTTGTAGGTCAGGTTCTCCCCGGCCGGCACCTGAGACTTGACGTCCTCGAGGAATGCGGGGTCGACCAGCATACGAGCAACTTCGTACTCGTCCTTGTACGCGGTGAACTTGAACAGGCCGCGGGCAACAGCCTCGCTGAAATCGGTCCGCTCGGTTGCGGCACGTTCGGCGGTCCAGACTGCCTGAACCTGATCGATGTAACGCTGGGCGATCTTGACGGACTGGAACTCGATGAGCTGCGCCGCACGCAGTTCCACCAGTCGCAGGGTTTCACCGGTGAAGGTGGTTCCGGCGAACATGTGAGCCGGTGCGACAACGGGTTCGCGGACGGACTTGGCCGGCGTGGTGACGGCCGAGAACGCTGCGGTGTCGGCAATTGCTGCACGACCCCAACGGAATGCCGCGATGTTCGCGTCCACGGCAACGCCGTTGATGCCGATCGCTTCTTCGATGGCCTCTGCCGGCAGACGAAGTCCGCCGCTCTGGTAGGCCGCACCGATCAGCAGGAAGTTGGCTGCTGCGGTGTTACCGAACAACTCCTGTGCCGCGGCGAGTGCGTCGAACGAACGCAGGGTGCGCGACACCTTGTCGAGACGGGCGAGGAGTGACGTCTCCTCGGGGTAGCGAACAGCCTTGTCGTAGACCATGTCTCCGGTCGGCGTCTGAGACGTCGAGGCGATGGAGACCGTCTTCTCGGCGTTGCCGTAGTCGAGGTTCTTGTTGTCCGTCGCGGTCAGCAGGTCGAAGGCGACGATGCAATCCGCGCTGCCCGGAGTGAGGCGGTTGGACGGCTCGAGCGCGCTGGAGCTGAAACGCAGGTGCGAGACAACCGGTCCGGCCTTCTGGCTCAGTCCGATCTGGTCAAGGCTCTCCACCTCGAGGCCGGCGCGCAGTGCAGCCGTTGCGAGCACCTGGTTGACGGTCACGATGCCGGTGCCGCCGATGCCCGCGAGGAAAACGTTCTGCGTGCTGGTGAGCGGTCCGAAATCGGGGTCTGCGACGACGGGCGGGACGGGACGTGCGGCCTTCGGAGCCTTCTTGCCCGGTACCAATTCGACGGTCACGAACGACGGGCAATCGCCGTCCATGCAGGTGTAATCGGTGTTGCAGGACGTCTGGTCGATCTTCGTCTTGCGGCCGTACTCGGTGTCCACGGGCTGGACCGAGAGGCAGTTCGACTTCACACCGCAGTCACCGCAGCCTTCGCACACTGCCTCGTTGATGACGACGCGAGTGTTGCGAGTGGGCAGCGTGCCACGCTTGCGCTGGCGACGAGCGTCGGCCGCACAGTGCTGGTCGTAGATCAACACTGTGACGCCCTTGATCTCGCGAAGCTCCTTCTGGGCCTCGTCGAGGCGATCGCGGTGCCAGAGCTTGGTGCCCTTGGCCAGAGCGCGCTTGTTGTGACGCGAAGGCTCGTCGGCGCAGATGATGATCTGCTTGACGCCCTCGGTGGTCAGCTTGTGGCTGAGCTGAGCAACGGAGAGGGCACCTTCCGCGTCCTGTGCACCGGTCATCGCTACTACTTCGTTGTAGAGCAACTTGTAGGTGATGTTCACGCCTGCGGCGATGCATGCCTGGACAGCCAACTGACCGGAGTGGAAGAAGGTGCCGTCGCCGATGTTCTGGAACAGGTGAGGCACGTCGGTGAACGGTGCCTGCCCGATCCACTGGCTGCCCTCGCCGCCCATTTGCGTCAGGCCGGTGACAGCGCTGTCCTCACGGCCGGACATGGTGACGAGTGTGTGGCAACCGATTCCGCCGCCGCCGATGGAACCCTCGGGAATAGCGGTGGAACGGTTGTGGGGGCACCCGCTGCAGAAGTACGCGGTTCGCTTGGCGGAGAGCACGTTGAGCGACAGCGGGGCCGGGAGGGTGCGCTTGAGTTCGACGTGCGGCTTCAGTACGCGGCGCAACGGGGCGAGCAGCCGGCCTGCGGTCAGTTCACCACTGGCAGGCATGAGCAGACGGCCCTGGCCGTCACGCTTGCCGATGATGCGAGGGGCATCGTCGGTGCCGTACAGGACTTCCCGGATCTGAGCTTCGATGAACGCGGTCTTGTCCTCGACCACGACGATCTGCTCGAGACCTTCGGCGAACTCCTTGATCTTCTCGCCCACGACGGGGTAGCACATTCCGATGCGAAGGAGACGGATCCCGGCGCGGTGCAGCGCGGCATCATCGACGCCGAGGTCTGCCAGAGCTTGTCGGACGGAGTCGAAAGTTGTACCGGTGGCGGCGATACCGATCTTCGCACCGGAGGGGTTGACCTCGATCACATCGAGGTTGTTGGCAGTTCCGTACGCGTGCACAAGATCCCATCGCGGGCCGTACAGATCGGCCTCGGCGATGACACTGTCCGGCGGCGCGGCCATCTGACGCTGCTTGTAGACGAAGGGCTTGCCCTCGAACTGCACTTCCGGAACCACGATGTCGAAGTCCGCGATGCTGCCGTCGATCGTCCAGGCACCGTCTGCGACGTCGGCGACGATCTTCAGCGCTACGACGCAACCGGAGACACGCGAGAGAGCAACGGCGTGCATACCCATCGTGATGATCTCTTCGGCATTGCGTGGGAAGAGAACCGGCACGCCCATCGCGGCAAGCGAGCGCTCGCTGACGGCCGGAACCGTGGAGGACTTCGACGCGGGGTCGTCGCCCACCAGGAGGACGACGCCGCCCTTGGGGTTCACGCCGTACATGTTGGCGTGGCGAATGGTGTCGGTAGCGCGGTCGACGCCGGGGCCCTTGCCGTACCAGACGCCGGTCACGCCGTCGTGGGTCGCGGTTCCGGCAGGGAGATCCGTCTGGCTTCCCCATACCGCCGTGGCGGCGAGCTCCTCGTTGAAGCCAGGGATGAAGGTGATGTCGTGCTCGGCGAGAACCTTGGGCATGCCGTGAAGCATCTTGTCGACGCCACCGAGGGGGCTGCCCTGGTAACCGGAGACGAAGGTGGCAATACGCTTACCTGCCCGAATGTCGCGAACGTGCTGCTCGACGAAGCCGCGTGCAATTGCCTGAACACCGGTCAGCAACACCGGTCCCGATCCCGACCGGTACCGATCATCGAGGTCATAGGGCTTGGCCTGGGCTACGCCCGACACCAGTTCAGTCATCGTGGACCACCGTTCCGTCTGCAGTGCATTTCAACTACCGTGCATTTTCAACAACCGCGTAACTCGATCTGTTCAGATGATCGTGGTCGAGGTATGTGAAAGCGTCAACAGAGGCTTGTTCAACTATTCAAATTGACAATTTGTGAGCCAAATCACGTGACCTAGGTCATCGAATCAATCAGTTGGAGACCCGTTCGTGGCGATACGGCGAAACGGACATAAAACGTTCCCGACAATGCACACCGAGAACTTTCTTGACATTGACGCAACGTCAACTTGCATGCTGAATGAGCACAACCGATCCGAGAGTAGGAACTCCACGTGAGCGAATGGTCCATCCAAGAACTCGCCAAATCCGCAGGTACCACCAGCAGAACGCTGCGTCACTACGGCGATTTGGGACTCCTGGAACCGAGTCGCATCGGCGCCAACGGCTACCGCTTCTACGACGAAGACGCCCTGGTGCGACTGCAACGCATCCTTCTACTTCGGGAACTCGGACTCGGATTGCCGGCCATCGCCGAAGTCCTCACCGGCGAACGCGATACGGCCGCCGCACTGCGTACGCACCTCGAACTCCTCGAGCAAGAGCGCACGCGGATCTCGAGACAGATCGAATCGGTCAACAGGACCTTGAACAAGACGAAGAATGGTGAATCACTCATGCCGGAAGATGTTTTCGACGGGTTCGACCACACCCGATACAAGGACGAGGTCATCGAGCGTTGGGGCAAGGACGCCTACACCAGCGGCGACAACTGGTGGCGGTCGATGTCGGAGCAGGACCGTAAAGCTCATCTGCAATCTCAAGCCGACATCGCAGCGGCATTCGGAAAAGCACTGACAGCGGGGCTGTCCGCGGAAAGCGACGACGTCCAGACGATTACCCGAAGACAGTTCGAGTGGATAAAGATCGGTTGGCAGGGAAGGACTCCCAGCGCCGACGCCTTCACCGGGCTCGGCCAGATGTACGTCGACGATCCCCGCTTCACTGCAAACTACGACAAGTACGGAGAAGGCACTGCTTCGCTGGTCCGTGACGCGATGAAGGTCTACGCCGAGCGCAATCTGCACTGACGTCGATCAGTCCTGCCCACTGCCGAGGAGGTTGTGTCGGTGCGCTGCCGCGACAGCCTCTTCCCGGGAATGCGCACCGAGTTTGCGATACAAGGCTCGGAGGTGACTCTTCAGCGTGTTGTTGGATACGAACAACCGCCGCGCGATCTCACCGATCGGAATGCCGAGACCCAGTTCCACGAGAACGTCCATCTCCCGTTTCGTCAATTGGACCCGAACGATGGCCGCCGGATACATCTGCGCCGCTTCGGATTCGAGAAAGGTCGCGACGGCACTGCTCGAGCCCTCGGCCCGATCTTCGAGTTGCCTGATCAGATCACGCGGTATCGTCGCCAGGGCCGACAGGACACCGGAGGTTTCGAGCAGTCTGCGAGCTTCCTCCCATGTACTCGCGGCAGCGGGGATCCTGCCCAGTTCACACAGAGCAGCGCATTCGATCAGCAGGGATTCGAGCCGAAACCTCGTGAGATACTGCCCGCTCCAGTCGATTTCGCGGCACAATTCCAATGCCTGGGACGGCGACCCGGTCAGGAGATGCGCCCGCGCCACGGAGACCGTGACAACTGCAAACGTATGTGGCGCAGCGACTGATTCTTCCAGCGCCTTGGTACCCTCCCCGGACGCCAACAGAAGATCGATACGTGCCGCGGTGAGAAGCGCGTCACCGAGCGATCGTTCACACGGATTCACGTGCCCGTGCGTTGCCACTGCGCGCTGGAGGGAAATCAGCCCCCAGAACGGGTCCGATTGCAGCAGTGCAAATCTGGTGTAAGTGTAGGCCGCGAACGCCCACAGGTCGCCCGGCGGTGTGACCTCGGCGAGTGCGTCCATCGCGGCAGCTCCGGCGTGCAGGTCCACGCTGTCGCACGCCACCAGTGCCCGCGCGATCGCTCCCCCCATGTGCGAGGGCGGTCCCAACCATCCCGAAACGTCCGGGTGTGTGCTTTCCAGGTGCAGCCAGTCCGTCGCGTGCGCGACGTCCCCGATCAGCGCGGAGTTGAGCGCGGCATTGCCTGCGGCGTGACGCAGGACGAACTCCGGACCATGTTGCACCGCACCTTGATAGGCGAGTCGCAATTCCACCGCGGCATCACCGAGGTCACCGGTCAATTGATGCGAGACCCCCCAGATCAGCCGCAGGGCGGGCAGTTGAGACCCCAACGCGCCCAACGACTCGTCGCCGAGTCCGTACACGACGTGCGCCAATTTGCGCGTGATCTCGGTAGAGCGTTGGTACTTACCGGATGTTCTCAGCACCACCGATTGGACAGTTCCGACGTTCAACAAGCTGTGCGCATGCGGACTACCACCTATCGCACGCAATTCCGCCGGTTCCGTCGGTAATGAATCGCCGTTGATCAACTGCGGCCGCAGACGTGATTCGAGCAGGTCACGACCCACCAGAATCGAAGGGTTCGAACTGAGTACGTCATCGGGTATGGATTGCAACGCAGTCCGGACCAATCCGGTGTGATCGACCAGAAGATCAGCCCAGTGGCGCTCGAGTATGTCGAGCACCCTGGTCCACTTGCGTCCGTCCAAGGCGTAGTGAACGGCACCGGCTATATCCGAAGTCCCGAGAGCGTGATCGACGAGTACCTGGAAGGGATCTTCGAATCCATCCCCTTGTTCGGCCCGTATCTGTATGAATGCCAGTCGAACTGACGGCGCGAAGTACCAGGACGGTTCTCCCTCGAAACCATTCCGGAAGATCAGACCGAAAGACTCGAGCAAGTCCAGTTTGCCCTCCACGTCAAGATCGTCGGACAAGACACGAGCGATCTCTGGTGTCACCGTGCGGGCAGCGGCGATCGTAGTCGCGAAGTCGAACAACTCGAGCGACTTGCCCGACCGAGGAGCGGTCCGACTGACGTACGCGTGGATCGCCTGGTCCACTCGCTGCTGAACGCGTTCGCGTCCACGGCTCGGTTCACTCAGCCCCGCAACCGCACTCAGAGCAACCTTCATCAGCACGGGAACGCCGGCAACGCGTTCACAGATCGAATGGACGATGCCCGAGGGAAGGTGGATCCCTGCCTCCGCGAACAGAACGGTGGACTCGTCGAGTGTGTATCTGAGGTCGTTCGCGCACAGGTACTCGTCCACGCGGACGTCTTCGAGCAAGTCCGTCGCAGACCGATCCTGCAGCGTGACGACTACTTTCAATCCGGGAAGCCGCACGATCAGATCCACGATTCGGCGTCCCACCTCGTCACCCTCAACCAGGTCGATGCGGTTGAACACCAACACGAATGGTGCGGGCGACGAGTCGAGGAGTGATTCGATCGCGCCCACTGGATCCTCGCGCATTCGTGGCGGGGCCTCGAGTGATTCCAGCGAATCCTGAATTACTGCGAGCGCGGTGTTCCAGTACTCGAGGGGGGTCATCCGATGCGATGGCGCCGGCACCCAGACAACCGGTCTGCTCGGCACCTGCCCGAGAGTCGTGAGCCACAACGCGGCGAGTTCCGTCTTGCCGAACCCAAGCGGCGAATCGATGACAGTCAATCCCGCCGAGCGTTCCATCAATCCGAGGAGGCGGGGACGAATCGCCGTGGCTCCACGCCCGGCAAGCCGCCTTTGCAGCGTGCCCCTTCCTCGAGGATTTCGCTTTGCTCGAGATAGCTGCGATCGATTCGAAGTGGACCTCATGATGGCCGACGAACGAGCAGTCGATCCCCGCCGAACTCGAGATTTCGTTCGAGCATCGAACTCCCAACCTGTCCACCCATAACGAACAACATAGACAGCTTCGCCGCGACACGCGAGCACTGGCCGTCTCACAAATACGCCCGATTTGTCTCATTATGTGGGCTCGGTCACTATTGACGTCTATTTGCGGGAGAGTGACTGCGACCTGCGGGATCTGACATATCATGCCCGCGTGTCGATGAAATCCGCCCGCATCCGCGTGTCGACCCGATCGGTCGATCCTGCGGACGCCGACGACTTCTGGCGCAGTGTCACACGTCCGTTCTTCGTCACCGACCGAATTGACCCTGACACATCTCTCGAAGGCTCGATCACAGCGCTTTCCATCGGAACCTCGTTGATCGGTCAAACTACCTTCAACACACAGAAGTACACCCGAAACAATCGGCTGATCGCCGAGAGCGGACTCGACGATGAATACATGGTCCAGGTCGTCCTCGACGGGCAGTTGAGCGGCAACGCCGACGGAGTCGATTTCGTCGCACGTCCAGGCGATGTCACATTCTTCGACCTCGGGCGTACCTGGACCGCCGACGCGGAGGCGGAATCGACAGGGCGCACCATCACGCTCCTCGCACCGCGTTCCCTCGTCGAGGCCGAGTCGAAGGGTCGTTCTCTACACGGGACGGTACTGCGCGGAGTTCCTGCCGTCTTGCTCGCTCAGTGCATGCAATCGGTCGTACTCGCGCTACCGCATCTCGATCCCGATGCTGCGGCCGGCTACGAGGACGTCGTCGCGTCCCTCCTTCGTGTCAGTTTGGGTATCGCCGAACCTGATCTGTCGCCGCGGCCCGATCACTCTCTCCGCGATCGTGCGTACGCCCACATCGCCGAGCATCTCTCGGAGACCTGGCTCGGCCCGACGAGCATGTGCGCAGCATTGTCCGTCTCCCGGGCACAGCTCTATCGCGCATTCGCATCCGACGGCGGAATAGCTCTTGTCATTCGGCGGAAGCGTCTCGAACTCGTCTACCGCGAATTGACCAGAACCGAGATGCCGAACGAAACGATCGAAGCGTTGGCCCTGCGATGCGGCTTCACCTCGAAATCCCAGTTGGCGCGAGCGTTCAAGGACTTCTACGGGATGACCCCGAGCCAAGCCCGAACCGACGGCAGACGCACGATCGGGGACCCGTCGATCGCACGCCTGCACCGCCGACTCGAGTTCTTCAGCCCCTGAATCCGAGATACTCCACAGCCTCGGGAGCGTGCCTGTGTTCTAGTTGATCCATGAGCTGGGTCGACAAGGAACTGAGTCTGGCTGCGCTCACAGGTGCGGTCACAGGTGTCGCCGTGATGATCCCGATAGTCGGCGATGGAGCCTGGTCCTGGGTAGGACTGTTCATACCCGCCTTCATCGGAGCGCTGGCAGGGCTGATTGTCGGCTCGAGCGCTGTTGCAGGTGGGCGCTGCGCCCTGAGAACAAGCCACACATGGCCGGCGCGCACAGTCTGCTGCTGGAAGCATCGGTTCGCTGCGTGCTCTGCCTTGGCGGTGACATTGCTGGTAATCGGAGTGTCCATGGCGGCTGTCGTCGCTACTGGTGACCCGGTGCGAGATTCCGCAGGGTTCCCGATGTCCTTGATCGTACTGGCGGTCATCGCCGCAGTTACGTACGTGTTCTCCTACCTGCTCGCCCCCGCCCAGGTCTCCCAGACGCCGTAAGAACCTCTATTTCATCGCAATTCATCACTCGAACCGCGGAAGCGACGACTGAACTATCCGCACCCGGCAACGAGCTCAGATCACTTCAGCTGGAAATGAACCGGAGAACAAACTGCTCGATGCCTTCCGATATGACCTTGGTCAGCGCGGTGAAGTCGTTCGACCAGCGTTGAATATCCAAGCTGCTCATCACTTTCCTCCGTTCTTCGTCCCGCTGCCCGTGACGCACAACGTAAGCGGGACATTGGGGCGCATTGGAACTATCTGCGAGAACGCGGTTTCCGTTACCAATTGACCGATCGAACAGCGACGCAGGTTCATTCGAACCTGATACTGCAACTTCGCCGAACGGTTGCAACAACGCCGAGCAGAGTTCGAGCGAAAAGCACTATCCACCAGAAGTATTAGCTCGAAAGAACTACGATTAACTCGATTCCTGGACGCACCACACCAGACGCGCCGACTTGCGATAAGGGCGAGCTGACAGGCAACAACCGGGACAAAGCCATCCGACGATCATGCACGAAATACGGCCACGCCGCTCGAGGAATAATTCGAAGTCTTCCAAGGGATCGGCTCTGCTCACTCACTTCGCTGATTTCGCCTGGCGACGATGGCGAAGTTCAACGGTATCCGCGGAGAGTGGCTCGGCAGAGTCCATCCGTTGGCGCATGGAACGAGTTCGGGGAAGGCCGGCCAGTCCATATAGGGAAGTTCCGAAACTGATTCGATATGAAGACCCGCATCCAGCAAGGAACCAACGACCTCGCCTAGGTCGTGGCGCCATTCGTGGTTGGCAGTGTGCGCTATCTGCCCATCGGAGGTCCCGGTGTAAGTCGCCGAGTCTTCGTACGATCGCATGCCGCCTCCGGAGAGGTAGTCGTCGGTGATCATCCACGGCTCGAACGCCATTGCGCCGAGGATCGGATGATCGTCCCGGATCTGAAACACCCCACCAGGCTCGAGGAGGTCGTGGATCGACTGAGCCCAAGCGGTGAGTTCCGGCAACCAGACGATTGTTCCGGCACTGGTGACGATCGCGTCGAAACGTCGGTCGATCAGCGTCGAGGCGAATCGCGCATCACCTTCCACCCAGGTGATCTCGCGGTTGTCTGCCTTTGCGATACGAGCAGCGTGGTGCAGAGAGTTGGGTGACAGATCAAGCCCGTGTACGTCGATCGCACCAAGACGCGCCCAGGAGATCGTGTCGATCCCGATGTGGCACTGCAAATGCAGGAGCGAGTGACCTTGCACTCCTGACTGTGGCAGATGCGGGGCCAGAATCGACAAGTCGTTCTGCACAACTGTGGAAATGGTCGCTCTGTTGGCGAGAAACCCGCCGACGTCATACATTTCGGAGCGCACATGCACATCGGCGCGATCGTCCCAATTTGCCTTATTTCCGGCGATGGCTTCGGCCTCGTGCTTCGCTGCTGCCCCTTGCATGACTACCCCTCCGAGATCGGCCTGAACTGCCTTTCTAACACGTCTGTAGTCGTGTTCGCCGTCGTGTCTTCGAGGACACTTTCGTCTACCGGATCAGAAGGTAACTTCTTCGACCGGTTTCTCCTCGTGGCTCGCCGCGCCGAAGACGGCCACGGCGACGGCACCCGCGATTGCCCCGACGAAGCCGACGACGGCAAGCCATTCCAGGCCCGGTCTCGACGCGTCGCCGAGCACCACGACGCCAACGATTCCCGGAACCACCGTCTCGCCGACAACCAGAGCCGCTGTCGCTCCGTTGACGGATCCCAGTTGCAGCGCCACCGTATGCAGATAGAAGCCGCCCAGGCCCGAGACGAGGATCGCCCAGCCTGCCGGATCGCGGAGCATGGTGCCGATTTCGAACGGATCGATTCCGTAGACCACGCGTACGGCAATGGCCAGACAGCCGAACAGCACACCCGAGATCAACCCGGCGACAACTGCTGCGCGTGAGCCCAACCATCGGATCAAACCGATGCCGATCAGCAAGATCAACGCCGAGCCCACGAGGACACCCCAATGGACGACGTCGTTGGAACTCCCACCGCCCGCGTGACCTGACGACAATCCGAGCAGCAGGAGCGATCCGATCACCGCAGCGATCGCGAACCAGTCGCGACGATGCAACTGGATGCCGAGGACCACGGTCCCCAGCACTGCCGTGATGACGAGATTGGCACTGACCACTGTCTGCGACAAGAACAGTGGAATGAGCCTCGCGGAGATGGCACTTCCGGCGAATCCGACCGCATCGAGCACGGTGCCCAGGATGAACGACGCCGTCAGCGCGGCCGCGAACGTCGAACGCAAGGTCGGGCCACCCGACGCCGTCACGTGTCCGGCCTCGCCACGCTGCTCGGCGGCAGCTGCCGACTTGCGCGCGCCGTAGGCTTGCAGCACGGATGCAACGCCGTACCCGACGCATGCCACGATCGCGGCAATCAGTCCGATCAGCATCGAAATTCCACACGAAGTTCCTGGGCAATGGTCATAGAGATAGACCCTGCCCTATTTCCCCAGGCCTGACATCACCCTCAGGTATTCGAACAAGTGCTACCCGAGAAGTACACCGACCGACCCTGACCGGTACCTGGGGACACCCCGACCCCTAGTGGAATTGCTTGAGAGCCCTGATCTTGTTCATGACGTCGAGCGCCGCCACCTTGTACGCCTCGGACAGTGTCGGATAGTTGAAGACGGCGTCGACAAGGTATTCGACGGTCCCGCCGCACCCCATCACCGCCTGGCCGATATGCACGAGATCCGTTGCACCCGAGCCGAAGATATGAACACCGAGCAGTTTCAGGTCATCCGTCGACACCAGGATCTTGAGCATCCCGTAGGTGTCGCCTGCGATCTGCCCGCGTGCGAGTTCGCGGTATCGGGAAACCCCGACCTCGTACGGCACCGATTCCTTGGTCAAATCGACCTCGGTGGCGCCCACGTACGACACCTCGGGAATCGAGTAGATGCCGATCGGCTGCAGATCCATCAGCTTCGCGCCTGGTTCGTCGAAGGCATGATAGGCCGCGAGTCGACCTTGATCCATCGACGTCGCCGCCAACGCCGGGAATCCGATGACGTCACCGACGGCGTAGATGTGTTCGACCTTGGTGCGGAAATTGTCGTCGACGTAGATACGGCCACGTTCGTCGGCTTCGAGCCCGGCGTTCTCCAGCGCGAGTGGCGCCGTGAGGCCTTGCCGTCCAGCCGAGTACATCACGGTCTCGGCTGGAATCTGCTTGCCGCTGCGCAGCGTCGTGAGCGTTCCGTTCGCTCCGACGTCGACGGCCGTCACTTCTTCACCGAATCGGAAAGTGACCGCCAGATCGCGTAGATGGAATCGAAGCGATTCGATGACCTCGGGGTCGCAGAAGTCCAGCATCGACGTCCTCTTCTCGACGACGGTGACCTTGGTGCCGAGTGCCGCGAACATCGATGCGTACTCGATACCGATCACTCCCGCGCCCACGACGACCATGGTGGTCGGGATGGAGGTCAGATCGAGGATTCCGTCGGAGTCGAGCACCCGGTGACTGTCGAAGGACACCCCCGCCGGGCGAGCAGGCAACGTTCCGGTCGCGATCACGACGAACTTCGCCGTGATCGTCATCTTGTCTCCGCGCGAGGCGTCCTCGACGAGGATGGTGTGCTCGTCGACGAACGAGCCGACCCCTATCAACAATTCGACGCGGTTGCGCAGGAGCTGAGATCGAACGACTTCGATTTCTTTGGTGATGACATGCTGGGTTCGCGCCAGCAGGTCGGCCGGAGTGATGTTCTCCTTGACGCGGTAACTCGCGCCGTACAGTTCGCGTTGGTTCATCCCGGTGAGGTAGAGAACCGCCTCACGCAACGTCTTCGACGGAATGGTGCCGGTGTTGACGCACACTCCCCCGAGCATGTTGCCCTTCTCGACCATCGCTACCCGTTTACCCAGCTTGGCCGCCGCGATGGCAGCCTTCTGCCCACCCGGGCCGGAGCCGATCACAACCAGGTCGTATTCCATCGGATCAGTCATCGCTTAGAAATACCGTCTGCATACGACCGGCAGATGCCGAGCATGTCAATACTCGGTGAACAATCCGCGCGCCGAAACGACACGACGGCAGTACACGAACCCTGTTGCAATTAAAAGAGATACAGCCGAATCCATACGAAACTTGCTACACATAAACATATTCCGACGTTCGCATGCGCACATGCTTCGTCGCCGGCGGAATTCACAACGGTCTGTTGAAATTTGTTTCACCACAGAGTGATTGATCGATCAACTGACAGGTGACCAGGGCCGTAAACCGGATGTCCAGTATTCGAATTGTCCGAAATAACGAGCGGAATGTTCCTCGTCACATCCCGCACCGAAGCAGTTGCGCGGAGCCTCGGGCCGCGTTCTACTTGCCTTGACTAATCATCTGTCACTCTCGGTTACAAACATCCGCCCCGTTCACGATCCCCACCTTTCGCCATCTCGAGAGATCAGGTTTCCCAATGGAATTCACGGAACTTGCCGACTATCCCCTACCTCCAGGGACCGTCACCGAGTGGACTCCCGCCGCGGTGAATCCGCCCGAGCTGTGGCCTGTCGACCAGCGTCCCGCCAGCTACATACACGAGGCACACTTGAAACATGCCCAGCAGGCGAAACGGCAGGTGCACCATCAGACCGACGTGTGCACTCCGTCGTGGCTGGGTACCTCGTTTCGCATCCACGACCGACTCGACCGAAGGACCTGGGCGGCCGCTCTCGATCACTGGATCGATCGCCACGAAGTGCTCCGAACACACGTCGCCGTGGAGGGCGAAACGATAGTCCGACGCACCGCGGCGTCTGGAGACGTCCGGATTCTGGGCACCGAGGTCGGACACCTTGCGTCCTCGATGTCTGTCTTCACGCATCTGCAGCAACTGCTCGACCGATCGACCGATCCACTTGTCTGGCCTGCGTATCAGTTCGCGACGATCGAAGGCCCCAACCACTTCACCGTGGTTTTTGCCGCTGATCATGCTCTGCTGGACGGATATTCGGTGGCGTTGACCGCGCACGAACTGCAGACGATCTACCGATCGTTGAGCGAGGGAAGCCCTCCCTCGCCGCCGGAGACCGGAAGCTACATCGACTTCGGCACCAAGGAACGAGATCTCGTGGGACACGCGGACCGCTCTCACCCGGCAGTGCAGACGTGGCGCGAGTTCTACGCGCAGGGCGAGGCTCCGTACTTTCCAGCGCTACCCGAACCGGTCACCGGACGCCGAGTCCCTCAGCAGAGCCTGTCTGCCTGGCTTCTGAGCGCCCGGGGAGCCGAACGCCTGGCAGAAGCGAGCAAGCGCAGCAACCAAGGATTCCTGGCCGCGATACTCGCGTGCGCGGCCAAGGTGACCGGCGATCTCACCGGTGCAGACGAATTCCGCGTCGTCGTGCCGCAACACACCCGTTCGGAGCTTCGATGGGCCGCGTCGCTGGGATGGTTCATCGGTGTTGTGCCGGTGAGGATTCCGATTGCCCCCGCCGCAACCGTGAGCGATCTGGCCAAGGTTGCCGGCACGGAGATACGGCGCGTCCGCCCCGCCGCGGCACTGCCGTATTCGAAAGTGTGCGAGCTGATCGACTCCCCGCAGCACCTGCCGTTCGTGCTCTCGTACATGGACGTTCGTCACGTTCCTGGTGCCGAGCAATGGACGAGCTGGCAGACCAGGGGCCTTCGTAGTCGAGATCATTCGGGAACCGACGTCTACATCTGGCTCACGCGGACTCCCGAAGGGCTCAATCTGGCCATACGCCACCCGGGCAACGCGCGCACGAGCCGCCACATCCATCAGTTCGCGGGACTCCTACGCCGCGAAATGGAGGACTTTGCCTTCTCGACCGACACTTTCGCACCTCCGACCAACACCGCCGTACCGATCAATACCGCTGTACCGATCGAGGAGAACTCTCATGGAAATGACACCCATCGATCTCTGGGCACCGAAAGCCGGGACGCTCACCGAGTTCAGGCCTACTGAACAATCCCTGGCGGCGGCATCCGGGGCACCACGGAGCGACCAACCGCTCTCGTTCCTACAGGAAGGACACATTCGTACCGCCGATCACAAGCGCGCACAAGGCGTCGACTGGTCACCGTGGATCGGATTCACGTTCACTCTGCCCGGTGATCTCGATCGGGAGGCACTGCGTCGGGCGGTCCAGGCGTTTGTCCTGCGGCACAACACACTGCACAGTTGGTTCGAGGTGAGATCATCCGAAGATCCCGACGGTAGCGGGGTCATCGACCGTCACGTGGTGGATGCGTCGACGATCGAACTCACGCCGCACAGCGTCGGTTCTCTGAACACGACAGATGCGGTTCGCGAGCATGTGAGCCGAAGTTTCGCCGGCGATACCAGCCCATTGCAATGGCCCTCGTTCATCAGTGGCGTCGTCGAGCACGGCGCCGGCTTCACCGTCTACTACGGCGTCGATCACTCGCACACCGACGGCCTGTCGTTGATGCTGGGCGTCGAAGAACTTCGTGCGCTGTACATCGCCGAAAGCGCCGGCATCGAGGCTCAACTTCCCTCTCCCGGCAGCTACGTCGAGTACAGCGGCGAGGAACGGACATCCGCGGGGAACCTCGACCTGGCCGCGGCGCCTGTGCAGCAGTGGATTTCGATTCTCGCCGCCAACGCCGGCCAACTCCCGACGTTCCCCCTCGACCTCGGTGTCGCGCGGGGCGAACAGGCCCGGTCGACCCGCACACACATCGACGTTCTCGACAGCGACGAGTCAGCCGCGTTCGCAGCGCTGTGCAAGTCCAATGGCGTCGGCTTCTCCACGGGGATCTTCGCAGCCCTCGCCCTCACCGAGA
This sequence comes from Rhodococcus sp. D-46, assembly GCF_011290655.1. NCBI lineage: Bacteria > Bacillati > Actinomycetota > Actinomycetes > Mycobacteriales > Nocardiaceae > Rhodococcus > Rhodococcus sp. D-46. Next base: position 145,819 of record NZ_JAANTF010000007.1, on the reverse strand, counting down.
TCGAAGTTGCGGATCGAGCGAACTACTTCGCGCTCAACGCAGTCGGCACTCGCTCCGATCCGAGATACCTCTATTCCCAAGGCTGGTTCATCAATCTCGTCCCGGTCTCGTTCACGCTGAGCGGTGTCACGAACTTTACCGATGCACTCCCCCTTGCCCACGCTGCTCGCGCTGCGGTGAAGGGAGTCGCGGACGTGTCCATTCACTCGGTGATCGCCCAGGTGTCGAAGTTGACCGGATCCGACATCGGTGGAACCTCGGTCCCGCCGATGGTGTCGTACATCGACATGCGCCTGATTCCAGGTGCCGAGCACCATGACGAACTCGAGGCGCGGGCACTGGGTGGGCCAGGAACGACGGGTGATCTGTCGATGTGGATCAACCGGAAGGAAGACCGTACGTACGTGATGGTCAGTTTTCCGGACACCGAGCAGGCGCACACATCGGTGAATCGGTACCTACGACACCTTCGCAACGTCCTGAGAACGGTCGCTGATACCGGCGACTACCGTGTCGTGCGTCAGGCGGATGCACGTCAGGAAGTGGAGACCGCCTGATGCACATCACGTTTCTCGACAGGTTCGAGGCACGGCCGGGCCGCATTCTGCAGTGGACGCCGAGCGAAATCTCCACCGGAACGACGTATCCGGTTCCCCCGACCTCCAATCAACAGCTGCATCTTGCCGGCAGCCGCGGCGATACGACTTGGCTCGCTGCTACTTTCGACGTTCCCGGCCCCATCGACACGGACGCACTCAAGGCCAGCTTCGAGGAATGGACGTCCCGTCACGACGCCCTGTCGTGCTCGTTCTCCCAGGCCGAAGAATCGGGTGAATCCTCGGCACTGTTCGTCGACGTCGCCGACGTCGGCGATCTGCGCCTGCGTGAGGAAACAGTGGCTGACGCGAGAACACCGGAGCAGGTGCGAGAACTCTTGGGCGAGCGCTTGGATCGATGGTGCAATCCTTTCGCGTTTCCCGCGTACTTTCTCGGTGCCATCACCCGCGAGGACCAGTCGACAGTGATCTGCGGGTTCGACCATGCCATCTGCGACGGCTGGTCCATGAGCATCGCAATTACCGAGATCAGCACTCTGTATCGCGAATACACGCGGGCGGACCGTGATCCGATCGCGTCTGATCTCCTTCCGGAGCCCGGGAGTTTCCTCAACTACTGCTTCCGGGAATCGGCAACCGCGGATCCAGAGCCCGGCGACCACCGGATTGCGGGTTGGCGGTCCTTCCTCCGAGCATGCGGGGGTGACACTCCCCATTTTCCCGTAGATCTGGGACTGCCCGCCGGGGCGATGTCGCCCCAGGGCACAGACACCCGAATGCTCCTCGACGCCGACGAAGCCGAGCTGTTCGACCAGAACTGCGCCGATCATCGGCACTCGTCGTTCGGTGCAATTCTTGCGTCGATCGGTTTGGCCACAACACAATTGACCGGCAAGAGGGACACGCACCTACTGTTCCCTGTTCACACGCGTCGGGAACCGCGACACAACCACACCTTCGGATGGCTGGTAGCCAATGCGCCCATCACCGTGACGAGCATGGACAATCTTCACAGCACTGCCCGGGCAGTCAATCTCGCTTTCCACGAGTCACTTTCACTGTCGTCCGTCTCGTCGAGGCAGGTGTTGCGGAGCTTGGGGCCCGAGGTTTCGCCCACTCGCAGAGACATCTTCTCGGTGTCCTACGCCGACTACCGAACCATGCCCGGTGGATCTCGCCCCCGTAAATCAAAGTCCAGCGAATCACAGCCTGCGCCGATCAATCCGCAGCAACTCAGTCGCGTCTCGAACGCCGACGACGTTCAGTTCTGGTTCTCACGAACTCACGACGGATTGGCAGTGCGGACCAGGTTTCCTGCGCCCGCTGCCCGGACAGTGCACACCTTCCTCTCGCATGTCTCCGAGATCCTGTCGACGCCGTAGACGAACGGCCGCCTATCCGTAGATCTATTTGACACTTCTTTGTTGTGCACAACTTAACTGTGCGCTACAGTTGTTCTCGTGACCAACCCACTCGCTCTCGAACGCCAGGTCTGCTTCGCCCTCTATTCGGCGTCGCGGGCCACGACGGCCGCGTACCGGGCGATGCTCGACGACCTGGGAATCACGTATCCCCAGTACCTCGTCCTGTTGACACTCTGGGAACGAGACGGCCGCGGGGTGCGTGAGATCTGTGAGGCACTCGATCTCGATACCGGAACTCTGTCGCCGCTGCTCAAGAGGCTCGAGGGTCTGGGATTCATCGAGCGCCGACGCCTCACCACCGACGAGCGTCGCGTCGAGATTCACCTGACCGAGGCGGGTTCCACCCTGCGCAGCAAGGCCGAGGACATCCCAGCCAAACTCGCAGGTGCCACTGGTCTGAGCACCGACGAACTCACCGAACTTCGAGACGTTCTCACTCGTCTCGGCGAGTCGCTCCAAGCATCCAATGCCCACTCCGACGGAAAGAAGAAGTCATGAACATCGTCTACACCGCAGAAGCACTTGCCACCGGCGAAGGCCGCAACGGTCACGCTCGCACCTCGGACGGACGCCTCGATCTCGGCCTCGCCATTCCCAAGGAAATGGGTGGCAGCGGCGAAGGCACCAACCCCGAGCAGCTCTTTGCCGCCGGATACGCAGCATGCTTCCACTCCGCTCTGCAGATGGTCGCCCGTGCCGAGAAGGCCAACGTGGCTGATTCCGCAGTCGGCGCGCGGGTCGGCATCGGCCCCAACGGTGCAGGAGGCTTCGGACTCGCTGTGACGCTGGAGGTTTCACTCCCCCATCTACCTCATGATCAGGCCGTCGAGCTGACGGAGAAGGCACACCAGGTGTGCCCGTACTCCAATGCAACTCGCGGCAACATCGAGGTCACCCTCGAAGTAAGTAAGGACGACGAATGAGCACTACCACTGTCAGCCGGGAAATCCGTCTCGCTTCACGCCCGAACGGTTGGCCCACGTCGGAGAACTTCGCCACCGCCGAAGTAGAACTCCCCGAACTCGAAGACGGCCAGATCCTGGTCCGCAACATCGCCATCTCCGTCGACCCGTACATGCGCGGCCGAATGAACGACGTGAAGTCCTACCTTCCGCCGTTCCAGGTCGGTGCGCCGCTCGACGGTGGTGCCATCGGCGAGGTCGTCGAATCCAAGTCGGCTGATCGCGCCGTGGGCGACGTTGTCGTCCACGGCCTCGGATGGCGTGAATACGCCATCCTCGACGGATCCGCAGTGACTCCGGCCGACACGTCCATCGCGCCGGCGACGGCCTACCTGGGTGCCCTCGGCATGACTGGCCTCACCGCGTATGCCGGCCTCACCGCGGTTGCGGAGTTCAAGGAAGGCGATACCGTATTCGTCTCCGGCGCAGCAGGTGCCGTCGGATCGCTCGTCGGTCAGATCGCCAAGTTGCTCGGAGCGAAGCGAGTAATCGGTAGCGCCGGTTCACCGGCGAAGGTTGCCCGACTTCTCGAACTCGGATTCGATGCGGCATTCGACTATCACGACGGCCCGATCACCGAACTACTCGCCGCTGCCGCCCCTGACGGCATCGACGTGTACTTCGACAACGTCGGTGGCGAGCATCTCGAAGCCGCCATCGATGCCATGAACCAGGGTGGCCGGATTGCCCTGTGCGGAGCCATCGCTCAGTACAACACCACCGAGAAGCCCACCGCTCCCCACAACCTGGCACTGGTGATCGGCAAGCAGCTCACACTGCGCGGATTCCTCGTGGGCGGCTACCGTCACCTCGGTGGCGAATTCCGCACCCACATGGCAGGGTGGCTCGCCGACAACAAGATTCAGTGGGACGAGACCATCGTCGAAGGCCTGGAGAATGCACCGCAAGCGTTCATCGACCTGATGCGCGGCGCGAACACCGGCAAGATGGTTGTCACGCTGTAACCCGAACAACATCTAGCTCGAACGGATATGAAGGTGGCCGCGAACTTCTCGAAGTTCGCGGCCACCTTCATATCTGAATCAAATCCCGAACGAGACTCCGGTCAACTTCTCCGACAGTGTCCACAAACCCGAGGCTGTATTCGTATCGTGTGATTTCTTGTTCGACCCCACGACCTTCGGATACCCTCGCTGCTCGAACGGACCGTCCGGTCCGATGTAACTGCCGCCAAAGGCATCCGGCGCGGTTGCCGCCCACAGTTCGGGAAGGGCGCCCATCTCCGCGGACTGCGCGAAGATCGAATTGCCGATTCCCATCAGCTTGTCCTGGATCGACTCGGTGTGCCCCTGCAGGTTCGTCGACGCGTATCCCGGATGCGAAGCGAGCGCTTTGAGCGAAGATCCCGACGCCGCGAACCTGCGTTGAAGTTCGTACGTGAACAACAGATTGGCAAGCTTGGACTGCCCGTAGGCCAACCATCGGTTGTACTTCCGACGCTCGAAATTGAGATCGTCCAGATCGACAGTTCCGAGCTGATGCAGGGCACTGGACATCGTCACGACACGATCGGTGAGCTTGTCCTTCAGCAATCCGGTCAATGCGAAGTGTCCGAGATGGTTTGTGCCGATCTGCATTTCGAATCCGTCGACCGTCCGGCGGAACGGAACCGCCATCACGCCGGCGTTGTTCACCAGGACGTCGACCTTCTCCGTTGCGTCGGCGAAGGCTCGTACCGACGACAGATCCGAGAGGTCCAATTTGCGGACAACCGCGTTGGGCCCGATCTCGGCGGCTACGGCGTCGGCCTTCGTAGTGTCACGACAGGCGAGGACGACGTCGGCCCCGGCTTTGCCCAGCGCTCGTGCGACTACCTCACCCAGTCCGCTGTTCGCCCCCGTGACGACAAATGTGCGGCCGGTCTGATCGACTACGTCTTCTGCGGTCCATTTGGTCATGCTTTCCAGCGTACGTGCCTTACTCGCCGGTAGGGAGGGGTCGCCTTCCGTCATCGCCTGCGCTTGGCGCGGATGGGCTTGGCGCCCGGCAGCGGCGGTGCAGCCACTCTGGGCGACGGGGGCGCGGTCATTCCGGGAGTCGGCGACGATTCGGCTTCCTTCTGCTCCGCAGCGATGCGTCCGTACACAAAATGCTGTTGTCCCAGCGTCCAGCAGTTGTTACTCACGAAATACAGCAGGATCGCCACGGGCGCGAACGCACCGAAAGCGATCACCCCCACCGGAAACACCCACAATGCGAGCTTGTTCATGATCGCTGTTTGAGGGTTGACGGTTCCGGTGTCCACTTGGCGCGCGATGGATGCCCGCGATGTGAAATGTGTAGCGACGGCGGCGAATATCATCAGCGGTACCGCTACCAGAATGATGGAGATACGGCTTACGTCGCCGAATGCTTCCAGTTGTGCTGCCGGGCTCGAAATCATGGCGGACAACGGTGCGCCGAACAGTTTGGCGTCGAGAAAAGACTGCACGTCCGAGGCACTGAAGAAGTAGTTGGCCGTGTTCGCGTTGTCCGCCACCGACATCGGTTCGGTCGGGCTCAGAAACGGGACGTGCGATGCCGCTCCGGTCCGATTGAACGATCGCAGGACGTGATAGAGACCAATGAACACCGGTGCCTGAACCAGCATCGGCAGACAGCCGAGCAACGGACTGTAATTATGTTCTTTCTGCAGCTTGGCCATCTCTACAGTGAGTTTCTGCCGGTCACCCGAATACTTCTTCTGCAACGCCTTGATCTGAGGTTGCAGCTTCTGCATCACCAGTTGAGTGCGGACCTGCTTGACGAAGGGTTTGAACAGCAGGGCTTTGAGCGTGAAGACGAGAAATACGACCGACAACGCCCACACGACGCCGTTGTCGGGTGATCCGGAGACCAGTGAGAAGACCTTGTGCCAGAACCAGAGGATTCCGGACACGGGGTAGTAGACAAAATCGAGCATGACGAATGAACCTCACCGAAAGGCACGCTCAGAGAGATGAGAGCGCGGGAATGGTCGTGGACGCAAGACGTCTGACCGACCTACGACGAGTTCACACCCGCCGACTGCCGATCTACAGACCGATTCCCGGAGCTCGAGGTTGCGGACGACCGGGCGCGTCCGGGCTGCTCTGCCTGCGGAAAGCACCACGCAGGCAGCGTTCGTCATCAGACGGGCCAGTGGTCGAAACCGCGCACAGTTGCAGAAGTTCGTACTTCGAGGAAGTTGCGAGCGCAGCGACCACGAAGACGGCAATCGCAGTTCCCAGCACCGCGGCGCTACCCGAGGAACCAAGCGGAGGCACTGCGAGAAGAGCGATGAACGGCAGCAGAAGCAGCAACAGTGACCGTGTCACCGTTCCTGTGCTCCGCTGTTGCATGACTGCGAGAGTACAGAACGTCCGCCGAATCCAGCCAGACGCTTGCCTCACGTACTTGTTCGCGCAGCCATTTGTGCGCAGGATCGTGGTCCATCCGACCGTGCCACTGTTGAGCGTTCGGCGCTCCCGCTGCGAATCGCCTGACCGGAGCCGGGGTGAGGCCGGCCGCCGTGCCCTCCTTGATTCGGATCACGAAAGTCCGTCGAAGTTCTCGCGATCGATCAACAGGCCTTGCACCCACAATGCCGCTCGAAACAGGTATGCACCCCGTCCAACTGACCGATGCGAACACGTCGAGGCGCAACCAGGCTGAGTGTCGCAAGCCGAAGCCCGATCACACCCAGCTGGACACCTGCTTCGGGACGCATCGACGCAAAGGCAACACGAGAAATGTCGCACCACCGATTCACCGACCCCCGCACGAGGAAGCATGCACTCGGAAGAGCGCTTGTCGTCGGCGTTCTTTCCCTGACAACCCTTGCCGTGAGTATCGACACCGCGAACGCTCAGGCCCCCGTGCTTCGGGACTGGAACATCGCCGCAGTTTCCGTCGACACGAATCCGGCGAAGGTGTCAGCTTTCGCTTCCTCGGATACAGGCCGCGTATTGGCAGCCGCAGAGTCCAAGATCGGCGCTCCGTACGTCTGGGGCGCGACCGGGCCGGACTCGTTCGACTGCTCCGGTCTCGTTCAATGGGCCTATGCACAAGCGGGCGTTTCGATTCCGCGAACCAGCTACGACCAGGCGGTTGGCGGCACTCCAGTTTCCCGGGACGATCTACAGCCGGGTGACGTGGTCCTGTACTACGGCGGGGAGCATGTGGGGATCTACACCGGAGGCGGTGAGATCGTTCATGCCCCGACGTCCGGGGAGTCGGTCGAACGCGCACCCGTGGACTCGATGCCGTACTACCTCGCCCGACGTTACTGACATGAATCCCGCAAGCTCGATGAAACAGCGTGTATCGCGGCGATATTCGAATCGCTCGTCGCGAGCCGAACGATTGACACTCCCCCATTGCGCGGAATGTGATGTCATCCTCTCGCCCGCGAGCGCGGTCTGCGCCAGGTGCCGTGGGGCGCGGTTGGACGTGACGCGGTGTTGCGGAGACGGCACTGTCGTGTCCTGGCGAACGGTTCACGGCGACCCCTCGACCGTTCTCGCCATCGTGGAATTGGACGAGGGGCCGTGGCTGTACACTTTCCTCACCGAATCCCCTCGCGCGGATGCGCCTGGACCGCTACGAGTGTCGTTTCAGGGGCGTGAAGAAGGTAAGCGCTACCCGGTGTTCTGCTTGTGCGGCGACGACCGTGGTGAACTGCTATCGGACGTCAACTCCGGCCTGCTGAGCCATTGACCTCACGCGAGTCACGCTCCTGCGCGGTCGAGACGTACCACGCTGCGATCTGCGCTCTGGAACTGAATCCCAGTTTTGTCAGTACGTGTTCCACGTGTCCCTGAGCGGTGCGCAGCGAGATTACCAAGTGCTCCGCAATCGCGCGATTGGTCAACCCTTGGGCAACCAGTTCCGCAACTTGCTGCTCACGAGGAGTGAGGTGAGGCCCTTCAGCCGACGACGCAGTCGTGACACTGGAGCGCTTGTCGAGCGCATATGCGACAGCTTCACCCTCGGACATCGCAAACCCGCTGCGAAACGACTTGTCGAAAGCATCGTCACCCATGGCTTTGCGAGCAGTCTCTGCAGCAGTGTCGTGATGAGCTGACAAACCCGGCAGGCCCGCCAGCCGTCCCCCGACCTTCTGCCAATACATGGCTGCCGCGCCGAGCAGAACCGCTGCATGCTTCCAATCACGTTGCGCTGCAGCAATCCACGCCAACGGCTCGATACACCACGCCGAGTTCATCGGGGCATCGAGAATTCTCAGACTTCGAGTCAAATAGTCACTTGCGGCATCCAATTCACCTCGGAGCCAGCTCACGAGCCCGAGAGTTCCCAGCGCAAATGCCTGGAACATCATCTCGTCGGCGGGCACGGTGATCGCGAGAATCTCTTCGTTGCACTCCACAGAGCGATCAAGAGCGCCGGACAGGAAGTACGCGACTCCCAAGGTGTCCAGGCCGATCACAACATGCAGCAGATTCTTGTCGAGTCGAAACAGCGTCAACGCGGATTCCAGCTTGGCTGTAGCGGTATCGAAGTTACCTCTGAAGGTATCGACGTATCCGTCTCCCCACGTCGCCAAGCCGCGCGAGCGCACATCCGCCAAGTCGTTTGCCAGGCGCCAACTCTTTCGACCAACTCTTCTGCCCGTTCGAGTTCCCCCTGCATCGCGTGATTCACGGCGTCGATGGCCAAGACATCCACTCGGAACGGATCCAGCTCTCGATCCTCTGCATTCAAGGCTCGATCCGTCCAGTAACGCGCCTGCACAAGTAATCCACCTGCAAGCCAGAATCTGTACAACGCACCGACCATTCGCGTTGCAGATCGCGCCTCTCCGGCAGTGGAAATCGAGTACTCCAACGCATCGTTGACGTTGCGCTGTTCACGACCGAGCCTTGCGATCCAGGCAGCTTGCCGGCCACTGATCCACTCGGCTTCCGCATGAACGACCAGTGCCTCGAACCAATCACGATGGCTTCGACGCAGAGCGGAATACTCACCGGCGGACTCCAACTTTTCATGTCCGTACTCCCGGAGTAGGTCGAGGAGGTGGTACCGAACATCCCCGTCGGTTTCCTCACGAATCAGGATGGACTTCTCGACCAACGCGGTGACGAGATCGAGCACTTCGGTCGAATTCATGTCCTGCCCACACACGCCCTCAGCGGCATCGAGATCGAACCCACCCGAGAACACCGACAACCTCCCCCACAACTGCTGTTCGGTTGGCGAGCAGAGGTCGTAACTCCAATCGATCGACAATCGCAGCGTCTGTTGACGACTCGGAACGTCGCGTCCACCCGTTGTAAGAAGTCGGTATCGATCCGAGAGCCTGTTCATGATCTGCTCAGCAGACATACCACGCAGGCGAGCTGCCGCCAGTTCGATCGGAAGTGGGAGTCCATCCAAGTCGTGACAGATATGCGCAACGGCGCGCTTGTTCTCCTCGGTGAGGGTGAAACCAGGTACGACGGAAGCCGCACGCTCGGTGAACAACGACACCGATTCGTACTGGGCAATTCCCTCGAATTCGGGCGGCTGTTGCTGCGGTGTGGTGAGTGAGGGAACGCGCATCGTCACCTCACCGCCCAGGCCCAGCGATTCGCGGCTCGTCGCCAGGATCTTGACGCCGGCACATCGCCGTAGGATCGCGCCTACGAACACAGCGACGGCATCGACCAGATGTTCACAGTTGTCGAGCACCAACAGCAGACTCCGATCGGCGCAGTAGTCGATCAATGCCTGCAGCGGGTCCGCCGACGAGACCGACCGGACACCAAGGGTCACGGCGACATGATCTTCGAGGAGATCCGAATCTGTCTGCTCCCCCAGTTCCACCAACCAGGCACCGTCTCGAAACACCCTTTGCAACGCGCCCGCAAGTCGGATCGCGAGCCGTGTCTTGCCCACGCCACCGATCCCGGTGAGTGTCAACAAACGGGACGTCTCGAACAATCTCCTGGCGTCGGCCAACTCACGCCGACGACCGACGAAACTCGTCAGCTCCAAGGGCAGGTTGCCGACAACTCGCTGGTCGGCTTCTGAGCGCACAGCGGATGCCATCGACCGACTCGCTTTCTGCCATACCACTACACAACAACGCTACCCCCACGATCGGCCTCCCGAGCAGCACTCACGCGAGCATGTGATCGGAGCCCACTTGTTCTCCCCCGAGTGCGAGATGCACGACGGCCACACCGGTGTCACGCAGACGAAACAACGTATTCCTACTCTGGCAGACAGACGAAGGGAGAGCGACATGCCGCCGCGCCGTAGATCGGTACTGCTGACGCAACTGGTAATCGATGCTCCCGGAAGTCCACAACAAACGATCCTCGACGAACTGCGGCGAGTGATTCTGTCGGGTTCGGCGCCTCCGGGTACCCCGATTCCTCTCGGCGACGTGGCTGATGTGTTCGGTGTCAGTCGAATACCTGTGCGGGAATCACTGAAAACACTGGTCGGAGAGTCCTTGGTCGACCATCGACATCAATTCGGCTACACCGTTGCTCAGCTGACGCCGGCAGAACTGCGAGAGATGTACATCGTCCGCGAAACTCTCGAATCAGCTGCATTGGCCGTCGCCGTCGAGCAGGCAACCGAAGAGGATCACGAACACGCCGTCGAGGTGAACTCCCGTTTGGAGATCGCATTGCGCTACGACGACTCTCAGTCCTATCACTGCGAGAGCCGAAACTTTCATCTCGCACTGACCCGACCGTCTCAGATGCTTCGACTGCTGCACATGTTCGAAGCTGCCTGGAACATCACCGAACCAGTACAGCCGATGGTCCATGTTGCCGGCGTCGATCGCCGGGTTCTGCACTCGGATCACACCGCGATGCTGGACGCATTCCTGCGTCGGGACGCATCCGCACTTCTGAGCGCTTCCGAAATCCATCATCGCCGACTCGATACCGTGATCGCGACTCTACCGACAGACACCGGTCTATTGGCCGAAAAAGATATACCGATCACGCAATAGTCGTGCAACACAGCATCGATACCTTTCTCTCAACACAGTTTTCATCACTGACGCTGAGAGCTCGTGGCACCGTCCGCTGATTTCCTGCACTGATGCACAGGAGCTGTCATGACCGACATTCTTCCGTCCCGAACGACCACTACCCCCACTCCCCCAAAGGAAACCGGATCGGGTGACCTTGTCGAAGCCGCGGGTCACCCTGTCGGAAGCGGCCTGATCAAGCCGGGCTACGACCCTCGTTTGACCAACGAGGACTTGGCGCCGCTTCGCAAGCAGACCTGGTCGTCGTACAACATCTTCGCCTTCTGGATGTCCGACGTACACAGCGTCGGCGGATATGTCACTGCCGGTAGTCTTTTCGCACTGGGATTGGCCAGTTGGCAAGTACTCGTCGCCCTGCTGGTCGGTATCACGATCGTCTACTTCTTCTGCAATCTCGTCGCCAAGCCCAGCCAAGTTACCGGCGTGCCGTATCCGGTGATCTGCCGCAGCGTGTTCGGCGTCCTCGGCGCGAACATCCCGGCAATCATTCGTGGCCTGATTGCCGTGGCTTGGTATGGAATTCAAACCTTCCTCGCTTCAGCAGCCCTCGATGTCGTACTGATCAAACTCTTTCCGTCACTCGCGCCCTATGCCGTCGTCGAAGACTACGGATTCGCCGGACTCTCCGCACTGGGCTGGGGAAGTTTCATGCTCCTGTGGGTACTTCAGGCCTGTGTCTTCTGGCGAGGCATGGAATCGATCCGCCGCTTCATCGACTTCTGCGGGCCGGCTGTGTATGTCGTGATGTTCATGCTGTGCGGCTACCTGATCTACAAGGCAGGCTGGAGCGCCATCGATCTCACGCTCGGCGACGTCAAGTACTCGGGTTTCGACGCCGTGCCGGTCATGCTCGGTGCGATCGCTCTGGTTGTCTCGTACTTCTCCGGACCGATGCTCAACTTCGGCGACTTCTCCCGCTACGGAAAGTCGTTCGCTGCCGTCAAGAAGGGCAACTTCCTCGGTTTGCCGTTGAACTTCCTCGTATTCTCGGTGTTGGTCGTCGTCACTGCATCGTTGACGCTGCCGGTGTACGGCGAACTGATCACCGATCCCGTTGCGACCGTTGCACGAATCGACAGCACCTTCGCCATCGTTCTCGGCGCACTCACCTTCACCATCGCCACGATCGGCATCAACATCGTGGCCAACTTCATTTCCCCGGCCTTCGACTTCTCTAACGTGAGTCCGCAGAAGATCAGCTGGCGCGCCGGCGGAATGATCGCAGCGATCGGCTCGATCCTCATCACGCCGTGGAACTTGTACAACAATCCGGACGTCATTCACTACACACTCGAAACCCTCGGAGCCTTCATCGGTCCGCTGTTCGGAATTCTGATTGCCGACTACTACCTCGTGCGCAAGCAGAAGGTGATCGTCGACGAACTGTTCAGCATGTCGCCGACCGGAACCTACTGGTACAGCAAGGGATACAACCCTGCTGCAGTGACCGCCACCGTGGTGGGAGCCGTCGTCGCGATGGTCCCGGTCCTGGGCAAGGACCTCACCGGGATGTACACCGCAGCGCAGTACAGCTGGTTCATCGGTTGTGGGCTCGGATTCACCGTCTATTACCTACTCGCCGCGCGCTCTTCCTCAGCTGTCCGGAATGCTTCCTCTCCCGACACTGTGACGGTCGACTGATCGTCATGAGAATCAAGGTGATCAACCCCAACACCACGTGGGCGATGACCGCCAAGATCGAGGAATGTGCCCGGACCGTCGCAGGCTCGGGCACATTCGTCGAGGCTGTCAGCCCTGCCATGGGTCCCGCGTCGATCGAAAGCCACTACGACGAAGCTCTCAGCGTCCCCGGAATCCTGACCGAGATCGCCGCCGGAGAAAAGAACGAAGTCGACGGCTACGTCATCGCTTGCTTCGGTGACCCAGGTCTTGATGCAGCCCGAGAGTTGGCCAAGGGCCCCGTCGTAGCTGTTGCCGAAGCGGCCATGAACTACGCAAGTTTCCTGGGTCGCGGATTCAGCATCGTGACCACTCTCGGTCGAACCCGCGGCCGCGCAGCCGATCTGGTGGACCGGTACGGCATGCAGGCTCGGTGCCGGGGTATCCACTCCTGCGAGATTCCGGTTCTGGAACTCGATCGTGATCCCGACGCGCGAAAGGTGATCTTGGAAGCCTGTTTCGACGCATTGGAGCAAGACGACTCGGACGTCCTCGTGCTGGGTTGCGCCGGCATGGCGGACCTGTGCCAGGACTTGTCCGACGAACTGGGTGTCCCGGTAGTCGACGGCGTTGCCGCTGGGGTCACGATGGTTCAGTCGTTGGTCACCCTCGGACTGTCGACCAGTTCGCGCGGCGAGTTCGCACGCCCACTTCCCAAGAACTACACCGGTACACTGACACCGTTCTCGCTGTGAGCGTGCCTGAGCGAGAGTCGAACACCTGTCACCAGCAGCGCCAGGATCGCGAACAATACTCCAGCACAGACTAATTGGCGGGTTTCGAAATGCGCGAGAAACAGTCCACCGACCGCAGTGCCGAGCGTGATCCCCAGGTTGGAGAACGAGATGAAAAGGCTGTTGCCGAATTCAGGCGCGTCGACTGCATCTCGCCCCATCCAGCTCTGCGAAACCACCAGTCCACCGGAATGCACTACACCCCAAACCAACACGGCTACAACCATCGCGCCGAAGTACGGGCCCGCCAGATAGAGCATCACGTAGACGACGATGTACAGCAAGGGAAAAGCCACAACCGTGCGCACCACCCCCTTGGCGAGCAGAGCCCCGAAGACGAAGTTGCCGAAGATCATCACGACACCGAAAGCCAATAGCATCGCGCTGATCCACGATCCGCTCATGCCGGTCACTTCGCCGAGGTATTCGGCAAAGTATCCGTACACCGAGAACATGGCTGCGAAGACGAAGGTGACGGAAAGAATGGTCAACCACACGCGCGGCCGGCGAAGTATCCCGACCTGTGCACCGTACGACAGGCGTTGTGTCACAGGAGCCGAGGGCAGAAGTACGACAATCCCGAGAAACGCGAGAACGTTGACCACGGCGCCGAACACGAATGCTGTCGACACCGAAAAGTTCTCGGCCAAATAGGACGTCAAGGGCACGCCGAACGCGAATCCGACTGTGACGCCTGCAAATACCTTGGTCACCGCGGCGGTCGCCTGTTCCGGCGATACCAGACGAACCGCACTTGCAAGCGCGACAGCGAAGAAGACCGGATGAACCACGGCGGGGATGATCCGAAATGCAAACATCACCTCGAAACTCGATGTGGTCGCATACACCACATTGGAGACCGCAAAGACTGCAATCGCTACCAACAGAACGGTTCTCCTGTTGATTCCCGAGGTGATCAGCGTTGTGAACGGACCGGTCACCGCCACGACGAGTGCAAACACACCGACCAACCATCCGGCAGTCGACGCGGTGATACCGAACTTTTCGCTGATCTGAGGCAGAACCCCGATAATGCCCATCTCCGTAGTGATGATTCCGAATACACCCAACGCCAGAACCGGTATCAACAATTTCGACTTCACGACACACTCCTCACTACTTCGCCACACAAGACAGTTACATATCTATATATGTAGATATATTGGGTTGAACAACCCGACCGACGAGGGCAATTCGGCCGCTACAGCTTTTCGCGAACGAATTCCCTGAACTCGCCGATCACGGATTCGTTTCGTCGGTAATACGTCCACTTCCCGATGCGCTCGGACTCGAGCAGACCCACGTCTTTCATGCCCTGCAGATACCCCGAGATCACCGACTGGGCAAGTCCCGATCGCCCCTGGATGTCACCGACACAGACTCCGATGTGAAACCCGAGATCCTGCTGCGTATACGAGTCCTCGTCGAAATACTTCGCCGGGTGCGCGAGCCACTCCATGATCTGCAGGCGAGTCGGGTTGGACAGCGCCTTGAAGATCGCCAAAGCATCCATGGACCACACCCCTCTGCACGACAACCGGAACGCATCTACTTTTATGGATATGTTTGGCGAAGTCAAGCCCGATTCAGACCGAAAGCCGTCTGCATCACATCGAAGCATTCGAAGTGAGCTGCGACACTTACGTTTCGACGACCTGCGGAAATCTCAGCGTCGACTTTCTATCTGTGACGACTTGTTTATAGTTATCGCCAACAACGAATTGCCGGAAGTTTCCGGTTCACCTCAGAACGTCCGTGGGTGAACACAATTCGCTCAACACCAGCCGTACCCGGCTTGTCATTCGGGAGTCGAACCATGAACACACCGCATCAGTTCAGGGTCGTCACCTCATGGTGATGTCGAAGCTCGCCAAATGGCAGCTGGTCGCCCTCGTCGTGGTTGCACTCCTGGGCTTGATCTATGTCGGAGCGAAATACGTACGGCTGGACAATCTTCTGGGATTCGGCCAATACACGGTCAAAACCGAACTGGCGACGTCCGGTGGCATCTTCACCAACGCCGAAGTGACCTATCGCGGTGTACCCGTCGGACGCGTCGGTGACATGTCGCTCACGTCCGACGGAATCGAAGTCGACCTGTTGATCGACAGCAGTGCTCCGCAGATTCCCGCATCCGCGCGGGCCGTGGTGGCCAATCGCTCAGCCATCGGCGAGCAGTACGTCGACCTTCAGCCCGATACCGACCAGGGCCCGTTCCTCGAAGACGGCTCGGTGATCGCCGTGGGCGACACAACCACGCCGATCCCGATCGAGAATGTCTTGACCAGCGCCAACGGTCTGGTGCACTCCGTTCCGGTCGACGCACTCCACACCGTCGCGAAAGAACTCGGCGCGGCATTCAACGGCAAGGGCGAAGATCTGCAGGTACTTGCCGACTCGCTGTCGGGGATCTCCCAGTCGGGCCTCGACACCCTTCCCCAGACCCTCGGACTGATCCGCGACAGCCAGACGGTGCTCACGACCCAGTCCGATCAATCGTCGGCGATCAAGCAGTTCAGCACCGACCTCGACGCACTGACGGCGCAATTGCGCACCAGCGACCCCGACATCCGACGCGTGATCGACAACGGCATACCGGCCAGCGAACAAGTCGGCTCTCTCGTCACCGAAGCCGGCCCCGCGCTCACGACCAACCTCTCCAACCTCTCCGCCGTTGCAGCGGCAGCCGCACCGACACTGCCCTCGCTGCAGCCATTCCTGCTCTTCCTGCCTGCGCTCGCCGGGGCGGCGCCCACCGTTGCACCGGGAGACGGCACAGTACATCTGGGCTTGGTACTCGAGACCAACAACCCGCTCTCGTGCACCGTCGGTTACGAAGGGACCATGGCGATCCTCGACGAGATGAAGCGCAAGGACCCGAACTTCGACGACACGACGCAGAACTTCCCGTTGAACACTGCCGCCAACTGCCAGGCACCTCAGGGCAGCGAAACGGGGGTTCGTAGCGCCAACCGCATCGCGTTCGCCGACCCGAACACCTCGCAACCGTGGGACGGCAAGCCCAAGGTGGACCCGGACAAGCTCAACCTGAACCCGATTGCCACTCAACTCGCACCGATGCTCGGCGCCACCCCGAAGTAGCCGTAAACAACTGGCACCGTCGACCCTCCGCGACGATGATGATGTGATGTCGGAAGGAACGCCTGAAGGCGAGTCACAGAGCATGTCACGAGGTTTCGACGAACTTGTCGCCGAAGCGGAATCCGCCTCCGTCGACGGGTGGGATTTCTCGTGGCTCGACGGACGCGCCACGGAGCAGCGTCCGTCGTGGGGGTACCAGAGGCTGATGGGTGAACGTCTCGGCCGCGCCGGCGCCGCATTGGACATCCAGACCGGCGGCGGCGAAGTCCTCGCCGCTGGACCGTCACTCCCGCCGGTGATGGCAGCAACCGAATCCTGGCCACCGAACATCGCCAAGGCCACCGCCCTTCTGCGTCCTCGAGGTGTGGTGGTGGTCGCCGATCCGGACGAGCCGCCGCTACCGTTCGCCGATTCGGCTTTCGACCTGGTGACCAGCCGACACCCAGCGACGGTGTGGTGGACCGAAATCGCGCGGGTACTCGAACCGGGAGGAACGTACTTCGCTCAACATGTGGGTCACGCCAGCGTGTTCGAACTGGTCGAGTACTTTCTCGGTCCTCAGCCGCAGGCTCGTCGCGGACGGCACCACGAGGACGAAACTGCCGACGCGATTGAGGCCGGGCTCACCGTCGTCGACCTGCGTTTCGAGCGTCTGCGCATGGAATTCTTCGACATCGGCGCCGTTGTCTACTTCTTACGCAAGGTGATCTGGATGGTTCCGGGATTCACCGTCGCGCAGTATCGGGACCGGCTCCGCGAACTCGATCAGCAGATCCGTCGCGACGGATCTTTTGTCGCGCACTCGAGTCGATTCCTGATCGAGGCACGCAAGAGCTGAGCGCACCGCGACGGGCCGCACATCCCGAACGTGATCGATGCTGCTAGTCGGACTCGTCGGCGTCGCTCCGCGAGCCGATCGCAGCGGCAAGATAGTCGCCGAGTTCACGCTGAAGGTTCGCGTCGAGTGCCCGGGCCAGTGCCGAATGTACCGACGCCACACCGAGTTCACGCATCGTCTGGAGCATCTCGGCTGTTCCGGCAACCTCGTCGCCCTCCGGGAGCCAACCGACCCCGTGCTGATCGACGATGCGATCCTTTGCCGCCTGAATCAGGTCTTTGGCGATCCCGTCCACAGCGTTGTGAAGCTTTTCGTGCACATCGACCAGTTGATCGAGAGTGAAACCGTAGTCGAGGAGACTCGAAAATCCGCTGAGCAAAGCAGGATCGGTGAAAACGCAGTTCTCTCCTTCGATCTGTACCAGTCCGAGATCTACGAGACGATGCAGTTGACCATCTGCATCTCCCCCGAGAAACTCGCGTACGACGGCCATCTCGATACTCACGGTGTCGCTGCGGGACCATGGTTCGGTGACCGCGTGCTGCAGACCCAGCACCTCTGTCAGGTCTTTCCCGCTTTCCCACCCGGTGATGAAGTCGTCGATATGCGCAGTGGTGAAACCTCGTTGAAGAAGCGTGTCGATCAGCTTGAGGCGTTCGAGGTGCGCGTCGCCGTAGATGCCTACCCGCCCACGCTTCTCCGGCGGAGGAAGCAATCCACGTTCCTGATATGCCCGTACATTCCGCGAGGTGGTGCCCGCAGCGCGCGCTAGATCGTCGATGCGGTACTCGGTCACCGCCTCGTCTCCTCTGCCGCGTCGGTCGTCACGATTCCAACTTAGTGGCAACACCAGGCCGATCAGAACCCGGGATCAGGTCTGCGCGGTGTCTTTCTCGCGCACCGTGCTCGTGTAGTCCCGAAGATCCACCGATTTCAATTGGTTCACGTACTGGGTCGCGAAACCGGGAAACATAGTGGCATTGAATCCTTCGTCGGTGAGATACCAACTCGAACATCCCGAGTTCCACGTGGTCTTCGACAGCCGACGCTGCAACTCGACGTTGTACGCATCTTCGACATCTTGACGAACATCGAGTGCCTTGAGGTCGCGCTCGAGAACGATCTTGATCGCTTGGGCGAGATAGTCGAGTTGCGCTTCCATGTACACAAGGGCGGAGCTGTGCCCCGGACCCGAGTTGGGTCCGAAGGTGAAATACAGGTTGGGATAACCGGATACCGCAATGCTCTTGTACGCACGCGCCCCGGATTTCCACTCCTGAGCGAGCACACGTCCGTCCCGGCCGATGATCGGGACCGGTGTTCCGGTCTTGCAAACGTCGAAGCCGGTGGCGAAGACGATGCAGTCGAATTGATGCTCGATCCCTTCGACCGTGCGAATGCCATGTGGCGCCAATCTCGCGATCGGCCAGGTCACGAGTGTGCAATTGTCTTGCTGGAGAGCCGGGTAATACTCGCTGGTCATCAGCAACCGCTTGCACCCTGCCCGAAAGTCGGGAGTGAGTTGTCGCCGCAACCACGGGTCCTTCACCTGCATGCGCAGATGAAGACGCCCGACTGTTTCCACCACCCTCGTCAACGGGGATTCCCACACCACCCCGAGAGCTACCGATTCGTGTCCCCAGTACCAAGCCCGACGCGCCAGAGTCTGGACGACCGGATGACGACGGTACAGATCCTTCGTGCGAGATCGGGTGCGTAGGTTTGCTCGCGGCAATGCCCATCCCGGTGTTCGTTGGAAAACCTTCACTGATCGTGCAGTTTTCACGAGTTCAGGGACGATCTGGACGCCACTGGCCCCGGTTCCGATCACTGCGACCCGCTTGTCGGTGAAGTCGTAGTCATGGTCCCAGCGAGCACTGTGAATCTTGTGTCCTTCGTAGCTCTCCAAACCCGGAACAGCAGGAAAGCTGACGTTCGCCAGCGGACCGGACGCCATGACGACGGTCCGGGCAATGACCGCTTCACGGCCCTCGAGCGCGATCGCCCAGACACCTGTCTGCTCGTCCCACTCGACGCCCGTGACGTTGCACCGAAACCGAATCTTCGGCTCGAGGCCGAACTCTTTCACCATCGTTCGGATGTAGCCGAGGATCTCCGCGCTGGCCGAGTAGGTGTGCGACCAGTCCGGGTTCGGGGCGAAACTGTACGAGTACAGACGGGACGGAATGTCGCACGCAGCTCCCGGATACGTGTTGTCGCGCCACGTCCCGCCGACCTCCGTGCCGCGTTCGAGAACGACGAAGTCCTCGATACCGTTCTGCTTCAACCGAATCGCCGCTCCGATTCCTGCGAAACCTCCACCGATGATCGCCACTGACAGTGGCTCGGCAGTACTCATGCGAGTGGCTCGTACGTAAGTTCCTTGGCCCAGGTCGGCTCGGAATTGAGCCTGCTGCCGGAAAGTCGGCCAGTGACCTTGACCATCCGATCGGCAAGCAGATGGTAGGGATGGTTGCGATTGATGACCATGTTGCCGTGCCACTTCACCACCCGATACATCGGGACGCGGAGCGCGGCCGGACTCCGTTCGCCTACGTTCCTGAATCGCTTCATCGCGGTGTAGAGCCGTTCCTCGTTCACTCCCATGTCGACGATGTTGTCGCGCATCTTGTTCAGCAGCGGGATGTAGCGAAGTGTCCCGATGATCAACGCCGGATTCAACCAGGCGCCGACGGTTTCGACAACGAGCTTGCGCGTCGTCGAGTGCCCGAGCATCTCGATCACCGCAAAATCGACCGCCAGATGCCTGGACTCGTCTGCATTGATCTTCTTGAACACAGCCTGACAGACCGGATCCTCGATCTCGTCCATGATGAACTTGACCAGGGCTCCGTCGAGCGCCACCTCGAGCATCGGTATGACGGTCCCGAGAATCGAGAGCGACAAACCGTCGGAATGCTTGTCCAGCCAGTCGATGACGAGCTTGACGTTGATGTTGGGCTCGGGCATCTCGTCGCCGTCCAGCATTCCCCACCGACGCATCAGCGCGAGTTCGGCGTTGGCGTGCTTCTGTTCCTCGGCGTGGAAATGCCGATAGATGTCTCGGAGAGTTTCAGTCGGCGCCTTGAGAGCCATCGCAGCGAAGCCACGGGCACCGACGTTCTCGATCCACATCAGGTCCGACATGAACGGTTTCAGCTTCGCATGAAGCTCTGGACTGATCGTCTCGGCGCCCGGAGCATCCCAGTCGATGTCCACCAGAGCCCATTGGCGGTCCTTGATCTTGTGCAGCATGCCGTCGAAATCGAAGGACATGTCACGCTCCTTTCGTGCTCGGCGAGTTCGTCTCCGGCGCCGCCGAAGTTCCAGATGATCCCGACTTCTGTTTCGGTGCAAAGCGATTGAGAACTCCACAGCCCCACGTGTATGCAACGGGTAGATACCGTTTGAGTCGCCAGATCACCTTCGCATCGAACTGCGGCACCACGTAGAGTCGACCCTTGTCGTAGGCGTCGAGAGTGGTGACGGCGATGCGCTCCGGCGAAAAGCCGGTTCGCCGCATCAACGCTTGCGCCAATTGTGTTGCTTCCGCGGTGATTCGGCCGTCGAGAGCAACATTTGTCTTGACGAAGGTCGGACACAGCACCGTCACCCGCACTCCCGTACCGGCAAGTTCAGCGGACAAGGTCTCCGAGAGCGACATCACGGCGGCTTTACCGACGTTGTAGGGCGCCATCAGCGGCGCAGCCGCAAACCCAGCAGCCGAGGCCACGTTGATGAATCCCCCGGCGCCGCTCGCACGCAGTTGTGGAGCAAATATCTCACAGCCGTGCACGACACCCCACAGATTGATCCCGAGTGCCCACTCCCAATCGTCGAAACCGATCTCGCCCACCGGTTTTCCACCGATACCCACCCCGGCATTGTTGATCACCAACGAAAGCGGACCCGCAAGTTCGAGTTCCGCGAACAACGCCAGGTCCTGAACCTGCTCACGAATTGACACATCGCATTTGACGGCGTGCGCGGTACCACCGATCTCATCGATGAGTGCCACTGTGTCCTTGGCCCGTTCCAGCGAGATATCCGCGCAGATCACCTCACCGCCTCTGCGCGCCAACTCCAACGAAAAGGCACGGCCGATTCCGCTGCCGGCGCCGGTCACCACTGCGCGGGCATTGTGGGACAACTTCGATCCGCGGTTCTTGGTCGGTTTCTTGGTCGGCACCGGTCGGCTCACCTCGAAGACGCTTCGACTGCTGTGTGTTTCTCCATCTCCAAAGAGTCATCCACAACCGTGCCAGTTGTCAATGGCCTAGAATTCGATGGCGGAATACGCGGCAGTCGAACCAGTACCCGGACTGCTCGAATGAAGTCTTTTGTCGACCGACCGTGATCTAAACGGGGTGCGCGGTCTTCCAGTGCTCGGCGATGTCGATGCGCCGCGCGATCCAGACCTTCTCGTGTGACTGCACGTGGTCCAGAAATCGCTCGAGAGCGGCCGCACGGGCAGGGCGGCCGACTATGCGGCAGTGCAACCCGATCGAGAGCATCTTGGGCGATCCGGCCGTCCCCTCCGCATACAGCACGTCGAAGGCATCGCGTAGGTGCGCAAAGAACTGATCACCGCTGGGAAATCCTGCGGGAGAGGCGAAACGCATGTCGTTGGTGTCAAGGGTGTACGGAACGACCAGGTGCTTCACCGATTCTGCGCCACGCGGAACGTCGACCCAGTACGGCAGATCGTCGGCGTATGAATCGGAGTCGTAGACGAAGCCGCCGTGCTCGACGACCAATTCGCGGGTGTTCGGTGAATCGCGCCCGGTGTACCAACCGAGAGGCGCCGAACCCGTCAGATCTCGCAGAATCTGCACCGCCTCGGCCATGTCAGCGCGTTCGCGCTCGATGTCCACGGATTGGTAAGACTTCCAACGTAATCCGTGGCACGCGATCTCGTGGCCCAACTCCTGAAAAGCACTGACTGCTTCGGGGTTACGCTGCATCGCCCGCGCCACCGCAAAGACCGTGAGAGGCAGGTTTCGCCGCTCGAAGGTTCGCAGTACACGCCACAACCCGGCCCGTGAGCCGTACTCGTACAGCGATTCCATGCTCATGTGTCGATTCGGAAATGCCTCTGCCGGAGTCATTTCCGACAGAAATGTTTCCGAAGCCGCGTCCCCGTCCAGGACGTTGTTCTCGGCTCCCTCTTCGTAGTTGAGCACGAACTGAACCGCTATCCGCGCGTCGCCGGGCCAGTGCGGATGCGGCGGATGAGGGCCGTACCCCACCATGTCCCGGGGATAGTCGTCGCGCGGATAGTCGCTCATGCCAACAACTTTACCGTCAGCGCCCGGAGATCACAGCGCGAGCAGCGTCGGTGAGTACGCCGAAGACTCTCAGCCGCGCCAGGCCACCGTCCGGGAAGATGTCCAGACGAACATCGGTGACCTGGACTTCGGAATCGATCGGAAAGCGATGGCGCGTATCCGGACGCAGCGTCGTGCGCGGCAACAGTTCGATCCACTCCCCCTCCGACGTCCGCCCGGTCAGAGCGCCCTCACCTGGACTGTTTCCGAGGAAGTACGAGGTGTCGATCTCGACGAAACTCAGCACGCCTTCACCCGCGAGTTGTACTTGCACCCAGTCGTTTCCGTTGTCGCGGCGCCTGGCGGTCTCCCACCCGTCACCCATCGAAGCAGCGCGTCCGGGAAACAGGATGTTCTGCGGTGAGCTGTAAAACATGTTGGAGCAATCGGTCACGCGGCCACCGTTTTCGAGTGCTGCGAGGTCCAACGGCCCGGCATCGAGGAAACGCGGGTCCGGCCGCGCTTCGCCGTGAACACGGAATCTCGCCACGCCGCCGTCCGGGTAAATGGTCAGCTTGACGTGCGTCCACCGCTCCTCCGACGCCACCGAGAACGGATTCTCCGAGTCACCGTGCACGGTCGAGCGCTCGACGATGGTTGTCCACTCGCCGGATCCGGCCAGGTCGGCGGGATCCGGATACCCGTCGACCGAGATTGCTTCCACCGAGATCTCGGGCGGGTAATTGCCCTTGAACCACGCGGTGTCGACCACGACGCCTCGCACCACTCCGGGAACACCGAGTCGAACGATCGCCTCGTCATGGCCTGCCACCCGGCGGCGACGCGTCTCCCAACCGTCGTACACCTGCCCCTTGTGACCGAACGTCGCCGGCTGGTACCCGGCCTTGCCTGGGCGGATCAGGGCCTCACGCTCGGCAAACGCCTCGTCGTTCGCCCAGATGACGGCTCCGCCGAGGGTGCGCAGTGCGAGATCGGGCAGCAAGGTGAATTCGGTGGTGCTCATCGGTCAGTGTTCTCCTGTGATCGGTGTGGTGCGTCCTACGAGGTGACGGAGTGCGTTGGTGTCGGCGCTCGGGGCGAGCCGGAGAACTTCGGATTCCGGATAAGCCCCCGCGTCGAGCCCGCGCAGTACCACCGCTGCGAGCGCCTGGGCGGTTGCAGGTTCGTCCATCACGTCGCCACCTTGGCGCCCCAAGTACGACTGGATGCGCGGGGCAGCGGCGCCGAGCGCATTGCGATAGAAGCCGAACGTGGCGAGCCAGCGGGTGACCAGATGCCCGGGGTGCATGTCCCACCCCTGGTAGTAACCGCGTTCCAGGGACCGCGTGACGAGGCGATGGTGCCGAGTGATCGCGTCGCGGATCGCCGTGGCGCTCCCGACAGGCGCGACCTGAGTCGACCCGTCGCACACCCAGACGCCGGTCTGCGCGGCAGCAGCCAACATGACAGCCTTTGCGTGGTCTGCCACCGGATGTTCGAGCGACTGATGACGCGATGCAATTCCGCAAGCTGCACTGTAATCGTAAGTGCCGTAATGCAAACCGGTCAGACGACCGGCACCGCGATGGATGGCCTGAGCAACTGCCACCGTTCCGTCGGCCGCGATGACCGCCTGCGGGCTCTCGATCTGCAACTCGAACCGAAGCGAACCGAGCTCGAGTCCGTGCGCCTTCTCCAGCTCTTCGCAGAGCAACACCGTCGCCGTGACCTGCTCCACCGCGCGCAGTTTGGGAACGGTGAAGACAAATCCGTCCGGCACTCCGCCGGCCGCGTCGAGCACAAGCTCGAGCGTCCTGATCGAGCGCCGACGCTCACCGGCCGGCAACCCCTTGAACCTGATGCCACTCCAGTTCGGCCCGGCAGGATCAGCGCTGAGCGCGGCAAGCGTCTGTCCGGCCGACGTCGCTGCATCGTCTTCTTCTTCGTCGCTGCGGCGTCCGTACCCGTCCTCGAAATCGATCCGAAAGTCTTGGACCGGCTTGCGGCCGAGTTGAACTCGCACATCAGCGAGCGCATTCTCCGTGTCGAGATCGGCGAACACATGAGCATGGGAATCGAGAAGCGCGATCGCCTGCTCACCCCAGAGTCGAGGGGTGTCGACGGTTGCATCCGCGGCACTGACGTAAATCGTGTGCACGGGTTGGATCTCGTCACGGTTTCCCGGGTACTGCGCCGCGAGCCGCTCGTCCACCGGATCCAGAAGTCCGTCCAGACGATCGTGGACGGCGGCGGAGAGTCGGGATTCTGTCATCGGACGATCTTCTCAGAACGTCCGCGAGCCCGCAGGTTCTCACGCCGCCGATCCAATCCGAGTCAGCGGCCCCCGACGAACGGAACGTTGACGAAGCTCGGCCGGTCTGCAGCCAACTCGATGTGCTGCGGTTTGAGTTGGCTGTCGGCGAGCATCGGGCCGAGCGCCAGGTATCGCGGCACGCTGGCAGCGTAGACGTCGACGCGGAGCCGGTGCCCCGGTTGCAGCACTGCGTCCGTCGGGAGCATGTTGATGTCGACGGTGGTGACCTCACCGGGAACCACCGGCTGACGCGTGTCGATCGTCAGATAGTGGTGCGGTTCACTGTAGTCACCGTTGGCCGAGCGAGTGCTCTTCGAATCGTCGACTGCCCGCAGCGACGCAGTCAGAGCGCCGTTCGTGATCGGTGTCGATGTTCCGTCCGGTGCTACGTCGTTGACCGTCGCTGCCCAGAATCCGTCCGTCGCGTCCAGGACGGTCTCGAGGTGGACGTTGATCGGGCCCGAGAGTGAGGTCGGCTCCGTCACTGCCTCACCGGTGAACGTCAGGCCCTCCGCTTCCTGGAATCGGGAATCCTTGGAACACGTCGCACCGAGCACCACGGAGATCCCGGCAGTTCCCTGAGTTCCGTCACCGGAGCAGAAGCCTCGCAGTCCTGGTGCGACTGTCAATCGCGCTGCGGCACTGGGCGGGTCATTCGTCAGCGAACCGTCGTACGCTGCGTGGGCGGCAGTACCGCTGGGCGCAGAGTTCAGATACATACGTTCGTAGCTCGCACCGGCTCGCGGGAACTGATCGTCCGTGATCCATCCGCCGCCTTGCTGGAACATCGTCACCGGACCGTAACGATCGATTCCGTTGTCGATGCCCTTGAGCCACTTGTCGAACCACGCACGTTCGAGTACGTCGAGGCGCGGCGGCGCACCGTCCTTGCCGAATCCTCCACCGGGAGTGACGTGATAGCCGTTCCCCATGATCAACTGCTTCTGCCCGGGCGGCAGATCGATTCCGTTGTAGATCCGCGGCTCACTGTTGGCGAAGATGTCGTGCCAACCGCCGTAGACCATCGTCGGAACGGCGATGTTGCCGACGTCAGCGGCTCGGTCCTGATAGAACTGCCCGTCTTGCGCGACTTGCAGAGTCGACGGCGACACGTCCTCGATTCTCTGAGCCGTCATCGCTTGCACCAGTTCAGGAATAAGCGTTCCCGGATCCTCGAGGCGGCTCGCCAACCACAGGGGATCGAAGTTTCCTTGCAGGATGTCCTGAACGTTCGGGATGAGTTTGAGCCCGTTGACCGCGGTCAACCACAACGGCATGAACCCGACTCCGAGGCCGCCACCGGTTCCGACGATGTCGCGCAGCAGATCGTTGCCAGGTTCGACCGGGAAGATCGCCTTCAGTGCAGGTGGATTGTTGCTCGCCGCCTGCACCGAGTTGATCGCGGAGTACGAGATGCCCGCCATCCCTACTTTCCCGTCGGACCATCCTTGCTTGCTCATCCAGTCGATGACCTCGACCGAATCCTGTTGCTCGCGCTTACCGAGCACGTCCCAATTACCTTGGGAGAAGCCGGTTCCACGTGCATCGACCACTACCTGCGTGTATCCGTTCTGGACCAGATCACGGTTGACGCCGAGAACCCTGGCGCCTCCGCCGGCGATGACGCCCGTCAACTCCGACACGCCGTCGAACGGCGCCGCGAGGTCGAGCGAGTTCGCAACGTCCATCAGCGTCTCACCGACCTGCGGGATCGACAGAGCTGAATCCACCAGTGTGTCCAGCAGTTTCGTGTACGGCGTGATGTTGAGGACCGAAGGCGTCTTCGATTCCACGGCCCGCCCGGATGCATCCGCCGGTCGGTACACATTCGCTTGCAGAACTGTGCCGTCACTCATCGTGATGGGCACGTCCCACTCGATGGAGACCCCCGGATACTGCGGCGTCGCCTCCGTTGCCGCGAGCCAGGCCTGCCCGTCCGACCCTCCCGTCGGATCCGCAGAAGCGACGGCGCTCGGCACCGTCAATCCCACGACGCACAGCCCCACCGCAATCTTTGTCGACCTTCGACGTAGAAGTCGTGTCCTCACGAAAACCCCAATTTTCTGTTGTGATGACCCAGCCCTGCCCCCACGACAGTGACCGGTGTCACGAACTTACCGGATAGTAACTTCCGTCCCATATGTCGTCAATAGGTCTGAATGCCGACCGGACGGCTAGCTTTGAAGATGTGTCACGATCACCGCTTCCCGTCCGCGACGGCCTGAACCCCAGTCGCATCCGTCAGCCCGACGACGGCATGTGGACGACGACGCTCGACTACCTGCTCGAACGGTTCCCCCAGGACGCCGTCCGATTGCGGGAGAAGGTCGCAGCCGGGGAGGTCGTCGACGAGAAGGGTGTCGGAATCACCGAGACGAGCGCTTTTGCTCCCCGGCGGTTCGTCTACCTGTACCGCGACCCTCCCGTCGAAACGCGGGTGCCGTTCGAGATCGACATCCTTTATCGGGACGAAAACATCCTGGTCGTGGACAAGCCGCACTTTCTCGCGAGCACGCCCCGCGGGCGATACATCGCCGAATCGGCCTTGGTGCGGTTGCGTCGAGATCTCGATTTGCCGGAGTTGAGTCCAGCGCATCGCCTCGACCGCGTCACGGCGGGACTGCTGCTGTTCACCGTGCATCAGTCGGCCCGGCGCGGCTATCAGACCATGTTCGCCGAGCGCCGCGTCGCCAAGGAATACGAGGCCATCGCGCGTTACGACGCGCAGGTGAGCACTCCCGTGGTCGTGCGCAGTCGCATCGTGAAAGAACGCGGCGTGCTCAAGGCCGCGGAGATCGAGGGCGAACCCAACAGCGAGTCGCGGATCGAACTGATCGAAACGCGAGACGGCTTCGCGCGGTACCGGTTGATTCCCCATACCGGCAAGACCCATCAACTTCGCCTGCACATGACCTCGCTCGGGCTACCGATCCACGGCGACAACTTCTATCCCGACTTCTACGACGTTGCCGCAGAGGATTATTCGAACCCGCTGCGCCTGCTGTCGAAGGTTCTCGAGTTCGAGGATCCCACGACCGGCCGGCTGCAACGGTTCGAAAGTCGGCGGACCCTGTCCTGGCCGGACGAATCAGGCAGTGGCGACTCGCCGTAGGGACCCCGGACCCTTCCACTGCGCCTCCGATACCGGGAGGATGGAAGCGCAGACCGCACCGCAAGAGGAGACCAGATGAGCAAGACCGCCGTCGTACCCGAAGCCGTACGGGAGATCGAGCGCAAGTACGAGGCGCCGGCCGAGCAGGAAGTTCCCGCCTTGGGCGGACTTCCCGGTGTTGTCGGCGAACCGGTCCACGACTCGATACAGCTCTCTGCCACCTACTTCGACACCGCGGACTACCGGTTGCTGGCCGAGAAGATCACGCTGCGCAAGCGTGAGGGTGGCGACGACGCGGGGTGGCACATGAAACTTCCCGCAGGCCAGGACACTCGAACCGAAATCCAACTTCCCCCGGACGAGAGCACCGATGTGCCCTCGCCGCTGTCGAGTCTGATCCGGGCGATCATTCGCGGTCACGATCTGGTGCCGGTCGCCCTGATCATCACCGATCGGGAGCGCACCAGGCTCAACGGCGAAAACGGTGTGCTGCTTGCCGAAGTGGTCTCCGACACCGTCATCGCCTGCAAGGCAGACGGTTCCGGAGAGTCGACGTGGCAGGAAGTCGAGGTCGAACAAGGCGCAGGCGGGCAAGAGCTGGCCGATGCAATCGAGTCGGTTCTACTGGACGCCGGGCTGGAGCGCTCTGCGAGTCCGTCCAAACTCAAACGAGCACTGGGCACGTCGGTCACACCGTACGCCGGTCACGAGGTCACCTCGGGCAAGGCGTCGAATCCGCGGATCTTGTTGCGTAATTACCTCATCGAACAATTGCGCGCACTGGTCGCCGCGGATCTCGGCACGCGTCGGGCCGACGACGAAGCCGTTCACGACTTCCGGGTTGCGGCACGTCGCATCCGCAGCGCTCTGCAGTCGTACGCCGGCCACTCCCCCAAGACCGACGATCTCATCACGGATCTGCGGTGGATCGGTGGAAAGTTCGGTGACGCCCGCGACGTCGAGGTCCAGTGGGAGCGTCTTGTGGAACGCCTCGGCGAAATCGACGAGATGCCCGAGCGAGAAGCTGTGCGAGCTCGAATCGACGAGTTCTTCTCTGCACGTGGTGAAACCGCCCAGGAAACAGCCCTCGAGGCGCTCGATTCCGAGCGATACACCACGCTGCTCGATCGCCTCGACGAGTACGTCGGCGACCTCGAATTCGACACCGCCACCCACCGCGTCGGAAAGAAGGCATCGGCACGAGAGTTGGCCCATACCCTGCGGCACCTGGCACACAAGGTCGGTAAGCGGGTCGATCACGTCTTCGATGCCGATAGCCGCACCGAGCGTGACGAGCGAATGCACCGCGCCCGCAAGGGAGCCAAGCGGATGAAGTACGCGATCGAGGTCATGGAACCCGTGTCGAAGAGCCGAGCGAAGCGTGCACTGAAGCATTTCAGCCACTTCCAGGATGTTCTCGGCGAGCACCAGGATTCCGTTGTCGCCCAACATCATCTACTTGCAATGGCAGCCGAGCAGGAGCATACCTCGCTCACCAGTTTCGGATTGGGCATGGCCTACCGACGAGAACTGGAAATAGCCGACGGGCAATCGACCCTGCTACGCAAGACGTGGAAGGAAGCCGTGAAGTCAGCATCGTCACTCTGGTGACGTCGCTGTAACCAGTCGACCGATCTCGATCATTTCAGAGGGAGTAGACATGAACACACTTGCAGGACACCAGGATGTCGTCGCCGGTATCGACGGATCCGAGGCCTCGACGGCGGCGGCCCGGTGGGCGGCCTCCGTCGCGAACGCGGTGAACTCACGACTGATTCTGGCGCACGCCCTGCCGCAAGAGGGCCCGATCTACAGTCCCGCTGCAGTGATGTTGCAGTCACAGTTCCTCAGCCAGATCCGCGAAGACGGCGAAGCGATCGTCGATGCCGCCGCCACGGTGATTTCGGCCGAATTCCCCGAACTGACCATCGAATCCGAGATCGCGCCAGGGCCGGCGTCGACGCATATCCTCGAATCCTCGGGTACCGCACGCCTGATCGTGATGGGGTCGACCGGATCGGGCGCACTGCGCTCACGGCTGCTCGGATCGACCGCACTGAAGGTGGCCAATCATGCAACCTGTCCGGTCACCGTGTGGCGTGGTTCGGCGGAGAATCCCGGTCCGGATCAGCGTCCCGTCATCGTCGGAGTGGACGGAAGCGCGTTGAGCAAGAAGGCCGTCGAGTACGCGTTTCGTTATGCCGATCAGTTCGACGCGCCGCTCATCGCGGTCCACACCTGGCAGGGCTCGTCCACCTTCCGCGAAGGCGGAGCGGGAATCCTGATCGACTGGGAGGCTGTCGAGCAGGAGGAATCGGCGCTACTGGCGGAAAATCTAGCCGGTATGGCCGACCAGTACCCGGACGTGCCGGTCACCCGCATCAGTGAACCCGGTGCCGCTGCTCCCGTCATGCTCAAATACGCCGACGACGCACAGTTGATAGTTGTCGGAAGTCACGGACGCAGTGCGATGGCCGGCGCCGTGATGGGCTCCACCAGCCAGAATCTGCTGCACCATGCGCCAGGGCCGGTCATGATCTGTCGCGCCTGAATTGCTGTGCGCCTTTATTAACCCCCCGCGGTTAATAAAGGCGCACAGCAGGGGTCAGGCGAGACCCGTGCCCACCAACTGACCTACTCCGTACGTCACGGCCATCGCCAGCGCGCCGCCGATCACCACGCGTAGCACCGCTCTGGTCTTGCGAGCTCCGCCGAGCGTCGCGCTGATCGTCCCGGTCAGCGCAAGTGCGATCAGCACCGCGAAAAATGCGATAGGGACGCGGATGCCTGTCGGCGGCACCAGAATTGCGACCAACGGGATCGCCGCGCCGATCGTGAACGAGATTGCCGACGAAATCGCCGCGTGCCACGGATTGGTGAGATCGTCTGGATCGATACCCAATTCGACTTCTACGTGCGCCGCGAAGGCGTCGTGCTCGGTTAATTCTTCGGCGACGCGGCGGGCCGTCTCCGGACTCAATCCCTTGTTCTCGTAGATCTCGGTCAGTTCCTGAAGTTCAGCCTCCGGGGTCTCGAGGAGTTCCTTCTTCTCCTTCTGCAGGAGTGCGCGTTCGGTATCCCGCTGAGCGCTGACCGAGACGTACTCGCCCAACGCCATGGACACAGCGCCGGCAACCAGTCCAGCAAAACCTGCTGTGAAGATCGCGGAGCGCTCGGTCGTGGCTGCCGCAACACCGACCACGAGACCTGCGGTCGAGACGATTCCGTCGTTTGCACCCAGAACACCTGCACGCAGCCAGTTGAGGCGATTGTTCAAACTCGGTGCGTGAGGTTCCGATTCCCCACCGGGCGCCCCGTCGGTCAACTGCACACTGTCTCCGGACATGGCAACAGATTAGGACGATCAGTCCGGTTGCGATAGCAATCTGAGCCTGTCCTTCGCGCACTGATATATTCCGATTGGCACCCCAACCAAGCATTTGTTAGGTTTGAAATCGGCAGACATCTGGAGGCATTGTGAGCGCAGTACGCACCGCTTTTGTCAGCGGCGGAACCGGTGGAATCGGGTCGGCGATAGCCCTGACCCTTGCCGAACGCGGACACGACGTCGCCTTCACCTACCGAAACAACAAGGGCGCTGCCGAGCAACTGAGCGAGCAGATTCGAGCGCATGGCGTGCGCGCCCACTCGTACTCTCTCGACTTGACCGACGAGTTGTCGATCAGCGCCGCCGTCAACGATGCGGTCGATGATCTGGGCACATTGACGACGCTGGTCCACGCTGCGGGACCGCACGTCCCGATGACGCACCTCTCACGTGTGACGCCGGCGTTCTTCACCGAACAACTCAACCAGGAGGCCGCGGCGTTCTTCACCCTCGTCCACACCGCCCTGCCTGCGCTGCGTGCATCCTCGGGTTCGGTGGTGGCGGTGACAACCGCGGCAACGGATCGCTTTCCCGTGCGCGACGGACTCTCCGCTGGCACCAAAGGGGCTGTCGAACAACTTGTTCGCGGATTCGCCGCAGAGGAAGGACGCTACGGCGTCCGGTTCAACGCTGTAGGACCAGGCATGTTGACGGACGGAATGGCGGAGCGCCTGATCAGCTCCGCCGAACTCGACCAAGGCGCGCTCGACGTGACGATGAGCCGAATCCCGTTGAAGCGCTTCGGATCAGCTGCCGACATCGCCGAAGCAGTATGTTTCCTCGCAAGCGACGCGGCCGGATTCATCAGCGGTCAGAAGCTCAACGTCGACGGTGGCTACACCGTCTGAGCGCTATCCGCCCAACTTGCGAAAGACCAGTCGCACGGCAAGTTCCAGGTGCGCCATCACCTCGTCCGTCGTCATCCGGCCCGCAACCCACGAGACGAGACTCGACATCCAGACGTCGTCGATCACCTTCACCGCGTCCAACTGCTGCTGCGAGACTTCCTCGACACCGATCGCCTTCGCGAACATCTCGGTCACGACCCCACCGAGCGCGTTGAGTTCCGGGGTCGCCGACGCGTCCGCGAACATGTACGCCCGAACCAACGCTTCGTAACGGAGGTGATCGGTCTCGAGGACCTCCGTATTCTTGCGCAGCACAAACAGAATCCGGTCCGACGGAGTCTCGCCCGGGATTACAAAGTCTTGGAATCTGTCACGCAAACCCTCGAACATCCACAACAATGCGACGACAAGCATGTGGTTCTTGGACGGGAAATACCGGTAAACAGTGCCGATCGCGACGCCGGCGCGATCGGCCACCGATCGCATCTGCACCGCGTCGTAGCCGCCTTCGGAGGCGGATTCCATTGCGGCGTCGACAATCCGGCGAAAACGCGCTCGCTGCGACGGCGTCGTACGACGTCCGGTCACCGAGCTACGTTCGACCACCGACTGGTCTGCCTTGTCGCCACCTGCCATGTCCACAACCCTTATTAGACGTCGTTTTGCCGACTCCCAATGTAGCCGCCCAACGCAATTGTCGGGTGCATGACTGCCCGCTTCCGAACTGCCCGCCAGTGGAACTGGCCCAGATCAGGAAGCGCGCCGCGGCCGATCGGATCGGCCGCGTCTACGTGGATCTTCCGACCAGTCGCGAGAGGGTGCGCGTCGGCCCGGAGCTGGAGTCCGGCGTCTGTCGGGTTGTGGTGCCCGTCGTTCCGGTCGGCGTTGCCCAGTTGGAGCAGGCTGGGCGCGGCGAGCTGGCGGCCTCCGTCGATCGGTCTGTGGCTTCTTGGCAATGCCGAACCGAGGCTTGCCGAAGACCAGCGGTATCCAACCGCGACCGCTGCTCTCGGCCGAGGCGACAGCCTCGGGCTCACGGAAGGCTGCGTGCGCGATGAGCCCGAACATCAGCAGGGTGGTGATCATCGACGTTCCGCCCGCCGAGATGAGCGGTAGTTGCAGACCGGTCACCGGAATCAGGCCGACGACGTAGGCGATGTTGATGAACGCCTGCACGACGATCAACGTCGTTGCCGTCGCTGTCATGACTTTGAGGAACGGATCAGTGGACCGTTTCGCGATCCGCAGCCCGACGATCAGAACCGCGGCAAAGAGAGCGACGACGATCAGCGCGCCGACCAGACCCAACTCTTCACCGATCACGGCAAAAATGAAGTCGTTGTGCGCCTGCGGGAGATAGCTCCATTTGGCGTCGGACTGTCCTAGACCGCGCCCGAAGATGCCTCCGTTCGCCAGTGCGTACTTGGCCTGAGTGCTCTGGAAGTTCAAACCCTGCGGGTCGAGATCAGGATTGAGGAAAGCCTTGATGCGATCCGAGCGGTAACCAGCAGTAAGCCCGAGCACGAGAAATGCGACTGCGGAACCGAGTGTGAGGCTGATGAATGTCTTCATCCGGAACAGCCCGAACCACAGCACCGACATGAAGATGATGCCGATGGTGATGGTGGTTCCGAGGTCCTTCTCCAACACCACCAGAACCAGAACCAGCAACGTCGTACCGCCGATCACCGGCAGCGCGCGGTTGACGTCCATCCGCGCCTTCATGAACGACGCAACCGTCGCTGCGGACCAGATCGCCAGAGCAAGTTTGGCCAGCTCCGACGGCTGGAAGGAAATGCCCGCGATCACGAACCAGCTGCGAGCACCCATTTGTTCCGAGCCGATACCTGGAATCAGCACCAGGACAAGCAGAACAAGACACAGGATCAGCAGCCACGGGGAGGCTCTACGCATCGTTTCGGTCGGCAACCGCACGACTGCCACGAACATCACCAAGCCGATCGCCGCGAACATGCACTGGGGCCAGAATCTGGCATAGGACGTCCCGGACAACACATAGGATTCGACGCCCGAAGACGACAGCACCATCAGCAGTCCGAACGCGACGATCAGCACGACCAGACCGACGATCATATGGAAATCGAACAGAGGCCGATTGGTCCACATCGCCGTTCGAGCGCGGAAGGGTGTCGATGTGCGGTCACGTTTGTCCGACGATCCACGGGGTGAGTTAACTGGCTCTCCACTCCCGCGACCGTTGGGCTTGTCTTCACTGCGACCGGTCACCACACAAGTATCGTCCCACGACTCCTAACTCATGGGTAACACAAGTCCCACGAGTCACACGGGCTCGGTCTCCCGAGGGCCCTCTAGGCCTACGAAACGCCAGGTCACGTCCTTCGCCGACGGAGGTCTGCCACCGCTCCCGCCAGCGAGAGCGTCAACATGACCACGCAGACGGCAAGCGCGATCCCGAACGCACGTCCATATCCGTCGGGCGAGTATCCGAGCACACCGAGATACAACCCCGATACCGCGGCCAGCGAGATGGTCGCGGACAGTCGCTGCGACAGCTGAAGGAAACCCGCCGCAACTCCGTTCGCACCCGCCGGTGCATATTCGAGAGTCAGCACCCGATTGGGCGCGTCGACCAAACCGCTGGCAACTCCCGACAACACCGCCAGGACCACCAGCACCGGGATCAGATGTTCCCGCGGAATCAGATTGACCGCTGCGATGTACCCGAGGATGACAAGGATCTCGCCGACTATGGCAAAAACCACTGCACTTCGGCCGAACCTGGCAACCAGCCGCCATCCGAAAGCCGACGTCAATGCCATCGCGAGTGAGCTACCGGTCATGATCAACGCCGCACTCAGCGGGGCGAAGCCCAAACCTTCGATCAGATAGAGGCTGAGCACCGCGTTGACGGCGAGGATGGATCCGAACCAGAAGAGTGCAACCGTCGTACCCAGTCGGAAGCCCCGTGAGGCGATCAACGACGGAAGCAGTACCGGCGTCCCGCCGCGCTCGGCGTACCGACGTTCCCAGAACCAGAAGGCAACGGCAGCGCCGAACGCACCGATCAGGAAAGCCGCGGCGACAGTAACACTGGTCCGGGTCACGATGGGCCACAACAGGAGCCCGGTCGTAGTCGCCAGCAGACACAGCCCAACCGGATCGATCGACGCGCCCGATCGGGTGGTTCGATCACGGCGCAGAAAGCGAAACGCCAGAATCAGTGTGATCAGAGCAAACGGCACGTTGAGAACGAGAAGCAACCGCCATCCGAAGTCGGCGTCGGAATACTTCAGCAGAACGCCACCGAGGATCGGTCCGGAAACGCCGGCCAGACCACCCGCGGTGCTGTACGCGCCCAACGCCTTCGCCCGAGCCTTTCCGGACACCCGGTCGGTGATGATTCCGAGCACCTGCGAACTGATGGTGCCTGCGCCGATCCCTTGCCCCAGCCGGGCCAACACGATCATCGACGGATCCGACGCACACGCTCCGAGGATTCCCATCACCGCGAAGATGCTCAGGCCCGCCAAGAACAAGCGTCGACGCCCGACGACGTCACCGAGTCGGCCCGCCGGCACCAGGGCCAAGCCGAAAGTCAGCGAATAGCTCGCAAGGATCCACTGCACCTCCGAGGTCGACGCGTCCAGCGACGCCCGGATCGACGGAACCCCGATTCCGAGCACCGCCGAATCGAGAAGGGTGGTGAAACCCGCAGCTACGCAGACGACGATTTCCCAGCGGACGGCCGAACCGAGCTTGGTGGATTCGGCCGTCGCTGTGACTGTGTGGGACAGGACCCGTTACCCCGCAGTTTCAGACGTGGCCCGACGCGTGAGCGGCGGTCGCAACCCCAAGTGCTCTCGCAGCGTCGACGTGGAGTACTCGGTGCGGTACGCCCCACGCTCCTGCAGTTCCGGGATCAACCAGTCGACGATCTCGTCGAGCCCGGTCGGCACCAGGTACGGCGAGATGTTGAAGCCGTCCGAAGCTCCGTTGCGCACCCAATGGACCAACTGATCTGCGACCTGCCCCGGAGTGCCCGCAAAACCCGAACGCTGCGAGGTCTCGATAGCGACCTGACGTAGGGACAGATTCTTTGCCTCGGCAAGAGCACGCCATTCACGTGCGATCGCAATGGGGTCGTTGCCGTCCCGCGCGGAACCGCGCGTCTCCGAAACCGGGCGGGCAACCGGATCTTCCTCGGGGAGTGGACCGTCGGGGTCTCGATCGGAAAGGTCCTTACCCCACACCAGTCCGACGAGAGAGAGGGCAGTCTGACCGGTGAACTGGCCTTCGAGGACCCACCGTGCCTTCTCCTCGACTTCGGACTCGTTCTCCGCCAACACGATCTGCGTGCTGGGCAAGATCTTGACGTCGTCCTCCGGTCGCCCGGCTTTACGCAACCGAGCCCGAATGTCGTCGGCGAAGTCGAGCGCGCCGTCGAAATGAGTCCCGTGTCGCGAGAAGATGACGTCGGCATGGGTCGCCGCGAAATCGCGTCCACTCGGGGAATCACCCGCTTGGAAGATGACCGGATGCCCCTGGCGGCTTCGGGGAAGCGTCGGCGTCACGGAGATGTCGAACTGTGAAGTCTGCCTGCGCACGTCGCCGACGGCACCCGGAGTAGACCAGTTCTCGGACGTGCGAGAATCCGAGATCGCGTCGTCGGCCCACGAATCCCACAGTGCCCGCGCGGTTTCGATGAACTGCCCGGCACGCTCGTAGCGCAGGGAGTGGTCGAGGAAACCACCGCGACGGAAGTTCTCTCCCGTCCACGCGTTGTCGGTGGTCACCGCATTCCAGCCGGCCCGTCCGTCGGAAAGTAGGTCGAGGCCGGAGAGTCGACGCGCAAGGTCGGCCGGTTCGTTGTACGTGGTGTTCTGTGTCGCGACCAACCCGATCTTGTCGGTGATACCGGCGAGGGCGGCCAACTGCGCAATGGCGTCGGGGCGGCCGGCGATATCCAGATCGAGAATCTTGCCGTTCTGTTCACGAAGCCGCAGGCCTTCACCGAGGAAGAAGGCGTCGAACAGACCTCGCTCGGCGGTGAGTACCAACCGCCGAAACGTCTCGAAGTCGATCTGGGATCCGCTCGCGGAATCGGACCAGATGGTGGTGTGGTTGACCCCCTGGAAGAAGACACCGAGGTGAACGTGAGCGTCGGGTCGAGGTACGGCGGAGCGTGATGCAGTCATGGCCGAAATATCCTTAGCGCGAAGTCAAGTCAGGAGGAGTGGGCGAATCGATTTGAGGGCCGCTGCAGACCGAGGTTGCCCCTCAGGGTCGATCCCGGAACCGGGCGTCGCGTCAACCCGGCCTTGGACAGCGCCGGAAGCACGAATTTGGCCAGCACCGGAAGGTCCTCGTCGATCACGAGAGCATGGAAATGAACACCGTCGAGGTGTCCGGCCAATTCCTTCAGAACCACGGCCGCTTCCCCCGGATCTGCAGCCAGGAGCAGTCGGCCGGTGACGACGGCATTCCCGTACGAGTTCAGCTCGGTCCTCCGCTGCGCCGCAGACAGATTCGGCGTATCGAATGCCACATCGACCTCGGCGACCACCAATGACGCGCCCTCATCGCGCGCCTTGGCAGCCGACTGTGCAATGGTCTCCACCGAATCACCCGAAACGAGAACAACATCCGGCTGGCGTGGATCGATTTCGCCGTAGCGGCCGAACACCACCAACTGGCCTTGAGGCGGCCGCGGAACGATTGCCGGCCCCTTCACCGAGAACGTGTCGCCCTCGAAATTGACGTAATGCAGACGATCACGTTCGAGGAAACGCCCACTGAGATAGTCACGAACGACGGCGTCGTCCTCCCACGAGTCCCAGAGATCGGTCACAACGGTGACCGAATCCCGCTGCTCTTGCTGACGCGCCGACTCCGTTGTTACCGGAGCCCTCCCCCACGCCCTCGCCGCGGCATCGTCTTCGACCGGAACAGCAAGCCAGCCGCCACGCCCACGCGAGGAGTAGTCCAACGTCGCCAATTGCGAGGACGTATGAAACGGTTCGGCGTACGTGGTCCCGACGACGGGGACCAGCCCGATCGTGCTGGTTGTCGCCGCCACGTACGACGCCCTAGAGACGGCATCGATGCGGCCGACGACGTCACCACTCGGGGGGAGGATGGAATCGTCGAACGTCGCGAACGTGAAGCCGGCATTCTCGGCAGCCGCGACGCGATCGCGCACGGCTTTGCCCGTGAGCAGCTGGTCCGGGCGGTGTGAGCTTCGGCGCCAGGCAGCGGGGTGAGTGCCCTCGCCGTCCAGTTCGATACCCACGGCAAATACAGTCATGTGTCCTCCATCGGTCCTGGCGGTAGCACCCACACTGCGGTTAGGTAGCGGGTTGCTGCGGCATCATCGAGCCAGGTCTCTCAGCCACTCTGGATGGTGGATGCAATCTATGCGGGCCACGCTGGGCAAGTCAAATCATGCTTGTCGAATCATATTGACCTACAACATATTTCAATACAATCATCCTGATCGAAAGGGTTGCGCAACGCTAGCCGACGTAGACACGAAAGAGCTCCGCCCGACTCGCGCCGGACGGAGCTCTCGGTGTGCGCTGGAACGCTACTTCGCACCCATCCATGCCTGATCGAACAGCATGATGCCGGTTGCAGTCGGAACCACACCGTGCACGTTCTTCTGCCAAGCCCAGAACGACGTGAGCCCGCCGATCGGCGCCGACGGAACCGTCTCGTTCCACAGCGTCTGAATCTTGCCGATGATCGCCAGGGTCGACGAATTGTCCTTGGCTTGTTGTAGATCTGCGATCAGCTGATCCATCGCCGGGTTCGCATATCCAGCAGTATTCGCCATCGAGGTGCTGTTGGTCGTGGAGAACAATCCGAGATCGAGAATCGACTCGTACATTCCGATGCCCGCGTGCGCGAGGTCGAAATCGTGCTTGACGTAGACGTTCTGCACGATGTCGCCGGCGTTGTTGGCCAAGATCAAGTTCACCTCGAACCCGACGGCCTGCAACAGTGACTGCACGGCGAGGCCGATCGCGTGGTCCTTCGGCTCACTGAGAACGACGTAGTCGAGGCTGCCGTCGTACCCGTCTGCCTTCGCCTGATTCAGAAGTTCCTTCGACTTTTCGGGGTCGTAGGCAATACCCGGTGTGTCTACATGCCATTGAGACGTCGGACCGAACAACTCCGAGCCCGGCAGTCCCTCACCGTTTTCCACTCGCTGATCGATCAACGTGGTGTCGAGCGCGTAGCCGATAGCCTGACGGACGCGAACATCCGAGCCCGGTCGGCCCTCACGGTTGTTGACAATCTCGGCACTACCGGCATTGAGCACGTCGATGTAGCCGGGGTAACCAGCGGACTTGGCGGAATTGATCGCCGACGTGAGGCCGCGAATGTAGGCGACATCGAGCTGACCGCTGTTCAATGATTCGAGATTCGCCTGCGGACCGTTGAGCGCAACCATCCGCAACTTGTCCAGCTTGGGGGCGCCGCCGTAGTAGGACGGGTTGGCCTTGAAGATTCGCTCGACGCTCGGTGTGAAGACATCTTCGGTGAAGGGTCCGGCTCCGACGGCGGTGAACTTGTCGCCCTGCTGCGAACTCGGGGCGACGATCATCCCGTGCCCGAGAGCGAGCATCGACGGAAAACGCATCCACGGCGTCTTCAGCTTGAATTCCACTGTCGTCGGACCGCTTGCCTGCGCCGATTCCACCGAAGCCAGCCACAGTTCGGCGCCATTGCCCTTGCCCGCGTTGTACCGATCGATGCTCGCGATCACGGCGTTGGCGTCGAGGGTGGTGCCGTCACTGAACTTCACACCGTCGCGAAGTTTCAGCGTCCAGGTGGCTCCGTCGTCAGCTGTCTCGAGCGATTGAGCCAACTTGGGCTCGAACTCGCCGCTCGCAGTGTCGTAACTCATCAGGACGTCGTACACAGCAGCGAAGGCCTCACCGCCGGAACCGCCGCGCGCGGCCGTCTTCGTCGGGTCGAGTGAGGGAACGAGCACCTGTACGCCGTACGTCATGGTCCCGCCGGCCACCGCAGTTCCCGGATCGGGCTGCTCGTTGACCATGCCGGTCACGACGTCCGCCGACGCGGTCGTCGTATCGGTCCCGCTGTCGTCACCGTTGCTCGCGCAGCCCACCAACAGAACCCCGGTGCCGAACAATGCGACGGCGACCCGGCTGACTTTCCCGATGCGCCAAGATCTCGAGTGCGACACGGAGATTCCACCTCACTTTCAGTAGACGCAGCCACGGATCGGCCGCAATCGGCTAATAGTGATGTCCTCTGTGGAGTGACGCCCAGCACGTTCCCGGTGACCGGAAACATTCACGGAGACAAAGGATGCGCATAACTGAGATGATCGGGCCGAGTGGTTGACTGCGACTGACATCCGAACACGAAAAAGCTCCAACCTTATGTTCGAAGAACATGAGATTGGAGCTTTTCGATAAGAATTATGGTGGCCAGGGCCGGGATCGAACCGGCGACCTTCCGCTTTTCAGGCGGACGCTCGTACCAACTGAGCTACCTGGCCGGACGGCACCCGAACCGAATGCCTATCGCATTGCTTTGTTCTCAACCGATTGATTGAGAACAAAGCTTTGCGACCCTGACGGGACTCGAACCCGCGACCTCCGCCGTGACAGGGCGGCGCGCTAACCAACTGCGCCACAGGGCCTTGCTTTTTCCTTGCTGTGAAACCGTACTACATCTTCGAGCCGCTCCCAAACCACTGTCCTGGCCTGGAATTTGTGCATCTCAAAGCGTGTCGTGCGGGTCAAACCATACTGCATCGTTTCGCTTTCGCAAAACGTACCCCCTACGGGATTCGAACCCGCGCTACCGCCTTGAAAGGGCGGCGTCCTAGGCCGCTAGACGAAGGGGGCCCGCCGGATCTCTCCGAACTAGTACCCCAACGGCGTTCCGTTGGGAGCTTGGATAGCTTATGGCACGGCATTCGGAAATCACAAATCGCCTGTTCACGGGCAGAAAAGTGCACTATTCAGTGTCAGGGAACTCGACTTGGGGCCACCCGTCACTATGGAACGTCTCCAACCACTGCGGCGTAGCCATGGCTTCGAGGACTACTTCGAGAGACTCCTCGAACCACTCGCCCAGATCTCCACTGGAGGCAATCAGGTCTGCCATGTACCGCTGACCGGCAAGGCTCGCTGCCAGTACACGCGTGAATTTGTCCGGGTCGGCGCCTTCTCGGAGCAAACCGTCGTCCTTGGCACGCAATGCCAACTCATAGGCGGTCTTTCCCCAGACCTGCCCACCACCGGACTGCACATCCTTGTAGAACTCGGGCTCGATGATCAGCCGGAATTCCGCCTGCACGATTACCTCGGCACGGAAGACCTCGGCAATGTCGAGCACGAGACCGTGCAAAGCGACGAATGGATCGAGGTCTGTTCTCTTGGCCCAACGATCAGTAATTCCAGTGAAGGTTTCGATAGCCGAGGTCAGAACCGCTCGCGCCAAATCTTCCTTGGACTGGAAATGGAAATACATGGCGCCTTTGGTGGCGCGGGAGCCCTCGAGGATCGTGTTCACCGACGCAGCTGCATAGCCGCGCTTGGCGAATTCGACTGCAGCCGCTTCGACCAGGGCGGCGCGGGTACGCCGCGCACGCTCTTGTTGACGTGCCATTTACGGTGTTGTGCCTCTCGCAGAGTTGGTACGCAGAGCCGCCGTGATCGGCGCCTGTCATCCCCCGAAACTTCACAATATCCCCTCCAACACACCCTACGTAAGGACTAGAGCTATACCCGCCAAAAGTACTAGACGCAATCGGCTGTTCAGGGGACAAGAACCGACTTTATGCCCAAAAGACACCAAGTGGTATGGTTTTGGCCGCTCGGGTGCGCCGCAGGGGGTGCGCATCCGAGCTTTTTCGTGCCCGAGATTCTGATAATTCGACCTCGCAGACGGAACTGCTTCGCCGACCGATGGACAGCAGTCCCAAGGTTTTAAACAACTAGTGCAATTGTTTATTCCCCCTTTTCCGTCGAAACCGTACTGGCAGCATCGAAACAACACAGTTAGACTGTCTAAATGAATGTTGGAGAGGGTCGCAGCAAGGCTCGAGACGAGATCGACGTACTTTGGGACGATCTGGGTGCCTTCGTCCGACGTCTACGCACCAAACGCAACGACCACAAGCTCACGCCGAGCCAGATCCAGGCCCTCGGCCACCTCGACCGACAAGGTCCGTCGACCGCCAAAGAGTTGGCAAAATTCGAGCGCGTCACACCGCAATCAATCGCAAAGACCGTGGCCGCGCTCGAAGAACAGGGCATGGTGACGCGAAGGGCGGATCCATCGGACGGCCGCGCGGTCTTGGTCACGATGACCGAACTCGGCACATCGACCCTTCACGAAGACCGAACGAAACGAACAGAGTGGCTGGCTGAGGTCATCGACGCCGAGTGCACCGACGCCGAGCGTGACTTGCTTCTGATCGCCGGCCGAATCCTGCGCAGACTAGGCCAGGGCGAGTCCCCAGCATCGACATCGATATCAGAGGAGTCACTGATGAACTCGTGACCACCGTCGTCGAAACGCCGACCCCCCAAACTCCCGTTCCACTGAAACTGAGTCTTGCTCTCGGCTCCGGAACCGTTCTTCAAGCGCTGAACTCGTCGATGATTGCCGTGGCAATCGTCCCGATCGCCACATACTTCGGTTCCAGTTCAGGCACAGCGTGGGTCATCTCGGCCCTCTACATCGCGACTGCGGTCACGGCGCCGGCGGCTGGTCGACTCGGATCGATCCTCGGCGCCAAACGCGTCTACCTCGCCGGATTGGGCCTGATCGCTGCCGGATCGATCCTCGGCTCGCTCGCCCCGTCGCTGGGCTGGCTGATCGCCGCACGAATCCTGCTCGGAATCGGCACGGCGACACAGTATCCGAACGCAATGACCGTCATCCGCGAATACGCTGACCGCCACCGGACTCAAACCCGTTCAGCTATAGCAACACTCACCATTTGCGCTCAATCGGTCGTCGCGCTGGGGCCCACTCTCGGCGGGTTGTTGGTCGGCACACTCGGTTGGCAATCGATCATGTGGGTGAACCTCCCACTTGTCGTCGTCACTGCCGTATGGGTCTTCTTCGCCGCCCCGAGCGACTCCGCCCTGCCCGACCGGGCCGGCGCCGCTGCGTTGTTCAAATCTCTCGACCCACTCGGCATCACCCTGTTTCTCGCTCTGACGACATCGACGATGCTCTTTCTCCTCTCTCTCGCCGAGCACGCGAAGTGGTACCTCGTCCCGTCGACGGCCCTCTTCGCGTTCCTGTTCGTCTGGTGGGAACGTCGAACGGCCTCGGCGTTCATCGACGTCCGCGCCGTCGTCCGAAACCGCGCACTGAGCATGACTCTCGGCCGGACCCTGCTGACTTACACAGCGTTCTACTGCATCTTCTTCGGACTCCCCCAGTGGCTACAGGTAGCCCGCGGAATGTCACCGATCAGCGCCGGGGTCTTCATGCTGCCTGTCGCTGCGGTCGGGATCTTCGCGACCATGTCCGCGTCCAGGGTGTACGGGAAATTCGGCGCACGGATCACCCTGCTGATCGGCACCGCGGCCTTGGCCGTCGGCGGCGTTCTGATCGCCTTTGTCGAATCGAGCTCGACTCCCCTAGTGGCACTCCTGCTGATTGCGGCGATCCTGGGCATTCCCAACGGCTTCAACAACATGGGAAACCAGAACCTGATCAACTCGGTGACCACCTCCGCCGACGTCGGGACCGCGATCGGCCTTTACCGAACAATCCAGTACATCGGCGCCAACCTTGCGGCCGTCGTCATCGAGCTGACCATGCGCGGAACCATCGACGACGCGGGTCTGCATCGCACTGGCGGGACCATCGCCGTCATCGGAATCGCCCTTCTGGTGGGGGTGGTGTTTTCACGGACTCTGCGGTCCCGTTAGACTCTGCGCCGCGCCCCTATAGCTCAGTTGGTAGAGCTACGGACTTTTAATCCGCAGGTCGTAGGTTCGAGTCCTACTGGGGGCACAAACACAGACCCGGCGCCTCATTCAGAGGCGCCGGGTCTTGTGCATTCGTGCCACATCGATTCGTGCCACATGAATGCAACAGCAGGTCATCGAAGCAGGAACTCGAGGGTCACGCGCTCGAATGCCTCCTTGGCTTCGATCATCACCCAGTGCCCGCAGTTCGGAAATACATGCAGTTCGGCGTTCGGAATCAGTCGCATCGGAATCATCGGCATGTCCG
Organism: Rhodococcus sp. D-46; assembly: GCF_011290655.1. Taxonomy (NCBI): domain Bacteria; kingdom Bacillati; phylum Actinomycetota; class Actinomycetes; order Mycobacteriales; family Nocardiaceae; genus Rhodococcus; species Rhodococcus sp. D-46. The sequence continues at coordinate 101,378 of NZ_JAANTF010000007.1, read as the reverse complement.
GTGGACACTGCCGATCATCGAGCCCCCATGTCAGCAAGGTCGGGCATTGCACCTTGTGCATCATCGACCAGTACGGCGGCACATCCGAGTTGGACATCATCTGCTGCTGAGCGGCAAAGGCTTTGGATCCGTACATCGCGGTCAATGCCTGGTGCGAGGCCGGATCGTTGGCCGTTTGCCATCGTTCCTCGATCCGCTCCTCGGTGATCACGGATCTGTCGTAAACCATGCACTCGAGCCAGCGAACCAACTTCTCACGGCTGGGAGCGTCGGCGAATTCCTGGAGGAGACGCGTACCTTCGCTCGGGTTCTGACTGAAGATGTTCGGGCCCACGCCTCCGATGGTGACCAATCTGCGGACGCGGTCAGGGAACCTCATCGCGACGTTGACCCCGACAACTCCGCCCATCGAATTGCCGATCATCGCAGCGGATTCGATTCCCAGCGCATCCATGAATCGAACCACCGCCGAGGTTGCCGTGAGAACTGGATGACCGTCGACGGCATCGCTCACGCCGAACCCCGGGAACTCAAGGAGGTAGCAGTGGAAGTGCTTTGCGAACACCTCGAGGTTCCCCCGGTAATTCCGCCATCCACTCACGCCGATCCCGGAGCCGTGCAACAGGATCAACGGCGGACCATCGCCCGCCTCGTGATAGCGCAAAGTCCCCCTGTCGGTAGCGACTTCGCGTTTGGTCCCTTCGTAAGTCACGTCCATACCGCAAGATTAGAACGTGTTACAGATTTGCGACGGCTGATTGCGGAACTTCGCAATCACTGTCAGAAGCATCCCCCGCTGCCTCGACGCCCACTGCGATTCGTGGACTTCTGCTCGCTCGGTTTCGACTTCCCCGTCCCGGCCTTCGCACACCGGTTGGGGCGCCGCACCTGCTCGAAGTGCCCGGCGCTCACCACATGACCGGCCACGCTGACCTTGACCGGCGCGTCCGCGCGGGCGGTTCCGACTTGCGCCGATCCCAACGTCAGGGCGCAAGCAGCCACAACGACCAGCGCTACCTTCTTCGAGATCTTCATATGCACGGCCACTTCGACACGGGTCCACTCCAGATGCTGAACAGGTGCGCGCACCGAAGGAACACGCTCGGCGTCGACGATATTCAGTCAGGGTGGCCGGCCGCGATCCTTTTGCTCACCAGCATCTGAACAGTCGACGACAAAAGTTTTGGCGGCACGTCAACATCCCGAGGGCGTCAACGAGCCGACGCCCAACGTACGCACCGTTACTGAGAAATCCGTAAATCCGGGCAACCACACAGCGACGGGCGTGGACGTTCGCGTTTGGACTCGCTACGCCACAATCAAACGCCGAACCGCCTCGACTGCCGCCTCCCGACGTCGAGGGATGGAACGAGTCGACTTGAGCGCGAGCATCCGGGCGATATCCGTGATCAGCAGGATCAACTCCGTGGGATTCCACGCGGGGTCGATGTGTCCCTCGAGCTGCCCCTTGCGGATTTCCGCAACTTTAGGCCGGAAGGTCTTGCTTCGTATGTCGTCCTCGCTCATGACGTCCGGCGCTTCGAGATCCGCCCATTGCTGCAATCGGGCGTTCTCGGGATGGGCAACGTAGTTGTCGAAGAGGCGACCTGCATAGCCCGGCAAGTCGTCACCTCGAAGTGCTGTCTCCGCTGTTGTTTCGGACGTCCACTGTTCGGTCACGGCAGCGAACAACTCTTCCTTGCTTGCGAAGTACGCATAGAGGCGGTCTTTGCTGGCACGCGCTTGCGCGGCGATCCGATTGATCCGCGCGCCGGCCAGCCCGTACGTGGCAAATTCGTCCTTTGCGGCCGCCAGAATGCGGTCCCTCGTAGCTTCCCCTGCTGAGCGCATGTTCACAGCCTAGAACGAATCGACCGTTGCCGAACCATCCGGTTCGGCGTAGCGTGCAGAGTTGACGAACAATTTGGTTCGCGAACAAGTCGTGCCACTTACCGTCGACTCGAGGAGAGACATGAATCTCGATGACGCTCGAACTGCTTTTACCCGGCTCCGTGCTGCGGAAAGTGGTGTTTCACCAGCAGAACTCGACGAAGTGTGGGCCGCGCTGGAAACCGTCGCCGCCGAAGAAATCCTCGGCGAGTGGAAGGGTGACGACTTCGCCACCGGTCATCGTCTGCACGAAAAGCTGTTCGCGAGCCGTTGGTACGGCAAGACTTTCAATTCCGTCGAGGATGCCAAGCCGTTGATCTGCCGAGACGAAGACGGCAACCTCTATTCCGACGTCAAGGGCGGCAATGGCGAGGCAAGTCTGTGGAACATCGAGTTTCGTGGCGAAGTCACGGCAACGATGGTCTACGACGGTGCGCCGATCTTCGACCATTTCAAGAAGGTCGACGATTCGACGCTCATGGGCATCATGAACGGAAAATCGGCGTTGGTTCTCGACGGCGGGCAGCACTACTACTTCCTGCTCGAGCGAGCGTGATTCGCGCCGAACAGAATTCGACGTCCGCCATGCAGATGACAGCGGCGCTCTCACACGGCCCGCACTCCCCCTTCACGCTCGACACCGTCGAGATCGACGAACCCCGCACGGACGAGATTCTGGTTCGCATCGTCGCGACCGGCCTGTGCCACACAGATCTGTTCACGAAGTCGGTGCTACCGGAAAGGCTCGGCCCCTGCGTGTTCGGGCACGAAGGAGCGGGGGTGGTCGAGGCCGTCGGCTCGTCGATCGACAGCATTGCGCCCGGTGATCACGTGTTGCTGAGCTACCGCAGTTGCGGTGTGTGCAGGCAGTGCCTCAGCGGTCATCGGGCGTACTGCGAAAGCTCACACGGGCTCAACAGCTCTGGCGCACGCACCGACGGCTCGACGCCGGTCCGGCGAAGCGGAACTCCGATACGGTCCGCATTCTTCGGCCAGTCCAGCTTCGCGGAATACGTCATAGCCACTGCCGACAACACCGTCGTCGTCGATCCTGCAGTGGACCTGACCGTCGCGGCTCCGCTCGGCTGCGGGTTTCAAACCGGCGCGGGTGCCGTGCTGAATCTACTTCGCCCCGAGCCCGACTCGACGTTTGCCGTTTTCGGGGCAGGCAGCGTCGGACTCGCAGCGCTGCTGGCGGCGAGGGCTGCCGGCGTTTCCACCCTGGTCGCCGTGGACCCCGTTGCGCAGCGGCGCGAACTCGCCGAGGAATTCGGCGCCGTCACTGTCGATCCCTCGAATGAAGATGCGACCGACGCGGTCCGCGCCGCCACCGACGGAGGTTCGACACATTCCCTCGACACCACCGGAATCGGCTCCGTGATCAATCAAGCCGTCACATCACTTCGAGCACGGGGAACACTGGCGGTAGTCGGACTCGGAGCGTCCACGGTCGAGATGAACATGGCCGACATCATGCTGAGCGGAAAGACAATTCGAGGATGCATCGAAGGAGAGTCGGAAGTCTCGACGTTCATCCCCGAACTCGTCGAACTCTTCACTGGTGGCCGGTTTCCGATCGACCGCTTGGTGACGCGCTACGCCTTCTCCGACATCAACAAAGCCGTCGAAGATCAGGCGTCGGGCCGAGTCGTCAAACCCGTTCTCGTGTGGTGAGGGGCGAAATGTCTCATTCGTCGACCCGACGGAATTCGCCCTAGACTGCGCTCCTGCATTAGACGTCGGAGCAAGGTGGGGACGATGACAGAACACACCAGTACGGGCGCGGGCCACGGCCGGGCCGTTATGCCGATCATCCGGATGCGCGCACGCAGCCGCGACGAGAACCATCGCGCATCGACGCCACTCGAACTGTTCTTCGACTTGTGTTTCGTGGTTGCAGCCGCACAGGCCGGAGTTCAACTGGTGCATGCTGTCGCCGAGGGCCACTACGCCGACGGCATCGCCGGCTATATGTTCGTCTTCTTCGCGCTGTGGTGGGCGTGGGTGAACTTCACCTGGTTCGCGTCTGCCTACGACACGGACGACGTCCCCTACCGGGTCGCGACCTTCGTACAGATTTGTGGCGTCCTCGTCTTCGCCGCCGGAATCCCCGACGCATTCGACGGAACCGACCGTACGACGGCCATCGTCGGCTACCTCATCATGCGAATTGCGCTCACCTGCCAATGGCTTCGAGCCGCCAGCGGTGAATCCGGTGCAGCGCGAACCACTGCTCTGCAATATGCCGCCGGGCTCGTGATCGTCCAGGCCGGCTGGATCGTGCTGCTCCTGATGCCGGCGTCGGCGTGGATTCCGGGCTTCTTCGTTCTCATGATCGCCGAACTCGCGGTGCCGGCGATCGCCGAACGCAACCACCAGACGCCGTGGCACCCGCATCACATCGCCGAACGCTACGGCCTCTTCACCATCATCATGCTCGGCGAAACCATCGCTGCCGCCACCATCGCGGTCCAATCCGGCATCCGGGATTTCGACGCCGCCGATCTACTGATTCCGATTGCCGTCGGCGGAGTTCTGATCGTGTTCTCCGCGTTGTGGATCTACTTCGCCGTCCCGATCCACGAGTACCTCGCAGACCAAGGCAATCGCGCCGTCCTGTTGTGGGGATACGGGCACTACTTCGTATTCGGATCCGCTGCGGCCATCGGCGCCGGCATCGAAGTAGCCGTCGAGGAAGCAGTTGGCGAAGCGCACATTTCGACGTTCGCAGCATCTGCCGCGGTCACGATTCCGGCCGCGATGTTCCTGATCTTCGTGTGGCTCATGCATTCACGCCACTTCAAGCGTGACAGGATCGGGCAGGCCGTTCTACCGGTGAGTGCAATCCTGGTTCTCGCCTGCACATTTGCCGGACACTGGGCTGTCCCGCTCGCTGGACTGGTGGCGGCGGGAACCGTCGGAGTCGGTGTCGGCCTGAGTACTCGGTCGAAGAGCTGACTCAGATTTCCGGAGCCGGAGCCTCGCCCTTGCTCTGCGGCTCGTGCTGCTTGAGCTCACCGCGCATCTTGTCGAGATCCTTTCCACGCTTTTTGTACATGTAGCCGAGCGCGACAAGTCCAAGGAACAACGCAACGCCCAGGACGGCACCGACAACGGATGCTCCGCGGAATCCGGGGCCGTCGACGTCGAGGATCCGCTCGCCCGCATGCGCAGCGTTGTTGTTGCCGAGAACAACTGTCAGAGAGAGCAGATTCGGCAGCGCGAAGATCACACCCAACGCGAGAGCCGTGATCTGCATGATTCGAGCATGCTTGCGCTTGCGCACCTGCCAGACCGCCCGGAAGAAGATGAGCGGGACCAGGGTGCACACGAGACCGAACAGCAGCCCCCACGCGATTCCGGCGCTGAAACTGCCGTTCGCCAACGACGCAATGCGCTGCGCCCACCAACGCGGAAGGAAGGCGGCAAGGATGAAGTAAGCGATGACCAGGACCACCGCCATCACTGCGATCCCGATGGCCTTCTTCGCCCACGGCGGCATGCCCGGTTTTGCGGTGGCCGGTGAAGTTTCCGGTGTCGTCATGACAATTCCTCGTCTAGTCGGCGTCTGTACTGACGAATCTATCCGTTACGGGCGTTCCTCATCCGCATCGAGAACGATCCGGGCAAGCCGCTTCGGCGCAACGAGGGTGAACGAGGTGTAGATCCACTCCTCCAATTGCGACCATTTCTCCTCGGAAACGTCGGTGCCGATGTCGAGTGCAACCCACCCGTGTCGACCGAGTCCGTAGCCCGCAGCACTTGCGCCTGGTTCGGTGGCCACCACCGCTTCGGCTTCCTCCTTGCTCAGCTTGACGGTCAAGGAGGTGGCTTCGACGTTGCAGAACACGAAGTTCTTGCCGCGGACCCGGAACGTCGGGTGGCCGTCCCACGCTTCGATGTCGACGCGCTCCGCTTCCGGCAGCGACAGCGAGATCTCTTCGAGTCGACGCATGTTGTCGGGCATGGAGACGATTCTGCACGCTCGATACCGAGCTTGACACCCGCGACACAGCTAGGCTCGGCGACGACCGCGTCACCGAACTCCGAACACAGGGAGACTGGCATGCGCACGTTAGTTCATCTCGTTCTGCTCATTTGTGGAATCGCCGTTGCCGTCGGCTCGTTCATGTACGTACTGGCCGGGGTCAAACCCGACAACGTTCGCCTCGAGGACCTGCGGGACGGCTTTCCGGCCGGGTGGGCAATCGAGCAACTCGGCGATCAGTCCGTGACCTTCTACCGGTCGATGGCGATACTTCTGCTCGCCGCCGCCGTGTTGATTCTGATCGCCGCATTGTTCGGTTCTCGCATCGCAGCATGGATCGGAATTATCGTGGGATTGGGGACTCTTGGCACGTTCTACTACCGCGTGAACGATCAGTTCGACAATGTCATCAGGGAAAACTACTCCACGATCCTGACAAATCAGACAGGATTCATTCTGACGGCCGGCGGACTGATTCTCGCTCTCCTAGCGTGCCTGGTCCCCCGCGAGAAGACCCGAGCCTGACCGCTCGGCAACCGGAGGGTTACCGTCGACGCCGACATTCACTAGTGTCTGCAACAGCCGGGTACTGACGAGTAGTACCCCAGAAGAGGTAGGGCATCAATGGCATCGCTTGACGACCTTCTATCCCAGATCCCCATCGACCAGATCGCGCAGCAACTCGGCGTCGACCAGGCAACTGCCGAATCGGCGGTCAAGACTGCACTTCCGACCCTCGTCGGTGGCCTCGGCGCCAACGCGCAGGATCCCGCCGGTGCAGCCTCGCTGGAAAGCGCGTTGCAGTCTCACGCCGACACCAGCCTTCTCGACGACGGCGTCGACATCAGCAAAGTCGACACCGCTGACGGTCAGAAGATCGTCTCGAACATCTTCGGCGGCAACACCGATCAGGTCGCCAGCGCACTGGGCGGTGTCGGTGGCGGCGGTGGAAACGATCTGGTGAAGCAGTTGCTGCCGATCCTCGCTCCCATCGTCCTGGCCTACCTCGCCAAGCAGTTCACCGGTGGCGGTGCCGGCGCGCAGACTCAGGCCTCCGGTGGCGGCGGGCTCGGGGATCTCCTCGGCGGAATTCTCGGCGGCGGCGGCAATTCCGGCGGCGGCATCGGCGGCGCACTCGGCGGCATCCTGGGTGGATCCGGTGGCGGCGGCCTCGGAGACCTGCTCGGCGGCCTCCTCGGCGGCGGCAAGAAGTAAGACGCTCGACAGAACGCACTGCGGCGATCCCGTTCGGGGTCGCCGCAGTGCTCTGTTCAGTCAATCGTCGAAGATCGAAACATCCTCAGTGACAAGGCAAACGCAACCAACAGCAGCGCGCCCACAAAAGTACTGACCCCGACCCAACCGCCACCCGCGTATGCAAGACCCGCGAGGGCGCCCGCCACGGACGAACCCGCGTAGTAGGCAAACAGATACAACGCCGACGCCTCGGCCCGGTGATCGGTAGCGATCAGCCCCACCCAACCGCTGGCCACCGAATGTGCGGCGAAGAATCCTCCGGTGAAGAGCAGCATCCCCACGAGCGTCAACGCCAGATTGTCCGGAACGGTCAGTGCCAGGCCGATACCGATGACGACAACCGACCCGAGCAGCACGCTGCGCCTACCCAGTCGGTCAGAGGCCCCGCCGGCTACCGCCGAGGTGAAAGTTCCGGCAAGGTAGAAAAGGAACACCAGGCCCACAAGCGCTTCAGGAAGGCCGAAAGGTGCTGCCGTGAGCCGAAACCCGAGGAAGTTGTAAATCGACACGAAGCCGCCCATCAGGATGAATCCCAAAGCGAAGAGTGTTCGCAGCGACGGGTTCGCAAGGTGGCGTCGTAGATTCGACGCGATCGTGCGCGCCGATATCGGTTGCGGGCGAAAGAAATTCGACGCGGGAAGCCGCCGGATCATGTTGAGCGCGAACAATGCCGACAGCGCGGACGCAGTCAACAGCGCCCAACGCCACGTACTGAAATCGACGACGGCCGACGGCACGAGCCGTCCGATCAGCCCACCGATCGTCGTGCCGGCGACGTACCTTCCCATCGCTGCACCGAGGTCCTTCCGATCGACCTCCTCGGCCAGATAGGCCATCGCCACCGCCGGGACACCGGCCAGAGCAAATCCTTGTGCTGCGCGTCCGACCAGCAGAACCTCGATCGTCGGACTCAGCGGCAGAAGTAAACCGATCACACAGGACGCCGACGCCGACGCGATCATCACCCGCGTGCGACCGAAGCGCTCGGAGAGCGCACTGGCCGGAATGATTGCCAACGCCAACATGCCCGTCGTCGCAGAGACGGACAGCGCAGACACCGCAGGCGAGACGTGGAAGTCTTCGGCGAACGCAGGCAGCAACGCCTGTGCCGCGTACATCGAGATGAACGTCGACAGCCCGGCCGCGAACAACGCAACGGTCACGGTTCGATATCCCGATGTTCCGCGGCGAAGCGGCATCACTTCGGATTCGATCACATTCTCGACAGTCACCACGTACCTCCAGGCATCACTTACCTCCGGCAAGAATCCTCCCGCCCCGACTTGGCAAAAGAAAATGCATAAACTTGGTGTTCTATATGCTCTGGGGGTATATAGATTGGGTTCGTGATGCTGACCGAAGACCTCGAATGGTTTGTCGTGCTCGCCGAAACCCAACAGGTGACCGCTACCGCGGATCTGACTCACCTGTCGCAGCCGACCCTTTCGCGCAAACTCGCTCGCCTCGAACGACAGATCGGCGTGACACTCTTCGACCGTCAGGGACGCCGACTCGAACTGAACCGGTACGGCGAGATCCTCTATCGACATGCTCGCATCGCACTGCGTGCCCTCGACGCCGCGCAGACCGAAATCCAGTCGCTGGCGAGCCCCGAGAGCGGCACGGTCCGACTCGACTTCCTCCACTCGTTCGGCACCTGGTTGGTGCCGCACATGCTGCGCGGATACCGCGTCGAGTATCCCGGAGTGCGATTCGAACTGCATCAGGACAGCGCGCAGTTCCTGGTCGACAGAATCGCCGCCGGCACGTCCGACCTGGCCGTCGTCTCGCCTCAGCCGCGCGATCCGCAGGTGGCGTGGATGCAGATCGCCCAGCAGTCACTGGCATTGGCTGTTCCGGCTGATCATCGCTTTGCGAAGTTGCATTCGGTCGAGCTTGCGGACGCGGCCGACGAACCGTTCATCGGTATGCATCCGAACTTCGGGATGCGAAGAATTCTCGATGAACTGTGCGCGGCCGCAGGATTCACTCCGAATTTCGTCTTCGAGAGCAGCGAGCTGGCAACGGTCGGCGGACTGGTCTCCGCGTCCTTCGGTGTCTCGGTCATGCCGGTTCAGGATCCACCGATCTGGGCCGAAGGAGTCGTCTATGTACCGATCGAAGGAGCACAGCGAAAAATAGGGCTGATCTGGTCGAAGAGTCGCAAGCTGTCCGATCCCGCCCGGACGTTCCGCGACTACGTCGAAAGAACGACTTGGTAGTGAAAGTGCCCCCGGATAACTACGGATCGGTAACATCCCTCGAGGGGAGCAATTTTCATGCCATTCTTTTCAAACCTACGGTGCCGTAGGCTGGGGCGAAGTCGCGCATTCACTCAACATGGAGGCAAGAAATGACGAGGATTCTGACGCAGCTGGAGCTGCTACAAGAGCTGCAGCCGGTTGCCGAGGAGAACGTCAACCGCCACATCTCCATGGCCAAGGAATGGCATCCACACGACTACGTTCCGTGGGACGAGGGCCGTAACTTCGCAGCCATGGGTGGCGAAGACTGGAGTCTCGAACAGTCACAACTCGGCGAGGTAGCTCGCGCCGCGATGATCACCAACCTGCTCACCGAGGACAACCTGCCGTCGTACCACCGTGAGATCGCCGAGAACTTTTCGCAGGACGGTGCCTGGGGAACGTGGGTCGGCCGGTGGACCGCCGAGGAGAACCGCCACGGCATCGTGATGCGTGACTACCTCGTCGTCACGCGCGCAGTCGACCCCGTCGAGCTCGAGCGCTTCCGCATGGAACACATGACAAACGGTTACAGCGCACCCATCGACGAGGGCGACGCCGGCCTGCTGCACTCGGTCGCCTACGTGACCTTCCAGGAACTCGCGACGCGCGTCAGCCACCGCAACACCGGCAAGGCCTGCGACGAGCCGATTGCAGACAAGATGCTTCAGCGCATCGCCGCCGACGAGAACCTGCACATGATTTTCTACCGCAACATCTGCGCCGCCGCGCTCGATCTTGCTCCCGATCAGGCGCTCAAGGCTGTGGCGAACATCGTCCAGAACTTCCAGATGCCCGGTGCCGGCATGCCGAACTTCCGCCGCAACGGCGCTCTGATGGCCAAGCACGGCATCTACGACCTTCGCCAGCACCTCGACGAGGTCGTCTGGCCTGTCCTGCGCAAGTGGAACATCTTCGAGCGCAACGATTTCAGCGCCGAAGGCGAGAACACGCGCGAAGAGTTGGCGGCCTTCCTCGAGACACTCGCCGCCAACGCGACGAAGTTCGAGGAACAGCGCGATCGCATGCTCGCACGCGAAGCCGCCAAGCGCGAACAGCAGGCTTCTTAGTTTCACCAGCTATTCTGTGCCCGGTACCGGATTCGGTACCGGGCACTTCCAATTGTCACAAGTATTTGTTCAGAGGTAGACATGTCATCCCTTCGTATCGGTTCACTCGAGCTGCACAGCCCCGTGGTCCTCGCACCCATGGCGGGCGTCACCAACGTCGCCTTCCGCACGCTGTGCCGTGAACTCGAACTCGAACGTGCAGGCAGCACGTCCGGGCTCTACGTCTGCGAGATGGTCACCGCCCGCGCGCTCGTCGAACGCCAACCCGCCACGATGCACATGACCACGTTCGGTCCGACCGAAACGCCCAGGTCGCTGCAGCTGTACACCGTCGACCCGGATACGACTTACGCCGCGGCCAAGATGATCGTCGACGAGAACATGGCCGATCACATCGACATGAACTTCGGCTGCCCGGTACCCAAGGTGACCCGCAAGGGCGGCGGATCGGCGCTACCGTACAAGCGTCGACTGTTCGGTCAGATCGTCGCGGCAGCCGTGCGCGCCACCGAAGGCACCGACATTCCGGTCACCGTCAAGATGCGCGTCGGCATCGACCCCGAACATCACACGCACCTCGACGCAGGCCGGATCGCCGCAGCTGAAGGCGCCGCTGCCGTCGCACTTCACGCACGTACCGCGTCGCAGCGCTACTCCGGCACTGCTGACTGGAACGAGATCACGCGCCTCAAGGAACACGTCACCGACGTGCCGATCCTCGGCAACGGCGACATCTTCGACGCCTCGGATGCTGCCCGCATGATGAACGAGACCGGCTGCGACGGCGTCGTCGTCGGACGCGGCTGCCTCGGACGGCCATGGCTGTTCGCGGAACTCAGCGCAGCTCTCAACGGACAACAGATCGCCACGCCGCCGACGCTCGGCGAAGTCACCAAGATCATCGCCCGTCACGCCCAACTGCTCGCCGCACATCACGGTGAAATGAAGGGTCTGCGCGAACTTCGCAAGCACGTCTCCTGGTACATGCGTGGGTTCCCGGTCGGATCGGATCTGCGGGTCTCGATGGCTCTGGTCAGCACGTTGTCCGAACTGGACGATCTGCTCGGACAGCTCGACCACGACGTCCCGTTCCCCAAGGACGCCGAAGGCCCGCGCGGACGCCAAGGCTCACCCGGTCAGGTAGCACTCCCGGAAGGTTGGCTCGACGATCCCGAAGACGACCTTGTGCCGGTGGGAGCTGACATGATGCACTCGGGTGGCTAGCGAAAACACGCCGTCGGATTACTCACATCACTTTCTGAGTGAAGCACTCAGGATTCACCAGTAATATGGCTCCAGCTTCGTCGACAACCGGTTGACGCCGGCATCTGAATGACGAGTTACTGACAGTCGACGACGGGACAGGTTGCATCGGTGGGTGATGATCACGATTCGGGCCCACCTCCGCCCGAGAGCCGCGCCCCCTGGGAACGTCCGCTCGCAGACAAGCGCTTCCGCAACGCCCGACCGGACCAACCGGCAACGCCCCAGCGCCCTGCCACACCCCAGCGACCAACACCGCAACCACCCAGTCCCCCGGAGCGTCGCAGCAGTGGACGTACCGGGCGACGGGACTCGCCTCCGACCGACGACTCTGTTTCGGTCGCCGAGTTGGTCCGTCGGGTAGGCGACAAGAAGCCGCCACCAGCCCCGGCTACGCCGCCCAAGCCGGCGCCGAACAAATCCGTAACACCCAAGACTCAATCTTCAGCAGCGTCGTCGCCGCCCCCCGCCCGGCCGATTCCCGCCCGTCCGACCGTTCCGCCCGCCGCTGCGGACTGGATCACCGAAGAACATCCCGTCACCTCCGCAGTGCCGCGGGTAGTCGGTGACACCGGCGCCACTCGTCTGGCGCAAAGCAAGATTCGCCGCCGCCATCGCGCAAAAGTGATCGGCCGATCGGCAGTAGCGTTCCTGGCCGTCATGTCTCTCGCATTGACCGGCGTCGTGTGGGGCTATCTGCGCTCGGTCGAAGGCGGATTCGATCAGATTGCGGCACTCGACACCGAGTCCGACGACATCATCGACGCCGGTGGTCAACTCGGCGACGAGACGTACCTGATCATCGGCACCGATACCCGCGCCGGTGCGAGCGGTGAGATCGGCGCCGGAACCGTCGAAGACGCCGAAGGCGCCCGAGCCGACACGGTCATGCTGGTGAACATTCCCGCCGACCGAAGCCGCGTCGTCGCCGTCTCCTTCCCGCGTGACCTCGACGTCGAACGTCCGATCTGTCAGGGATGGGACAACGACGCCGGCAAGTACACCAGCGAAACCTTCCCGGCAGCGAGCGGGGACAAACTCAATGCGACGTACGCACTCGGTGGCCCCAAATGCCTGGTCAAGGTCATCCAGAAGATGTCCGGCCTGAAAATCGGGCACTTCGTCGGAATGGACTTCGCCGGTTTCGAGCGCATGGTCGACACCGTCGGCGGTGTGAACGTCTGCTCCCCCGGACCGATCGAAGACGGCATCCTCGGAACCGTCCTCGCCTCCGGCGGCACGCAGATGCTCGACGGCCGTACCGCCCTCAACTACGTGCGTGCTCGCCACGTCGAAGCCGAGGGCAACGGCGACTACGGGCGCATCACCCGTCAGCAGAAGTTCCTGTCGGCGCTGCTCCGCTCGGCCCTGTCCAACCAGGTCCTCCTGAATCCGAGCAAGCTCAACGGATTCATCAACGCCTTCACCAGCGACACGTTCGTCGAAAACATCGACACCAAGTCACTGGTCACCCTCGGTCGCTCGCTCCAGAACGTCGACGCAGGCGCGGTCACGTTCTTGACGGTCCCCACGGACGGCACCAACGACTGGGGCAACGAGATTCCTCGCACGGACGAGATCAAGTCCCTCTTCCAGGCGATCATCGACGACGATCCGCTTCCGGGTGAAGAGCGCGAGGACACCACACCGTCGTCCACCAGTTCCACGACAACCGCTCCTACGTCCAGCACGCCGCCGGCCGCCACTTCCGTCGAGGCAATGAGCGCCTACAACATCTCGGTCGACGTCTCCAACGCCTCGGGAATCGCCGGGCAGGCCGCGACAATCGCCGACAGCCTCGCGGCTTACGGTTTCCAGATCTCCACGGTCGGTAACTTCAGCGCAGCCACCGGCCTGGCGAATGCTCAAGCGTCGACCACCGTCGTGCGCTACGCCGCAGGTTACGAGGCTGAAGCGGTGACGGTCGCGTCGTCGATTCCCGGCGCGGTTCTGGTTCTCGCTCCGAGCATGGGAGACATGATCGAGGTCGTCGTCGGAAGCAATTTCGCCGGCACCGTCGTCGCCCCCGCGGACCCGGGAACCATCCTGGCGGCAAATCCGACGTCGGTCGACACCAGCACCTCGACGGCTCTGCCCGCCGACATCGCCAGCGTCAACGCCGGCGACACCACCTGCGACTGACACGCGTTCATTCACCTTGCGTTCACCTGGTGCTTGTGACTTGGTCTTTCACGGCACGTAGGCTCTGACCTCATGCGCGTGGCTTACAACGAACAGATGACCGAGCTTGCAGACACGCTCGGCGAGATGGCAGGACTGGCAGGTGCCGCTATGGAGCGCGCCACCCAGTCCCTGCTCCAGGCAGACCTGTCCCTGGCAGAACAAGTAATCGGCGAACACGACAAGATCACCGAACTCAGCACCATCTGCGAGGAGCGCGCGTTTGCGTTGCTCGCCTTGCAGGCTCCCGTTGCCGGAGATCTGCGCTCGGTGGTCAGCGGAATCCAGATCGTCGCCGACATCGACCGCATGGGCGCACTCGCCCTGCACGTCGCCAAGATCGCGCGCCGCCGACATCCCAACCACGTGCTTCCTGAAGAGGTCAACGGCTACTTCGCCGAGATGGGACGCATCGCTGTCTCCATCGGTGCGGCCGCCAAGGTCGTCCTCGAGACCCGCGACCCCGAGCGCGCTGCCCGTCTGCGCGAAGAAGACGAAGCGATGGACGACCTCCACCGCCACCTCTTCACCGTCCTCATGGACCGTGAGTGGAAGCACGGCGTTGCCGCCGCAGTCGACGTCACGCTGCTCGGCCGCTTCTACGAGCGATTCGCCGACCACGCCGTCGAGGTCGGCCGACGTGTCATCTTCCTGGTGACCGGCAAGCTGCCCGAAGAGCCCGAAACCACCGAGAAGGTCGACAACCTCACCTCGTACCCGGATCTCTGAACCCAACCGTCCACGTGAGTAAAAGGCGGCCGCGCACTTGCGCGGCCGCCTTTCCTATTCAGTTCTCGTGCAACCAGGTTTCCAACGTGGGTCCTGCAGTTGTGGATCCCGGCGCGGGCAGCAACGCCCCACCCTTCATCGCCTTACCCGCTCCCGGCATCGAGATCGGGATCAGCCACTTACGTCGGCCACGGTATTTCAAGATCTCGCGCGTCATGGCCGGGATCTCGAGGACCTCAGGCCCGGCGAGATCTGGAGCCCTCCCGGTCGGACCGTTCTGAGCGCACGTCACCAGAGCCTCGGCGACGGTCTTCGCTGCCACCGGTTGTGACCGCATCCGAGGAACCATAGCGATCGGCCCCAGTCCGAACAGCGCGATCGTCTTCTCGCCGAACTCGAACCACTGAGTGGATCGCAGGATCGTGAAGGGAATACTCGACGCTTCCACCGCGCGTTCCTGCGCAGCCTTCCCCTGGTAGTAACCGAAGGACTTCAATCGCGGATCGTCGCAGTTCACGATCGAGAGCAACACGTGGTGCTTCACGCCGGCCCTGGCTTCGGCCGCGACGATGTTCCTTGCTGCCGTCTCGAAGAACTCGATCGCCTTCCTCGCACTGTTGGTGACATGATCACTCACGTCGACGACCACGTCGGCGCCGGAAAATGCTTCGTCCAACCCGGCACCCGTAGAGATGTCGACTCCCGTCGATCGAGCGGCAGCGACCACGTCGTGGCCCCCTGCCTTTGCCTGCTCGACGACCAGCTTTCCCATCTGGCCGGTTCCGCCCAGAACAACAATTCGCATGATGCCTCCGTCAAACCTGTGCGCCCGGCTCTCTTCGGCCTGGTCACATACTGGACGACGCAGCCTCCCGAAGTGTGACGGTAGGGCGAATCAGTCGGTGTACTCCCGCGAAACTCGCCCACGCCACTGCGACCAGATCGGATCCAACGCTGCGCTCGCCTCATGTGCGTGATCGGCAACGGCCCGTGCCAGCATCCCTGCTCCCGCCAGCGGCGTCACGTGCCCTTCGACGTCGTCGGTAGTCTTCATCCCCAACAGCATGGTCGTACCGAGCACGCGATGGCCACCGAGAATTCCCGGCAGCGAACGGCCCGGCACGCTACGCAGGTCGAGAGTTTCCACGAGCAGCGCGTCACCGTCGACGGTAATGCGCTGATCCGAGCGAAGGGCACCGCCGGTTTCGCCGGTCCGGCCGAACACGATCATCTCGTCGAGCAGCGCAACCGCATCGGATTCCAGCGAAATATCCACGCGCCTGGTCACATCCGCGCCGCCCGCGACGACAAACGGTGCCGCGCGCCAGATCAGCGCCGCACCGGCGCCGACGCTCGCCGAAGCCGACCACGACGCCCGGCCGCCACGCGCGTTGTACGCGACGGTCCCCGACGGCTCGATCACCTCGAGGCACGTACCCGGAGCGACTACGAATTCGATACGCAGGTCGTCGCCGGCCAGCAGCGTTGCACTGTGCCCTACCAGGGCAATTCGCACGGTGAGCCCGCGAGCGTCGACGAACCGCGGGGCCAAGAAGTCGCCCGAGATCAGCTCTCGCGCAACAGCGGTGTCACCCACTCTCTCGACGACGACCCGCGTAGCTCCAGTGCGCATCAGTGAGCGTGAGAGTGGCTGTGCCCGTGACCGTGACCGTGGTCTTCTTCATCGGCATGGAAGTGCGGCGCCATCGGCCCCGGATCCTGCGGGGTGTGACTACCCGCGCGATGAGATGCGATGACCTGGCGGAGCCACGCACTGAGCTGGTCGATCGTTGAGTGATCCTTCTGGCTGAGCGCGAGAACGGGAAGTCCGTCACGCGCGGCCGTGGCATCGGCAACCATCTGGACCGCGTCGACGTCGACGTACGGGGCCAGGTCGATCTTGTTGACCACCAACAGATCTGCCCGCTCGATTCCGGGACCGCCCTTGCGTGCGACGTCTCCGCCGCCCGCGACGTCGATGCAGAAGATCTGGGCGTCGACCAGTGCCGGGCTGAACGTGGCGGTCAGGTTGTCACCGCCGCTTTCCACGATCACCATGTCGAGGGGATGGAACTGACGCTCGAGGTCTTCGACCGCAATGAGGTTCGGCGTGACGTCGTCACGAATAGCCGTGTGCGGGCACGCACCGGTCTCGACTGCGACGATGCGCTCGATCGGCAGAACGTTGGCCGCGCGCAACAGTCGCGCGTCCTCGTCGGTGTAGATGTCGTTGGTGACCACCGCGATCTCGTACTCCGCCGCGAGTTCGCGGCAGATGGTGGCGATGAGGGTGCTTTTGCCGGTGCCGACGGGGCCGGCAACGCCGAGCCTCAAACCTCTTGCAGCAGTGGTGGTGTTGTTCAGGTTGTCAAGCACGGAAAATCCTCCTGGATCGAGCGTGGTGTTCGAGTGACCATTGTTCGACCAACGGCCCTGTTGTTGCGGGTATATCTGCGACGCCCTCGACGGCTACGGCAGCCGCGGCGACGGTTTCGATGGTCGGGGCTGCTCGGAGCAACCATTCGACCGGTTCTGCCGGATCCACCGGCAGTAGCTTCAATGCCGCCGACGCCACCGTTTGGGCGTCGTCGTACAAACAAGATCTGGCTGCCTGTAGGTCGTCCATCCCGGAGACCGCCGTGAAGACGCCCAACGCGAGCGGACGCATCGGATGCCCAGACAGCGCCATGAGCATCTGCACCGCGGGGTGCTGCGGCCACAATCGCGACGCCAGTCTCGCCAGCCCACGGCCGAGCTGAATCGACGCCTCACGCAGCGGTGCGCTGGGAGTCCGAGCGAGCAGTTCCCTCGAGATGTCCTCGAGTTCGCCTGCACTACCCTCACTTACGGCCCAGCGGCGCGTGACCACCGTTGAAGCGGCCTCGACAAGTCCGACTGTTTCGAGTCGACCGCGAATGAAGTCAGGGACCTGACTCTGCAGGAGTCCGCCCGCCAGTGCCGGTTCCAACCCCGACGAGTGCGCGTGACCGCCGGTAGGCAGACGCCCGTCTGCCAAGAGCATCGATGCTATCTCGGCAGATGCCGTCTCGATCGACATGGTTTCAGAACAGCATGTAGCGCTGAGCCATCGGCACCACGTCAACGGGGTTGGGCGCGATCAGGTCGCCGTTGACCTTGATGGCAAACGTCTCCGGATCGACGTCGATGGACGGCAGCGCCGTGTTGTTCGGCATGTCCGCCTTGGTGAGGTGTCTCGTCGGACGAACACCGGTAAGGGTGCGGGTGAGACCGAGACGATCGGCCAGACCGTCCTCGATGGCCATCGGAGAGACGAACGTCGTGGACAGGTGCGGGGCCGATCCCGGAGTCGCCGCGATGGCCGGGCGAACGAACACCGGCTGCGGGGTCGGGATAGCAGCATTCGGATCACCAAGCGGCGCAGCAACTATCGCCCCGCCCTTGATCACGGCAGAAGGACGGACTCCGAAGAACGCGGGATCCCACAGCACCAGGTCCGCCATCTTCCCGGCCTCGACCGAGCCGATCTCGTGATCGATACCGTGCGCCACCGCGGGGCAGATCGTGTACTTGGCGACGTAACGCCGCGCACGCTCGTTGTCGGCCGGCATGCTGGTGCCCAGCTTGCCGTACTGGGCCTTCATGACGTGAGCCACCTGCCATGTCCGCAGGGTCACCTCACCGATACGGCCCATCGCCTGGGCATCGGACGAGGTGATCGAGATGGCCCCGATGTCGTGCAGAAAGTCTTCTGCTGCAATCGTTGTCGGCCGGATCCGAGACTCGGCAAAGGCAAGATCCTCCGGAACCCGGGGATTGAGCGCATGACACACGATGAGCATGTCGAGGTGCTCGGCAACCGTGTTGACGGTATGCGGCAACGTCGGATTGGTCGATGCCGGAAGAACGTTCGGCTCACCTGCCGTCACGATGATGTCCGGTGCGTGCCCGCCGCCGGCGCCTTCCGCATGGAACACGTGGATCCCGCGTCCGGCGATCGCATCCAAAGTGTGCTGTACGTAACCGGTTTCGTTGAGGCTGTCGGCGTGCAGCGCTACCTGAAGGCCGAACTCGTCGGCTGCGCGCAGAGCGGCGTCGATCGCGGCCGGAGTGGAACCCCAGTCCTCGTGAACCTTGAATCCGCCTGCGCCGGCGAGAGCTTCCTGACGCATGGCCTCATGACTGACGGTGCTGCCCTTGCCGAGGAGAAGAACGTTGAGCGGGATGTGGTCGAGGGCGCGGTGCATCATCGTCAAGGACCAGGCGCCGGGTGTGACGGTGGTTGCCTTGCTTCCCTCGGTGGGGCCCGTTCCGCCGCCCGCCACCGTCGTCGTACCGGTCGCGAGCGCCTCCATCATCTCGATTTCACTGAGGAAGTGCACGTGAGTGTCGATCGCACCCGCGGTGAGGATCTTCCCCTCGCCGGCGATCACGTCGGTGCTCGGCCCGATGAGCAACTTGGGGTGCACGCCATCCATGATGTCGGGGTTACCGGACTTGCCGATCGCAACGATGCGTCCGTCGCGAATTCCGACGTCTGCCCGGACGATTCCCCAGTGATCGAGAATCACCGTGTTGGTGATGACGACGTCGAGAGCACCCTGGTCGCGAGTGGTCAGGCCCTGGCCCATCGACTCGCGGATGCTCTTACCGCCGCCGAAGACCATCTCGTCGCCGGTCGCGGTGTAGTCGTGCTCGATCTCGATCCACAGATCGGTGTCGGCCAAACGGATCTGGTCGCCTGCGGTCGGGCCGTACAGGGAGGCGTAGCCGCGTCGATCGATCCTGCTCATTCGGCTGTCCTCTCAACTGTCGTCGCGGCGTCGTCCGGTGAATCCGCCTCGACTGGAACATCACTCACACGCACGTTCACCGAGGACGCTCGCAAAGGTTCTTCGACCTCGACGCCGGGCGTGCCGAACGGCATGACGGTCTTGGGCTCGCGCGCATGTGTCGGTAGGTCTTCGTCCGGCACGATCTGCAGGCCCGGAACCCTTTTGAGTCCGCCGAGCGCGATCAGTGTCACCGTTCTGCTGACCCCGGGTTCGAACCGAACCGACGTTCCCGAGGGGATGTCGAGCCGGAAGCCGTCTGCCGCTTCGCGATCGAAGGTCAACGCCGGGTTGGCCGCGGGAAGGTGGAGATGTGAACCGATCTGAATGGGGCGATCGCCGTCGTTGACGACGACCATCGTGATCTTCTCCGCGTCCGTGCCGAACTCGAGCGGTTCGGTGGACACACGTACTTCGCCGGGAATCATCGAATGGGCTCCGTCACGGTGACCAGTTTGCGACCGTCCGGGAAAGTGGCCTCCACCTGGACGTTTGCAATCATCTCGGGTACCCCTTCCATCACGTCGTCGCGGGTGAGCACTTGCCGACCGGCGTTCATCAGTTCCGCAACCGTCATTCCGTCACGCGCGCGCTCGAGAATCCAGCACGAGATCAGTGCCATCGCTTCGGGGTAGTTCAGCAGTACCCCGCGCTCGCGGCGGTCACGGGCGACCATGCCCGCGACGCTCAGGAGCAGCTTTTCGGTATCTGAAGGGGTGAGGTGCACTGACAAGCCCTTCCGGTTGTGAAACGACATCGATCGACAGCGTGCTGTCGGGCCGAGATTAGCATTGTCCGAAGCGTCGTCAGTATCCACGAGATTCACATCGTCGGCTACTTCAGCGCCCACTCGGCGCACTTGCGCTGCTCATCGAATTATTCGGGCGCCCAACGACGCTCAGCTCTGCGCACCGGAGTGGGAACTATCACCACAACCAAAAAGTTTCACCCCCGTCTCCTGTTGGAAACGGGGGTGAAACATGATCGTGCAGGGTTGATCCCGGGACCTATCCGAAGCGGCCGGAGATGTAGTCCTCGGTGGCCTTCTGCGTCGGGTTCGAGAAGATCTTCTCGGTGTCGTCGATCTCGACGAGCTGACCGGGCTTGCCGGTTGCCTCGAGGTTGAAGAATGCCGTCTGGTCACTCACACGCGCAGCCTGCTGCATGTTGTGCGTGACGATGACGATCGTGAAATCCTTCTTCAGCTCGGTGATCAGGTCTTCGATCGCGAGAGTCGAGATCGGGTCGAGCGCGGAGCACGGCTCGTCCATGAGCAGGACGTCGGGCGAGACCGCGATGGCACGCGCGATGCACAGACGCTGCTGCTGACCGCCTGAGAGGCCGCCACCGGGCTTGTCGAGGCGATCCTTGACCTCGTTCCACAGGTTGGCACCGCGCAGCGAACGCTCGGCCACCTCGTCGAGCTTCTTCTTGCTGCGCTCGCCCTGCAACTTCAAGCCCGCGACGACGTTGTCCTTGATGGACATGGTCGGGAAGGGGTTGGGTCGCTGGAACACCATGCCGATGGTCTTGCGAACACCGACCGGATCGACGTTCGAGCCGTAGATGTCCTCGCCGTCGAGCAGCACCGAACCCTCGACGCGCGCACCGGGAATCACTTCGTGCATGCGATTGAGTGAACGGAGAACGGTGGACTTGCCGCAACCGGACGGGCCGATGAAGGCGGTGACGCTCCGGGGCGGGACGGACAGGCCCACATCGGCGACGGCGTGGAACTTGCCGTAGTAGATGTTGACGTCCTTGAGATCCAGACGCTTGGCCATTACCGGCTCCCTACTGAGTTGTTGACGCTGTTGAGTACGAACATGTTCCGAGGCCGCATCACTTACTTCTGACCTGTGAGAAGTGACCGATCAGCTTCGCGACGATGTTGAGGATCGCGATCAGCAGGATCAGGGTCAGTGCTGCGCCCCAGATGCGGTTGGTGCCGGCGTCGGTGGGGTTGTTCATCTCGGCGACCATGACGGAAGGCAGTGTGCCCATTTCGCCGTTGAACAGGTCGAAGTTGATGAACGGTGCGTAGCCGACGAGGATCAGCAGCGGTGCGGTCTCACCGAGCACGCGGGCCAGGGCCAGCATGACGCCGGTGATGATGCCGGGAAGTGCCGTCGGCAGAACGATTTTCGAGATGGTCTTCCACTTCGGCACACCGAGCGCGTACGACGCCTCCCGCAGATCCATCGGGACGATGCGCAGCATTTCCTCGGTGGAGCGGATGACGACCGGGACCATCAGAAGGACCAGAGCCAGTGACACCGCAAACGCGGACTTGGGGAAGCCGAAGGTCGCGATCCACAGGGCGTAGATGAACAGCGCAGCCACGATCGACGGAACACCGCTGAGGATGTCGACCATGAACGTGGTCAGCTTGCCCAGCTTCGACTTCCGGTCGGCGTACTCCACCAGGTAGATCGCGACGAAGATACCGAGCGGGATGGAGAAGACCGCGCACACGATGCCTTGCAGCAGGGTGCCGATCAATGCGTGATAGATACCGCCGCCGTCGGCCGACGCCGTCAATCCGCTCAGCGAGTTGGTGAACCAGGTAGGCGACGTCAGAGCGGGCAGGCCCTTGGCGATGACCGTGAAGAGCACCCAGACCAACGGGATGAGCGCGATGACGACTGCCAGGCTCACCAGGATGGTCGCGATGACGTCCTTGGCACGACGACGAGCGCCGACGCCTTGGAAAGTGGGGGCCTTGACCGGCCGGTCCAGAGTGGAGGTCATGGGTCAGTCCTTCTTTCCGGCGATCACTGCGCGGGCAGCCGCGTTGACGACGAAGGTCAGTACGAACAGCACCAGTCCGGCCGCGATGTACGCGCCTGCCTGGATGTCGTTGTTGAACTCCGCGTAGCCGAGGGCGATCTTGGAGGCGATGGTCGAGCCGCCGTCGAACAGCGACCAGCCGAAGGCCTGAGAGGTGGTTCGCAGGATCAGGTAGAGCGCCATCGTCTCACCGAGTGCGCGTCCGAGACCGAGCATCGAGCCGCTGATGTAGCCGGACTTACCGAACGGGATGACCGTGGTGCGCACAACTTCCCAGCGCGTGGCGCCGAGGGCGAGTGCGGCTTCGATCTGTGATCGCGGGGTCTGGATGAACACCTCGCGGGTCACTGCGGTGATGACCGGAAGGATCATCACGGCGAGGACGATGCCTGCGGTGAAGATGGTGCCGCCACCGGTGATCGATCCGCTGCCGTCGGCAAAGAGCGGGAACCAGCCGAGAGTGTCGTTGAGCCACACCGCGACCGGGGTGATCGCCGGAGCGAAGACGAGAAGTCCCCACAGGCCGTAGACGATGGACGGCACAGCTGCCAGAAGGTCGATCGTGTACGACAGTGGCCGCGTGAGCCACTTGGGTGAGTACGAAGTCAGGAAGATCGCGATGCCCAGTGCGATCGGCATCGCGAGCACCAGTGCGAACAGCGAGACCAACACCGTGACCTGGAAAAGATCGAGGACACCGAACGCCATCGCGTTGATGTTCTGCGTGACCCATTCACGGCTGGTCAGGAAGTTGACCTGGTTCCGGCTCAAAGCAGGAACAGCACGCCAGATCAGGAACGCGCCGATCGCCGCGATGACAACCGTGATGAAGATTGCCGAACCGGATGCGAGCGAGCTGAAGATGCGGTCACCCGGACGGGTCACCGTCTTGCTGTTGCCGCTACCCGGACCGTCACCCTTCGGAGGATGCTCGGTTTCTGGAGCCTTGGTGGAAGTAATCGTGTCCTCCGTGGTGCCGTTCGGACCGCCCACCCCGGCCCCGCTGGTTGCGGGGCCGGGAGAACGAGATGTCGAGGTGATGGGCGCGTCACTCATGCGCGCTCACTTCCTTCACGTCTGAATGTAGATCCATGAGCTTGTCCGCACGAGTCTCTAGGTCAGCTGATTGCCGTGATGGACGCGTTGAGGCGATCCTGGACGTTGGACGGCAGCGGGACGTAACCCTGCTCGGCCAGGTTGGCCTGACCCTCGTTGGCCGCGCTCGTCAGGAACGACTTCACTGCTGCGGAGGTGTCCGCGTCGTAGCCCTTGGAGCAGACGATCGAGTACGTGGCGAGAACCAGCGGGTAGGCGCCGGCTTCGTTGGTCTTGAAGATCGACGCGAGGTCGAGCGTCAGGTCGCCGGTTGCGTCGGACTTGAACTTCGCGCCTGCGATCGACTTCGCGGCCGTGTCGTTGGTCAGTGCGACTGCCTCGGAGCCGGTGTTGATTTCGGCAACCGAGAGCTTGTTCTGATCGGCGAACGACTTCTCGACGTAGGTGATCGAACCCGGTGCCGTGGCAACTGCCTGTGCAACGCCCGCCGAACCCTTGGCGCCCTCACCGACGCCACCGGTGAAGTCGGACCCTGCGCCCGACGTCCAAGCACCGTTCGATGCCGCGTCGAGGTACTTCTGGAAGTTGTCGGTGGTACCCGAGGAATCGGAGCGGATCACGGTGGTGATCTTCTCGTCGGGAAGCGATGCACCGGAGTTGAGCGCGGCGATTGCCGGATCGTTCCACTTGGTGATGCCGCCGTTGAAGATCTTCGCGAGAACCTCTGCGTTGAGAACGAGCTTGTCGACGCCGTCGAGGTTGTATGCAACTGCGATCGGGCCGAAGACGAGGGGAAGGTTCCAGGCTTCGCCGCCGACGCAACGCTCCTTGGCCTTGTCGGCCTGCTCGTCCTTGATGGCCGAGTCGGAGCCGGCGAAGTCGATCTGGCCGGCGATGAACTGTGTACGACCGTCGCCCGAACCGCTGGGGTTGTACGCGACGTTGACCGTCTTGCCCTTTTCCTGGCACACGGAGATGTAAGTGGCGACGAACTGGTCCATGGCGTTCTTCTGTGCCGAGGAACCAGCGGCAGAGAGGTTGCTCTTGCCTTCGCACGTTGCGTTCGATGCGGACGCGTCCACACCCGTCGACGACGAGTTGTTGTCGCTGCCACATGCGGCCAAGGTCATGGCGCCCACGGCCACTACACCGAGCAGGGCACCACTGCGCTTGAGATTCACCAAGATCCTCCGGAAATCGCTACCGCCACGCCCACGATCGGGCGGCGACATGAGACGCAGAATGATTGAAATCTGCATCAGGCAACACGGCGCTGCCCACAGAGAAAAGTAGGCGGGCGCGGTGTCCGGCTGGACCACACATGGTTAACGGAGAATGAACAGACTGGACATTTCTGCGTGTCCGACTGTGACGTCAGAGCGCGCGGGCGTAAGCCATGTCCACGTGGAAGCGATCGAAGCCCAGTCGTTCGTACGTGTGGAGGGCGGCCGTGTTGTCGCCTTCGACGTACAGAAGGACGGTTCCGAGGCCGCGATCACGCAGGTAATGCATGCCAGCGAGAGTCAGCACTCGGCCGAGACCTCGTCCCTGCGCCGCGGGATCGATCCCCACGACGTACACCTCCCCCAGCTCCGGATCGTCACCTTCGGGTGCGTGCACCTTGGTCCAGTGAAAGCCGAGAAGAGTATCGGGATCGGTGTCCGCGAACGCCATGAACAGACCAGCAGGGTCGAACCAACCTTCGGCCGTTCTCTCGTCGATCTCCGCCTGGGTCCAGCCACCCTGCTCGGGATGCCAGGAGAAGGCCGCATTGTTGACGCGAAGGATCTCGGAATCGTCTTCGGGTCCACGATACGTCCGAATCGTCACACCTTCGGGCACAACGATTTCCGGAAGCTGCGGAGCATCGAGTGGTCGACGCAGCTGCAGGAGTTCACGAACGCTGACCAGATCGAGGGTCTTGGCGAATTCGACTGCGGCGTCGACGTTTCCGTGCGCCCAGACACGCGTGCCCGGCCGGCCCTCGTCGAATACCGCTGCGGCAAGCCTGGTTCCGATGCCGCGACGCCGCGCCTGCGGGTCGACCACCAACTCCGCCATGTCGGGATGCTCGTCCGAACCGGCTTGCAGCTGCGCATAACCGACGACTGCATCGCCGTCGAGTTCGAGGAAGTGTCGCGCGGCGCCGCGCCCGGCAACGGCATGGCGCCCCTGTTCCGACACGGGCGCCTTGCCGTCGAACTCGGTTGCGCGATCGAGAAGCGCGAAAACCTGCTCGGCGAATCCAGCCGGCAGTGAATCTGTCCAACCCACGTCAGACCACCGATCCGTCGGCCGCGTCGTAGTCGACGTCCTCGTCGTCCTCGAACTGAACGGGAGCAGCTGCGCCACCCTTGGCCCTGGTCGGACGCACTGCCTTATATCCGACATTTCGGACTGTACCGATCAAGGACTCGTATTCGGTGCCGAGTTTCGCCCGCAGACGACGCACGTGGACGTCGACCGTCCTGGTGCCGCCGAAGAAGTCGTAGCCCCACACTTCCTGCAGCAGCTGCGCCCGGGTGAATACCCGTCCGGCGTGCTGCGCGAGGTACTTGAGCAGCTCGAATTCCTTGTAAGTCAAATCAAGGGGCCGTCCACGCAGTCGTGCCGTGTACGTCCCCTCGTCGATAACCAGTTCGCCCAGCGTGATCTTTCCCGACGCTTCCGGACTGGCCACACCGCCGCTGCGGGCGACCAACAACCGCAATCGGGCGTCCACCTCAGCCGGACCGGTACCGGGAAGCAGGATGTCGTCCAACCCCCAGTCGGCGTTGACGGCAACGAGTCCGCCTTCGGTGAGGACGGCGACCACAGGTACTGCGGATCCTGTGCTTCCGAGCAATCGACACAACCCGCGTGCGGCAGCCAGATCGGTGCGCGCATCCACCAATGCCACGTCCGCGGAACTTGCCTCGAGTAGCGAGGAAACCTCTGTGGGGGCAGGCCGAACCGAGTGCGCCAGCAACGCCAACGCCGGTAGTACAGCTTCCGGGTTGGGGTCGGAGGTGAGGAGGAGCAGTTCCACACGGCCTCCTATCTAGTAGCCCGCGCAACCCGTGAGGGCAACGCTCGAGTAGTTCGACGCTTTTGGTCGGTCCCTACATTAGCGTGCCTGGTACCGGGGCCGTCGCATCGAACCCCGACCGGAGTCCGTCACAATGGTGCGGTGCGCAAACTGATCATCGGCATCGTCTTTCTCCTCGGCCTCGGACTGGTGGCCGATTTCGGCGCGGCCGCGTACGCCGAGTACCGGGTTTCCCGCGAGCTCCGAACCGGCGCATCACTCGAGTCGGATCCGGAGGTCACCTTCAACGGGTTCCCCTTCCTCACCCAGGCACTCGGCGGGAAATACAAGGACGTCTACGTCAGAGCTACCGGCGTCCAGAGCGACGTGGTGGGCGAAGTGACCGTCGAGGCCGATCTGCGCGGGGTCACCGTTCCCTTCTCCGACATCGTGAACGGCAATGTCACCCAACTCCCCGTCGACAAACTCGACGGCCGGATGGGAATCAACGCCACCGACCTCGGAAAGCTGCTCAATATCCCTGACCTGCAGGTATCTTCGCCGCCTGCCAACAAGTCGGATGGCACCGGGGGCAGCGGCGGAACCGGAGCGAGCACCGCGGGCGCCGTCGTGCTGACGGGAACGGTTGCCGTCGGCCCGGTCGAGACTGCAGTGAGCGTGCAGGCCAACCTCGTTCTGGAAGGTGGGCAGGTCAAGATCGTCGCCAGCAATCTGTACTTCGGTCCGGAGGGCAAAGCCGATTTCTCGATCCCCGCAGCACTCGAACCCGTCGTCCTCGGACTGTTCAGCTACACGATCGATCCGCAGGCACTCCCCTACGGAATTCAGCCGAGCCTGGTCTACGCGGAAGGCGGAAGAATCGTGATCGAAGGCAGCGCCGAAAACACGACGATCGATCTCGCAGAGCTGCAGAACCGATGACCGGGATCACAATTCTGCTGGTCGCGCTGGTCGCCGTCGTCGCGGTCGGGCTCTTTCTCAAGTCGCGCAACGGAAAGGTCCGAGTCACCACGCCGGCCGCGACCGGCGCGGCGGACAGTCGCCTCGAACTGCTCCGCGCCGCTGGAGTCTCTTCGCCGAACGGCGGACCCGTCGTACTGCATTTCTCTGCCGACTGGTGCGGACCGTGCGCGGCAGTACGCCGCGTCGTCGGCCAGGTCGTGATCTCAATGGCCGACGCTCCCCGTCCGCCGGTGGAGATCGAGCTCGACATCGACAAGGAACCGGCTCTGGCACGCGAGATGAGTGTCCTCTCGCTGCCCACCACCTTCATCCTCGACGGTGGCCTGGAGGAACAGTTCCGGGTGTCCGGAGTGCCATCCGCAGCCGATCTGAAAGCTGCACTCGTACCACTATCCGGACCCCACGAGCCAAAATCCGAGAATTCGGGGTAAACTCGCCGACGTGCAAACCCGCCACGAGCTGATGCTCACCCGACGCCGCGCAGTAGACCTGTGCCGCCTCGGGGGCTGTTGCTGTACCTGTTGCTGATCACCACATCCGTCAGATCTCTCTGACCTTCGAGCTTTCGCTCACGTGATCAATCCACCGAGTGGGACTTTGACGTCCCGTTTTCTCGGCCCAGGCACAGCATCATGCAATCCAGCGCAGGAGCACTCCCGATGTCCACAACCACACCCCAGCTCGAGCAGGTCGACGTCCGCGGACCTCGATTCGCCGCGTGGGTCACCACCGGCGTTCTCGTACTCACGCTCATCCTCTCGACCTTCTCACTGCCCGCCGCCACCGTCGTTCTCGCACTGCAGGCCATAGTCTTCGCGGTCGGAGCGGTACTCGGCCCCAAGCGCAGCCCGTACGGCCAGATCTTCGGCAAGCTCGTCGCCCCGCGACTCTCGCCGGTCAGCGAACGCGAACCCGTGGCGCCGCTGCGCTTCGCGCAGTTCGTCGGCTTCGTCTTCGCACTCGCCGGCACGGTCGGTTTCCTGGCCGGGTCGACGATCGTCGGCACCGTTGCCACCGGCTTCGCCTTGTTCGCGGCCCTGCTCAACGCCGCGTTCGGTATCTGCCTCGGCTGCCAGATCTATCCACTCGTCGCAAGGCTGCGAAATACCGGCCGAGCTACCACCGCGTGAAAACGCTTGCCCCACAACCCTGCTGAACCCCTGCTAGATAACGACCGATGCAAGACCACATCGAAAGGAACACCATGGCTCGCTCCGACGTCCTAGTCTCCGCTGACTGGGCTGAGCAGAACCTCAACACCCCCAAGACCGTTTTTGTCGAGGTGGACGAGGACACCAGCGCATACGACGGCGGCCACATCGAGGGTGCAGTCAAGCTCGACTGGCGCAAGGACCTCCAGGACGGCGTCCGACGCGACTTCCTGAACCAGGAGCAGTTCTCGGATCTGCTCTCCGCCAAAGGCATTGCGAACGACGACACCGTCGTTCTCTACGGTGGCAACAACAACTGGTTCGCCGCTTACGCGTACTGGTACTTCAAGCTGTACGGCCACCAGGACATCAAGCTGATCGACGGCGGCCGCAAGAAGTGGGAACTCGACGGACGCCCGCTCTCCAAGGACGCAGTCAACCGCGAAGCCACGCAGTACAAGGCCGAGACCCCCGACTTCTCGATCCGCGCTTTCCGCGACGAGGTCATCGACGCTATCGGCAGCAAGAACCTCGTCGACGTTCGTAGCCCTGACGAGTTCTCGGGCAAGATCCTCGCTCCCGCCCACCTTCCGCAGGAGCAGGCGCAGCAGCGTGGCCACGTCCCCGGAGCCATCAACATCCCGTGGAGCACCACCGCCAACGAGGACGGCACCTTCAAGTCGGACGACGACCTCGCCAAGCTGTACGCGGAAAAGGGCTTCGACGACACCAAAGAAACGATCGCCTACTGCCGCATCGGCGAGCGTTCGAGCCACACCTGGTTCGTCCTGCAGGAGATCCTCGGCAAGAACAACGTCAAGAACTACGACGGCAGCTGGGTCGAATACGGCTCACTCGTCGGCGCACCGATCGAATTGGGAGCCTGATCATGTGTGGAGCACCTACCCAGGGCCAGACCCTGCCTGCCGGCGTCGACGTCGAGAAGGAAACGGTCATCACCGGCCGCGTTCTCGCAGCTGACGGCCAGCCCATCGGCGGCGCATTCGTGCGTCTGCTCGACGGCTCCGGAGAGTTCACGGCCGAGGTCGTGGCATCGGGAACCGGCGATTTCCGCTTCTTCGCCGCTCCGGGCGAGTGGACCGTGCGTGCACTGTCCAGCTCGGGCAACGGCACCTCCACCGTCGCTCCCGAGGGCTCGGGCGTGCACAACGTGGACGTGACCGTCAGCAAGTAATTCCTGCTTTGTCAGGCGGCCCCGCACCCCTCCGGTGCGGGGCCTTCTGCATTCCGGCTCCCGATTTTTCCGGTCGGTCGCCGCGGTCTAAGATGTACCCGTGGTCATTTTCTTCGAGGTACTCCTCGCACTCGCATCCGTCATGATCGCTTGGTTCTCCGTGTACGTCGTGTACCGCTTGGTCACCGACGAGTCGTGAGTCAGGCTCCGGAGTCAGGCTCCGACGCGACCGCTGACGATTCCGC
Organism: Rhodococcus sp. D-46; assembly: GCF_011290655.1. NCBI lineage: Bacteria > Bacillati > Actinomycetota > Actinomycetes > Mycobacteriales > Nocardiaceae > Rhodococcus > Rhodococcus sp. D-46. Next base: position 71,518 of record NZ_JAANTF010000007.1, on the reverse strand, counting down.
CGCTGCAGGTGCCGTGAGGCGCGGCAGCGGGGACGAAGCTGTCGCCATCGCCGTCGAGCGCTCCAAGTCGACGGCGTCGCTCAACATTCCGACCCTGCCGGACCTTCCGTTGCCGGAGGACACCGCAAACCTGCGCCTCGGCCCGGACATCAATCCCGAACTCCTCGCGCTTCTCCCCCTCGTCGGTGTCTGGCGCGGCGAAGGTGAAGGACACGACGAGAACGGCGACTACGCCTTCGGTCAGCAGATCGTCATCTCGCACGACGGCGGCCCGTACCTCAATTGGGAGTCCCGGTCCTGGCGCCTCGACGCCGAGGGCAAGTACGTGAGCCCCGATCTGCGCGAGAGCGGTTACTGGCGCATGGGCGGCGACGGCATCCCGGGCAGCGTCAACCAGGAAGTGGTCGAACTCCTGCTCAGCCACAGCTCCGGTGTCGTCGAAATGTACTACGGGCGCGCACTCACCCAAGCGTCGTGGGAACTTGCCACCGACGTGGTGATCCGCAGCCAGTCCGGTGCACTGTACGGCGGCGCGAAGCGTCTTTACGGCATCGTCGAAGGCGGCGACCTCGCGTACGTCGAAGAGCGGATCATGTCTGACGGTGGCCTGGAACCGCGTCTCTCGGCCCGCCTGACGCGCTACATCGGCTAGCTCTGCTGTGCGCCTTTATTAACCCCCGGCGGTTAATAAAGGCGCACAGCAGATTTATCCACAGGCACCGACAAATTCCACAGGCGGACTTCGGAGCGGCATCTTCGACCGATTCTTGTCGGTCCGCGATCTCACGGTATTCGCATGAGCTGCGACTACATCGATCCTGATCTCCGAAGACTCTTCGACTTCCAGCACGGGCTCGCGACCAATAAACAGCTGCGCCCTTTCGGCTATTCACCGCGGCGCATCCAACATCTGGTCGAATCGGGTCAATGGACTTCCGTCCTCCACGGCGTTCAATCCAGCACCAACGGCCCACTCAACCGAGCAATGATTCTCGAGGCCGCCCTTCTCTTCGGCGGCGGAGAGACCTACCTGAGTCACCGGACGGCAGCTGAAGAGTGGGGACTCACGCACATCGAGTCCGAACTGCCGGTCCACATCACAGTCCGATACGGCAGATCCTCGCGCTGTCAGAGTCCGACGGTCAGACCCGAACGCTCCCCGGCGCGCCCCGTTCCGTTGGGGTGGTCCACTGCCCATCCCGGAGTGATCGTTCATCGTTCACGCGCTCAGGCCCACATCGGCGTTGCCACTCAGCCTGCTCGTACTTCGCTGGCCGACACCGCAATTGACCTGGCGGTTGCAGAGCCGTCGGCTCGCGACGCCGCTCGTTCTCTGGTTCGCTCGGCCACGGCGTGCAAAGTGTCACGGATGGAATTGCGCACCCGAATGGAATGCCGACGGCCGAGGCGATATGTCAAAGCGCTGTCCTCGACATTGGACCTGTTGGATCGCGGTGTCCAGTCGGTACTCGAGCATCGCTACGCAATCGAGGTCGAGCGAGCACACGGTTTGCCGGAAGCACGACGGCAATCGCCGGTCCTCGTCGATGGGAGAACTCTCTACGAGGACGTCGACTACCGCAATTGCGGTGTCGCACTGATCGTTCGACTCGACGGATTTGCCTTCCACTCTTCTCGAGCGACTGCACTGCGTGATCGTCGGCGAGGAAACGCATCCGAACTGTCAGGCAACGCCACACTGGTCTTCGGTTGGGAGGAGGTGGAGGGGGCCTCGTGCCGAACTGCAGCCGAGGTCAGAGCCATCCTCGAGCGCGGTGGATGGTGGGGGCCTAATCCTTGTCCACGCTGTGCGCCTTTATTAACCGCCGGGGGTTGATAAAGGCGCACGGCACGAAGCGACCCCCGAGCCACACCCACGCTTTCGCGCGGATCCCGGTCGGACTGATCGGGGGCTCGGGGGTCGGGTGGCTGCCTGGGATTCGCCGGCCGCTCACGCGGTAAGTGAATTCCATCAGCGATTGCGGCTAGCTGGCAGCCACCTCACGCGTCCGTCTGTACTTCAATTTCAGACCACCTCCTTCCTTGTGTACAGGAGAAAGTACGCCCACTTCACGATGACGGCAACGTATTTTCCACAGAAACTTTTCCGACGCATATCACCTGGTCAGCTGCTGTGCCGTCCGGAAGTTGGTGGGTGACGACAACAACGGTTCGCGAAGAATCGACCAGCGTTGCGTCACGACTGAGCAACTCGCGGAGCAACTGATCGCCCGCCTCCGCGTCCATGTGCTCGGTCGGCTCGTCGAGCAGCAGCACCTCCGCAGGCGAGACGATCGCGCGTGCCAACAGCAACCGACGACGCTCACCGCCCGAAACCGCTCGCATACCGCCGACCAGGTAGGTATCGAGCCCGTCCGGCAGTTCCGACAACCAGTCGCCGAGACTAACTGCGGCAAGTGCCTTCTCCGCGTCCTCGGCGGTGAGGTCACCCCGCGCAACGCGCAGGTTCTCGAGTACCGACGTCTCGAAGAGGTGTGCGTCCTCGGCGAAGTACCCCACGTGCCGACGCAGCTCGGCCGGATCGATATCCGAAACGTCCACCGAGTCAACACGAACTGTTCCCGCGACGGGCGGCAGCAGTCCCGCCATCGTCATCAGCGCAGTGGTCTTTCCGGATCCGCTCTCGCCGACGACGGCAACACGAGCACCGCGAGGAAGATCCACCGACAGCGGTTCGGTCACCTTTCCCCCGGGCCAACCCGCCCGCAACGCGTGCACACTCAGGACCCCGTCCTCCGGCCACGCACGATTTCCTTCAACGTGTTCGGCGTCGGCTCGATCGAGTACCGCCATGATGCGTGCCGACGCCAGCCGCGCCTTGGTCAATGCCACCGCCGCGCTGGGCAGTATCGCGGTTCCCTCGAAAGCCGACAGCGGAAGCAGTACAAGGATTCCCATGGACATCGGTGACATCTCGGTGGTTCCGTACAGCGTAATTCCGATCAGCAGGGCACCGAGGACGCTCACTCCGATTGCCAGGGGCGTGGCAGCGGCGGCAAAGGCACTCGGGACCGCCGCGCGATCGGTTGCGTCGACCACATCGTTCTCGGCGGACACAGCCTCGCTCACCGCCTGATCCAAGCGACCCGATACCCGGAGCTCGGCGGAATGGTCGAGGGCGGTCACCGCGGACTCACTGAATCGCGCTGCGGCAGCAGAACTGTCGGCCTCGGCGAGTCGAGCAGCACGAGCCGACAGCCAGGGTGCCGCGATCCCGGACACCGCCAGCGCAACAGCCAGGATGAGCGCGGCCGGAACCGAGATGAACAACAGGATTCCCACCGCAGCAAACGCGAGGACAATCGAGACCGCAATCGGGATCAGTGCTTTGACGACGACGTCGCCCAGTGCATCCACGTCGGCGCCCGTACGTGAGAGCAGGTCACCGCGTCGTAGTCCGGCTGCTGCCGCGGGATCTCCTGCGGCCAACTGCTGGTAGATCCTCGATCGCGCCGCGGTGGTTCCGCGCAACGCGACGTCGTGCGTCGTCAATCGTTCGAGATAGCGGAAGACACCACGTGAGATTCCCAATGCGCGTACGGCAACTACCGCAACACTGAGATCGAGAACGGGGGGCATCTCCCAAGCACGCGTGATCAACCATGCGGACAGCGCGGCCAAGGCGAGTGCGCTACCGAGTGTTGCCACACCCGCCGCTACCGCCGTCAGTACGCGTCGTGGCCGAAGTTCCAGTAGCCGCAGAGCACGCAGAAGCGGATCGTGAGCGTCACTTCTCATGAGCGCGCACCTCGACGATCCGGTCAGCTGCGGCAAGCACACTCGGACGGTGGCCGATCACGACAACGGTGTCGCCACGCTCCGCCCGTGCTCTCAGAGAAGCCAACACTGTCCCTTCCGAATCCGAGTCGAGGTGAGCGGTGGGTTCGTCCAGGACAAGAACTGCGCGGTCCGAGGCAAGCACGCGTGTCAGTGCCAGCCGTTGCCGCTGCCCCAAAGACAGACCTGTACCGCCGACGCCGATCACGGTCTCGACGCCCGCAGGCAGCTCGGCCAGTACCGCGTCGAATCCCGTCGCAGCAGCGGCGCGGGTCAGTGCTTGCGCATCGACGACCCCGGTGAGATCGAGATTTTCACGAACGGTGCCAGGTAGGAGGACCGGATGCTGGGGAAGCCAGGCCAACTGACTCCACCACGCGTGCTCGTCCAGGTCTCGGACATCGACGCCGGCGACCGTCACGCGGCCACTGCTCGGTTCGATCAGTCCGAGTAGCGCGTGCACTGCCGTCGACTTGCCGCAGCCGTTGGGACCGGTGAGCACGGTGATCGCCCCTGGCAACGCCACGGCGGAAAGTTGAGACGGTGCGACTCCCCCACGAGAGGTCACGCCGAGTCCGTCGAAGACGATGTCGGCGCCTCGAGCGACCACCGTCGTGCTACCACCCTCCGGCGCGGCAGAATCCGCCTCGATAACCTCGAATGCCTTGTCGGCTGCCGCCATTCCGTCCTCGGCGGCGTGGAACTGGGTTCCCACCATCCGAAGTGGCAGGTACACCTCGGGGGCGAGGATCAACGCGACTATCCCCGGCTCGAGTGACATGTCGCCGTACACCAGTCGCAAGCCGATACTCACGGCCACCAACGCGACGCAGAGCGTTGCGAGCAGTTCCAGCACCATCGAGGACAGGAACGCGACGCGGAGAGCTGACATCGTCGTTCGCCGATGAGCGTCACCGAGTTCACGGACGCGCTCGGCAGGACCTTGCTGACGACCGAGCGCCCGCAGCGTCGGCAAACCGGCAAGAAGATCGAGCAGTTGCGAAGACAACGTGGTCATCGCTGCCAGCGTCTTCTCCGACTTACCCTTTGTCAGCAAGCCGATCAGAATCATGAAGATGGGGATCAGCGGCAGCGTCACGAAGATGATGACCGCAGACGTCATGTCCTGCACCGCAATGACTATCAGGGTGATGGGTGTCAGCGTCACCGACAAGACCAGGGCCGGAAGGTATCCCGTCAGGTACGGACCAAGGCCGTCGACACCTCGGGTGACCACGGTCGCGATCTCGTCACGCCGCGGATCCAGATCGCGAGGACTCATCGCCGTCGCCGACGTCAGCACGCCGTTCTTGATCTCGGCAACGACGCGAGTCGACGCCCGGTGCGCATACCTGGTCTGCAACCAGGTCCCCAGAACTCGGACCGCCACAGCTGCGGCGAGAACAACCAATTCGGTTGTCCACGAGGAAACATCCACAGTTCGAGTGGTGATCACTCCGGCCAGCACCCGGCCGATCATGAGCGCCGCGACGATGACCATCACGACGTTCACCATCGACAGAGCGACCGTGAGGATCAGATAGCCGCGCGCAGAAGCGGAATGTCGCCACAGCCGCGGGTCGATCGGCCCCCGGCGACGCTCCCGAGTGGTGGGAGCGTCGCCTACTTCGATAGTCACGTGAATTCGACCGTCAGTTCTTTCGTGATTCGAATGTTTCGTGATTCAAGGTTGGTGACTACCACGTCTTCTCCTTGAATCGCAGACCGATCGACGCCGGAATCTGCTTGGAGGAGATGCGCTGTCGGAACACCCAGTACGTCCAACCCTGGTAGATGATCACCACCGGCGTCATGAATGCCGCGGCCCACGTCATCACCTTGAGCGTGTACGGACTCGACGACGCGTTCTCGATGGTCAGGCTGTACGCCGGATCCAGCGTCGACGGCATGACGTTCGGGAACAGCGAGGCGAACAGCAGCACGACGGTGGCGATGACGGCCACACAGGTGAGAACGAAGGCCCAGCCTTCGCGCTCGGCCCGCGTCAGGAAGACGACGCCGATCAGTGCCGCAGCAGCGGCAGCTACCAGAATCCACGTCCATCCCTTGCCGTAGGCGAGTTGCGTCCACAGAACGAATCCGCCGGCAACAGGAATAGCTGGAATTGCCAGTCGTGCAGCAATTTTCACGGCATCTTCACGAACCTCGTCGGCACTCTTGAGTGCCAGGAACACTGCACCGTGGAGAGCGAACACCAGCGCGGTGGTCAGACCGCCGAGCAGCGCGTACGGATTGAGCAGATCGAAGAATCCCGACTCGACCTGCTTGTCTGCGTTGATCGCCACGCCCCGAACGATGTTCGCGAAAGCCACGCCCCAGAGAACTGCCGGGACCCAGGAGCCGAAGATGATGCCCCAGTCGCAACGCTGACGCCATTTGTCGTCGTCGATCTTGCTTCGCCATTCGATGGCACAGATACGAACGATCAAGGCCACCAGGATGATCAGCAGCGGTAGATAGAACCCGGAGAACAACGTCGCGTACCACTCCGGGAATGCCGCGAACATCGCGCCACCGGCGGTGATCAGCCACACTTCGTTGCCGTCCCACACCGGGCCGATCGTGTTGAGCGCTACCCGTCGACGCGTATCGGCCGGGAGGTCACTGCCTCTGCCGACGATCGGCATGAGCATTCCGACACCGAAGTCGAACCCTTCGAGGACGAAGTAACCGATGAACAGTACTGCGACGAGCACGAACCATACTTCTTGAAGTCCCATGATCGCCTCCTAGTACGCGAACGACAGTTGTTTGGGCTTGTCCGGATCTTCCGGCTCGTCATGATCTGTATCGCCCGGCGGATGCATGTCGTGCTCCAACGGGCCTTCCTTCGCGTACCGCACGATCAGCTTGAACCAGACGACTCCCAGCGCTCCGTACAGCAGGGTGAAGGTGATCAGCGAAGCCCAGACGGTAGCCGACGCGTGGTCCGAAACACCTTGGTCGACAGTAAGTCTGATCATGTCGACGCCGGTCGGGTTGGGATGCACCACCCAGGGCTGACGGCCCATCTCGGTGAAGATCCAACCGGCGCTGTTCGCCATGAACGGAGTGGGGATCGCGACCAGGCTGAGTATTCCGAACCACTTCTGGTCCGGGACCCGCCCCTTACGAGTGACCCACAGTCCCGCGAGAGCCAGTGCTGCCGAACCGGCGGCGAGGCCGATCATGGCGCGGAAAGACCAGTACGTGACAAAGAGATTCGGTCGGTAGTTACCCGGTCCGAAGTCCTGCTCCGCCTGCTCCTGCAGTTGGTTCACGCCTTGCAGTTCGACGCCGGTGAACTTGCCCTCGGCCAACCATGGAAGAACGAACGGCACCTTCAGAACGTGCGTCACGCTGTCACAGTTGTTGTGAGTGCCGATAGTGAGGATCGAGAAGTCCGGATCCATCTCGGTGTCGCACAGCGATTCCGCCGACGCCATCTTCATGGGTTGCTGCTGGAACATGAGCTTGCCTTGGACGTCACCGGTATAGATGATGCCGATTCCGGCCACGATCATGACGAGCAACGCGAATCGTGTTGCCGGGCGGTACATCGTCCGTGCGTCGGCTTCGAGGCGCTCGGCTTCGGCGGCCTCAGCCTGCTTGGCGCGGCGCATGTTCCGCACCATCCACCAACCACTGATGCCGGCGACGAACGTCGCCGCTGTCAGGAAGGCGCCGGCAACCGCGTGCGGGAAGGCAGCGAGAGCGGTGTTGTTGGTCAGCAGCTCCCAGATACTGGTGAGCTCGGCACGACCCGTTTCAGGGTTGTACGTCGCACCGACCGGATGCTGCATGAACGAGTTGGCCGCGATGATGAAGAACGCCGACGCGTTGACGCCGATCGCCACGAGCCAAATGCACGCCAGGTGTACAAGTTTGGGCAGCCTGCCCCAACCGAAGATCCAGAGTCCGATGAAGACGGACTCCATGAAGAAGGCGACAAGGCCTTCCAACGCGAGCGGAGCTCCGAAGACGTCACCGACGAATCGCGAGTACTCGCTCCAGTTCATGCCGAACTGGAACTCCTGCACGATGCCGGTGGCTACACCGAGTGCGAAGTTGATGAGGAAAAGCTTGCCGAAGAACTTGGTGAGCCGATACCAGTGGTCCTTTTTGGTGACCACCCACATCGTCTGCATGATCGCGATCATCGGCGCAAGTCCGATGGTCAGCGGAACAAGGATGAAGTGGTAGACGGTAGTGATACCGAACTGCCACCTGGAGACGTCCAAAGTATCCATTGGCTACTCCGAGAGTAGGGCCCTGGGACAGGCTTCGGGGTTCGAGACGCGGGCAGTCGCTCGGCCCCTGCGGACACGGTACTGCTGTCCGGTTTGGACCGCAGGACTTTGCTACTACCAAATGTAGTAGAGACCTGTCGCGATTCCTATTCGCCTATCGCCCTGCTGAATCCGAATCAATTGCACGTTCAACCAATTCCGCGAATTCCCCGGAGACCTTCGGCTCTGGCAATGTGAGCCCGTCGAGTGTATGGACGCGTGCGGCCAGCGTGACGCTCGAAACCATCCACACTCCGTCGGCCGCAATCAAATCCGCAGGTCGGAGGGTTTCGTATCGGCAATCGAAGCGAGCACTGCCGGCAACGTCGAACAGGGCGCGCTGCGTAGTGCCCATCAAAATGCCCTGTGCGGGAGGCGGTGTGATCAAAGTCCTGTCCCGAACGATCACCACCGTCGAGCGTGGCCCCTCCAACACATTGCCCTCGGAACTGACGAAGATCACATCGTCAGCACCCAAATTCGCCGCATATCGAAGCGCTGCCATGTTGGTTGCGTACGACAACGTCTTCGCGCCCAGTAGCTGCCAGGGTGCCCGGGCAGAGAGATCGACAGAGAAACCTCGCTCGAGAGTCATCACCGATAACCCCGATTCGCGGACCTGTCTGACCCGATCGGCCACCGGACCGACCATCACGAAGGCTGTCGGCTTGTCGCCGCTCTCACGGCCGCGGGTCAGAACGAGACGAAGGGCGCCTTCCTTCTCGGTCCCCCATTCCTCGGCAGCCATCTCGATCGCCAGACGCCAATCATCGAGAACCGGAGCGGGCAGGCCGAGTGCCCGTGCGCTCAGAACCAGTCGACTCAGGTGTCCCTCGACCACCCGGGCGCGGCCGTCGCGTACCAACAGCGTCTCGAAGACTCCGTCGCCGCGCACCACCGCCAGGTCGTCGGCGTGCAGAAACGGTGCGTCAGCATCGAGCACCTCATGGTCGAGAGTCACCAATACGCGATCAGGCATGCCATCAACCCTAACGATCCGCCAAGCCGCCGGGGCCGCCCTGTAACCGCGATCCCGCCCACACTCCTAGACTGGTCTCGTGGTCGACAACGCTCTTGTGCCCAACAGCCCACTTCTGACTTCCCCCGGCGCGGTCACCGCACCGGACGGTTCGGCCGACATCGGTGTCGCGTGGCACTACGGCGATCCTCTCGGCGAACAGCGAACCGCGCAGCGCGCAGCAGTGGTGGTCGACCGCAGTCACAGATTCGTGATCGCCATTCCCGGCGACGAACGCCTCACGTGGCTGCACACGATTTCGAGCCAGCACATCGCCGCGCTCCCCGACGGCAAGAGTGCCGAGAACTTGAGCCTGGACGTCAACGGACGCGTCGAGCACCACTTCGTGCAGACGGACCTGGCAGGTGTCACCTGGATCGACACCGAGGCGAACCGCGGACCCGACCTTCTCTCCTTCTTGAAGAAGATGGTGTTCTGGTCCAAGGCCGAACCTCGAGACGGCAACGAACTCGCGGTCCTGAGCCTGATCGGACCCGAAGCGTCAACTGTCCTCGCCGCACTCGAGGTTCAGACACCCACCGAGGCCTACGACGCTCACGCCTTGGCCGACGGCGGATTTGTCCGCCGCATGCCGTGGCCTACCGAGAACTCTTTCGATCTTCTCGTCCCACGTGAGCAACTGGCAGCGTGGTGGACCAGGCTGACCGATGCCGGCGCCAAGCCCGCCGGCAGTTGGGCCTTCGAGGCACTGCGCGTCGAAGCGACGAGGCCTCGCCTCGGACTGGACACCGACGAACGGACCATCCCGCACGAGGTCCACTGGATCGGTGGGCCGGCCGAGCACGGCGCCGTCCACCTCGACAAGGGGTGCTACCGCGGTCAGGAAACCGTCGCCCGAGTTCACAATCTCGGCAAGCCCCCGCGCCATCTCGTCATGTTGCACCTCGACGGCAGCGCCGAAGCCGTCCCGGAACCGGGTGACCCGATCACGGCGGGCGGACGGGCCGTCGGACGCGTCGGGACCGTCGTCAATCATCACGAGCTCGGCCCCATCGCACTCGCTCTGATCAAGCGGAACATCCCGGTCGACACCGAACTGATGGCCGGCCCCAGCGCTGCGTCCATCGATCCGGATTCGATCGTCGCGGACGACGCACCCCAGGCCGGACGTGAGGCTGTCAACCGATTGCGCGGAAAGTGACGGGCACGGTCGACGCGGTCTGCGTCGTCCACACCGAACGTGACAGTGGCGTCAGGCGAGTCCCCCGTACCGCGATCGACAAGCGTCCCGTCGACGGCCGCGTCGCGGTAGGACGACTCGGTCTGGGTGGCGACTACGTCTGCGACACCGAGTTCCACGGCGGTGCCTTCCAAGCTGTCTACGCGTATCAGCGCGACGAAGCGCAGCGTTGGTCGGACGAATTGGGCCGACCTCTCGGCCCCGGATGGTTCGGCGAGAATCTTCACATCAGCGGGATGCTCGTCACGGACGCCGTGATCGGCGAGCGTTGGCACATCACCGGAGCCGAGGCGTCGGACGTTCTCGAACTCGAGGTGACCGCGCCCCGCGTCCCGTGCGGCACCTTCGGCATCTGGGCCGCGGAAAAGGGCTGGGTCAAAAGATTCACCGAGCGGACCGACGTCGGCGCCTACCTTCGCGTCAACCGGACCGGCACGATCGCCGCGGGCGATTCGGTCACCCGAGTCCACGTACCGGATCACGGAGTGACTGTTCGAGAGGTCTTCGCCGGAACGGATCCTGAGCGGCTTCGACGGCTCCTCGCAGAACACACCGACCTTGCACCGAACGTCACCGCGCGCGTCCACAGGTTCATCGAACAAGCAGAAGCGCAGGTGCACTCGTGAGTATCGAATTGGTGGAAGTGGTCCGCTCCGGATTCCGCGAATGCGTGCATCGCGGATCGGCCGTCATTCTCGGCGCCGACGGCGAGGTCGTTGTCGGACTCGGGGAAATTCACACACCCATCTACCCGCGCTCGGCGAACAAGCCGCTGCAAGCCGTCGCTGCGCTTCGTAACGGCTTTGCACCCACCAGCCCGGAAGAGCTGGCCGTCGCGTCGTCCTCACATGCGGGCGAGGCCGATCACATCGAACTGGTCGCAGCGCTTCTCGCTCGCTACCAACTCGGTGTCGACCAGTTGCAGTGCCCCTCCGATCTGCCGGGCAACGAACTGGCCCGAGCCGAACTGATCGCAGCGGGCGAGCTTCCCAGCCCGATCTACATGACCTGCTCGGGCAAGCACTCCGCGATGCTCGCCACGTGCGTCGTGAACGACTGGCCGCTCGAGACGTACATGGAGCCGACTCATCCCCTCCAACTCGCGATCCAGGAGACGATCTTCGATCTCAGCGGCGAGGAAGAGCAGGAACTCGGCATCGACGGTTGTGGTCTCCCGATCGTGCCGCTCTCGCTCACGAACCTGGCTCGGGCATTCGGACGCCTGCCCTCGGCTGAGCCCGACTCACCCGAACGAGCTGTGGCCGACGCGGTCCGCGAGAACCCCTTCCTCGTCTCGGGCACCGGCCGCAACGATCAGCGCCTGATGTCCGCCGTGCCGGGTCTGTTCTCCAAGACCGGATACGACGGCATCTACGCCGGAGCGCTTCCCGACGGTTCCGCTTTCGCCCTCAAGATCGACGACGGTCACGAGCGGGCGCTCCTGCCCTTGGCGGCAGCTCTGCTCAAGCGGATGAACACCGAGTGGACCGAGGAGTTGGCGGCTCTCGCATCCGCTCCGGTCTTCGGCGGCGACGCCCGAGTGGGGACGATTCGCGCAATTCCCGGAAACTTCTGAGCAGTTCTCACAAAGTTCTGACGAGTTCTTTCAGCATCCTGGCAGCTCGCGGCCATAGTGAGAGCAATCAGACACGGCGGTGAGGCCTTCGTGGAAGCGGAAGCGACTTTTCCACGCTAGAGTGTGTGTCAGGAAACTTACACACTCAAACGGGGCCGCCAAATTCCCCAGGCCGCCCCGCGAAAGCGCGAGGGGGTCAGCCATGGGCCGCGGCCGGGCTAAGGCAAAGCAGACCAAGGTTGCACGCGAATTGAAATACAGCGTACCGACCACGGATTTCGACAGCCTGCAAAGAGAGCTCGCAGGTGGATCGACCAACTCGCATCGGAGCAGTGTCCGATCGGACCAGACTTCCGATAGGGAAGGGCATGCGCGAGAGGACGACTACGACGACTGGCGGCGTTGACCGCGCACTGCCACCGCGCAGACTGTGAAATGAGGAAGAGCTGATCGCTCTTCCTCATTTTTGCGTTCCATTTTCCGCCTCGCGTCTGCTTGCACGGACACACAAAACTGCCCCACCGGATCTCTCCGATGGGGCAGCTGACGTTGCGGTCTAGAAGCGCGGGTGGTCTCCGGCCAGGAACGCACGCTCTGCAGCGGCGTCCGACGCCTTCTTGACGCTACCGAGCGTCCAGCAGTCGATGTGGCGTGCGGTGAGGACGGCAAGTGCGCGGTCGACGTCCTCGGGTGCGACGACGGCGACCATGCCGACGCCCATGTTGAACGTCTGCTCCATCTCGGCGCGCTCGACGCGTCCGCGCTGCGCGATCATGGCGAAGACCGGAGCGGGGCTCCAGGTTCCGCGATCGAGTTCGGCGACCAAGCCCTTGGGCATGACGCGCGCGAGGTTGTTGGCGAGGCCGCCACCGGTGACGTGGCAGAACGTGCGCACGTCGGTCTCGGCAGCGAGTGCCAGGCAGTCCTTGGCGTAGATCTTGGTGGGCTCGAGCAGCTCCTCACCGAGCGTGCGGCCGAACTCGTCGACGTGTGCGCTCAGGTTCATGCGGTCGATCTCGAGCAGGACCTTGCGGGCCAGTGAGTAACCGTTGGAGTGCAGTCCCGAAGAACCCATCGCGATGACGACGTCGCCGGGGCGAACGCGATCCGGTCCGAGCAGCTTCTCTGCCTCCACGACGCCGACACCGGTGGCGGAAAGGTCGTAGTCACCGTCGGCCATGATGCCGGGGTGCTCGGCGGTCTCGCCGCCGAGGAGAGCGCAGCCGGCCTGGATGCAGCCCTCGGCGATTCCGCTGACCAATTCCGCGACGCGCTCGGGGATGACCCGGCCGACGGCGATGTAGTCCTGGAGGAACAGCGGCTCGGCGCCACAGACGACGAGGTCGTCGACAACCATGGCGACGAGGTCGAGTCCGACCGTGTCGTGCTTGTCCATCGCCTGCGCGACAGCGAGCTTGGTTCCGACGCCGTCGGTCGATGCGGCGAGCAACGGCTCCTTGTAGTCACCCTTGAGGGAGAACAAGCCGGCGAAACCACCGAGGCCACCCATGACCTCGGGGCGGCTGGCCTTCTTGGCCAGAGGGGCGAAGAGTTCCACCGCCCGGTCGCCTGCGGCGATATCGACTCCTGCTGCCGCGTAGGAGGCGCCTGCGGTGCGGTGACTGTCCTCGGTCATCGGGTTACTACTCCAGCCTTGTATTTCTCGCGAGCACGTATTGCTCGTGCACAGGTAAGTGGTCTTGCAATGTGAAGTGTTTGCAATCCTCGTGACGCGAGATGGATCGTTCGACTCGAGACCCAGAGCGCGCACACAAATACCGACGATTACGCCCATACGCTACCGGACCGGCCCCCTCGGTGAGACCTCGCGTACCCCGAGACGTCAGTTCTGCAGCCGCGCACCGATCGAGGCGTGCAGTGCGCGCAGACTGTTCTGCCCGAGTGCGACCGTCTCGGATTCGATGTGTTTGAGGAGGTGTCCGTCGTGGACGACCTTCTCGCTCGACTGGATCAGTACCGTCCCGGCTCCGGTGAAATCGAACTGGCGTTCTTCGCCGGTATTCGCGCCGAACATGCTTCCGCGAACCGCGCCCAGGAAGCTCTGCATCCAGTCGGCATCGAAGTGGTGGGACGGCGACGGGCAGTCGGCCCAACCCACCAACGCCTGCGGGTCGATGCGCAGCGGCGGCTCCGCGAACATGACCGGGCCATTGGACGACGCCAGGAACTTGCCTGTCCCCAGTAGCGTCAAAAAGCCTGGGACGATGGACTGTTTGAGGTCCAGGCTCGTCTCGAAGGCGAGGAGATTGGCCGCGCGAATCGTGAGGTTGCCGTCGTCGAGGTCGTAGGAATTGATGTTGAATCCGCGGTCCCCGAGGATCAACTTGCCCTGTCCCTGAGCGAGCACCCAGTCGTCCGCGTAGAGCGGTGAAGAAAACCTGGCCGCGACGATCGCCGTCATGCTCGTGCGCCCGAGCGGCTCGAAGTTGATGTTTCCGTAGTACGCGATCATCGCACCCTTGGACGTGAACCACGGTTGTCCGGCCATCTCGACGCAGAAGGCGTAGTCGTTGCCCGGGACGTTGTCGTTGGCGGGCAGAGATGCCGGATTGTGAATTTCGATACCCATGCTCTGTGCCCTCTCAGAACTTCTGCTCGGACGCCTGGACCCAGACGGTGCCGGCGCCGGTCATCTTCAGCTGGATGGACTCCCCCGAGCCCTTGCCGACGGCCTCGCGCCAACCGACGTTCGCGGAGATGTCGACGTTGATCTGACCGATGTGGCACACGTATGCCTGCGGGTCGACGACGACCTGAGGATTGTTCGGACCGACCTGCAACGGAATCGCGCCCCCGTGCGAGAGAACCGCGACGCTTCCCTGGCCGTGCAACTGCGTCGTGAACAGTCCTTGACCGGTCATGGCGCCGCGTACTGCTCCGCGCACACCGCCCTGCGACGTGAGAGCGACTATCGAACTCTGGAGGTAACCGTCGTGTGCGAGGAGTCGGTCGGCTTCGACGGTGAGCATTGACGACCCGTCGAGGTGGATGACCTCGACGTACAAGCCGGCGTGCCCGTAGAAGACCTCACCGTTTCCCTCGGCCGCCATCATGCGTGCGTGTTCGCCGGACATCATGCGGCCGGCCATCCCGGCGATCCCGCCCATGTTCGGCATGGCGCCGGGCCCACCGCCCATGCTGTGCGGGATGAAGCGGACGTCGCCGGTGTAGTAGAGCATCGACCCGGTGCGGGCGAGCACGTTCTGTCCCGGTGCGAGGGTCGACTTGACGACCTTGCTGTTCACCAATTCCAACGGCATGGGTCAGCGCTCCTCAGGCTGGATGTAAACGACACCGGATCCGTCGAATCGCAGCGAGAACGCTTCACCGCTGCCACCGCCGATCGCGGAGCGCCAGGTGACGTCGGTGACGAAGCTCTGGTTCAGCTGACCGCGGTGAGCGACGAAGGCGTCGGGATCGGCAACCAGCGGATACTGCGGGCTGACTTCGAGCGCGATGATCGGTCCGCCCTTCGACAGCACCGCCACCAGACCGGTGCCGCTGACGACCGTCGTGAACAAGCCCTGTCCGGAACCTGCGCCGCGGAGGCCGGCAAATTTCACATCGGTTCGCAGCTGTCCGACCAGTGCGAGCAATTGTGAGGCTTCGACGTGCAAAGCGTCGTTGTTGAGCTCGATGATCGTGATGTCCTGGGCGTCGACCGCGAAGTAGACGGTGCCTTGTCCGCTGACTTCCATCAGGGACAGTGATTCACCTGCCGCCTTCTGTTTCAGCGCGGCACGTAACCCACCGCCACCGCCCATTCCGGCGTTCTTGAAGGTAATCGCACCCTCGTACGCCACCATCGAGCCGTTGATCGCTTTGATGGTGTCCCCCACCAGGTCTGCGACCAGGACCCGGTGCCCATCCATTCTCAGTTGCGCCACGGAGGGCACTATGCCAGATGCTCACGACGTATGCCGTGTCGTGGAACAGAAAGTCGTGAACAGAAAATCTGCCGCCCACATGCTGTGGACGGCAGATTCTCGGCTGTCGAATTTCAACGATTCTGACGTTCAGGGGCGGCTGAGCGCGCTCGCATTGTCGTTGTCGCGAGTGGCCGTCGAACCTGCGGTGCTCTCGAGCATCCCCTCGAGGACGTTCTTGCCGATCGAGGTTTCCTTGGGAAGCGCGATCGGGTAGGTCCCGTCGAAGCACGCGGCGCACAGACGGCTGGCCGGCTGCTCGGTGGCGGCGATCATGCCCTCGGTGGAGATGTATCCGAGGGTGTCAGCTCCGATGGAACGACGCACGCCGTCGAGCATTTCCTCGAACGTCGCGTCCTGTCCGCCTGCGCCGTTGGCAATCAACTCGGCCGGTGAGGCGAAGTCGATACCGTAGAAGCAGGGCCACTTGACCGGCGGCGAGGCGATACGGACGTGAATTTCGAGGGCGCCGGCTTCGCGGAGCATCCGGATGAGCGCACGCTGAGTGTTACCGCGGACGATCGAATCGTCCACCACCACAAGCCGCTTGCCGCGGATGACTTCCTTGAGCGGGTTGAGCTTGAGCCTGATACCGAGCTGACGGATCGTCTGCGACGGCTGGATGAAGGTACGGCCGACGTAGGCGTTCTTCATCAAACCCTGGCCGTAAGGAATGCCCGAACCCTGGGCGTACCCGACGGCTGCGGGGGTGCCGGACTCGGGAACAGGGATGACCAGATCACCTTCGGCGGGATGCTCGCTGGCGAGCAGACGGCCGATCTCGACGCGGGTCGAGTGGACCGAACGGCCACCGATGACGCTGTCGGGACGCGCGAGGTAGACGTACTCGAAAACACAGCCCTTGGGAGTCGGATTCGCGAAACGTGAGGAGCGAACGCCGTCGGCGTCGATCGCAAGCAGCTCACCGGGTTCGATGTCGCGAACGAACGACGCACCGACGATGTCGAGTGCTGCCGTCTCGCTGGCGACTACCCAACCGCGGTCGAGTCGACCGAGGCAGAGCGGGCGGATGCCGTGCGGATCGCGCGCTGCGTACAGCGTGTGCTCGTCCATGAAGGTGAGGCAGAACGCGCCCTCCAACGTGGGAAGCAATTCCATTGCGGCCTGTTCGATGGTGCTGTCGCCGGCAGCGTGTGCCAGGAGACCACCGATGAGGTCGGAGTCGGAAGTCGCTGCGTTGGGGCGCTTGTCGTTGACCAGGCCGGCTGCACGGGTGCGGCTCGCGAGTTCAGCGGTGTTGACCAGGTTGCCGTTGTGGCCGAGCGCGATGCCGGTACCGGCAGTGGTGGTACGGAAGATGGGCTGCGCGTTCTCCCACGTCGTGGAACCGGTGGTGGAGTAACGGCAATGTCCGACGGCGACGTGACCTGGCATCGCTGCGAGGGTCTGCTCGTCGAATACCTGGCTGACCAGGCCGAGATCCTTGAACACCAGCACCTGGGAGCCGTCGGCTACCGCAATGCCGGCAGCTTCTTGACCACGGTGCTGAAGTGCGTACAGGCCGTAATAAGTGAGCTTCGCCACATCCTCTCCCGGCGCCCAGACGCCGAATACACCGCATTCTTCGCGGGGCTCGTTCTCGTCCTCGTCGGACGGGTTCGAAGCGAGGAGATTTGGACTGTTGACCGACAGATCGGCACGAGTCACCGGGCGCTCCCTTTGTGGGCAGGGGTTGGGGGGCATCCACAGTCTACGGCCATTTTGGGACTCACTTCCCCTGAGGGCTGCCTTGGGTCTCAGATCACGCCGAAGCGAACCGGATGGTCTCTCTCTGTTACTGCGTCAACCACTCTGTCACTGCGCCAACCCCTCTGTTGCTAGGTCAACCGCAGCAGTGGGAGCCAGTGCGCAATTTCGGGAGCGCGGCTACCTGAGGCGTCGACTCTTCCGTCACCTGAGGCCTCGGAGAACTCGAGCAATCCGGTGACCATCTGCAACCACGTCCGAGCGTCCGTCTCGACGACGTTGGGCGGGGTTCCGCGCGTGTGACGCGGACCTTCGATGCATTGCACCGCAACAAACGGTGGGACCCGCACCTCGACGCTCGATCCGGGGGCGATCTGTTCGAGAGTGCGCGCACTCATCTTCACTGCCGCACCGAGTTCACTGCGCGAAGGCTTCGGCAGTTCCGGATCTCGAAGCCACGGGCCGACGGCCAGGACGGCGGCACGAAATTCGGCGGGGTCGACGGCGCGGCGGGGCGGCATCAGTTCACTCCCTGTCTGCGAGTAGCGATACGAACGGCAAGTGCGCCACCGGCATTCGTGGCCAGGTGCAGCAGGGCGGGGGCAAGTACGCTGCCGCCACGGCGGTGCAGCCACTCGAACAGCAATGCCGAAGCGCCGGTGAACGCCACTGCTGCGGGAACGTTGTCGCCGGCACCGCGAGCGGGAGCGACGTGCCACAGCCCGAAGGTCAGTGCGTGAACAGCCTGCGCGGTCGGCCTGTTCAGTTCGCGGCTCCAGACGGCCGACATCGCGCTACGGAACAACAGTTCCTCGGAGAGCACCGTCCCGAACGGGATGTGCAGGATGATCCATTCGAGGAAGTCTTCGCGGCCGTCTGCTCGCTCGTCGGCAGCGAGAGTCGCGCGCAAGGACGGAACGGCCAAAGCGACGCTGTAGCCGGTAAGGACCGCCCCCGCCGCGGCTCCGCCGAACTGAGCACCACCACGAATGCCGGTGTGCGCCAAGCCGAGTTCCTCGCGGGTGTAACCACGTGCGAGTAGGACTCCGATGGCCGACAGACCGGCCGCGGTGTTGACCACGGCGCGGGCTCGGGGCGAAAGACCGAATGCCGGAAGCACGACGTTGCTCCAGGTGATCGCGGTAGCGGAGAGCGCGATCGAGGCGACTCCCCTCACTTCTCGGGGCCCTCTGATTTCACGGCGACAACCAATGCCGACCGCACTCGCTCGGTTTCTGCGGCCGTCCACCCCTCGGGCTGGGCAACGCTGATCCAGGCGTCCAGAACGGAGGTTCCGTAATTGTGACCATGGCCGTCCGGAACTCCCGCGGCGTTGCCGAGGTCGGCCGACACCTGCCAGAACGTCACGACCGGGAACCATTTCATCGACGGCGAGCGGTCGAAACCGGGCACTTCCTTGAGCCACTCGGGCCGATTGAACATGAGGTCGGGTGACCACCACACCACTGGATCGGAAGGGTGCTGGACAAACAGAACCCGCGGCTGCGGCCACGTCATCCCGTCGGTCGGAATGTCTTCGGAGCGATCCGCGAACCGCACGCCGGCCAAGCCGTCCGCGTAGACAGGAGCTACTTCGGGAGTGCCTGGATCGCGCCTCTTCTCGATCGAACGCCACAACTGCGTCGCGTTCGGCGGGCCCACCCACAGAATTCCGTCGGCGGTATCGCGCGCCGCCTGCAGTGTGTCGAAGGCTCCGGCGCCGGCCATGACGCCGAGGCTCTCGCCGTAGACCATGAACTTCGGCCTGGTGGCTTCCGGTTCCTGGAGCCATCTTTCGTGTACCCGCTCGATCAACAGGCGTCCGGCAGCTTGCGCCTTCTCCTGGTCGGCGAGGAACGAGATCCAACTCGGCAAGTACGAGTACTGGCTGGCGACAAGAGCAGTGTCGCCGTCATGCACAAGTTCGATTGCCTGTGCCGCAGTGGGATTGACCCACCCCGTACCCGTCGTCGGAATGACCACGAGGACCTTGCGTTGGAAGGCGCCGGTTCGCTCCAGCTCCTTGATGACCAGATCCATACGCTCTTCGGGATCTTCGGCGCTTTCAAGTCCGGCATATACGCGAATCGGATCCATCGCAGGCTTACCGGTTGCCGCTTCGAGTTCCTGCGCGTCGAGTCCGCGCGAGACGAAGTTTCGTCCCTCGAACCCCAATGTGTCCCAGGGAGCGGCTGATTCGGGGCTACCCGATTTCATCGGATCCTGCGGTTCGACGACGCCGTCGCGAGTGGTCGAGTTCTGCAGACTGAAGATCGAGTTGGTCGCTGCATAGATTCCGCGGACCAGGACGCCGTCGACCAGCATGAAGAACAGGACGGTGACAACCAGGGCACCGACGCCATTGGCCACCGACCGTGACCAGTGGAACCGCCGCATCAGCTGTCGGGCAATCAGTTTCACCAGATCGTGGAGGACCCGCCAGATCGAGATGAGCAGGCCACCGACGAGCAGGCTCAGTCCGAGGGTTCGGATGTAGCCGGAAGTGGTCGTGCCTTCGGCATCGGTCAGTGCCGCGATTTCACGTTGCCACCCGGCCGCGTAGACCAGCATGATGATCGCCGCGACGATGGACGCGACCGGAACGAAGACCTTGATCGCGGAAGGCACCGGCTCGGGCAGTGGCCACCACCGTCGCCCGCTGAGCAGGTATCGCTCGACAGCCCAACCGATCGCAGTACCGACGCCGTAGCCGATGGCCGAGTTGATTCCGCCGATCAGACCTTGGAAAAGCCAATCACGCGGCAACAGCGAAGGGGTCAACGACCAGCAGAAGAAGAACGCGGCAAACGCGATGCCGGTGAAGTCGAGTTTGAGGAGCCCCCACGCCCACTCGGTGAAGCGGTTGTCGAGCTTCTCGAGGGGTGCGGGAACAGCCAGCCGCAGGTGGTGTTCCTGCGGCTGGCTGTCAGAAGAAGTCAGTTCTCCGGAATCGACCATCTATCACCCGAACAGTGCGGGCAGCGTTCCCTCGAAGGCCTCACGGAGCTTGGCCATCGTGACGGAGAAGTGTCCCTGGACCTCGACGGAGTCGCTGCCCTCGTCGACGACCCCGATACGCGTCCACGGCAAGCCGCGGGCGGTGCACATACCGGTGAAGCGAGTCTCCTCGGTACGCGGAACTGCAACGAGGACACGTCCCGACGATTCCGAGAACAGGGTCACGAACGGATCTGCGCCCTCGGGAATCAGGATGCGGCAACCGGTTTCGCCGGCCAGCGCGGCTTCGACGACAGCCTGGGCCAGTCCACCCTCGGAGAGGTCGTGGGCTGCGGTGACGAGACCGTCACGCGAAGAGGCGAGCAGAATGTCGGCGAGCAGTTGCTCACGGGCGAGGTCGACCTTCGGCGGCACGCCACCGAGGTGACCGTGCTCGACCTGCGACCAGATGGAGCCGTCGAACTCGTCGTGGGTGTCGCCGAGCAGGATCAGCGTCTCGCCGGGCTCGAGTCCGAGGCCCGTCGGGATGCGGCGGTGAACGTCGTCGATCACACCGAGGACGGCAACCACCGGCGTCGGCAGGATTGCCGTGGATCCGGTCTGGTTGTAGAAGCTGACGTTGCCGCCGGTGACGGGGATGCCGAGGGTGGCGCAGCCGTCGGCAAGGCCGCGAACGGCCTGCTGGAACTGCCACATGACACCCGGGTCCTCGGGAGAACCGAAGTTCAGGCAGTTGGAGACGGCCTTGGGCGTTGCGCCCGTGACTGCCACGTTGCGGAAAGCCTCGGCCAACGCGAGCTGCGCACCGGTGTACGGGTCGAGCGCGGTGTAGCGGCCCGAAGCGTCGGTGGACAGTGCGATCCCGCGTCCGGTCTTCTCGTCGATGCGGATGACACCGCCGTCGGCGTTCTCGGCCAGGACGGTGTTTCCGCGGACGTAGCGGTCGTACTGCTCGGTGATCCACTTGCGGCTGCACAGGGCAGGCGAGGCGATCATCTTCAGCAGGGTCGCTTCGAGCTCGGCGTCGGTTTCGGGACGCTTCAGTCCGGCAGTCGTATTCGCGATCAAGGCATCCTGCGTTGCCGGACGCTCGACGGGGCGGTGGTAAACCGGACCCTCGTGCGCGACGGTGCGCGGGGGAACGTCGACGACGGTCTCGCCGTGCCAGGAGATGGTGAGGTGCTCACCGTCGGTGACCTCGCCGATGTCGGTGGCCAGGACGTCCCACTTCTTGCAGACCTCCATGAACGCATCGACGTTCTCGGGCGTGACCACGGCGCACATGCGCTCCTGCGATTCGCTCGAGAGCACCTCGGCCGGGGTCATTCCGGTGGCGCGCATCGGAACCTTCTCGAGGTTGATGTGCATGCCGCCGTCGCCGGCCGCGGCCAGCTCGGAGGTGGCGCAGGACAGCCCGGCGCCGCCGAGGTCCTGGATGCCGACGACGAGGCCGGCCTTGTAGAGGTCGAGACAGCATTCGATGAGCACCTTCTCGGTGAACGGGTCGCCGACCTGAACCGCGGGCAGCTTCTTACGTCCGCCGGTGTCTCCACCCTCGTCGTCGAACGTCGCCGACGCGAGGACCGAGACGCCGCCGATTCCGTCGAGACCGGTGCGTGCGCCGAACAGGATGATCTTGTTGCCCGCGCCCGAAGCGAAGGCCAGATGCAGATCCTCGACGCGCATGACGCCGGCAGCGAGGGCGTTGACCAGCGGGTTACCTGCATAGGACTCGTCGAAGACCGTCTCGCCGCCGATGTTCGGCAGGCCGAGGGAGTTTCCGTATCCACCGACACCACGCACGACACCGTCGACGACGCGACGGGTATCGGGGGCGTCAGCAGCACCGAACCGAAGCTGATCCATGACGGCGATCGGACGAGCACCCATGGCCATGATGTCGCGGACGATGCCGCCGACACCGGTCGCCGCACCCTGGTAAGGCTCGACGTACGACGGGTGGTTGTGGCTCTCGACCTTGAACGTGACTGCCCAGCCGTCACCGATGTCGACGACGCCGGCGTTCTCACCGATACCGGCCAGCATGTTGGCGCGCATCTCGTCGGTGGTGGTCTTGCCGAAGTATCCGAGGTGGACCTTCGAGGACTTGTACGAGCAGTGCTCGCTCCACATCACCGAGTACATCGCCAGTTCGGCGTCCGTGGGACGGCGGCCCAGGATCTCCTTGATGCGTGCGTATTCGTCGTCCTTGAGACCGAGCTCCTTGAACGGCTGAGCGGCATCGGGATCAGCCGATGCGTGCGTGACGGTATCGACCTGGTGAGCAGACACTGGAGAGTGGTCCCTTCCCTACGGGAGTCAAGAGGCAAGCCGGCGCGGAGCGGGACACCACGAATGTGCCCAACGAAAGAACGTGCCGGGGGACAGTCTATCGGTGTGGGCCGACGACTTCCGCAGACGGCAGCACCCGCAACACCTCCGGGCCTGCGAAGTATCGCCCGTCACACCCGCCCCGGTTGGGTGATCCGGTCGGTTTTCCTAAAGTCAGGGCCGGCCCACTCTCTCCCTCGAAAGGCCTCGCATGCCCCAGGATGTTCGTCAGTCCGACCTCACGGCACAGTCCCAGTCGGTGACCACTCCCCTCACTCCGGCTGCAATTTTCCTGGTCGCGACCGTAAATCCGGGTGGTGAGAACACCACACGAGAACTACTCGCCGACGTCGCCGGCCTGCAGCGCGCCGTGGGGCTGCGCGTCCCCGGATCAGGTTTGGATGTGGTGACAAGCATCGGTTCGTCGGTTTGGGATCGACTGTTCGCCGGTCCGCGCCCCGCGCTACTGCACCCGTTCGCCGCTCTACAGGGTGACGTTCACTCGGCGCCGTCGACTCCCGGCGATCTGCTCTTCCACATCCGCGCGATGAGCATGGATGCGTGTTTCGAGGTGGCTCGGCAGATCACGAAGCGACTGCACGGCGCAGCCACGGTGGTCGACGAGGTTCACGGCTTCCAGTACTTCGAGAACCGAGACCTCATCGGCTTCGTCGACGGCACCGAAAATCCGGTGGGCCGCGACGCCGTCGCCGCCGTGACTGTCGGAGACGAAGATCCTGCGTTCACCGGAGGAAGCTACGTCCATATCCAGCGCTACGTCCACAAGATGCGGGACTGGGAAGCAATCACCGTCGACGAGCAGGAACGTGTGATCGGACGCAGCAAGCTCGAGGACATCGAGATGACGTCCGAAGTGAAGCCGGCCAACTCGCACGTAGCCCTCAACGCAATCAAGGACGAGAACGGCAAGGCTCTCGAGATCCTGCGTGCCAACATGCCGTACGGGCGCCTCGGTGACGACGAGATCGGCACCTTTTTCATCGGCTACTGCCGCACGCCGGCGATCACCGAACGGATGCTCGAGAACATGTTTCTCGGCAACCCTCGCGGCAATTACGACCGTCTGCTCGATTTCTCGACGGCCGTGACGGGCTCGATGTTCTTCACTCCGAGCGCCGACTTCTTCGAGGATCTACCGGCTGCACCCGCTGGGCTCTCAGCCGTTTGACTGCCCGCTCCCAGCTACCCACCCTCTAACTACGCGGCGTGAGGAACGCACCGAGCGCGTCGGCATACATGCGGACATCTGCCGCGCCCATCAGCTCGCGGGCAGAGTGCATCGCGAGCTGAGGCGCGCCGACGTCGACGGTGGACAGTCCGGTGCGTGATGCCGTGATCGGTCCGATGGTGGAGCCGCACGGCAAATCGGCGCGGTGGACGTAGCGCTGCATCGGCACTCCCGCCTGATCGCACGCGAGCGCGAATTCGCCGGCACCGGCCGCATCGGTGGCGTAGCGCAGGTTCTGGTTCACCTTGAGTACCGGCCCACCGTTGATCTCGATCCGATGAGCGGGCTCGTGGCGGTCCGGGTAATTGGGGTGCGTCGCGTGTGCCATGTCGCCCGACGCGCATACCGAGCCGGCCATCGCCTGCAGGAATTCTTCGCGGCCACCACCGCGTCCCAACACGATCCGCTCGAGCACGGTGTTCAGCAGGTCCGAGAAAGCTCCGCGATCGGACATGCTGCCGACCTCTTCATGATCGAAGAGAGCAAGCACTGGGACCTGCTGACCGGGCGACTCAGCCGCGGCCAAAAGTGCTTGTGTCCCTGCATAACACGTGCCCTGATTGTCGAGCCTGGGGGCGCTGACCAATTCCTTGTCCACCCCCACGACTGCGCTGGGCGCAAGGTCGTGTGTCATCAATTCCCAGCCGAGAACCGACGACGCGGCTACACCCGCACGCTCGGCGACAAAGCCGATGAACGACTTGGGCTTCGAACCCACGCCCCAGATTCCGTTGACGTGCCTCTGCGGATCCAGCGTCACACCCTTGCGATCTTCGGACAGGTGGATAGCCAGCTGCGGAACACGAAGAATCGGGTCGTCGATGCGAACCAGCTTCTGCTCCACAGTGTTTCCCACCCGGACACTCAATCGTCCGGAGATACCGAGATCGCGGTCGAGCCAGGAGTTCAGCCACGCACCGCCATACGGTTCGAGGCCCACCATCTGCCACCCGGCCGAAGTGAGGTCGGGATGCTGTTTGACCCGCAGGTTGGGGCTGTCGGTATGACCTCCGACAATCCGGAACGGAGCGGCGTTTCCCACGCCCTCGGTGCTCCAGGCGATCAGCGAACCGCCTCGCACGAGGAAGTACCGTCCGGGCTCGGCTGGCCACGACTGCGTTTCGTGGACTTCGACGAACCCGCCGGCCGTCAGCTCGGTCGCCACCGTCGCGCACACATGGAACGGCGACGGTGACGAATCGACGAAGCTGCACAAGCCGTCTGCGTCGGCCCCGGTCCGAGAAGTCTGAGAAGTCATGCCCCTCATCATGCCCGAATCGGTGTCCGCGAAATCAGTGGGCACGAAATCAGTGGGCGGAATCGGGCGAGCTCAGAACCTGTCAGCTCAGGCGTGAGGACCCGACACGCAGAACTGATTCCCATCAGGATCGAGGAGCGTCACCCAGCGGAAACCGTCCATGTTCTCGCGGTGGTGCTCAGTTGCCCCGGCCTCGACGAGCCGCGCCACCTCGGCGTCGAGATCCGGACTCCCCAAATCGAGATGGATGCGATTCTTACCGGCGGTGGGGTCCGGGACCTTCTGGAATGCGAAGTTGGTGGCGCTGTCAGGGACCGCGACGATGTAGAACCAACCGTCGTTCTCCTCGACGATGTTTCCGCCCAACTGCTCCGCCCACCACGTTGCGAGCGGACCGGGATCGAGACTGTCGAAAGTGATCATGCCGAGTGTGAGAGTCATGCGCACAAGCTAATGCAAGCCACCGACAAAAAGTCTTGATCTCGGGCTGAGATGAGACGATCCTCGAATGCGATTCACGACGCTGCGCGACCGTGTTGCAGAACCACTCTTCGCAGTTTTCATCGCGACCGGATTACTCCTGAGCGTCCTCGGAGTGCTCGCCTGGCGATTTGCCACGCCATCCACGCGAACAGAACATGTCGGAATCCAACCCCCACCACCGCCGCCGATGGAGGACGGCAAGACCGGATACATGTGGGTGATCGACGGCTACAGCTACTCTGACGCGCCACATTGGTTCCCCGCAACTGCGTGGTTTCTGACAGTCGGAACCGCTGTCGCCGTTGCCGTCTCGGCGATACTGAACGCGACGGGATGGCGGCTGGCCCGTGACACACGCGGTAAAAAATTTGCTCTTCCGCTTGCACTTTCAGCTTTCGGCACAGCCTACGGACTCGCGGTCGCCGTTGTCGGACGAATCTGGCCGCCCACCTTCTATTCGGTGGTCCTTCCCGAACCTCGTGACCCGCAGAAGCCCTACCCCGAATCGGCCATCATCCACTTCGACCTCGAGCCGAACCTGATCACCTTCACCGCAACAGGTCTTGCCGTCGGCCTTCTCGCGGCCGCCCTGCTTTATGTCCGGAACTACTCGCTCATTCGATCGAACTAGCAGATCGGTAGATCACTCGACCGCTTCGAGTTCCGCGACACTCCCGTCCGAGATCACCCGGACGTGGCGGGTGATCTTCTCGATCGGCCAGTCCCACCACGCAATTCGCACCAACTTCTCGATGTCTTCGGCACTGAAGCGGCGCTTGATCTCCGTTGCCGGGTTGCCGCCGACAATTGCGTAGTCCGGGACGTCGCGCGTTACGACGGCGCCAGTGGACACGATCGCCCCGTGACCGATCCGGACACCGGGCATGACTGTCACGTTCCCGCCGAACCACACGTCGTTCCCGACGACGGTGTCACCGCGTGACGGCAGATCCTGCACCAAATCCATGTGCCTGGCCCAATCACCGCCCATGATCGGAAACGGGTAGGTGGAGACACCGTTCATACGATGGTTCGCGCCGTTCATGATGAAGGTGACACCGGTGGCCAGGGCGCAGAACTTGCCAATCACCAGTTTGTCGGGACCGTAGTGATGCAACACGTTTCGAGTCTCGAACTCTTCGGCGAACTCCGGATCGTCGTAGTAGGTGTACTCCCCTACCTCGATCAACGGGTTGTCGATCAACGGCTTCAGCAACACCACTCGCGGTTGCCCGGCCATCGGATGAACATTTGTGGGATCCGGCGCGTTCACTGCTTACTCCGATCCGTCGGCGCGGTGTCGCCGACCGCAGCAAGACTATCTGGTTCCTGCTGCGATCGACCGACAAGCGAAAACGTACCGGTGTCAGCCCAGGAGACCCTTGGCGATATGGGTGACCTGAATTTCGTTGCTGCCCGCATAGATCATGAGCGACTTGGCATCACGCGCCAACTGCTCGACTCGGTACTCGGCCATGTAGCCGTTTCCACCGAACAGCTGCACGGCTTCCATCGCGACCTC
This sequence comes from Rhodococcus sp. D-46, assembly GCF_011290655.1. NCBI lineage: Bacteria > Bacillati > Actinomycetota > Actinomycetes > Mycobacteriales > Nocardiaceae > Rhodococcus > Rhodococcus sp. D-46. The sequence continues at coordinate 44,181 of NZ_JAANTF010000007.1, read as the reverse complement.
GGTCGCTGCGCGCGAGGAGTACAGCTTCATCGCCGACGCCTCCGCCAGGCTCACTTTGTCTCCGGCTGCGGTGCGCTCGATCGCATTGAAGACCATGTTCTGCACGTTGATTCGAGCGACCTCCATCTCGGCGAGCTTGAGCTGGATGAGCTGGAACTGCCCGATCTCGCGTCCCCACAGTTTGCGGGACTTCGCGTATTCGATACTCAGACGGTGGCATTCGTTGATGATGCCGAGAGACAGGGACGCGATGCCGATGCGTTCGGCGGCGAAGCTCTCCTTGGCGCTGGATTTGCCGTCCGACTTTCCGCTGTCCTCGGTCTCGCCGAGCAGACGGTCCTTGGTGATGCGGACGTTGTCGAAGAACAGCTCACCTGTGGGTGAGGAGTTCATGCCCATCTTCTTGAACGGCGGGCTCTGGGTGAGACCCTCCATGCCCTTGTCGAGGATGAAGGCGAGCACCTTGCGATCGCGACGATCAACCGACGCATCGCCCTCGTCGAGCTTTGCGTACACGATCATCACGTCGGCGTACGGACCGTTGGTGATGAAGGTCTTGTTGCCGTTGAGAATGTAGTCGTCGCCGTCGCGGCGTACGTAGGACTTCATGCCGCCGAAGGCATCCGAGCCGGAGTCCGGTTCGGTGATCGCCCAGGCGCCGACGGTCTCGAATGTCACCAGGCCGGGGAGCCAGCGTTCCTTCTGCGCGAGTGTGCCGCGGCTGCGGATAGTTCCGGCGGCCAATCCGAGGCTGACACCCAACGATGCGACCAGGCCGAGGCTGACTCCGGCCAATTCGCTGTTGAGCACGACGCCCATGCTGCCGGCGCCGCTGAAGGCGCTCGACTTCTCACCGTCACCGGAGGGCGCATCGCCGCGCTCGCGTGCCAGCGACTTCTCGAGGCCCTCGCGTGCCATGTCGGCCAGACCGAAGGTCGAGTACAGCTTGCGAATGATGTCGAACGGCGGCAGCGCACCGCTTTCGAGCTCGTCGACGTGAGGTCGCACCTCTTTGTCGATAAAGCCCCGCAAGGCGTCGCGGAACATCAGGTCGGTGTCGGACCACTCGTACATGTGCCTGAACTCCAGTCGGTGAACGATCGAGAGACTGCCGAACGGCAGCCACACACCGAATATAGAACACGTTCCAAAACCGGAACAGGATTCAGCTGATCAGTCCCATTCGCTGCGAGATCCACGTCAGCTCCTGCTCGACGCCGGCCGACCACACCGAAAAGCTGTGACCACCGGGAAGCTCGAGATACCTGGCGTCCATTCCGGCCGCTTTGGCCGCTTCGTACACCTTTTGCTGACCGGGCTTGAACTCATTGTCATCTGTTCCGACGACGAACACTCCGCCCGAGTTCGGGAACTTCCGAGTCGCCAGCAGGTCCATCGGATTCACCTTCACGAACGCCGCTTCGTCGCCGCCGAATATCTCGTCGACGGTTCGCTGTCGGTCACCGAGCGAAGGCTCCAATTGACCGGACAGATCGAGGAATGTCGGGTACACCTCGGGGTAATTGGTCGCCATCTGCAGTGAGCAGGTGCCACCGTAGGAGAGCCCGCCGATTGCCCACGCTCGCGGATTCGTGTCGATCTGGAACGCATTCGCCACCGCAGCGGGCAAGTCCTTTGCCAGATACGTGCCGACCTTGCCCTGTGACGAGTCGGTGCACAGCGGATTGGCCATCTGCGACCCTGTTCCATCGGCTATCACGACGACTGGAGCCAACCCCTCGTGATCTCGTGCAAAGGCATCCATTGTCGCGGTCAGCTTTCCGCCCTGGAGCCAGTCCTCGGGCTTGCCAGGCTGACCTGCCATGAGCACGAGCACGGGAAGAAGCGGACGCGGATTGGTGAAGTACGACGGCGGCAGATACACCTGCGCGTCGCGCGCGGAGAATCCTGAAATCGTCCCGGGGACAGGCAAAGTCGTGACCCGTCCGCGAATCGGCATGCCCTCCGGCGCTTTCCACACAGTGTCGGTGGGATCGCCGGTGACAACAGGATCGGTCGGACCGGGAACTTCACTGAGTGAGATGCGGTCGAAATCGTCGTGTCCGAACGCAATTCCCACAGTCGGATACGCGGCGAAAACCAGATTGATCTGCGTCGCGGCAGTGATGACGACCAGAACCGTCGCGATCACGGACAGGAGCGCTTTCGCGACGGTTCCGCCCGCCTTGATTCGCGGCCCGAGAAGTAGCAGCGCGTAGATACCGAGACCGATCCACACGTAGATCGACATCTCGATGGGATCGGGGAACGGCACGATCACCTTTTCGACGGTGATCCACACGGCGATCATGATCACCAGCGCAATCAGCCCCGCGATCGGCACCGCTCTGCGGTAGTACCAGCGCACGTTCGAACCGAGCAGCCACACGCCACCCAGGACCCCAAGGACAGTCAGGATCACCGGCAGCGGTCCCGAGATCAAACTGATTCGGTAGAGCCAGTCCACGTCAAACCTCTCGCGCGTAGAAATGTCGCACGCACGAGGCTAGACGACGACGCTAGTACTCTGTATCAGGTGACATTCATCAAGGTCTGTGGCCTACGCGACGTTGACACGGTCGACCTCACGGTGGGCCTGGGCGTCGACGCCATCGGTTTCGTCTTCGCCGAGAGCGTCCGCAAAGTCGACCCCACACTCGCAGTCGCTCTGCTCGCGCGAGTTCCCGATCACATCCGTGCAATCGGAGTCTTTCTCGGCAACCCGATCGGACAGATCCTCGAGATCGCGAAGATCACCGGGCTTCGCACCGTACAGGTTCACGATCTTGTCGACGCCGAGCAAGTGCAGCGGCTGCACGATGCCGGCCTCACCGTCATCCGCGCGGTCGTCTCCAGCAACGTCCGCGACGGTTACAATCTCGACCTCGGCGAGGACGAACTCCTGATCGACGGCGCAGACGCCGGATCAGGGGTGCCGTGGAACTGGGCCCAACAGCAATCGCGCCCGCAAGGCAAGTGGATCCTGGCGGGCGGACTGTCCCCGGACAACGTTCGCGACGCACTCGATGCCACCGGAGCCTGGGGCGTCGACGTCTCCAGCGGCGTCGAATCCTCCCGCGGCGTCAAGGACCACGCGTTGATCGAGAAGTTCGTGAGCGCTGTCCGCCAGACCGATCACTCGAAATAGGACGCGTAGTCACTGAAAGCGACTTGACCGGTGGGACTCGCTTTCACGGCGTCGGCAACGGCAGGCGGAATGGGAGCCCAGTGCGCAGGCATGGCCGCCGCCAGTGACGGCTTCAAGATGTAGAGCAGTGCGAAGTTCACTATCCAGAGCGGCGGTGCCATCGACATGCCGACTTCCGAATTCACATCGCCTTTGGTGTTGGCCACCAGCTGCGCTGCTCCCGAAATCTGTTGCGCTGCAAATCCGTAGACTGCCTGCACCGTGTATGCCGACTGATAGAGCGCAATCAGAGTGTGCGTTGCACCGTTGTTGCGCAACCAGGTGCCCACGAAACCGCCAGGGGCGATCAGCGTATTCACCTGTCGCGTCGGCGCATCCGCGTTGGCCGGACTCTCCAGCAATCCGTCGGGATTCACGTACAACCCGTAACTGGCCAGAACCGACGGCGTAGTGCCGGAATAGAGGGGCCGCCCGTTCGTATTGGTGAGAATCCGGGCGCATTCGTCGATCACCTCGGCATCCTCGAGATTGCCACCGACCCCACCACCGGCCATGAGGTCGCGATACTGCTCCTCGGTCAAAGCGTCGGCTTGCTCGAGTCCGATCTGCGCGGCAATCTCTTCCGCAGTCTGCTGACCGAGTGGCTGGTTGAGTTGATCCGGAGTAGTCATCTGCGTGGGCGCGACGCTCTCGTAGACCGGTGCCCCGGCAAAAGGGATCACGAACCCGGTATCGACATTCTCTGCAACCGGTTGCGCGCCGGCCATCTGAGTGGTGGCAAACGAAAGTACGCACACCCCAACCAAAGCCAGAACCGAGACGGTCCCGCGATGAGACCGTGCTCCACGTCTACAGCCCTCGCCTGAGAAAGCCTTGCCTGCAATTCCATTGCCGCGCATAGGTCAACCTCCCGGAACGCAGTCGGGCGAATCAACTCGAGCTTGCATCTCAGTCAAACGCTGTGAACAGCGCCGTGTCAAGACACAGGTCAGGTCGAGGCACGGCGACAGCTCGCTCGATACAGGCGACAGCTCGCCCGCTACAGTGATGCTTCCATCTGAAGTGACCTCACCCCATTTGAATTGCATGACATCTCTGGAGGCGAGCAGTGTCTGACAAGCGCGGGACCGTATTGATCACCGGTGTCGGTCGGAGCAAGTCGATCGGAGCGAGCCTCGCATTGGGCCTTGCCGAGGATGGTTGGGATCTGGCTATCGGCTACTGGGAGCCTTACGACGAACGCGTCGGGTTCGGGCGCGGAGCGCACGATCCGCAAGACATTGCCGAGAAGTGTCGCGCACTCGGAAGCCGTGTCGACCTGGTTCCCGGAGATCTGGCCTCGCCCGACGTGGCCGATCAGCTCGTTGACGCTGCCGCAGCGCGGAACGACCTCCGTGGGCTGGTGCTCTCACATTGCGAAAGCGTCGACAGCTCGATCCTCGATACCACCGTCGAGAGCTGGGAACGACATTTCGCCGTCAACGCTCGCGCCTCCTGGCTGCTGATCAAAGCGTTCGCTGAACGGCTTCCGGAACAGCGCGACGTCAGTCAGGTGGCCGGGCGGATCATCGCACTCACCAGCGACCATGCGGCCCACAATCTTCCGTACGGGGCCAGCAAGGGCGCTCTCGACCGCATCGTCATCGCCGCCGCAGTCGAACTTGGATCACGCGGCATACGCGCCAACGTCGTCAACCCAGGACCTATCGACACAGGATGGATGACACCCGAGATCAGACAGGCCACAACCCTCCAGACGCCTGCCGGCCGGCTGGGTACTCCCGGCGACACTGCAAACCTCGTTCGGTTTCTGATGTCCGACGCCGGAGGCTGGATTACGGGACAACTCCTTCACTCCAACGGCGGATTCAGTACGAACTGAGCCTTGGCCGGACTCAGTTCAGGCTTTGTAGGTCGGTAGCGTCTGCCCGAGCCTCTTACCCATTTCGGCAGCCAAAGCCGCGAGCCCGCTGGCCGGACGCACCATGACCTCGAAATCGACGATCTTGCCGTCCTCGTCGAATTCGACCATGTCGATTCCCTTGAGACTTTTGTCGCCGATGTTCGCACTGAATTCGAGCACGACCTGTCGACCGTTGGCTCCGGCGAACTGACGGTGGTACTCGAAGTTCTCGAACACCTGGATCACCGTATTGAGAATGAGCACAACGGCATCCGCGGACTGGTACGGCTTGAATCCCGTGGGCGATCGGAACTGCGCGTCGGGCGCGACGATCGTCGGTAGCGCCGACAGATCGCCGGTTTCGATCATGGTGTGCCACAACTTCAGTGCAGCTTCGACTTTCGGTTCGAGCGTCAATTCCGTGCTCATGCTTCTACCCTTCCCTCGACGTTACCTGCCGCTTGATTTACCGGCACTTGACTTGCGACGGACCACGCACTCAACACAGTTCGCACCCCGGTCACGAGTTGCAACGGCTGATCGATCATGACGTGATGTCCGGCTTCGGGAATCTCCGCCACGATGGCCTCCGTTCCGAACAATCCGCGCATGTGCTCCATGAGTCGATCGGACACGATGCCGTTCTCGGCTCGGAAATAGGCTACGCGGCAACGTGGTTCACTGTCGAGAACATCTTCGGCGCCTACTCGGAGAAAGAAATTCGGATCGAACTTCCACGACCAACCGCCCTTGACTTCCTCCATCGACGTGGCCGCCACATGGTCACGCACCGCAGGCAGACCCGAATCCTGCGGCGGAACGAAGCGGAACCGGCCCATCGCGTCTTCCCTGGTGGGATAAACCTTCTTGGGGCCGAACGCATTCTGGCGTCGAGCCGCCTCCTCTTCGGGCGTACGCGCCTTGAGCGGAGAATCGATGATGACAACCCCGTCCAACAGTTCGCCATGCAGATGCGAGGCCACGAAAGAAACAATCCCACCCATACTGTGCCCCACCAGAATCGGCTTGCCGTCGATTCCCCCTGCCTCGGCCGCTGCCAGCACTTCGCGAGCCCACTGGGACATCGCGTAGGCGTCGCGAGTGTCACTGTCGCCGTGGCCCGTCAAGTCGAGAGCGACGACGCGGCGCCCCTCGGCGAACTGCGGCGCAATGTGGTCCCACCAGCGACTGTGGGCTGCGCCGCCGTGAATCAGCACGATTCCCGGCCCCGCCGGCCCCCAAGCCCGAAAGTGCACCGAGGCGCCCTCGACCTCCACCGACCCCGTCTCGACCGGCGCTGCCAACGCCCGAGTGAACCAACCAGGCGCGTCTTCGACCACATTGCTCATCGATCGAACATACATAGTCGTCAATCGGTTCATCCAACTCTTCCCAGTTCGTGATCCATCACCTATATTGAATCCGGCCTCAAGTTCAATTCGTTTCGCCGAAGGGGAGAGATGACCAACCGCCAAGTACGCCTCGCCGCCCGCCCGACAGGACTTCCCGACGCTTCCACCTGGGAATACGTCGATGCCGAGATCCCGTCCGCCGGACCGGGCGAGTTTGTCGTCAAGGTCGAATACCTCTCCCTCGACCCCGCGATGCGCGGTTGGCTCAACGACGTCAAGTCGTACGTTCCGCCGGTCAAGCTCGGTTCCGTCATGCGCGCCCACGGCGTCGGACGCATCACCGAATCACAGCACCCCGATTACCAGGTCGGGGACATCGTGGCCGGATCCTTCGGCGCTTCCGAGTACGGCGTTTCCGACGGTACAGACGTCACTCGGGTCGACGAATCGATCGCTCCCCTACCGACCTGGCTCGGCGCTCTCGGATTCCCCGGCGTCACTGCGCATTTCGGATTGCTCGAGGTCGGAAAGCTGAAAGACGGTGACACCGTCGTCGTGTCCGGTGCCGCGGGTGCGGTCGGCAGTCTGGTCGGCCAGATCGCAAAGCTTCACGGATGCAAGGTCATCGGCATCGCCGGCGGTCCGGAGAAGTGCGCGTGGCTCACCGAGGACCTCGGCTTCGATGTCGCCATCGACTACAAGAACGAATCCGTATACAAGGCGCTCAAGTCCAACGCTCCCGACGGAATCGACGTGTACTTCGACAACGTCGGCGGAGAAATTCTCGACGCCGCTCTCTCCCGTCTGCGCCTCGGCGCTCGGGTGGTCATCTGCGGCGCCATCGCGGGCTACAACGCCACCGAACCTCAGCCAGGCCCTGCTCACTACCTGTCACTTCTCGTCAACCGCGCCACGATGGCCGGCTTCGTGGTCTTCGACTACCTCGACCGCTACGCAGAAGCACAAGAGCAGATCGGAAAGTGGATCAAGAGTGGCGAATTGACTGCTCGCGAGCACGTCGTCGACGGCGGTATCGACGCGTTCGGCAACAGCCTCAATCTTCTCTTCGCCGGAGCGAACACCGGAAAGCTGGTCTTGAAGGTCAGCTGAGTCGGCCACACACGCAGATCGGCCACCGGTATTCCGGTGGCCGATTCGCTTGGGTCAACTGACTCCGGACGGAGTGGGAACGCTGTCCTCCCCCAACCGCGGCGGGGCCGACCGATAGGTTGCCGGCGTGCCGCTCATCCGAATCGGATTGGCTACCTGCCGAGTCGGTGCATCGCGACGCGGGTCGTCGATGGACACCACCGGATCGAGATTCAGCCGTTCCGCCAGCGCTATCGCGTCGGCGATGTCGTTGAGAGGCCCACACGGAACACCTCGCTCGGTCAGTGCCTCGAACCACGAGTCCGCAGAGCCCTTGGCCAATGCAGCAGTGACGGCGTCGAACAGTTCTTCTCGATGCGCAACCCTGTCGCTGTTGGACGCGAAACGCGCATCAGCGGCAAGTTCGGATACTCCGAGAACCTCTGTCAACGAACTGAATTGCCGATCATTGCCGACCGCGAGGACCAGCGGACGGTCCGCGGTGTCGAATACCTCGTATGGTGCGATGCTCGGATGCCGGTTGCCCATTGCCTGCGGCACCACGCCCGCGGCCACGTAGCCGGACGACTGGTTGGCCAGTGCGGACAGCAACGAGGACAACAGATTGACCTCGACGTGCTGCCCTTCGCCTGTGCGATCGCGATGGCGCAGCGCTGCAAGGATTCCCACGCTGGCATGCAGGCCGGTGATGACGTCGACCACCGCGACACCGACCTTGGTGGGAGTCTTGGGATCGGGTCCGGTGATACTCATCAATCCGCCGACCGCCTGAATCAACAGGTCGTATCCCGGCAGAGAGTTGTTGCCACCGAAGCCGCTGATCGAGCAGTAGACCGCACGCGGATTCATTTCTCGGACAGCGTCGTAGCCCAGCCCCAGACGGTCCATCGTTCCCGGCAGGAAGTTCTGCACCACGACGTCCGCATTGCGAACCAGCTCGCGTGCACTCTCCAGATCCTCGCGCTCGCGCAGGTCCAGAGTGACCGACTTCTTGTTGCGGTTCACCGACAGAAAGTAGCTCGACTCGTCCCCCACCCACGGTGGGCCCCAGCTGCGAGTGTCGTCCCCGACACCCGGCCGCTCGATCTTGACGACCTCGGCACCCAGGTCGGCGAGAATCATCGTGGCGTACGGACCGGCGAGGACGCGGCCGAAATCAGCGATCACCAACCCGTCGAGCGCTCCGACAGCGTCTGCCGTCACCGGAAAGCTTCTTCACCGGTGAGAGCGCGGCCGATCACGAGCTGGTGAACCTCGGACGTGCCCTCGTAGGTGAGAACGGATTCGAGGTTGTTGGCGTGCCGGATCACGGGGTACTCGAGCGTGATGCCGTTGGCGCCCAGAATGGTTCGGCATTCACGGGCGATCTTGATGGCCTCGCGGACATTGTTGAGCTTGCCGGTGCTGACCTGCTCGGGGCGAACCCTCCCGGCGTCCTTGAGGCGCCCGAGGTGGATGGCGAGCAACTGCCCCTTGCCCAATTCGACTGCCATGTCGGCGATCTTGGCCTGGGTGATCTGATACGCGGCGAGCGACTTGTCGAAGACCTTGCGATCACGTGCATAGGAGATCGCAGTCTCGAGGCAGTCACGTGCTGCACCCATTGCCCCGAAGATGATGCCGAAGCGTGCCTCGTTGAGGCAGCCGAGCGGGCCGGACAGTCCGCGAGCCTTGGGCAGCATCGCCGAGGCAGGCAGACGCACGTCCTCGAGCACCAGTTCCGAGGTGACCGACGCCCGGAGCGACATCTTGTTCTTGATCTCGGGGGCGGAGAATCCCGGAGTGTCGGTGGGAACGACAAATCCGCGCACGCCGTCGTCGGTTCGAGCCCAGACCACGGCGACGTCCGCGATGGAGCCGTTGGTGATCCACATCTTGGTGCCGTTGAGGATCCAGTCGTCGCCGTCACGCTTGGCGTTGGTTCGCATACCGCCGGGGTTGGATCCGAAATCGGGTTCCGTGAGACCGAAGCAGCCGATGGCTTCACCCGCCGCCATTCGCGGGAGCCATTCTTCCTTCTGCTCTTCACTTCCGTTGTGGTGGATCGCGAACATGGCGAGCGAGCCCTGGACCGAGACGAGGCTGCGAATGCCCGAATCGACAGCTTCGAGTTCCTGGCAGGCCAACCCGTACGCCGTGGCGCTCATCCCGGCACAGCCGTAGCCCTCGAGGTGCATGCCCAGTACGCCGAGCGCGCCCAGTTCCTTGGCCAGCTCACGAGCCGGCAGTGCTGCCGCTTCGAACCATTCACCTACGTGCGGGCGAATGCGATCGTCGACCATCTTGCGGACCGTGTCGCGGATCGCGATCTCCTCGGCGTCCAGCAGGGTGTCGATGGCAAAAAGCTCGGACAGGGACTGCGGCGTGGTCACGGGGCCTCCAGTGTTCTCGGGCGCAATCCTTTGCGAGAACGATTGCGCAATCGTTTGCATCGCCTAGAGTAGAGCCCGGTTGCGCACCCGTCAATCCCCGAACTGCCGACCGACACCGAACCAACTCAGAACCGACGCAGACCAGGAGCCACGACGCAGATGACGCCCGATCCGTCGAACCGCAGCAACGGCCGTCCGCCGACGTTGCGCGAAATCGCCGACCAGGCCGGGGTCCACATCTCGACGGCGTCGCGGGTCCTCCGTCAGCCCGAGCCCGCCGACGGTTGGTCCGACTCCGCACTCCGAGTTCGTCAGGTTGCCGAGGAACTCGGTTACCAACCGAACCTGTGGGCAGCCAGCCTGCGTACCCGCAAGACCACCACCATCGGCGTCGTGATGCCGAGACTGACAGACGTTGTAGTGGCCACCATGTTCCAAGGCATCGAGGAAGCCGCCACCGCAGCCGGGTACTCCGTCTTGCTCTCCAGCCCGCCCGACGATCTGGAAGCGCAACGCAAAGCGGTCGAGTTCCTGGTGAGCCGACAGGTCGACGGTCTCATGCTGAGCAGCATCCACCTGCCGGGTACCGATTTCGTCGACTCGCTCCCCCTGCGCTCACTGCCGATCCTGCTGCTGAACCGGCACATCGACTCGGCGACGTCATCCGTCAACCGAAGCCTTCCCTTTGTCAGCGGCGACGACCGCCTCGGCGGCTACCTCGCGGGGAAGCATCTACTGGACTGCGGCTATCGCGATCTCGGAGTGATCGCGGGGCCGGATCACGCCAGCACGTCGCGGGAACGCGTCGCGGGTTTCCGCGATGCCCTGACCGAAGCCGGTCTGGAACTGCCGCCGAACCGAATAGTGGCCTCCGAGTTCGAAGTTCAAGGGGGTGTCGATGCGGCTGCCACACTGCTCAGCGGGAACACGCGCCCTGACGCCGTTTTCACGGTGAGCGACACCATCGCGATCGGCGTACTCGGTGTGGCCCGTGATCTCGGGTTGAGCATTCCCGACGATCTTGCGTTGGTCGGCTACAACGACATTCCGGTTGTCTCCCAACTCCCGGTGCCCCTGACGACGGTCAGGTCCCCCGCCCGAAAGATCGGTGCGACCGGGCTCGAGCACCTACTCGCACTGATCTCCGGCAAGAACGTCGAATCCGTGAAGCTTCCCGTCGAACTGATCGCGCGAGCCTCCACCAGAAAGCCTGCCAGTCACAAACTCTGAGCAGCTACCAGACCTGAGATTCGTCGATGCCCAACTGTCGCGCGTAACCGGAGTTGAGTGCGTCCCAGCCGTACTCGCGCGCCCGTTCACCCACGATCGGTCCGAAGGGCTCGCCTGCCAGCAGGGCATCGAGTACGTCGAAGCACAGATGCCACCCCGCAGCGAGCGCCGACGCCATCCCCTCGGCGCGCGACCTCTGCGTCAGCACGACGCGGGTACCGCCTTCGATCGGGGTCAGGTCCCACACCAATTCGTCCGGGCCCCACTCGTGTTCGAGCCGCCGAGTGGTCTCCACGACGTGAACGGTGACCGGCAGCGACATTTCGGGGGCGCCGTCCTCGGTGAGCATGGTGATCACCGCATCACCGGTACGGCTCAGATTCCGATCGGCGGTGTACGGCGTCCATTGCGCCAACATCTCCGGGTCGGTGATCGCCTCCCACACCTTCTCGACGGAATACGGCAGAACCCGAGGAAAGCTGACGACTGTGTCGTCACCGTCGACGCTCACCATGACGTCGGACAGGGCACTGGGCTGATACGGCTGGGCACTCATGGTTCGATCTCACCAGGAACCACCGACACGGGCAACCGCCCGCTCGGCGTTCAGAACGCAAACACCGCCGATGCGGCCGCGACTGTCTCCTCCACCACCGGAAATTTCACCACGGACAAGTCGTGTCGAGCTCCTTCGAACTCCACCAGACGCGTCGCGGCGGGAATCAAGGCGAGTGCTGCCCGCATCTCCTCCGTTGTCGCGAACTCGTCCTTCGATCCGTGGACGACAACGGTCGGTGTGTTCAGTTCGGGCAGGTGTTCGGTTCTGAGCTTCTCGGGCTTCTTCGGTGGATGCAGTGGATAGGAGAGAAGGACCAGGCCGTCGACAAGTCCCGGGTTCTCCGCCGCAAGCATCGACGCCTGCCGACCGCCGTACGAATGTCCGCCGAGCAGAACGGGTCCGGGCACCGAGTAGTCCTTGCGAACAGCAGCAATCACCTCGGCAATGCCCGCGCGATCCTCTGCAGCACGCGACGGATGCGGAGGCCCCGAAGCTCGACGCACCCGAAACGCGAGATCGAAGCGCAGAACTTGCACTCCTGCCGCAGCAAAGCCGTCGGCAACAGCACGCAACAGCACGGTGTCGCAGTTACTTCCTGCGCCGTGAGTCAGTGCAAGCGTGGCGACGGGCGACGCGAAGGACACAGAAGCAGGTCGATGAAGGAAACCGTGCACCGCACCTTCGTCGACCGTTTCGACAGTAGTCATGGACGCATCCTTGTCCGACCCGCTCGGGCCTGTTCGACCGCGGCAGTCATGCTGCCCTCGTAAACCGGACCGTGTCCGGGAAACAGCACGCCGGCAGGTGCAGCGGCGATATTGTCCAACGCCTGGTCGGTCGCTTCACGGTCATGATTGAAGGGGCACACCAGAAATTGTGGTCCGGCAACGCTCGACGTCGCGTGTCCGGTCACCAGAGCGTCACCCGACGCGATCACTCCTGCGTCGGGAACAAGGTAAGCGCTGTGGCCGTCGGTATGCCCATGAGTGGGAATCGGCACGATCCGACCGGGAACGTCCAGCGCACCACCGGACGCAAAGGACTGTGCCCGAGGCAGTTCCGCACCTTTCAACGCGCCGACTCCGATCACGTCGCGAAGCCATTTCGGAGCACCTCGCCGCCACAACAGCAACGGAACTCCGGCCGGCGACAACTGTTGCAGATACTCCCGCTTCGCATGAGGCACTTCCAACGGATCCATCAGGACCGGAACCTCGAGCCGAGTCACGATGTCCGCGATCCCACCGATGTGATCGATGTGCGCGTGAGTGACGAGAATTGCCCGAACATCCCCGAGCTGGTGACCGATCTGTTCGATCGAGCGTTCGACGTCGGTGCCGTTGGCCGGATATCCGCCGTCGATCAAGGTCAGATCGGACCCCTCTTCGACCAGGACCCAATTGGCGTGACCGCACCGAACCAGATGTGTGTTCTCGATCTGCGTGATCGACAGTGCCGCAGTAGTCATGCTTGGTAGTCTGCGCCACGTGTCGGAATCCGTGAAGCAGGCCAGCAGCCGCAGCATTCGAGATCGCGCCGAAGCATCCTTGGTGGCAGCCGCATTCGCACTGCCCAGCGCGGTGAAACGTCGAATCACCGGACCACCCGTCGTCATCGAGGGCAACACGCTCGACGCCGACGCACACCTTCTGCTCACGCTCGCGAAGACGCGGCCACTCCCCTCGCATTCAAACGATCCCCAGTCACTCGCCGCTGCTCGCGCCAATCTCACCCGAACCGCGATCATGATGGGCGGCAGGCCCACGCCCGTCCACACCGAGGAGATCTCCGTTTCGGGTGCCGACGGCCCGCTTCGCGCCCGGCTCTACGTCCCGACAGCCGACACAGGCGCTCTGCTCGTCTACTTCCACGGCGGCGGGTGGGTACAGGGCAGCATCGAATCCCACGATGCCCCGTGCCGCCTGTTGGCCGAAACCTCCGGCGCACGGGTCATCTCGGTCGACTACCGGCTCTCACCCGAATTCGCTTTCCCCACACCGGTACACGATGCCTACGCCGCATACCTCGATATCGTCGACCGCGCCGACGAGTTCTGCGCAGACCCGACGCGCATCGCTGTCGGGGGCGACAGCGCGGGCGGGCATCTTTCCGCAACGGTCGCGCTGCGTGCCCGCGACGACGGCAAGACCCCACCGGCGGCGCAGCTGTTGATCTACCCCGCGACCGACTTTCACGAGAAGGCCCCCTCGCGAACGACGTTCGGTGAAGGTTTCTTCCTGACCGAGGCCAACATGAACTTCTACGAGTCCAGCTTCCTCGGCAGCAATGCCGATCGACTCGATCCGATGGTGTCGCCGCTACGCGCCCCCGACGCGACCGGACTGCCGCCGGCCATCGTGATCACGGCGGGATTCGATCCACTCCGGGACGAAGGCGAAGCCTACGCAGCTCGATTGCGCGACAACGGTGTTCACGTGACCGATCGACGCTATCGCGGGTTCATCCACGGCTTCGTCAACGTTCTGGGACCGAGCGCCGGTTCGCGCACCGCCGTCGCCGAGATCGGCGGAATGCTCCGCGTTCTACTCACCCACCCAGCAAAATCTCCCGCAACGTATCCACCAGCGGATCAACCGGCAGCTCAGGGCTGATCGCACGCTGTAGCCCCAAACCGATTCCGACGCTGAGTATGCGCAGTGCCGCGGCGTTCGGGTCCAGTGCCGGCGTCACGCCGTTGGACTCGGCAAGATGTTGCACCACTCCGGCAATCAATCCGCGCACCTGATCGGCACCCGTCGCGATCTTTTCGCGGATCTCTTCGCTGTGCCGCGATCGCACCGAGAACTCGACTTCGAGCAACGTCCATCTCTTGTCCCCGATGGTTCGCTCGGCCCATCGCGCGAACTCGGCCACCGCCTCGTCGAGCGTCGAATTGGCTCCGAGCTGTGAGGTGATCTCGCCGACCTTGGTCAACCTGATTCGGCCGAGCACCTCGGCGCACAACTCGTCCTTGTTCTTGAAGTTCGAGTACACCGCACCTTTGGAATAACCGGCATCCTCAGCGATCTGATCGAGCGACGCGGCGGCGTACCCGCGATCGAGGAAATGTTCGACGGCCGTCGCCAACAAGGTCTCGCGGGTCATCGCCTGCGCTTCCTGCCTGGTCAATCGCGCCATCGGAACCTCCTCGCGGTTCTGAGTATCGAGATTCCAACGGTAGCCGAATACCGGAAGCGCACCGCAGGCGCACTCCCGAAACCCAAATTTGGGGTACCCACGTTATTCAGATACTGATAGTCTCCGAAATATGACTTCAGAAGTGACCGGCACCACCGCGCCCGGGTCCGGACGACACAGCGCGCCTAGACGGGGATTGGCAATCGGATGCGGCGGCACCCTCGGCTTCGCCTGGACCGTTGCTGCCCTCGCCTCGGTTCGGGACGCCCTCGACTGGGATCCCCGCGAAGCCACCGCCATCATCGGCACGTCCGCCGGAGCCGAGTTCGTGACAATGCTCGGCAGCGGAGTCGGCGTCGACGAGTTGGTAGCCATGCAACTCGGAGAGCCCGCCGCACGTCCCGAACTCCTCGCCCACACAGCATCGGCGCCCGGAAGAATCCCGCCACTTCCGAGTTTGGGGATCGGCAATCCACGACTGGTGACACGTCGAGATCTTCCCGTTCTGAGCCGGATGAGCGGTATCGCACCGCGTGGTGGCGGCGACCCGTCCTGGCTCACCACGCTCGCCGAATCTCTTGCCCCTGGCGATTCGTGGCTCCCACATCCGTGCGCGTACATGGTATCCATGGACTACAGAACCGGGCGACGGGTCGCGTTCGGGGCACAGGGGGCTCCGAAAGCGACAGTCGGTGAAGCGCTTCGAGCGTCTTGGGCGATTCCCGGCTGGTTCCCACCTGTCACCATCGACGGCGTCAGGTACATCGACGGCGGCGCGGCGTCCACGGCATCGGTAGACCTCCTGCTCCCCCTCGAACTCGACGAGCTGGTTGTACTGGCGCCCATGGCATCTCGAACACTGAAGCCGGCGCGCGGCGCCGCCCGTATCGAACGCGGCGCCCTGCGGAACTCCATGTCCAAGGGCCTCGACCGGGAAATCGAACTGGTGCGCGCTGCGGGAACCAGGGTCTTGCGCATAGACGCCACCGACGACGATCTCGCCGTCATGGGCGCCAACTTCATGGACGGCCGACGGCGGCTCGCCACCTTCGAATCATCCCTACGTACAACACGTGCGAGCGTGAAACGCGAACTCGATGCGCGCCCGTTCCACTCCACCCCGTCCCACCAGTGAAAGCGCAGACTCAGTGAACAACAGAACTGACCACTTCGAGGTCGTGATCATCGGTGGCGGGATCTCCGGGATCGGTGCCGCAATTCACCTGCAGCGCCTCGGGATCGACAATTTTGTCCTGCTCGAGAAAGCGGACTCCCTCGGCGGCACCTGGCGCGCCAACACCTATCCCGGTTGTGCCTGCGACGTCCCGTCCGGCCTGTACTCGTATTCCTTTGCCGCCAATCCGGATTGGACCCGACTGTTCGCGGAGCAGCCGGAGATCCGCGAGTACATCGAGGACACGGCCGTCCGCCACGGGGTCGACAAGCACGTTCGCTTCGGGGTAGAAATGCTCTCCGCACAGTGGGACGCATCGCAATCACTCTGGAAGATCACAACTTCCAGCGGTGAACTCACTGCTCGTTTCGTGATAGCCGCCGCCGGCCCGTGGAACGAACCCCTGACGCCGGCGATTCCCGGGCTGGAAACGTTCGAGGGCGAGGTGTTTCATTCCTCGCAGTGGAATCACGACTACGACTTGACCGGAAAGCGCGTCGCCGTCGTAGGTACCGGCGCTTCCGCAGTCCAATTCGTGCCGCGCATCGTCTCCGACGTGTCCGCCCTTCACCTTTACCAACGCACCGCTCAATGGGTCCTTCCCAAACCCGATCACTACGTACCGCGGATCGAAAGGTCCGTCATGCGATTCGTACCGGGAGCGCACAAGGCTCTACGCAGCATCGAATACGGAATCATGGAAGCGCTTGGATTGGGGTTCCGCAATCCGTGGATCCTGCGAATCGTGCAGAAACTCGGGTCGGCCCAATTGCGCTTGCAGGTGCGCGATCCGAAGCTACGCAAGGCGCTGACTCCCGACTACACCCTCGGTTGCAAGCGACTACTCATGTCGAACTCGTACTACCCGGCCCTCGGCAGACCCAACGTGACCGTCCATGCCAACGCAGTCGAAGAGATCCACGGCAACACCGTGATCGGAGCCGACGGAGTGGAATCGGAAGTGGACGCGATCATCTTCGGAACGGGCTTCCACATCCTCGACATGCCCATTGCATCAAAGGTATTCGACGGAGAAGGTCGATCACTCGACGATCATTGGCAGGGAAGCCCGCGGGCGTACTTCGGTTCCGCCGTCAGCGGATTCCCCAACGCGTTCATTCTGCTGGGCCCGAGCCTCGGCACCGGACACACGTCGGCCTTCATGATTCTGGAAGCCCAACTGAACTATGTGGCACAGGCGATCGGCCACGCTCGTCGGCACGGCTGGAAAACCATCGACGTGCGCCCGGAAGTACAGGCAGCCTTCAACTCTCAAGTTCAGGAGGCATTGGGTACCACAGTCTACAACGCCGGTGGTTGCGAAAGCTATTTCTTCGACGTCAACGGCCGCAACAGCTTCAACTGGCCGTGGTCGTCAGGAGCCATGCGTCGACGGCTACGGGCCTTCGATCCATACGCCTACAACCACACGCTGTCCGATAACCCTGCGTCAGACGACACCCCCGCTGAGCCCACCACCACCCCCGAACCGGAGTACACCACATGAGCCTTTTCGGCACCACCTACCCGCCGATCGATCTCGACGGAGCAGTCGTCGTCATCTCCGGAGGTGGCCGCGGAATCGGCCGGGCCACAGCGGAGTTGTTCGCAGCTCGCGGCGCACTCGTCTGCGTCGGCGACCTCGACGAGGAGACGGCCGTCGACACCGCCGCATCCATCGGCGCACGGGCCCGCGGGTACGCTCTGGACGTCACCTCACGCGAATCCTGGGATGTGTTCGTCTCCACAGTGATCGGCGAATTCGGTCACATCGACATTCTGGTCAACAATGCGGGCGTGATGCCGCTCGGCAGCTTCCTCGACGAGTCCGACGCCACCAGTCGAGTAACCCTCGACGTCAATGTCTGGGGCCCGATTCACGGGATGCGCACCGTGCTGCCCGGCATGGTGGATCGGCGACGCGGCCACGTCGTCAACATCGCATCCATGGCAGGCAAGCTACCGGTGCCAGGAATGGCCGTGTACAACGCAAGCAAGTTCGGTGCGGTGGGCCTTTCCGCCTCTGCTCGTGTCGAATTCGCAGATTCCGGCGTCAGCGTCAGCGCCATCCTGCCCAGCGCGGTGCGCACCGGGCTCTCCTCCGGTGTGCCACTCGGAAAGGGCATGCCGACGGTTGAACCCGAGGTCGTGGCCAAAGCTGTCGTCGACACGGTCGCGCACCGGCGAGCCGAAACTACTGTTCCGCGTTACCTTGCGGGCTGGGACCTCATCGACGCTGTAGTACCCGAATGGATGATCAACATCGGACGCCGGGTGATCGACGATCGCCGCGCGCTGACATCGGTAGATCCGAACGGGCGTGCGGATTACGAAAAGCGAGTGGCACGTCAGGCCGAAAACGAGGAGCACGATCGGAGATGAAGCGGGTAGTTTCGTGGCCATGTACATCCGCCGCGAAACTTCTTCCGACCGTGACGCAATCTATTCACTGCTCGGGGCGGCGTTTGCCGACCAAGCGCCGCCCGGCGAGTCTCCCTACGAGATCGAACTGACACGTCAGCTCTTCGCCTCGAACGACTACTTACCGAAGTTGTCCCTTGTCGCCGTCGCCGGTGATGAGATCGTTGGTTTCGTGATCGGAACACGCGGATGGGTCGGTCCCGTTGAGGCGGTTGGCCTCGGCCCGTTGGCAGTCACACCGGACAACCAACGCAGCGGCGTCGGTTCGGCGCTGATGCACGCGGTGATCGGTGCGTCCGACGCTCTGGACGTGCCACTGCTCGCCCTCCTGGGCAGCACCGAGTACTACCCGCAGTTCGGGTTCGTCACCAGCACGGACGCCGGGATCGATTCTCCGGAAGCCGAGTGGGGCGAGCACTTTCAGATCAGGACCCTCACCACGCACCGCCCCGATCAGACGGGGAAGTTTTCATACGCAGCGCCTTTCGGGGTCGCTTGACCCTCAGCGCGATGTAAGAGTTCTTTGACATCCAGCGCACGTAGACCTACGCTCAGGCATGTCAAAGAACTCTTACACCTGGGAGGCTTCATGAGCACCACGGCACGGTGGAGCCTGATCATCGGTATCGGCGTCGCAGCAACGCTAGCCTTCAGCTTTTTTGCAGCATCGACCGCCGATGATCGGAAGACGTTGGCCTTCATCGTCTTCGCAATCGTCATGGCACCGGCTTGTATCGGGTCGGCGTGGGCCCTTTTTCCATCGGAGAACGACAAGGCCCCCGCCTACCCCGAGGACACCGTCGAAACAGAATGGAGTCGCAAGGCCGGCTTCGGCGCGTTCACCGACTTGATCACTGCCATGGGGATCGCGCTGATCGCGCACAATGTCTTCGGCGCTCCCGAACTGCCGCTCGTAATGTTTACAGCCCTCGGGCTGGCCGACTTCGGAATCCGGTACTGGGCAGTGTCGAGGGACCGCACCCCACAATCGAGATCTGACGAGATCTGATGCGCAACAACCTTCAAGAACTTCGTACGGCAGCCGGATTGTCACAGCAAGCGTGCGCCGACGCGCTCGGCATCACACGCCAGACCGTCATCTCGATCGAGAAGGGACACTTCGACCCGCGTCTGTCACTGGCGTTCCGAATCGCCGAATACTTCGACAAACGCGTAGACGACATTTTCTCCAGCTGACGCCGTCTCGAACTGACGGAAGATCAGTCGAGCTGCGGTTTCAGTCGAGCTGCGGTTTCAGTCGAACAGAGTTGGCGATCCGTTTTCGTCGTTCCCGTCTTCGACGGCCGTTGCCTTCTTGCCCGAGCCCTTGCGGACGACGGTCAACGTCGTCGTTCGACGCGACAACCTGTGCCCGTCACTGTGTTCGAGCAGCGCCATCCCCTGGCGAACTTCGACTACCGTCCACGGACCCGCATGGCCGGCTGCCTGCACGAGGTCACCGGACTCCACCTCAGTTGCCATGACCACTCCTTGTTCGTCGTGTCCTGCACGTTCTCCTTCCCATTATCGACGCGGCCACCTGGTAGTCGACGCGCAGGGTACCTACGCTGCAGCTGCAACCTTGACCGCATGGCCGACTTCGGCTCGGAATGCCGCGTATTCGGGTGAGCCTCGGAGATCGTCGGGATCGACGCCGGTTCGTGGCAGATCGATTTTCAGGTCGAGCGCGACCTTGCCCGGTCGGCTTGTCAGAACTACGACGCGGGAGCCGAGAAAGGCCGCCTCGTCGGCACTGTGAGTGACGAAGACACTTGTTCGCCCCGATTCGGCACTGACACTGCGCAGGTCCTCCTGCAGACGCTCGCGAGTGAGGGCGTCCAGCGCGGCAAAGGGTTCGTCCAACAGGAGCAACGACGTTTCCGCCGCCAAGGCACGAGCAATTGCCACCCGCTGCTGCTGCCCGCCGGAGATTTCCCAGATACGCCGGTCCGCAGTGCCGACCAGACCGACGCGGTCGAGAAGCTCGTCACGCCTTTGCCCGCGTTCGCTCTTCGCAACGCCGGCGTATTTGAGTGCCAGATCGATGTTGCCGCCCACCGATTTCCACGGAAAGAGCCGTGGCTGCTGAAACACCACTCCCGCACTCGACCCGGGAATCGGATCGGATCCGGAGACTTGAACCGTTCCACTGGAAGGATTTTCGAAACCCGCGATCAGCCGCAGCAATGTGCTCTTGCCGCAACCCGACGCTCCGACGAGAACCAGAAACTCACCAGGTGTGACGTCGATCGATACGGGCCCGAGTGCCGTGACGGACTCTCGACCGTGGCCGTACCTGTGCGAGACGGTGTCGATTCGGATCGCGCCCGGGCGGTCGGGGGCGAATCCTCCCGAGGCCTGCTGTGCGGTCACGCTACTGGTCAAGGACATCGGGAAGCCCCTTCACATAGAGAGCATTCTGAAAGACCGCCAGATCAGGCACACTGTCGATCTGCTTCTGCTCGGCCAGGAATTGCGCTGCACTCTGCAGGTTCACTGCCAGATTCCCGGGAGCGCCCTCGGTGCCCAACCATTCCGGCGAAGAGATCTGCTCCGGAGTGAGGAACACACCCTGTTTCAACTGCGCTGCCGCGTCGTCCTTCGAGGCGCCTAATTGTGCGGCAACAGCTTCCGCTGCCGCGTTCGGATCAGTGGCGATCGTCGTGAGCGCGCGGGCCTGAACCTGGCGCCAGGTGTCGACGATCTCGGGGTGATCCTTGGCAAACGCAGTCGACACCACACCAAGATCGAGTGTCGGCTTTCCTGCTGTCGCGAGCTCACGGCTGGCGATCAACTGTGTTCCGTCCTTACGGAGTTCGTCGAGCGTGGGCAGCCAGGTGTAGACGGCATCGATGTCACCGCGCTGCCAGGCTGCGAGGGATGCTTGCGGCTGGAGATCCACCAACTGGACGTCGTCGGCACTGAGTCCGGCCTGGTTCAGCGCTGCCAGCAGACTGTAGTGCGCGGTCGAGGAGAATGCCGTGGCCACTTTCTTGCCGCGCAGATCTGCGACGGTCTTGATTCCGGTTGCGTTGCGCGCCACCAGGGCTTCGTTGTCGCCGGCCACGTCGAGAACAAACGCGACCTGGTACGGAATGTTCAGCGGTGCCGAGAGTCCACGAGCAACCGGACTCGAACCGATTGCGCCGAAATCGATTTCACCGGCGATGAAGGCGGTGTTGATGTCGGCTCCCGAATCGAACTTCGTCCACTTCACGTTGTACTCGGGCAGTGCGTCTTCGAGCCAGCGATTGTTCTTGACTATCAAGTCGCCGCTCGGGAACGACTGGTAAGCGATACGGATTGTTTCCTTGGACGAATCCTGGCCCGAATGATCCACCGAGCACGCACCGAGAACAAGGGCAAGGACGCCGATCAGCACCGTGAACGCCGTCCGGGCAGCCCTTCCTTCATTGGGCGTCGAATTACTGCTGCGCTTCAGATTGCTGCTGGCGTGTTTCTGATTGTCAGTCATACTTTTCCCCTCCAGGGAACGGCGCGGCGCTCTGCAGCCCGCAGCAGTCCGTCGATGATCAGGCCGGAGAATCCGATGGCAAAGATCCCCACCAGCACGACCGGTGTGTTGTTGTAATTGCTTGCATCCTTGACCATTCCGCCGATTCCGGGGACGCCGTTGAACAGTTCGGCCGCGACCACCGACGAGTACGCCATACCTACCGACAGCCGAATGCCCGTGAAAGTTTCCGGTAAGGCCGACGGGACGACGACGTCCCGGATCACTTGCGCCCGTGAGGCTCCCAGGGCCCTGGCCGCTTCGACCAGTCCGACCGGCGCCGCGACCACAGCAGCTGTGGTGGCCACCGCTGCCGGCGGAAGAGCAGCGAGCGCCAGCAATGTAATCTTCGGCGCCTCGTCGATTCCCAGCCAGATCACCAGCAGGAAGAAATACGCCAGGGGCGGCAGTGCGCGCAGGAACGTCAACCACGGTTCGAGCAGGCTCCGCAGCCATGTCACCGATCCCATGGCCAAACCGAGGATCACGCCCAATCCGACGCCGATGATCACACCGACCAGCACCCGTCGCAGCGTCATGTAGAGGTGCTCCCAGAGCAGGTAACCCTGGTAGCCGCGCACTCCGTCGTGCGTGGTCATCGTGTTGACGAAGGCATGCCAGACCGTGCTCGGGAACGGCACGAAGGTCTCACTCCAGGTGCCGCTCGCGGCAGCGACCTGCCACAGGGCCAAGAATGCGATCACGGAAAGCACCGGCAGTCCGACAGTGGTCGCACTCGAAGTCCACGGCCGACGCGGCTCACGGTTCGGTTCCGTGACTGATGTTGGTTCTATTGCTTCGACAGGAGTCGACATCGCTGTTCTTCCTCGACGTACGGAAAATTCCGGCACACATGCAGCAACGGGCGCATATGCAGGGGCGAAGGCGCACAGAGCGGCGCCATTCTCACTCAGGAGAGTCGGAAGGAATCAACAGCAACAGCAGTTGGCACCAAGACGGCACAGGTCGACGGCGATGCGTCGTGTCAGTGGCGTCGAGGGCATGGGGGTAATTACTACCTGTGTCTGCAATTACCCGCAAATGCGGGGGAAATAGGCGTCAGTCGGCCAAGCGAACCGACAGCGAATACATGAGCGGGATCTCGGGTCGTCCGGCCGGGACTCCCCAACGCTTGCCGCCGAGTTCAGCCATCTCCTCGAATCCTTGCCAACCGTTGGCGTACGGGTACTCGTCGAAGGACTCGAGCGTCAATCCGGCGCGCCGCAAAGCTCCTAGCACCTCGGAAATGGACCAGTTGAATTCACATGAGGGGAAAGGATTTTCGAAGTTCTCGACTCCGTTTCCCTCAGCGCCTGGCAAGATGAGATCGGCCGAATCTGCCACGTAGTCGCCCACGCCACGGGGTTCGGTCACGGGAGTCCCGCCTCCGTACGGGTATGTCAGCGACCACTTCTCGTCGAAACACATGGCAAACGGATGAAACTCCACCAGAACGAATCGACCGTTCGGCGCGAGAACACCGGCAATCCCCTCGGCCCACTCGTCGAGATCGGGTAACCAGATCACCGTTCCGTACGAAGAAAAGACTCGGTCGAACTTTCTCTGGCCAGCGGCAGCAGCGCGGAGCCACGCAGATACATCGGCACGCTCGAAATCGGCGGCAATTCCGGATTCCGCGGACAAGGTTCGGGCGAAGTCGATCGCGGAATCCGCGATGTCGACGCCGGTCACCGCGGCACCGAGAGCGGCCAAACTCAACGAATCCTGACCGGAATTGCACTGCAGATGAAGAATCGAGGAGCCGTCGATCTCGCCGAGCAGCGCCAGTTCTTCCGGATACAAGGTCGACCCGCCGTTGCGAAAGAACTGTGCCTGGTCTCCTTTGCGACTGTTGTGAGCGACGGTCGCCGCATTCCACGACAACCGATTCATCTCCGCTGCATCCATCACTACTGCATCCACCTCTACTGCATCCACTTCTCGACCCACAACAAGTCCGCCCGAGTTCACCACGTCCCCGGTCACGTCGGCAATCGATTTACTGGGCTGGAAACCTATCCGAACGAAGATGCAACAGGTTACAGTTTTTCGACGGACCATCGAAGGAGAACCAGTGCGCTACGGACTCAGCCTGTTCACCAGTGATCGCGGCATCCGCCCTGCCGATGCAGCAAAGGCTGCGGAGGCGAATGGATTCGACGCCTTTTACGTTCCGGAGCACACTCACATCCCCGTCTCGAGGGATTCCGATCACCCCGGAACCCAGTCGGCCGAATTGCCCGACGACCGTTACATGCGCACACTCGACCCCTGGGTTGCCCTCGGCACCGCCGCGTCGGTCACGAACACCATCCGATTGGGCACCTCCGTGGCCCTCCCCCTCGAACACGATCCGATCACTCTCGCGAAAACCATCGCATCGCTGGACCATCTTTCCGGCGGACGCGTGGTCTTCGGCGTCGGATTCGGCTGGAATGCAGAGGAACTCGCCGACCACGGCGTACCGCCCAACAAACGCCGGACCGCACTCCGCGAGTATCTCGAAGCCATGGGCGAACTGTGGTCGAAGGAAGAAGCGTCGTACGACGGCCAATTCGTGAAGTACGGACCCAGCTGGGCGTGGCCCAAACCAGTTCAGAAGCCCCGTCCTCCCATCCTCTTGGGCGGCGGCGGCAACGAGAAGACTTTCAAGTGGATCGCAAAGTCTGCCGACGGGTGGATCACCACACCCATCGAGCAGGAGATCGACGGAAACGTGGAACTGCTCCGAAAGATCTGGGCCGAAGCAGGTAGAGTCGGCGAGCCTGAAATAACCGTCCTGGCAGGCAAACCCGATTCGGAGAAGCTCGCCCACTGGGAAGACATCGGTGTCACCGAAGCAATGTTCGGCACTCCGGACAAGAGCCCCGAAGAGGTTGTCGGATACATGGAACGCCTGGCAGCCAAGCTCGGACGGTGAGGTCCGCCACAGCATCTTGACCTCAACTGCACTCGAGGTTTTAACGTCGGTATTGCACAAGACAGTGCAACGGCAGCAAAACCCGAGACAGAAGAGGGGCGAGGAGTGACCACAAAACTGGTTGGCACCCAATCTGTTTCGGGCGACTCTGTTGATGCGGAGCCGTCCATCCGAAACTCCTTCGTCGAGGCGTTCCGGAACCATCCCGCCGGCGTCTCGATCATCACCGCAACGGGCGATGACGGCCCGGCCGGCATCACGTCATCGTCGGTGATCTCGATCAGCGCCGATCCTGCAGTTCTGGCGTTTTCACTACAGTCGTTGCGAGGCTCTGCGAGCGTCATCGCTTCCGCCCGCAGTTTTGTTGTTCACCTGGCAAATTCGGCGAACGAACGACTGGCTTCCACGTTCGCAACCCGCGGCGCTGTGCGCTTCGGAGACGATATGCCCTGGTCGTTTCTCTCGACGGGTGAACCGTTCCTACATGGGACAGGCCACGCCCTGCGTGCGGTTCCCTTGAATGCCACTACATGTGGCGCCGCAGTGATCGTCACTGCACGCGTCGTCGACGTCATCGATCCGCAGCACATGTCAGCGCCGCTCGTCTATCACAATCGAACCTATCGAAATCTCTCGACTCACAACATTTCCTCAAAGGAAGGCATGTCACATGACTGAATACGTTCTCCCCGAACTGGATTACGACTACGCCGCTCTCGAACCGCACATCTCCGGCGAGATCATGGAACTGCACCACAGCAAGCACCACGCCACGTACGTGGCGGGCGCCAACAGCGCAATCGAGCAGTTGGCTGCTGCGCGCGAAGACGGCACGATCACCGCGAAGGCGCCGCTGCTCAGCAAGAACCTCGCCTTCCACCTCGGCGGCCACACCAATCACTCCATCTTCTGGAAGAACCTCTCCCCCAACGGCGGTGAGCGGCCAGAGGGCGAGTTGGCAGCCGCAATCGACGAGCACTTCGGCACCTTCGACGCATTCGTCAACCACTTCTCCGCTGTAGCAACCACTTTGCAGGGGTCCGGCTGGGCGGTACTGGCCTACGACACGGTCGGGCAGCGCCTGGTCATCGAGCAGCTCACCGACCAGCAAGGCAACATCAGCATCGGTATCGTTCCATTGCTCATGCTCGACATGTGGGAGCACGCTTTCTACCTGCAGTACAAGAACGTCAAGGCCGACTACGTGAAGGCCTACTGGAACGTCATCAACTGGGAAGACGTTGCACAGCGATACGCGACGGCCACAGCCTCGACCGGCTTGATCGTCCCCGCCTGATCGTCCCCACCCGATCACTGCCATATCACCCCGATCAGCCCAGCTCGGCACGGTGGCTCCGTTGCCGAGCTGGGTTTTTACACCCCCGAGATCGATGTATGTGAAGGCAGGTAACATACACCGAGCGCGGCTGACTCGGCCGTCCGCCGATTCGACTCCGAGGGGAACCAGTGCTCGATATCAGTGGTTTGATCGCGACGTGGCGTCCGACGCTGGACACCGCAGCACGCAATGCATGGGGACTCTCCTTCGGCGACGGTGTCGAGAAGACCGAACGCACCCCGTCCGTACTGATCAGCGAAGGTCCACACCGCGATCTGTATCGCTTCGGCGCATTGTGGAGGCCAAGAGGTAATCCGGTTCTCCTCGTACCGCCCCTCGCGGTTTCAGCCGACTGTTACGACCTTCGTGCGGGCCAAAGCCTCGCCGCGCACCTACTGGATGGGGCGAACACGCCCTACCTCCTCGACTACGGGACCATGCGGTACTCCGACCGCGGGATGGGTTTCGAGGCCTGGGTCGACGACATCATCCCCGAAGCGATCCGTACGATCTCGGATCTACACGACGGCGCACCGGTTTCGCTGATCGGGTGGAGCCTCGGCGGGACCATGTCTCTGCTCACGGGCTCCGCTCACTCCGACCTGCCGATCGCATCGATCACGGCAATCGGAACGCCAATCGATTACACGAAGATTCCCGCTATCAGCCCCTTGAGGCTGATCGGCAAATACACGGGCGACACCCCACTCACGTCCGCGACCAATCTTGTCGGCGGACTACCTGCTCCACTCGTTCAGGCGAGTTACAAGGTGACGGCGTTGCAGCGCGAAGTTCTCAAGCCATGGTTCATCATGCGCAACCTCCACAACACCGAGACACTGGCTCGCATGGAATCGATAGACAAGTTCATGGCAGCCATGCCTGGATACCCTGGCAAGGCTTTTCAGCAGATCTGCGAACAACTCATGCTCGGCAACAATCTCTACAACGACGCCGTCACGCTTGCCGGACGCGAGATCAAACTGTCAGCTCTGAGCGTTCCCGTTCTCGCGATCGGCGGCACCACTGACGTGATTGCACCCATCGCTTCGGTGGAAGCAATCACGTCGGTCCTCACCGGCGCGCCGTCGGTCCGGTTCGAGAAGGCGCCGGGAAGTCACCTCGGGCTCGTTGCCGGCCCCACCGCGAGAGACTCCACCTGGGCGCACATCGACGAATCCTTGAAAGAGAATGCACCGCAGTTGGTTTCGACCAGCTAAATCACGGCGTTGTGATGCCCGCGGCTACAGCTGCCTTGTGCCAATCCGGGAATTCACTCAGCAAACGGGTGTACAACTGGGCGTCGTCGACGGTGTCGATGTCGTCCAGCGCGAAGAATCCGGCATTGTCGACCACCCTGCCGTCGAGGTCGTCGAGCTTCTCCAGCACTCCGTAGTTGGCCTTGCCGATTCCGACGAACTGCCAAAAGGCCGGGAGCCCAGACGCTTCGCGCATCAATTTCGTGATTTCCTTGCGCTCGCTGAAGCCTCCGTCGGTGAAGAACAGGACGAGCGTCGGCGCGGAACCACGTGTCAGGCCGGAAAGAATCTCAGTCATGATCGGCACTTCACGATTTGCGGCGCCGATCTTGTCGTAGTTGAATCCGCCGTGCGAGCCGCGCAAGTGCAGGTAGGTATCCGACCACTCTTCCGCGTCATGGACAGAGATCTCGGGAAGTTTGACGAAGCTGACTGCATACAAGTACGGCTCCAGCTTGCCGTCGTCATCGAGTTGGATCGCAACGGGAATCATGCGTTCGACAACACGATGCACCACTCTGGTGCGGTACTGCTTGGCCATACTTCCGGTTTTGTCGATCACCAGGACCACCCGTGCCCGAATTCCGTTGCCACCCTTGGTCAGCAGGACCTTGGCCACTTCGCGCTTTCGGAGGTCCAGCTTCTCCCGCTTCACCATGGAGAGTTTGGCTTCGTCGGGCACGGTCCGGATACCGCCTGTCGATTCAGCAGAGCCGGCGGGTCGAGCCGGCGGTTCCTCGTCGACCGAAACGCCGAATGCTGTTACCAGGTCCGCCAATCCGCTGTCCCAGCCAGCTGACACGTTTCGCAGCTTCCAGCCCGTGCCGCGGCGATAGATCTCGACGAGAACCGCTGCTCTCTCACTCGTCAACCCCAAAGCCTGAGCCACGATGGCGGTGGAACCAACCTGCTCCACCACGACCCCAAGGCCCCCGACAGCAGACAGGGTTCCGTTTGCCGCCGCATCAAGTGCCACGGCAACACTCAGCTGATGGATGTCAGCGGGCAACCTCGCAATGTCGATTTCGATGACGCCGCCGGACTCCAAGCGCACCGCGCCTTCGGGTGAGACCGGCTGATTGAAGAAGACAAAATCTGCGTCGTCCCGTACTTTGTTCCGTTCGTCGAGCTGGAACACCATCAGGTCTACCGTGCCCGGGGCGCTACCGTTCACCGCCACCTTCAGCGAAGTTCCCTCAACGACTGTGTTCGCTCCACGCGCCAGCTCCATACCGGAAGATTAGCTGGCCACCAAAGAATCCACGGCCCCGCGGTCGGAAGAATCACAGCACACTTTCAGCAATCGCGAGGATTCTCGAGGCAGACTGTTCGTGGAAGATTTGTCGCACGCGGGACCAAGAGCCTGAACATCGACAGAATCCTAGGGTCGATCAGGAGGTCAAAATGCCGCACGGCCAGACGCGCACCATCCCGATGTTGCCACTCTTGCCACCTCTGACGAATTTCGACGACGCAAGTCGCTCGGTCGTGTCCTACCTCGACGAATATCTTCCGCTGGCACTGTGGTCGATCACGCGGTTCGACGGGTCCAATCAAATCTTTCTCACCGTCTCACCCAACCCACTTCACATCGAAGTCGGCGAGACCCGGGCTTGGCCAAACACCATGTGCAGCGAGGTGGTACTCGGAAATGCGCCGCCAGTCTCATCGAATCGCGCGCTCGTGCGCGCACTGTCCCGTGATGGCAGATGGGAAGGCATTGGCGCATACGTCAGCATCCCAATCCTCCACAACGACGGCAGTCTCTTCGGCACTCTGTGTGGCGCCGACCCGAGTGCGGGCGACTCCGCGCTCGAGGACAACCTAGCCCTCCTCAATCTCCTGTGCCGACTTCTCGGAACCATTCTCGATGTCGACTATCAGCGCGCGCAGTCAGTCCGACTGGCCGAAACTGCGCAACTCGATGCCGAGACCGACCCGTTGACAGGTCTTCTCAATCGGCGCGGGTGGAATCGCATCCTCGAGGCCGAGCAAACTCGGTACCGCCAATTCGCCGATCCGGGAGCTATCATCATCGTCGATCTGGACGGCATGAAGACCATCAACGACGAACTCGGCCACGCCGCGGGCGACGAATACGTTCAAAGGGCCGGCAAGATCTTGGCAGCATGCGCGCACCCTGGTGCGGTGGTTTCACGGTTGGGCGGAGACGAGTTCGGAATCGCTCTGCCCGATACACAGCCGCGCGCCGTCGACTACCTGCTCGAGTGTTTGGAGAAGGCGTTCCGGAATGCCGACGTCTGTTGTTCGATCGGTCGAGCCGACTTTTCCATGACCCAAAGCCTTTCCGAGACTTGGGATACGGCCGATGCGGAGATGTACCGCCACAAGCGCTCGAAGCACTGATTCGACTCCTCCACGGCCGGTTGGCACCGCATCGGAGGATCCCTTCGATGCGGTGCTCGGTCCGTGTTCTGTTGTCGCCAAAGAGGTTTGACCTCTCAGGTTTTGAAGGTGGTGTTCGCCGGCCTGGGTTGCTGTCCGGGGTCGATCGAGGGCGGCGGGATGAACCAGGGTTTGTTGTCGACTCCGATTCGGATTTCCCATTTCCCGACGAACCCTGATTTTCGGTGCATCAGCCGGTGGTGTGAACGGCACAGCAGGACCAGGTTGTTCATCACCGTCGGGCCACCGTTCGCCCAGTGCCGGATATGGTGCGCATCAGTCCACGCCGGCACGCACGTGCAGCCCGGGAAGGCGCAGCCCTTGTCTCGGGCGATCAACGCGACGCGTTGTTCGGCGTTGACCAACCTCTTTCCTGGTTGCGCATCGAGCGGTGCGCCGTGATCGTCGAGCAGAACGGTGGAGAGGAAGCAGTCGCAGCCGAGAAGTCGGGTCTGTGACACGGACAGTGGCCCGAGCCAGGGCATGTGCCCGACATCAAGATCCGACACAGCCATTCCGTCATCAGCAGTGGAGGGTGTTGCGGCGCAGTCCCGATGCTCCGCCAGATCCCGAGCATTGATGTGCACATTCACGTGCGGACGCTGACCACCATCGGTACCGGTTTTCGCGCAGTCCAGGTAACGGCGGATCAGTTCGGCGAACCCGTCCGCCGTGCGCTTCGCCGTCGACCGAGAATCCGGGGTTCCATCCGGTGCCGGGGTGGGCATCGTCAGATTCGACAATGCCGACAGCAGCATTTCACCGGTCAGGGCGTCGAAATCGCCGCGCACCACCACCCGGCCATTGAGCGTCGACGCGATCCGCAACTCATTGAGATCGACATCCTCGGCGGGCGGGATCTCATCCGATTCGAACAACCGCTCCAACGTCGCGATCACGTTCCGCACCTTCGTCGTCGTCGCCTCCACACCCGACGCAGCAGCCAACAACAAATCGATACACTTCGGTAATGCCTCCTCCGGCATGCC
This sequence comes from Rhodococcus sp. D-46, assembly GCF_011290655.1. Lineage (NCBI taxonomy): Bacteria > Bacillati > Actinomycetota > Actinomycetes > Mycobacteriales > Nocardiaceae > Rhodococcus > Rhodococcus sp. D-46. The sequence continues at coordinate 13,347 of NZ_JAANTF010000007.1, read as the reverse complement.
CTTCGGTGGTGACTCGCAGAACGCCACGATCAACACGGCATGCTCGAAGGAGCAGTCCCCGCAATCGAACCGAGCCGCCACCGCCGGAAACGGCCGCAAAGCCGCACCCAATGCGGCGATCTTCTTCCCGTCCCGAACCTGCAGCATCGTGTTCGCCGCCAACCAGGACCCCACACCGCGGCTCGCGATCACCTGATCATCCGGGCGCAACGACAACTCGTCCACCACCGCCACTCGAACGGCTTCCAGGCGCAGAATCTCCGCACTCGCCGACACCGCAGCAGCGCGCAACTCGGCAGCAGTCAACTGCCACAGGCGTCCGCGTAACCCCACCGCAGAACCAGACACCACGTCCGACAACAAGACACTCATTGAATCCCCCGATCCCCTCCCCAAATTATACTCGAACATGCGTTCGAGTCAATACCTCGCTACCAGCGCAAATAAGAGCAAGGAATAGTTCGACCGTCACACGCGTATTATTTGAGTAAGCAATACTTGCGGTCGCAAATAAATGGAGGGCGTCACCGATGACAACTGATGAACACGTACGTGGTCGTGTGTGGCGCGACCTCGTCGTCTCCCACAGCGTCATCCTCGGCAAGATGGAGGCGGATCTTCGAACCACCACCGGGCTCACCCTTGGCCAGTACGACGTTCTGCTCCGACTGCACGAAGCTCCGGGAAACACGATCCGAATGGGCGATCTGGCCGAACTGGTCCTGGTCACCACCAGTGGCGTGACGCGCGTCGTCGATCGATTGGTCGAGGCAGGACTGGCAGAGCGCGTTCGCCCGGAAAACGATCGACGCGTCGTGACGGTGTCAATGACGCCTGCGGGCAAGAAGACGCTTCGAAAAGCGTCCGCCATACACACGCGAGGGATCGCCGAATACTTCTCCGATCTCATTGAAACCGAGGAGCTTCCGGTGCTCGAACGCTTCTTCTCCCGACTTGCCACACATCACACGAATCAAGGCGGCGCATGCGATGCGCACGTAGAACAGCTTTCCATCACCCCCACGAACAGATAGCGAGAAACAACATGGCTTTCGAATTGGGCGTCTACCATTTCGGTGAACTCACCCCAGATCCCACCACCGGCGCGATGATGAATCCCGGTGTCCACCTTCGTCATTTGGTGGAGCAGGCAACCGTTGCCGATCAGGTTGGACTCGATGTCTTCGGCGTCGGCGAGCACCATCGCACCGACTTCGCAGTCTCAGCCCCTGCCGTTGTGCTCGCGGCAATGGCTCAGGCTACCGACAACATCAAGCTGTCCAGCGCCGTAACCGTACTCAGTTCCGACGATCCCGTACGTGTGTTCCAACAGTTCGCGACAGTCGACCTGCTTTCCGAAGGCCGTGCCGAGATCATTGCCGGCCGAGGTTCGTACACGGAGTCATTTCCGCTCTTCGGGTACGACTTGTCCCAGTACAACGAACTCTTCGCCGAAAAGCTTGATCTACTACTGAAACTGCGCGACGAAAACCCGATCAACTGGGAAGGACAACTTCGCCCACCACTGATCGACGGTGACGTGACGCCCCGCCCGGACCGTCAGATTCCGGTGTGGATCGCAGTCGGAGGTACTCCGGCCTCTGTCGTCCGTGCCGCGAAACTGGGCCTGCCCCTCTCACTGGCCATCATCGGTGGAAGTTACCAACAGTTCGAACCGTTCGTCGATCTATACCGCAGGGCTGCAGCGGAGTTCGGACACGATCCGAAGAAACTGGCTGTCTCGATTGCTTCGCCAGGATTTGTCGATACCTCGAAGCAAACAGCACTCGACACGTCGTACCCGTACTTCCAGGCCGGGTGGATGCAGAATCATCATCAGCGCGGAAACGGAGTTCCCATGCCGCGCAGGGCATATGAAGCGCAGGCAACCACCGCGGGTGCGTTCTTCCTCGGCGGCCCGCAGGAAATCATCGACAAGACGATGGCGCAGTACGAACTGTTCCATCATGACCGCATCATGATCCAGATGGGGTTCGGCAACGTGCCACAGAAGGACATGCTGCGGGCGATCGAGATCCTCGGCACCGAAGTAGCCCCCGTTGTGCGTAAGGAAATCGAATCGCTGAAGTCGTCCCAAAAATAGGAGTTTCGATGAGCACACCGCTCAAAATTGTTGCCGTTGTCGGCAACCTCCAAAAACCCTCCAAGACTCGCGCCCTCGTCGACCTGATCGTCGAAACCTTGGGAGACTTCGAGCAGATCGACACACGAGTTTTCGAAATCGTGGATCTGATTCCAGGTCTTGCATCTGCTCTGGATCGCGATCACGTCGACTCAGTGACCGCCGAAGCGCTGGCAGCAGTCGAGTCCGCCGATATCGTCATCGCGGCGTCACCGGTGTTCCGCGGTTCGTACACGGGAATGTTCAAGCATTTTTTCGATCTCGTCGACCAGTACGCGCTTGCCAACACTCCGGTGATTCTTGCCGCTACAGGTGGCAGCGACCGCCATGCTCTCGTGTTGGATCATGCCCTGCGGCCACTGTTCGCTTTCTTCCAAGCGCTGACCGCTCCGGTCGGGATCTATCTCAGCTCAGGTGATTTCGACGGAACGACTATCCTCAACCCCGAGGTATTCGAACGTATCGAGATGGCAGCAAAGGACGTCCTGCCGGTAGCCAGGATGCTCGCGGAGCGGCATCGAGTTGCGCTGACGTGAACGCCCCTCGTCTGCACAACAATGACCCGGAACCACCACCAGCGGTCACGACTGGCAATGCGGCTGATCCAGCACACTTACGCCGCTGATCCACATCGCATCACCGAACACCGTTTTTCAGTGATTCTTCAGCTCCATCGCAGTAGCGTCGAAAGGGCCACCTCATGTCAGGAGCCCCCACGACCACCCCGGATCAACCCACTGTCCAGCAATCCGTTCCTCAGCACCCGATTCGACCACCCGTCAATGCGGGCTGGGCAGTGGTCTCGCTGCTGTTCTTCTGGCCGCTTTCCTTCTCCGCTTTCACGCACGCCTTCAACGTGTATCCGCTGTGGGCTGACGGCGATGTGGCCGGGTCGCGGTATGCGTCCGATCGAGTGAAACGGCTCGGTCAGATCTCGCTGTGGATCGCAGGCGGCCTACTACTCCTGGTCTGCATCCTGTACGCGATTGCGGCAATCGTGTGGTTCGCCAACGGTGGCCACGATTACGGTCCGCGGCGTATGCGCTGAACAGCCACCCTGGACAACCACACCACCAGGACATCACCTCATCAATCGATCGACGAACTCCATGGTCTGGTCCATCGAAGCGACCGTCGTTTGACCGTGGCTGATTCCGGCGAGTTCTTGATACTCGAACTGCGTTCCCCGCGAACGCATGTCGACCAGTTGCGCCCAGGTAAGGGCGACAGGAACCGTTGTGTCCGACACGCTCTGCACCACGCGCAGTGGACGGTCGTAGCCGTCGACCGGCACCTGCATCATCTCGCGGAACAGGTCGTACATGCGCGGCGTCCATACTGACCGAGAAAACAACGAGCTCAACTGGATTCGTTCGGCTCGAATGTGTCGGCCGAGATCTCCGGCGCACAGTGTCCGAGCCTTTTCCATCCACTCGATCCCCTGCGGCGAGAGAACCTCGCGAATGTTCTCTTCGGGTCGTTGATCGTCGATCCCAGCCAGGACGTACAGCGCATATCCCACCAGCCCGGTGATACCGATGTCGGGAAACAGCGGGCCGCCCAACGGAAACAGCCCTTCCATGTGTGTGGGGCCTGCGACGACAACCGAGCCACGGAAATCCAATTCCGGCGCACGAGTGGTGGCATCGTGTCCCGCGAAGTACGCCGCATGACCACCTTCGGACAAACCCGCGACCATCCACCGCGGACTCAGCACATTGCCGTACAACTCGTGCGCGGCCCGCACGATGTCGACGGCATTCGCGCCGGCGGCATGTCCGTCGAGATAGGCCAGCACCCCGTCGGTACCAACTCCCGAGTAGTCGGTAGCGACCACCGCGTACCCCTGCTCCAACCAGCGTTCGATCGGTTCGATCTCGCCCGGACCGAATCCGGTCGACGAGGGTGCACACTGATCCGCACTGCCCAAAGTTCCGTGGGCATAGGAGATGACGGGCCAACCGCCCGCCGGTGGGGCGCCTTCCGGCAGAAACACGGACCCTGACGACTCTCCCCATCTGTCAGCGGTACGCAGAGTTCGATAGACGACCCGCTGCGTCTCACCGGCGCCGACCGGAAACACTGCGGCCGAGAGTTCGCCATAGGACTCCAGCGCGCCCGCGACTTCCGGTTCGTCCGCCGTCGCCACTGCAACACCTGACCCCCACCCGAGACCCGACAACAGAATGCTCGCCACCACGGCCGCAACAGAGGTTCTACCCGAACGACTCACCACGCCAACCCCTCCCGACCTATGCAGAGCATGATGTCGATATGCAGATCATCATCACCGGTCACAGCCTGCCCGGACGTGAGTGTTCCGAAACCGCAACCTTCGAAGAGCGCAGCAACATCCACGTCGGCGTTCAGCGCCGAGGCAAGCCACACGAAATCCTCGACCTCGTACCGGGAGATACCGAGACAGTGCGATGGGAACTGACAGCGAGTCTGGAGCGAAAGTCCGGTGCCTGGGACTTACTCGGTCCATACATCCAGGGTCCACCTCGCGGACGCTTCATCTACCTGTCCTGGGTGACGGTATCCGATGACCAGACGTTCGAGATGTTTCGGCGCGCAAAGCTGATGCTCGACGCGATCCCCGAACACATCGCCGAGGAGGCCGACGCTTCCGGCATGCTCCACGGAGACCTCGGCCTCACCGACGCCGCAGGTAAACCACTGTGTGCGGCTATCCGACCGCCGACGATCACATGGTCACCCTCGCCTTACTGAGCATCGTTCAGTAGTGTGGAGATCGAACACTTAGTCTGCCCGGTGGCCCCACACGATCGATACGGAGTCCGAACTGATGAGCACCGAACACCTCGATGTCCTGATCGTCGGCGCCGGCTTGTCCGGCATCGGTGCTGCGTATCGACTCCAGACCGAGCTTCCCGGCAAGTCGTACGCAATCCTCGAGGCCCGTGCGAACAGTGGCGGAACCTGGGACCTCTTCAAATACCCTGGCATCCGATCGGATTCCGACATGTTCACGCTCGGCTACCCGTTTCGGCCGTGGACAGATGCCAAAGCAATCGCCGACGGTGATTCGATCCTCCGGTACGTGCGCGACACCGCGCGAGAGAACGGGATCGACAAGAAGATTCGGTACAACCGGAAGGTGACGGCCGCATCATGGTCGTCAGCGGACTCGACGTGGTCAGTCACGGTCACGACCGGCGACGAAGACGAAACACTGACCTGCAACTTCCTCTATCTCTGCAGCGGTTACTACAGCTACGAGGGCGGATACACCCCCGACTTCCCCGGACGTGAATCGTTTGCCGGCGAGGTTGTGCACCCGCAGTTCTGGCCCGAAGAACTCGATTACTCCGACAAGAAGGTCGTTGTGATCGGAAGCGGCGCCACCGCAGTCACTTTGGTCCCCACGATGTCACGGGACGCAAGCCACGTCACGATGCTCCAGCGATCACCGACATACATTCTGGCTCTGCCGTCCAGCGACAAATTATCGGACATTATTCGCGCAGTACTGCCGAATCAACTCGCGCACAGCATCGCTCGATGGAAGAGCATCGTAGTGAACCTGAGTTTCTACCAACTGTGCCGGCGCAGTCCTGCGCGTGCAAAGCGGTTGCTGAACCTCGCGATCAGTCGCCAACTCCCGGAAGAGATCCCACTCGATCCTCACTTCACACCCACCTACGATCCCTGGGATCAACGCTTGTGCGTCGTACCGGACGGCGATTTGTTCAAAGCCCTCCGATCCGGCAAGGCCTCGATCGAGACCGATCGCATCGACACTTTCACCGAGACCGGAATTCGTCTCGCGTCAGGTCGCGAACTCGAAGCTGACATCATCGTCACTGCAACAGGATTGAAGATGGAAGCGTGCGGCGGGATGTCGATCGAAGTGGACGGCGAACCCGTCACCCTCGGTGATCGTTACGTCTACAAGGGCATGATGATCAGCGACGTACCGAACTTCGCGATGTGCGTCGGCTACACCAACGCCTCGTGGACTCTGCGAGCAGATCTCACGTCGATGTACGTCTGCCGACTGCTGACGGAGATGGACAAGCGCGGCTATTCGAAGTGCGTGCCGCACGCGAGCGAAGAGATGGACCAGCGGCCGATCCTGGACCTGGCGTCGGGGTACGTCATGCGTGCTGTGGAACAGTTCCCGAAGCAGGGATCGAAGTCACCGTGGAACATGCGTCAGAACTACATCCTTGATCGTCTTCACTCCACGTTCGGGAGCATCAACGACCACATGACGTTCTCGAAGGCGCCAGCTCGACAGTCGACGCCGGAACCGAGCAAGAGTTGAGCGGACCACGAACAACCAGGTAGAGCAATCGGGCGAAGCCACCAATCGATCCGACGACAAAGAACACACCCGAACCTGCGACTACTGCACAGAGCGCACCGAGAACGATGATCGCCGACGCCTCTACCATTCGACCGGCGGACTCCGATCCGAGAACGTGTATTTCATCAACTCCTTCGTCCATAAAACTATTTTCAGCCGACCGTCCAGCCGGTTTGTAGGGACTTTAGTCGCGAGTCGGATCAAAATGGACTCATAATTGCAGGTCAAGCGTTCAGTTGGCCATTCCGGCCGGATGATCTCCAGTCCGTTCCGTTGTGATGGTCGGCAACAGAGTGCTGGTCGAATAAATGGACGATTCACGAATCGACACGGTCGTATCAAATCTCCGTGCCTCTCCACCCACTCTTACGCAGGGTGTGGCCCAGCAGCGTGACCACCAGTGAAAACATCGGCAGGGCAATGATCACCCTCGCGGCAAACACCCCCGATCTTCCCGGCCGCGTCCTTCGCAGCGACAAGATCAACGAACTCGCGCAGGCCTGACAGCTTGACCTCGAAAGACGAAACCGCGGGCGACAAGTTCCAACGCCACGGCCACCGAGCAGGTTTGTGCCAACAACAACCCTGCCAATACAAGAATTTGCACAGCACCGGCCTGAACGGCCGATCCCGTCGCGAGCAACACACCGACAAAGGCTCCGGGCAATGTCACGAGGCCGACGGTGCGCGTCTGGTCGACTCCAGGCAGCAGAGCATCGGAGGCAGCGGTGCGGGCTACCTCCCACCGCGCATCTCGTTGGGAAAATCCAAGGCTCAGTGCTGCTTCCACTTCCCCGTACCGGTCGTCGACGGCGTCGAGTCCGCGTTTGGCTGCCATCGATGTTGCAGTCATCGCGCCACCCAGAACAATGCCGCCGATCGGCACCAGAGCGACGCCTTGCAGCGGAACCACTCCGGACAGCAGCATCAGTGGCAGAACCACACCGATTCCCGACGCCAACGCGATGGTCAGCCAAACTCCGGACGTCCCCGCGTTCGAGCGTCGTGCCGCGGTGAAAGACGCCGCAACGAACATGCCGGCGAGCACGAGGAGCGCCGACCAGATGTGGGCCAAGGCGGCGGCAAGGATCAACGAAATCGCAGCCAGCTGAAGAGCGCCACGAGCGAGGGCACCGGGGACCACCCGAACGCTACCGAGATAGGTGAATCGGTAGACGAGCGTGGCGACAAGTGCCATGACGATGCAGAGCACAGCCAGACGGATGCCGGAGTCGGCTATCGAAAGGCTCATGGGTCTCAGTGTTCCCTACGAGCCGAGTCCGATCCGAATTCGAGAACCGCTCAGAACACCCAACCGCGAAGGGCGACGAATCGCAGGCCACCGACAATTCCGCTCACGGCGATCACAAGCCCGGCTTGAAGAAGCCCGTCGGCGCCCGGGAGAAGGAAGCCGAGCGCACTGATGGCGGCAGAACTGGCGATCAACCCGACCAGTGCGAGTCCACCGCCTTCCCACTGCGCGGTGAACCAGTTGACGCGATCCGCGGCATGGAAGGTGAGCCGGCGATGCAGTTCGTTGGCCAGAATGGTGCTCAAGACTGCACCAACTGCGTTGGCGACCAGCGCTCCGTCACCGCGCAGCGCCAGAAAAGCGGCAAAGTACAAGATGTTGCTGGCTCCGCCGACGAGGGCAAAACGAACGAGCTGAGCAAAGGCGCCGTCGCCGGCAAGAGCGCGAAGCCTCGTTGCCGCGAAACCTGCACTCCGCGTACCCACCATCGAGATCGGATTGCTCCCGACCCAGATGTCAGACGTGCTCATATCGGCTTCTCTCATACGGACAATCGGAACCACACGTTCCGCTTAGTAATATAGCACTAACGGAATCGATCATTCCGCTTAGTGCCGTAGACTGTGAGGATGCCGACAACACACCCCGACGCTTCTCATGCGGGGACCTCGGCCGACTGCTCACAGCCGCGCCTTCGGTCCGACGCCAAGGCCAACCTCGAGCGCATCCTCAACTCCGCTCGCGAGGTGTTCGCTGCCCAAGGACTCGACGCCACGCTGGCAGACGTCGCGAAGCACGCCGGCGTCGGCGTCGGCACCGTCTATCGCCGCTTCGCCAGCAAGGACGAACTGATCCAGGCACTGTTCGACACGCGGTGTTCCGAGATCGAAACGATCGCCGCCACCGCCCGAGAGATGCCCGACGCCTGGGAAGGTCTTGTCTACTTTCTCGACGTGATCTCTCTGCGCATGGCAGACAACCGCGGATTCGGCGATCTCCTGATGGACGGACGCTTCACGTCCGACACCTTCGCTCGCGCGCGCGCCGGGATCGCTCGACACACTGCGGTACTTGTCAATCGCGCCAAGGAACAGGGCACCCTGCGCAGCGACTTCGAAGTCAACGACATTCCACTTCTCATGCAGGTCGTCAAGATGGCCCAGAAGTTCGGTGGCGACGAGGCCCCTCAGGCTTACCGCCGCGCACTCGGGTTCATGATCGACGGACTCTGCGCGTCCCGCACCGACCATCGGGAACTGCCCGTGCCGGCGCTGTCCTCCGAGCAACTCGATCACGTCCTTCATCGGTTTCAGGCAACGCCCGGGAAGAACTGCTGAGTCGATTTCGGGGTCGACGCCATTGCGGCGTCGACCCCGAAATTTGCTGTCAGTGGGCGATTACCGGTTCACCTTCCGGCGAATCCGGAAGCAGTCCACTCCGAAGAACCAGTCCGGTCAAGACCGCGCCGACCGCGAATATGCCTGCGGCCCAATAGAACGTCGTGGTGTAACTCTCGACGGCGGCCTGCGCCTGAGTCAGCGGATTCATCTCGCGGCCCACCAGGTAGTTGGTGGAAGCCGAGGCGGCAATCGTGCTGAGCAGTGCAGTTCCGATCGAGCCGCCCACCTGCTGCATCGTGTTGACCGTGGCAGATGCGACGCCGGCATCTTCGTGATGCACGCCTGAAGTTGCTCCCTGCATCGACGGGGCGAAAATGCTGCCCATGCCGAGTCCGGTGACGACGAGCCCCGGCAGAATGTGGACTGCATAGGCGCTGTCCACCGAGATCTGGGCCAGCAGAGTCATTCCGATCGCCGCGATGACCATTCCGCTCACGATCAGCACTCGCGGACCGACGCGCGGCAGCAAAACCGCTGTCGAAAGCGTTGCCGCTGTCACGATTCCGAACACCATCGGCATGAATGCGAGGCCGGTCATGATCGGGCTGTACCCGAGGATCAGCTGCATGTAGTACGTCAGGAACAGGAAGACTGCGAACATGCCTGCGCCGGAAAGGAAGATCGCCAGGTACGAGCCAGCCCGGATTCGGTCGAGGACCACCCGCAGCGGAAGAAGTGGGTGCTCGGACTTGGTCTGCCAGTAGATGAACGCCGCCATGAACACGACGCCGGCAACGAGCCACGAGATAGTGGGAGTTGCACTCCACCCGTCCGACTCGGCCTTCGAGAATCCGAAGACGATGCTGAACAAGCTGATCGACACCAGGATCGTTCCGGGGATGTCGAGCTTGGGTCGCGAGTCACTGGTGTGCGGCGCGAGCAACAGGACTGCTCCGACCAGAGCGATCGCCGCGAAGAAGAGATTCACGAAGAGGCACCAGCGCCAGTCGACCCACTCGGTGAGTGCGCCGCCGAGCAGCAGTCCGATGGCGCCACCACCGCCGGCAACGGCACCGAAGATACCGAACGCCTTGGCACGCTCACCTGGATCCGTGAATGTCACGGACAGCAGCGACAGGGCTGCCGGGGCAAGGAGCGCACCGAATACGCCTTGGCCGGCACGAGCGGCAACAAGCATTTCGAAGTTGACGGCTGCGCCACCGATGGCGGAAGCGACTGCGAAGCCGATCAGGCCGACGATGAAAGTTCGCCTGCGCCCGAACAAGTCGCTCAATCGACCGCCGAGTAGCAGCAAACTGCCGAACGCCAATGCGTATGCCGTGATGATCCACTGGCGGTCCGAATCACCGAACTCCAGTGAGCGCTGCGCAGCAGGCAGCGCGATGTTGACGATGGTGGCATCCAAGACCACCATCAGCTGCGCAATTCCCAGAACCGCGAGAACCAGCCACCGCTTTGCGTGGTTGTCCCCTGAAGGCGCTGAGGACTGCTCGAATTCAGTCCGTTCAGCAATGTCTGACATAGTCCCTCGCCCAACCTATGCGGAGATGGCTTCTCCGGTTAGCAAAAACGCTACACGAAAACGGAGAGGCTGTCTCCACTTGGCGGGTAGAGTGGGGACATGAGTACCGCAATGGAGCGCCCCCTTCGCGCCGATGCTGCACGTAATCGGCAGTTGATCATCGACGCCGCACGTGAATTGTTCGCCGAAGAAGGGATCGACGTCACACTCGACGACGTCGCCCGGCGCGCGGGGGTCGGCGTCGGAACGGTCTATCGGCGGTTCGCCAGCAAAGAAGAATTGATCGACGGAGTCTTCCAGCAGAACTTCGCCGACATGGCAGCGGCCGCGGACGCGTCACTTGCCAATCCGGATCCGTGGGACGGACTTGTCACCTTTGCCGAATTCGCCTGCAGCCGTATGTCGGTCAACCGCGGACTCAAAGACGTCCTGAACGGAACCGACGAGGGATGCGAGCAAGTCGCATGCCAACGATCCATCATCGAACCGTCGGTCGAGAGGATCTTCTACCGGGCCCAGGAGGCCGGGATGCTGCGCACCGACGCCGTACCGACGGACCTGTTCGGCCTCATCTTCATGGTGGGCGCAGTCACCGAATTTGCTCAGCCCGTCAACCCGACCGTGTGGCGTCGATACCTCTCGGTAATGCTCGACGGCCTACGCACGGAGGGCCTGCACCGTGACGCACTGCCCCTTCCTCCACTGAGTTCGGAGGAATTGCACGAGGCCAAGCAATGCCTGAAAGACCGCCGCCGTTGAGCGGTTCGGTCAGATCTGCTCACGAGGAATGAAAATCCACATCACGATGTAGATCAGAAACTGCGGGCCGGGCAGCAGGCACGAGAGTACGAACAGCAAGCGGACAGTCGACGACTTCCAACCGAAGTACCGAGCGATTCCGGCGCACACCCCACCGAACATTGCTCCCGAGCGGGCGCGGGTGAGCTTGCGGGTATTCATCGGGGAGGTCATGTGTTGTTTCCTTTCAACGGAACTCGCGGTTCATCCGCGTCGACCTCCACTATCCGCTGCCGATCCACCTGTGCGCATCAGGCCATGGACCCATCTTTTCCGACGCGGTGTGTCCTCAGGTACGAGTCCGTCCCCGCGTCGGACTCAGGGTTCTCCCCCACACCCCGGCCTCGGACCTCAGCTTCGCACCTCAGCAGGGAAACATGCGTCGAAGCCGTTTCGGAGCCGCAAAAGGTTGCCAGTTGTCGACGTCCTGCGCCAGACGATCGGCAACGGTCCACAACGCCGACGGGTTGTGGGTCAACCCCATGTGACTGCCTTGCACCGCAATGCTTTCCGACAGGCCTGCCGAGGTTTCACAGCACGCTTGCCATGGAACGATACCGTCGTGCCTGGAGTAGACCGACGTGGCGGGAACGGAAATAGGCGATCCCTGTTCGGATTCGATGCCGTCGACCGGAGGCAGTATCGCGTGATTGCCGGACAAACGAGCGTAGAGAGATCCGACTCTCGTCTGCTCCAGACTGGTGAGACCGAAAGGACTTCCCAGTGTCACTACCTGACGCACCGAATCCGGCAGGTCCCTCGCCAGCTTTCGAGCGTAGATACCGCCCAGACTCCAGCCAATTACCGACACCTTCTGCTCGTATCGATCTGCTACCTCGGCCAATGCGGCAGGCAGTCCGTCGACCACCGTCGCCGTCGGACCGGTGTTCAGACCCAGATTCCAACCGTGAACCCGGTATCCGAGAAAGCTCAAGTATGTCCTCAAGGCGAGAGTCGAAACGTCCGAAGTCAGCAATCCGGGGAGAACGAGGACCGGATGCCCGTCCCCACGCGGCGATCGAAGCAACCACGGAGCCGCGAGAAGCAGTGAAGCGATGTCGACCAGTCCGCGCGTCGGTTCGCTCAGACACATCGCCAAGGATGGTGGCCCCGGAACGAGTGGGTCGACTTCACGAATCAGCGTCGATCGCTGTGCCCAATCGAATTCGGTCTCCGCGAAATCGATCGCCGAGACTTCCGCAACTACGGACACCTGAACTCCTGTCGGCCGGTGCCCTCGTCGGGGCGTGTGGTTGGGCGGTTCCGCGAGCTGTGTGCTCAACCCGCGGAACCTTGTCCTCATCCACCACCGGTAGCGAACCAGGACCCGTTCTGCCCACAGATTCGTGACCAAAGGCCTCTCGACCACACGAACACTGTGTGATCCAGAACACTAGTTTTGGTTACGTTGCATCTACGTTGCGTAGATGTTTCATCGCTACCAAGGAGAATCTCGACAAGTCTTGTCAAGCACTGCGGTAGGCCGTTTCCTCCGGCAGAGCCGTCGGCGCTGCAGGTCCGAAGGGTCTGAGTGAAGTCATGCGGCCAATCGGTTGCGTCTCGATTGATCCCCTTTTCCAGTCGCTGCAACCAGCCTGGAAGCCATGATCGGTACAGACAGCGGTACCCAGATCCGACAGTTCGCATGCCGGATCTGTTTGTCGCGACGTTTGTCGGCGCAGACATTCCCACCGATCCGCAAGACAGCTGTCAGCCTGAAGCCTCGAAAGTCCAGTTCCGGCAGTGGGTCAGGCGCCTACGGCGATGTGCCAGGCCTGGCGTCCCGGCGCGTGACTGATTTCCATTGGCGGCCGGATCGGGGCAACGAGAACAGCAGCAGCACAACTACTCCAGCGAGCACGATACCGATCAGATTGACACCGAGCTGAGCCAGCGAACTCAGCACGACATTCCACTTACCTGCGAAGACCGCAACGA